>JBBRQO010000046.1:0-29170 GCA_038226325.1 Steroidobacterales bacterium | reverse complement strand
TCGGGCGTGATGATGGCGTTGGGGCATGTGAAGCAACCCATAAAGTGCGTGCACAACTGGCCGCGCTGCGTCCCCGGGGCGGTGCCCGCGAATGGGTCCGTGCAGCCGAAGCCGAACATCGAGACCACCTCGCCGCCCGGCACGGCCGGGTCCTTGCTGGCCGGGGCGCTGGTCGCTGACCTGGCGGGCGTACCGTTCGAGCGAGCCTGCTCGATGTGACCGATGAAGGCACTCTGCATGGCCGCAATGCGCGCGCGATGCTGAGCGTGCACCTCTGGCATCTGCACATAGCGCACCGTGGTGGCCAGGTGAGCATGGTTGGCAACCGTCTTGGCGCGCAGGAGATCGCCTGAAGCGCGATAGAAGCTGGCCAGCACGCTTGCACGGATCGACGCCAGCGAAAACCTCGGCAGAGCGTGTCGCTTACAGAAGGCCGGCAACATATGCTTGACGTTGCCGCTGGACAGCGCACCTGTGCCGCGCGGCCCCTTGAACAGGAACAATCGATCACGAAGCGCGGGCGGCGCCAGCGGTTGTAGCCGCGCGTTCCATTGCAGGAGATCCTTGACCAGGGCGGGCGGCTCGAGCCGGTCCGTGCTGAGGAAGGTTCTCCGTTGGATGCTGTGGGCCCGGGCCTTGAACCACACCAGGGCCTGACGATCGTCGAGCAGCGGCAACGACTGCAGGCAGTCGCGGCCGAGTTCGGCAATGGGGTCGGGGTTGCCTGCGGTGTGAATGAGGATGGCCAGGTAGTACGCCAGCAGGGACTCCGCGCGCGGGTACAGACAGGGCTCCACCTGCTTCTGGCCGCCCAATGCGGCCAGCGTCCTGGCATGCTGTCGCTGCTTCGAACGCTTGAGTTCCACGGTCTGCGGAACGATGCCCGCACAGCGCTCGTCGACGTATTGCAGAAACCACCCGAGGGTGCCTGGCGTGCTGCTGTCGTTGATCCGCTGTGCAGCGGCGGCATCGCGCCTGGCGCGGCTGTGTTCGATATCGGCCTCGCAGGCCTTCAGCAGCGCGCGCAACTCGACGGCTGAAATCTTGTCGCGCGCAGGTGTGTCGCGGTTGCGCCATGGGAACGGGTTGAAGGGGTACTCGATGCTGGCGGGGATGACGCCGGGCCGGCAACGCTCGAGCCACTGCAGTAGCGTGCTCAGGGCACCATACGCACTCGACCGGCTCGACTTGGTCCATGGCTGCCCGCCAGGCCGACGCAGTGCGTTCAGCCAGTCGATGTAGCGCAGCAGCAGGTCTCGGTGAATATCGGCCATGGCAGCGACGGCGCCCGTCTCGCCAGCAAATCGGTCGAAGGTCTTGATGTAGTGCCAGCGTGTCAGGATGCAGCGCTCGGCCTGCGCGCCGAAGTGGCTCCAAAAAGCCTCGGCCAGCGCGAGTCGCACGTCCTCCGGCAGGCTCAGTGTGCTGAAACTCATAACGGTGCGGCGCACGACTCGCGGCCCGTCATGGCGAATCGGCTGCGAACGTGCGGAGCTCGTGGCGGTGCTCGCGGCGGTGCCATTGCCCGGTAGCGTGCGCGGCATCGGTTGACGGGTGGCGCGCACGATCAGCGCTCCCGGGACAACAGCGTGTCCAGGACTTCCTTGAGCAGCACAACATCGACGACGATGGCGCGCAGGTAGCGATCGGTGGTCTCGATGCGCTCGTGTCCCAGGAGTACCTTGACCACGAGCAGCGGATTGACGGCGGCCCCCTCGCTGGCCAGCCGTTCGAGTCGAGCCAGCAGCATGCAAGCAAACGTCGAGCGCAACAGATGAGTGGTTGCCTTGAACCCGCAACGCAGGCCGGTCGCGCTGACCACACGCTGGTAGGCGTTCTTGCCGGCGGGTGCGCCGCGGGCGTTGATGAACAGGGCTGTGTGCTCGCCGCCTCCTCGCCTGGACCGGGCGCGCAGCAACCAGGCATGGCGGTGGCCGCACACGTAGCCCGCCGTCTCGTCGAGCAGGCTCGCCGACGCGATCACGTGGCCGATCTTGCGGCCCTTGCGCAGAACCTCGATCATCTGATACGGAATGACGGGCTGCTGCGGCCGCACCACGTCGGCCAGGGTCAGTCGCAACAGTTCGCTGACGCGCAAGCCCGTGTAGAGCTGCCACCTGGCCATCAAATCGTACGGCGCCGGCAGCGCCGCCATCAGCTCGCACGCCTGTTCGGACATCAGCGGGCGCGGCAGCGGCTCGAACTGGCGCAATACGAAGAAGCTTCGCTCGATCGCCTTCGCTGTGTCGGTGCCGACCAGTCGAGGTTGCCTGGCGACACCCACGTTGCGCGGGGTGTCGATCAGCGCCGATGAACTCAACCAACGCGTTCGAACCGCCCACTCGTAGAACCTCAAGACGCCGCGCACGCGGTGGTTGATGGTCGAGACACGATAGGGGCGGCCGGTGTGAGCGCTGGGCTGCTGCAACATGCGATTGCGGTAGGCCACAAGGTCCACTGCGGCGGCATCGTCCCAGCGGATACCGTTCTGTTCGAGCGTCTCGAACCAGTCGTAGAGGATCTCGGTATAGGTCCTGACGGTGTCGGCCGTATGGGCGCGCTGAACGAGATGTTCATGCAGGAACGCCGTCGCGGGCTCGATGAGTTGCCATTGCGCCGATAACAGCAGTGGGAACCCCGCCGGCCTTGGTTCGCGCAACTTGACTGACGGCGCCAAGGTAGCCGCCGCAATGAGGCGCTCGCCGACCTCCGACGGGTCGGGTAGCGATGCCTTGCGCAGGAGATGAACCACGACCACGTCACTCCGAGGTCAGTCGCTTCACGGCGTCGACGAACGACAGGCCCAGCAGATGCATCGTCAAATCGATCGCACCGCCGCCGCCCAGGCGCGCGCGTGTGTCGTACCACTTCGGCCCCGTGGTCAGGACCTCGAACTCGCCGCGCTGCGTACTTGCATGCCATCGCCGGGTCTGATCGTCCTTCAAGGGGGCAAACGTCGGATCGAGCTTGACGTGAATGGCGACCAGCGCCAAGGCGTCGCTGGCCGCCATCTCACGCAGCCGCGAGAGAGTTGCTGTCTGGAACGATCTGCGTGCTGCCATCACCGTGATCCCCTTGCGGACGCAGAAGAAATTCGGGCGCGACGGGCTACTCGCCTCTAAAAGAGGCCCGGGCTGCTCGGGCACTGCTCAGTCTAGGCAGCGCAGCCGAAGAGGCAATCGTGTTGACACACGCGAATGCAACCTAACATCCATCGGGAATCGCCGAGCCCAGTCAGGCAGATGAGCTGATCACCCTGCGCGTCAAGGAGGCGCTAGGGTTGGTCGATATACGCCTACTGGATCACATCATCGTGGGCGACGGCGCGTGCGTGTCGCTGGCGGAGCGCGGACTGATCTGACACCAGGCAACGATCGGCCGGGGCGTGATGCCCAACGCGCCTTCGATCAGCAGGCCGACCCCCTACTTGGCTTTGGCATTTCGGGCAACGATCTCCCTAGCAAGTACGCGGTCCAAGACCGTGGGATTCCCGTCCGAATCGAAGGAGCGCCTGAAATTGAAAGCGTCCGGGTCAGGACCATTGGCGTGTAGTCGCTCCAGCCTCGCCGTCGATTCGATGAAGGTCGGCACTTGATCGTCCGCGACCCACCAGATGACATAACTCGGGAATTCCGGTTTCCGGAACCACTGGGCGCGCAGAGTCAGCGCTTCGCCATGGAGGTCCGCGTAAGAGAAAGCAAACACCGACTCCAGGCTTCGCCAGAGCGTCAGCGTACGCGCGACATTCGGGTGTAGCTCATCAGGAAGGAAACGCGGGCAGACAAGCTCGCCCCAACTGTGCCAGCCTGTATCTGGATCGAGATGGGAGCGGTCGATGAAACCCTCGCTCCGCTCCGCTACTTCGTAGGTAGCAGGGATCCAGTCGATAAAGCCTTTCGAACGCGAATGCGTCCGAGGTTCGTACAAAACGCCAAATGTCATGAATGCGATTCGTGCCACGTTGTGTTCTCTAATTGTTAGACGCGATGCAGTCAGCGGGTCAAAGCCTAACGACTTTACGGGACGCGCGCTGACGCGGCAACATAGCGCTGCAGTGAGCCCCACGCACTCGGAGCCAAGACGATTAATTTGCCGCTGAAGTGTCGGGAACAGAGATAGAGTCGATGGCACTCTGGTGCGCCCGGCTGAAAACGCCAAGCTCACCCGGAAGACCGATGCCCGAAGCGGTCCTAAAAACATACCCAGACGTTGTTATACAATCAAGCGGTAGCAGACGGTCATATTGTAAACCTCCAAAGAGTTCGCGTCCTGGGATCCGATACATATAGGTACGAGTCATTATGAATAATAAAACTGGGAAAGTGCTGGAGGAGTACCAGGCGCCGACCAAAATCAAACTAGCGTTGACTTGGGCGTCCCTGATGTTCCTATATATCTATAACGACTATTTTAGTATGTATACGCCAGGGACAATTACCGATATGTCGACGGGACGCATGGGCCCGCTCGGGCAGGCAACGGAAATTGTTCTTGTCGGTGTAGCGATTTTGCTTGCGATACCTGCGTTGATGATCGTCTTGTCTGTGGTCCTTCCGACGTTCTGGAGCCGGTGCCTGAACCTGTTGTTCGGGCTCGCCTACACTGCGGTAGAAGTATTGACTTGGAGCAGCCCTTATTTGTTTTTTAAGATGGTAGTGGGGCTAGAAATTGGCCTTACATTGTTTATTGTGTGGCAGGCATTGCGGTGGCCAAAGCACACCGTATGACCGCAGCGGCGTTGTCCAATCGCCTCCGCCGATGTCTCAAGTCCCCGTAGCTACGGCTCATGGCAGTAGTCCTCGCGACGCCGTGTTGAACGCGTCCGGCTCAGCGATTCTAGGCTCTCTAGACTGATTCCTCAGGTTTCCTGCGGCCATTCAACTTCGGCTCACCGACTCCTATGGTGAGGAGCCAGAGGCAGATGCCTATTTCGCCGATTTAAGACGGCAATGTGGCGAATTCGGCGATGCGGGATGGCCGCTTTGGAGGAATTCGTTGGCTGCGTACGGAAGACTGCTGATAGCCGACAGTATCAATTCGTCAACGAGTGCTACGCGCCCTGAGCCGCCGTCCGGATGCCCTCGACGGTAACGAGCAAGCCGACTAGGAGCAGCTTGCCCATCTGATCTGGGCTGGCGTGGTGGTGTCGGACGACCAGGCGTTCTTTCGCAGCGCTTTCGACACTCTGTGGAAGCCGCGGGGCAAGCGCATGGAGTCCGCCGCGAGCTTTGTCGAGTTGCTGGAAACGCCAAGGACTGTCGCAAGAGAATCTGGTCGCGAACGGCGCCTTACCGGAACCTAATTCGTATTGGCCTGCCCGTCATGATCGGCTCGTGCCGTTGAGGGGCAACTCCCATTTTCCAACACTGGCTGAAGCGATGATGCTGAGAGCTTCGTCTCTGCGTAGAGTGTCCACAGTCGGAGCACGCGCGGGCTGATGCCGGGAACATCCTTCAACATGTTGAATGCGTTCCGAGCCTCGTCGAAATCACCGACGGCGCGTTCCGCCCTACCCAAATACACATAGGCCTCGTCGACGTGCGCAATGTTTCCTTTTGCCAACCCGAGTTGTATGGACACGATAGCGAGTTCATATTCACCAAAACCGTAGTAAAGCTCTCCGAGCCTGATAAACGGTCCGCCTGAGTCTGCCTTGGCCGCGTCAGTTTTATTCTAGAGTCGAACCATGCGCGCCTTCAATGCGGGATCCAAAGGCTCTCGCGTGTTTTTATGACCGGGCTCGCAGCACGCAGTCACGCGTCGCAATGCGTCGTCGGGCTGAAGTCCGGCTGCTCGGAATGCATCCTCCCCTTTCTGGGCCCACACTCGCGCGTCCGCACAGTCACCGACAGACATGTAATATTCCGCGACAATCGACAGGTCGGAGGGTTCAGCCGCTTTCCCCTCGATGAGTTGCTGCCCATACTCGATGGCCGAGCCATACTGGCGTTTTTGAGCGGCGTTCAACAGTAGTATGCAGGTCGCGTCCGGCGCACGTGGAGGCACCGAACTATTAAACCCCTGAGATGTTTGTACCGCAGGTGCAGGAGCCTCGGTTTTGCCGTATGCGTCAAGCCCCACTTGCTTGGAGTGATTGATAGGCGTGCTTTCATCGAACATAGGCCTACCGTAAGCGCGATACTTCATCGCGGCCTCGTATCCAACGAATATGAATATCGCCAGCAATCCTAGAGACCGCCTATTGGCAAGCTTTCAAGCGAGGCTCTAGTTCCGCTTCTGACCGCAACGCGCCTTAGTTAGATCCAGCGCGCCGCTGCCGCACCACTGTCCTCGGGGCGGGAGTTAAAGGCGATCGCCGTTTGCGGCGCGGTGCGGTGGATGGCGTTGACCAGCGCTTCGAACAGAGCTAGCCGCCTCGGTGGCAAGCTGAGGCCTGCGCCGATCACTACACAATCGTAGCGTTCAGCGGCCAGCCGAATCTCCACGGTTGGGATTGCGGTTTCGTCGGGTTTGATGAAGCAGCTCTCGGCAAGCCAGCCACGTTCACTCATATCTGCAAGCGCGAGCTTCACACCCGCGTGGATCTTTTCCGCGGTCATGCCCGGCGGCAGCGCCGGATCCGAATAATCCACCGTCGCCGGATCGAAGCCAACCAGCAGAACCCGTTTCATCCGCCATCTCCCTAGAGCCAAAACGCAGCTACTAAACTCGATATCGGTTAGCACGCTTTGATCAAGATCATGCTATTCACAGTGCCCGACGTCAAACGCATGCGGCGGTCGCCGTTCTCCACTTGCTCTAGCATTCTTTCCACAGCCAATGCCCGCAATCCGCCGAGCGGGAGTCCGGTCAAGAACGGCTGGTTTTGGCCGATAGCGCCAGTTCGTCGACGAACGCTAAGTGCTCAAACCGCACTGTCGTGACCGACCGGTTCCGGAAAGGCAACGCAATTGACGAATGCACGATTCACATGTCTCTGCGCAGAACTTTCTGGGCCACCAAGCCGACCGCTACCAGCGCAAGAATCGCGACGCCCTCGCGCAGTTGAGTCGCTGCGAGAAGTGCGATGCTGCTAAGGATTGCAAACGCCGCGATAAAGTCGCCAGCTGGCAGCTGGAAGTAAGCAGCGGAAACATCGCGGCGCCGCCGCAAGATTGGCACCGAAGCGCAAATCACGATGTAGGTCAAGACTCGCGTTCCCACCGCTATGGTAATTGCGGTGGTAAACGAACTCGCAATGGTTGCGACCCAGGCGGCCGTGGACATGACTAAAATCGCCACCAGAGGTGTTCGCCGCAGAGGATGCACGAACGATACTGCAGATGGCATCTGGGCACATTCCCCCATCGCAAACAGCGTGCGACTGCTTGCGATCAGGATGGTAATTAGCACTCCAAGTAACAGTGGCACCGCGCCCACTGCTACTACGACGCCGCCCCATTCACCCAACATGGCCGCCGCCGCATTGGCTACAGGTCGCGTCGACGTGGCCAGCGAGCCGAGCGTGCCGATACAGACCAGCTGTATCAGCAAATACAGCCCCGTAGTCACGCCGACGCTCACCGCGATGGCAACGGGCATATCTCGCCTAGGATCGCTTAGTTCGCCACCGGCAACAGATCCGGCCTCAAAGCCAAAAAATGCAAATATCGACAGCAAAATGGCTGAACCGAGGTCGTGTGACTGCGGTGCCGGTGTCCAATGTATCCTCGATGAGTCAAAGAAGAATGCGCCAGCGACGATAAAGAGGATCAGCATTAGGACTTTTCCGGCGCTCAATGCGGTGCTCAACCAGACTGTTTCACGCAATCCCCTACCGAGCACGCATGCGAGAGCACCGGTCACGACTGTGATCGTGATTACCCGACCCATTCCGCGCGCTACGGCCGGGGCAAATTCGGCCAGGTAGCCAATCAACAGATTGCACACAGTCGCGAAAGCCAGGGTGGTTGTAAGCAATCGAAGCCAACCCGTGACGAACGCCAGCGTTGGGCCAAACGCAACGCGTGCGTAGAGGTAGGGGCCGCCAGATTCTCGAAATCGGGTGCTTACCTCAGCTAGACACAAGGCAATGGCAACGACTGGACAGGCGCACAGAAGCCACGTCACGAGACTGTATGACCCAACCAGGGCAAAGACTTTAGACGGCAATCCGAGAATGCCCGCGCCTATAGTGTTGTTGATCAGGAGCCCAATTAAATGATTGCGAGTAATACCACGCACCAAACTGGGCTCTGGCAAATCGTTGCTCTCAGAAATCACTGGGGACCTTGCAGCTATCGTGAGTCGGGACGGTTCCATCGGAACCATCGTCTTGTGCGCGGCAAGCGCGCTTGATCGACGGGACAGCTTACCTTAAGAGGGGAACGGCGCCTTTTTTGCAACCAATCAGTGGGACTCACTGGCCGCCGCTGGCCGATAGCGCCAGTTCGTCAACAAGCGCTAAGTGCCCTTTTGAGACAGTCGGGTTGCTCCAAAGAGGTCGGTCAAGACCAATGAAGCGGACATTTGGTTTCTCGCTGGGTGAAGCCGACACAAATCGGGCACTGCCTCAATGCAGAAAGACCGGTCCGTCGCACTAGAAGGCCCGATGCGGTTTGTGGCCGAGCGCCTGCCCAATACCCAATAGGAACGAGAGTGCGGGCTTCGTAGTGCCGAACTCGTAGTGCCGAACTCGTAGTGCCCGCAGTACTCTCGAAACAAGTACCGCGCCCGACATGGTGGTTTATCCTAAACTATCGGAGCTTATTACCCGTGAAACCAAAGAGGATGATGACATGCGGATGACATTGGCTTGCGCAGCAATGTGCGTTCTGGTGGGCGCAGCGACTGCGGCGGATACCAAACCGCGCGTTCTCATCCTCACCACCGGCGGGACCATCGCGGGCCAGGCTGATCCGCGCAGTGCCAACGGATACAAGTCAGGCCCGGTCGGCGCGGCGCAATTGATCGCGGCCGTGCCCGGCATCGACAAGCTCGCGGCATTGAGCAGCTATGCGACACCGTGCCACGACAGTCGCTGACCCGCCCGGTCTATACCTCCGATTTTCGGCAATCTCGAGCGTCGTCTACCTCAGACTGCTCAGTGCCGATGGCGCTTGCGACCGAGCTATCCTTCATCGGCTTGCCCACCGCCGGGGCGGCGTGCAGACTTGAGTGCATCCTTTGGAGAGCTACGACGTGAAACAGGCAGGCTTGATTCTGGCGGTGTGCGTGGCCGCGTACTTGTCGCCGGTGGCATCGCAGGAGATGCACTCGCATCCGCCGCCGGAAAAGCTGGGAACCGTCATCTTCCCCACCACGTGCGCGCCCGGCGTGCGCAAAGAATTCCAACGCTCCGTCGCACTACTGCACTCGTTTGCTTACACGGCCTCGGAACAATCTTTCCGTAAGGTCGCCACGGCCGATCCGAACTGCGCCATGGCCCACTGGGGCATAGCGATGTCCTACTATCATCAGCTTTGGGGTCCGCCGAGCCCCGAGGAATTGCAAAGCGGACAAAACGAAATTGAACAAGCCTCTCATCTGAGCGGTACCTCGCCGCGAGAAAGACAGTTCATCGCGGCCGCTGCTCTCTACTACAAAGATGCCAAGCGCGTACCGCCCCAGCTTCGGGCCGAAGACTACGCGGACGCCATGGCGCAGGTGGCGCGAGACAATCCGAAGGATACCGAAGCACAAGTGTTCTATGCGCTGGCGCTCATTGCTACTGCGCCGCTCGAGGATCGCACCCATGCCAATCAGAAGCGCGCGGCGGCCATTCTAGAACCGATTTATCGCGAGCAGCCTGATCACCCCGGCGTCGCCCACTACTTGATTCATACCTACGACAGCACCGAGCTGGCGCCGCGCGGCCTGGCCGCGGCCCGTGCCTACTCGAAAATCGCGCCTTCCGCGCCGCACGCTCTGCACATGCCCTCGCATATCTTTACGCGAATGGGTCTGTGGGACGATTCCATTACCTCGAATCTCGCGGCGCGGGCCGCGGCGCACGCCGAGGGCGACCAGGGCGAAGAACTGCATGCCATGGACTATCTGGTCTATGCCTACCTGCAGCGAGGACGCGATTCCGACGCCGAGCGGGTAGTTGCGGACATGCAGGCCATGGGCACGTTACTGGGCGGCGATTTTAAAGTGGGCTATGCCGCAACCGCCATGCGCGTGCGGCTCGCGATGGAGCGCCGTCGCTGGAACGACGCCGCGGCATTGCAACCGTTGCCGCAGTCCGCTCCGAACGTAGCTGCCCTGGTCTTCTGGGCTCGGGCGATTGGCAACTCGCGCACGGGTCACCCGCAGGCCGCAGATGCCGACATTGCGAGGATCGAGACCTCCCTTCAACAACTGAAGGCCGCCGGTAATGCCTACTCGGCAACGCAGGTCGATGTGCTCGGCAAGGAAGCCAAGGCTTGGCAGATGGCAGCAATGGCACGTCCGGAAGAGGCGCTGCGATTGTTGCGACAAGCGGCCGATGCAGAAGAAGCCCTGGAGAAGTTGCCGGTGACCCCCGGCCCTATCGTTCCGGCCCGTGAGCAACTGGCTGACCTGTTACTGACCCAAGATCACCCCACCGAGGCACTGCGGGAATATCGAGCCGCGCTGCTGGAGGCTCCCGGCCGGCGGGCGGCATTGCTGGGTGTCGCAAAGACAGCCGCCCCCGTAACCCATTGAATAAGTTACTTATTCCCCCCCACCTCCCGCAGCTCATATTGCCCTGCCCTGACGACCCTGGTATAAAGCCCGGCTTCTCCACGCTTCTTCAAGTTCAAGGGTTTGCCACATGTCGAGAGTCTGCCAAGTCACGGGCAAAGGTCCGAAATCAGGTAATACGGTTTCCCACGCGAACAATCGCAAGCGGCGCCGCTTTTTGCCGAATCTGCATACTCACCGCTTCTGGTCGGAAGTCGAGAAGCGCTTCCTCAGCTTGCGCGTGTCGACCCGCGGTTTGCGCACCATAGAGAAGCGCGGCGTGGACGTGGTAGTTGCCGATCTGCGCGCCAAGGGCGTCAAGGTCTAAGGAACGACTCATGCGCGACAAAATCAAACTGGTTTCTTCGGCCGGCACGGGTCATTACTACACGACCACCAAGAACAAGCGTCTGCATCCGGACAAATTAGAAACGAAGAAGTTCGATCCGGTAGTGCGCAAGCACGTTCCCTACAAAGAATCGAAGATCAAGTAGCCTCAAGCGCCCGAGCCTTCACACGCCCGAGCTCCCTGAAGTAGAAACGACGAAACGCGGCATTGCGCCTGCCTTGCTGCGCAGACGCGTGCTTGATGTCATCGTGCGCGAGCGGCGCTTGCGCTGGCCCATCGCCCCAAATTTCGAAGCCGCCGTGCGCGGCCAAACCGTGCGCGCCGTGGAGCGGCGCGCCAAGTACATACTGATCCGCTTCGACACAGGTACTGTGATCCTGCACCTCGGTATGTCGGGCAGTCTGCGCCTGGTCAAGCTCGATACGCCGCCAAAGACTCACGACCACTGGGACATTCGAGTGGACAGCGGTTGGCTACTGCGATTTCATGACCCAAGGCGCTTCGGCAGCTTGCATTGGACCGAGGTCGATCCTGCACTGCACCCGCTGCTCGCCAAGCTGGCACCGGAACCGCTCAGCGCCGAATTTGATGGCGAATACCTGTATCGCGCCACCCGCAAGCGCAGTGTCGTCATCAAGCAATTCATCATGAATTCCCAGGTGGTGGTCGGAGTCGGCAATATATACGCGAGCGAGGCATTGTTCCGCGCAGGTATTTCGCCGCGCCGAGCCGCGCGTCGCCTTACCCGAAAAGAGGCAACGGTTCTCGCCAAAGCCATCAAGGACGTGCTCGGTGAAGCGATCAAAATTGGCGGCACCACGCTGCGTGATTACGTCAATGCCGACGGTGCCCCCGGATATTTCCGCCAGAAATTATTCGTCTATGAGCGCAAGGGAGCGGCTTGCCGCGTCTGCAAATCCCCGGTCAAGCAATTCGTGCAGGGGCAGCGTTCCACTTACTGGTGTCCGACCTGCCAACGCTAGTAGACGAGGCCCGCACCCTCGCCGCGCGGATCTGAAGCCGCCTGCACTTTTCCGCTGGCGAAATCCCAGGTGATAACCTGCATATTGCCCCATTGCCAGCCGGGCATCTTGAGCGTGTGCCCCTTACCCTGCAGCTCTTTGATTTCAGTGTCGGAGAACGCGCCCGCCTCATACTCCACTTCATCGGGCAGGTATTGATGGTGATAGTGCGGGTACTTCACTATATCCGCCGCATTCATCCCATCCAGATAATTGAGCGTGCCTAACAGCACCATGCTGATAATGAAACTGCCGCCGGGCGAGCCCACGATCATCAAGCCCTTGGGTGTTTCGACAAAAGTCGGCGACATGCTGGACAGGCTGCGCTTATTCGGCGCAATGGAATTGGCGGTGGCACCCACCAAGCCAAATTCATTGGGTCTGCCGGGCTTGGTGGAGAAATCATCCATGGTGTTGTTGAGCAGCACGCCGGTGTTCGGCGGCATATAGCCCGTGCCAAAGAACAGGTTGACCGAAATCGTGCCTGCCACCCGGTTGCCTGCGGCATCCAGTACCGAGAAATGCGTGGTCTGCATGCCGACGGGTTCCGATTCGATGCCGGGCAGCATGTTGGAAGGCATGGCCTTGTCGGTGCGGATGCTGCTGCGTTGTCCCGCCGCATAATCCGGGCTGGAGAGCTGCGCCAGCGGCATTTTTACGAAGTCGGGGTCGCCCAAATATATTGCCCGGTCGCGGTAGGCGCGCCGCATGGCCTCGATTATCAAGTGTTTGCGCGTGGCGGAGTCGACCTGCTGCAAATCGAATCCGGACAATATATTCAGCGCATCGATGACCGCGATGCCGCCCGATGAGGGCGGCGATGCCGACACAATACGCGCGCCGTGATAGTCACCGATCAGCGGCTTGCGCTCTACCACCCGGTACGCCGCAAGATCCTGCAACGTCCAAATCCCGCCGTCCGCACGCACGCCGGCCACCAAATCTGCAGCCACCCGGCCTGCGTAGAATCCCTTTGCCCCTTGCTCGGCGATGGCTTCCAGGGTATTCGCGAGATCAGGCTGCTTGATGATGGCGCCAAGCTCCGGCACTCCACCATCCGCAGTCAAGAACGCCTTCGCCGCATCGGGCGATCGCTTCAATATCGATTGCTTGCGCCGAATGCCGCCTTGCAGGCGCGCGTATAAAGGAAAGCCGGCGCGTGCCAGGCGAATCGCCGGCTGCAGTGATTGCTTTAACGACAGCTTGCCGTACTTGCGCGCAAGGTACTCGAAGGCCGCGGGCTCGCCCGGAATACCGGACGCCAGGGTTCCGCTAACCGACGCGTTTTCGATGGCATTGCCGGCCTTATCCAAGTACATGTCGCGCGATGCGGCGCCCGGCGCCTTTTCTCGCGCATCGATCATGGTTTCGTAGCCGTCGGATTGCCGATGCAATAAATAGAAGCCGCCGCCGCCCAGCCCCGAACTGCTGGGCTCGACCACCGCGAGGGCCGCCGATACCGCGACCGCTGCATCGAAGGCATTGCCGCCTGCCGCCAGAATTTGCTGGCCGGCCTCACTCGCCAACGGATAGGCACTGGCAATGGCCCCCTTGTGCGGAGCCGCGCTGCGCGCGGCGCCTGGCGCAATCGCGTGCGCCGCCGGTTTCGCGGTTGGCGCCGGCGCGACTTCGTCGGCGAACGCCAGCGGCGCGCAGGCGATCACCGCCATCAACCATACGGCTTCAGGGAACCGGCGCGAGCCGCCCGCTGCGAATGAGCTGATCAAAGCTGGCGATGCCGTTTCAGTTCGATCTCGACGATCGGATGCACGAACTCCGACACATTGCCGCCCAGCACGGCGATTTCGCGCACCAGGGTCGAAGATATAAAGGTGTACTGTTCTTGCGGCGTCATGAACACGGACTCGATTTCCGGCGTGAGATGCCGGCTCATATTGGCCAGCTGGAATTCGAATTCGAAGTCCGACACCGCGCGCAGTCCGCGCACGATAACCGCCAAGCCGTTTTGACGCGCGAAGTCCACGGTCAAACCGGCATAGCCTTTGACCTCGACATTCTGCACGTCGGCGAGCACCCGGCGGGCCATATCCACGCGCTGCTCGAGGGTGAACATCGGCGCCTTGTTGGGATTCGCGGCAATGGCAACTACCAGGCGATCAAAAATACTGGCCGCCCGCCGTACCAGGTCATGGTGACCGTTGGTGATGGGATCAAAGGTGCCAGGATAGACAGCTGTTCTTTTGTGCATTTATTGCTCGCGCGACCCGACGCGCGCGAGATGATACCCCACCTCGCCTGCCGCTTTCGATTTGAGCATTTCCCAGTGGGGGGGCAGTGCCGGCACGCCGGCCGTCTTTTCGTTTTCCAGATACACCAGGCCCCCTTCTTTAAGCCAGTTGTCCGTATCCAGCATTGGAACATATTTGGCCAGGGCCTCACGCCCAAATGGCGGGTCCAAGAACACTATGTCGAAGGGCTGCGCAGGCGTGCGCAGAAATCGCGTCGCGCCCATCTCCACGACCTGGGCCCGCCCCGTCCCGCCCAAACGGGCCAGTTGCTCCTGCAGGCCGCGTGCGGCGGCAACCGCCTGCTCGACGAATACCAGCTCCTTAGCCCCTCGGGACAGGGCCTCAATCCCAAGTGCGCCGGAACCTGCGAACAAGTCCAGGCAGCGGGCGCCCGCAACATCCTGCTGCAGCCAGTTGAACAAGGTCTCGCGCACCCGATCGGGCGTGGGCCTAAGGCCCGGAATGTCCGGGAAATTGATGCGCCGGCCGCGCCAGGCGCCAGCAATGATGCGCACCGAATTGCGGCCTGCCGGGGCGTTTGATTCCGTCTTGAGATTGGTCACTCCCGGTATCATACCTCCCCAATGACGAACGAAGCCGACAAGCCCGGTGTACGCGGGTTTTTTAAACGCCTGCGCGCCAAATTGAACCAAGGTCCCGCCTGGCTCACAGCCGACCTCACGGAGCTGCTGCCCGGGCGCAAAATCGACGCGGATATCCTCGACGAACTCGAAACCCGCCTGATCACCGCGGATGTGGGCTCCGAGGCCACCCGCCGCATCCTCGAGGAACTGCGCCGCCGCGTCGCCCGCAAGGAATTGGACGATGTGGATGCGTTGCTCAAGGCCCTGCACGACGCCATGCTCGATATCTTAAAGCCGGTGGAAATTCCTCTGCGCATTGACCCGGCCATCAAGCCCTACGTCGTTTTGGTGGTGGGCATCAATGGCGCCGGCAAGACCACCACCATCGGCAAATTGGCGCACCGCCTCATGGCAGAGGGCCGCAGCGTCATGTTGGCCGCCGGCGATACCTTCCGCGCTGCGGCGCGCGAGCAACTGGAAGTTTGGGCGGAGCGCAACAAAGTACCCATCGTCGCCCAGCAGTCCGGTGCCGAACCGGCGGCCGTCATCTTCGACGCGCTGCAGGCCGCGCGCGCGCGCAATATTGATGTGTTGATTGCCGATACCGCAGGACGGCTTCACACCCAGACTCATTTGATGGACGAGCTGAAGAAGGTCAAGCGTGTACTCGCCCGTTTGGATCCCAGCGCGCCGCATGAAGTCTTATTGGTGCTGGACGGCACCATTGGCCAGAATGCCGTCGCCCAAGCGGAGGAATTCAACAAGGGTTTGGGAGTCACCGGGTTGGTGGTCACCAAGCTCGACGGCACCGCGAAAGGCGGCGTGGTGCTCGCCATCGCACAGAAATTAAAAATTCCCATCCGCTTCATCGGCGTCGGCGAACAGAGCGAAGATTTCGGAGTGTTCAACGCCACCGACTTCGTGTCGGCCCTGCTCAAGACCAGTCCTGACAGCGCCGCAGCATGATTCGCTTCGATCAGGTGTACAAACGCTACGCCAATGGCCGCGAGGCTTTGGCCGGCGTGTCTTTCAATATCGCTGAGGGCGAGCTGGCTTTTTTGACCGGCCATTCCGGCGCGGGCAAGAGCAGCATCTTAAAATTGATTGCGCTCATCGAACGCCCGACGCGCGGGCAGGTGTTCATCAACAAGCAGAATACCGCAGGCATTAAGCCGCGCGGCATCCCTCATTTTCGGCGCGACATCGGCGTAGTGTTTCAGGATCACAAGCTGCTTCATGATCGGCCCGTGGCGGACAACGTGGCACTGCCGCTGATCATTGCCGGCATCCCGAAGCGCGAGATCGATAAGCGCGTACGTGCCGCGCTCGATCAGGTGGGGCTGCTGGGCAAGGAAAAAAGCCGCCCATTGGAACTGTCCACGGGCGAGCAGCAACGCGTGGGTATTGCGCGCGCGGTGGTCGCTAAGCCCACACTGCTCATCGCGGATGAACCCACCGGCAATCTCGACCCCGAACTCGCGCTCGAAATCATGAAGCTGTTCAAACGTTTCAATGAAGTGGGGGTGACGGTGGTGATCGCCACACACGATGTGCACCTCATCGAGCCATTCGGTGCGCGGCGTATTGTCCTGGGGGACGGGCGCGTGACGGATCCAGGCCTGCCGCCGGATTCGGCCGTGATCAGCAGCAAAGCATCGGCATGAACATCCAAACGTATTTTGCGCGGCATGCTCAAACCTTGGTTGGCTCCTTCGGCCATATCGTCAAGCACCCCTTCGGCTCGCTGATGACCATGGGCGTCATCGCCATCGCCCTCGCCTTGCCACTGTTCTTGAATTTATTCCTGACCAATATCCGCACCGCCACCGGCAATTGGAACGACGCCTTCGATCTATCGGTTTACATGGACAAGAAGGCCGGCGCAGCGCGGACCGGCGCGCTTGCCAAGCAGCTGCGTCTGCGTGGCGATGTGGCGGCAGTTCGAGTCATCACGGCTGACCAAGCCATGCTGGAGTTCCGAGACAATTCAGGGTTCGGCAAGGCGCTCGATGCGCTGAGTGACAATCCTCTGCCCGACACCCTCATCGTCACTCCGTCCCTGGATGCGAGTACGCCGCGGGGCACAGCTAACCTTAAAGAGTCCATAGCCACAATGACCGACGTGCAAACCGTGCAGCTGGATACCGAGTGGGTTAAACGCCTGCAGGCCATGCTGGATATATTGCGGCGCGTGGTCGCACTCACCGCCGGCCTGTTGGGCGCGGGCGTCGTGCTCATCGTGGGAAACACCATCCGTCTCGATATCTTGAACCGCCGCGCCGAAATCGAGGTCATGAAATTGGTGGGTGCCAGCGACGGATTCGCGCGCCGTCCCTTCCTGTACAGCGGTGTCTGGTACGGGCTTGGCGGCGGATTGATCGCCCTAATTCTGGTTGCGGTGGCAGCGGCGGTCCTCGCCAAACCCGTGGATTCGCTGGCCGCGCTATACGGCAGCCAATTCCATTTGCAGGGTCTTAAATGGTTGGCGGCGGCGCAAGTTGTGGGGCTGGCGGTCGGTCTCGCTTGGCTCGGCTCATGGCTTGCTGCAACGCGGCACATCCGCGGAATCGAGCCGACGTAAGTTTATAAATATCAATGACTTAAAATATATGTGAACTATCGGTAACATAAGCAGTCATACCCTAGGAGTGCTACTATGGCACCCGCGTTGATTGGGAGGTTTGAGCTGATGAGTACTGCTTTAGTCGCTAAACAAAAGGGCGGTTTAGTGTTCGCGGGCCCCGTGGGGAGCCTCGACTCTTATATAGACCGCGTATCCCAGATTCCGGTTCTCTCGAAGGAAGACGAAGTCGCCCTCGCGGTTCGTTTCCGCTCCGAAGCCGATTTGGAGGCCGCTCGCCAACTGGTGCTCTCGCACCTTCGATTCGTCGTGCACATCGCGCGCGGATACTTGGGTTATGGTCTGCCGATGGGCGATCTGGTGCAAGAAGGCAATGTCGGCCTGATGAAAGCGGTCAAGCGCTTCGACCCGACGGTGGGTGTGCGCCTGGTGTCTTTCGCCGTGCATTGGATTCGCGCCGAAATTCATGAGTACGTGCTGCGTAATTGGCGCCTGGTCAAGGTGGCCACCACTAAATCGCAACGCAAGCTATTCTTTAATCTGCGCAAGATGAAGAAGAACCTGGCGTGGCTGTCCGAGGCTGAGACCGCTGCGGTGGCTCGTGACTTAGGTGTCGACGTGGCTGATGTACGCGAAATGGAACAGCGTCTGTCGGCGCGCGATATGTCCTTCGATCCTACGCCCGAGAGCGATGAGGAAGAGGCCTATTCGCCGGCCATGTACCTGCCAGCGAGCAATGCCGATCCCGCCATTGAGGTCGAGAATGAGGAGTGGGAGGAGGATTCCACCGAGCGCCTCAGCATGGCCATGGAAAAACTCGATGAGCGCAGCCGCAGTATTCTGAAGCGGCGCTGGATGACCGACGATAAAGCGACCCTGCACGAATTGGCGGATGAATTTGGAATTTCCGCCGAGCGCGTGCGCCAGGTTGAGTCGAACGCCATCAGCAAGCTCAAAGGTTTGATGGCGGCTGCGTAACGCGTGCGGCGACCTCGCCTCCAAGGAGATTGAAGTGCGTGATGTTCCAGGTGTAGATGGTCTGCGCATTCGCCTTGACAGCACAGGACGCGATTATGGCGTCGTAGGCGGTGCCACCTACGACGCCGGCCGTGCCGGAGCGTTCCAGAACCTTGAAATACTCGGCTTCGTTGAGCGCGATCGAACTTAGGCGCTCACGCACGTCACGCAGAAAAAGCAACGCCTCGTCCGGGCTTGCCCGGTCCTTGCCCGGCATCCCAGTTACCACGGAATAGACCTCCACGAGGCAATGGGCCGCCGTGCATCCGGTCGATTTTTTTTGCTGCAGGAAGAGATTGAAGCTGGGTTCGTGATGCTGGTGTTCGCCACAGAAAGACGCAACGAGCACCGAAGTATCTAGAAAAGCCTTCATGTCTTCGGGTCGCGTTGCTCTCGATCGCGCTGTTGCCGCACTGTGTCCAGTACCCGATCGGTCTCTGCCGCGATCAACTTATGCCCACCACGAAACACCCAGATACCGTGCTCCTTGCGCAAGGCAGATGCAGAACGAACCGGACGAAGCGTGACATGCTCGCCGTCGGACTCCAAGGTAAGAGAATCCCCGGGTGCCAGCCGCAGCTCGTCGCGCAGTGTTTTGGGAATGACGACCCGGCCGGCCTTATCAAGAGTAACCGTGGAATTCATTAATGGCATTTTGGATTGCCAATTCCCATTTATCAAATAGGTGCTTTTTACAGTAATCCTCACGCCGGTTCGCGCGATTCCTATAGGCGACACAGGTCGTGCGCCGGCCCTGAACATCGCCTTTCTTCACAGCGCAAGAACCAGTTTCAGACCGGCATCAATGTCACGCAAGGTTACCGGCGCCAACCGGCCAATCCGCTCGGTGAGAAATTGCCTGTTCGTAGTGATCACCTGAGACACATTCGCGACTGAATCCTTGCTGAGGCCGCTTGCGCGGCGGGGCAATCGCACATTGCCAGGCGCCTCAGCAAGTTGCGTGTTGGAGGTCACGGCTACACACAGCAAAGTGCGAATGGCGCTCTCGTTGAACTCGTCCGCCTGCACAATGACAATCGGTTGGCGAAATCCGGGACCCGAGCCGCTCGAATTGCCCAGTGATGCCCACCATACTTCACCGCGGCGCACTACCACTCATCCTTGTCCAAGGATGCCGACTGGATTTGGGCGAATGCGGGATCCAACCGAGAGTCCGGCGGCTTACTCCCCCC
This sequence comes from Steroidobacterales bacterium, assembly GCA_038226325.1. GTDB lineage: Bacteria > Pseudomonadota > Gammaproteobacteria > Steroidobacterales > Steroidobacteraceae > Bog-1198. The sequence goes on along the minus strand of JBBRQO010000046.1, from coordinate 9,528 downwards.
GTACACCGCGTCCAAACGCTCTCCAACGCCCATGTAGCGCTCTGCACTGACATATTCTGCTACAGCATTTGCGTACAGTTCACTGCGTGACATGCCTCTGCGTTTGGCCATGCGCTCAGCGTCTTGATAAATGACATCGGGAATGGAAATGGCGGTCTTCACGGGCTTAGTATAAATCTGGTTATACCCGACTGCAGGTCTGCCAAGGGAAGAATCTTCCCTGGTTGTAGAACAACAGAGTCCGGCGTAACTTGCGCACATGCAACTGGTGGAGGCCGGGAAGTCATATGGCGAAATCGGTTATCGGCTCGGCATCAGCAAGAACACCGTCCTCGACGCCGCCAAAAGAAGTCGGGTCGATCTGGCGCGCGCCGTCTAAAAACGTTGGAGAAAATGGATGAAAAACAGCGCGATATACGCTTCCGAAGTAAACTCCGCATCAAATAGGAAGCAGACTGCGCGAATTGCGGGTGTGCTATACCTGATCGTTGTGATAACGGGCATCGTGAGTCTTGCCTACGTCCCATCGCACATCGATATGCAGGGGGATGCGTCGACTGCCGTAAATAATATCATCGCTTCCGAACTGCTGTTTCGGATCGGCATCGTAACTGGCTTGGTCTGCTACACCGTCTTTCTTTTGTTGCCTCTCGCCTTGTATCGGCTGCTTAGCTCGGTCAATACAAACGTCGCAGTGCTCATGGTCATGTTTGCAGTGATCAGCGTTCCGATCTCTCTGTTGAGCGTTGGGAACAAGCTCGACATCGTGTCGCTATTGAGTGGGTCCGACTATTCGCGGGCCATGGCACCGGCGCTAATGCACGACCAGGTCATGCTGGCGCTTGATCGATACCGCAACGGACTTCTGGTGGCGAGTATCTTTTGGGGCCTATGGCTGCTTCCGTTCGGGTACCTCGTGTTCAAGTCCGGATTTCTCCCAAGAATTCTAGGCATCCTTCTGATGGTTGGGTGCTTTGGTTACCTGATTGACGTCTTCGGAAGCGTCATTTTTTCTGGCTATTCGAAGAGCGCTATCGCAGATTTCGCTACATTGCCAGCATCCCTCGGCGAAATAGGCACTTGCCTATGGCTCTTGATCATCGGTACGCGAGAACCAAAACAAACTAGGGCTCAAGCCGAGAGAGCTTAGACATCATGCCCCCCCAGCGCGAGGCGGATCGCAATAGTTAGGATCAAGAGCTCTGCCTCCACTATCGTGGGTTGCGCACCGAAGTGTGCCGAGCCACATACAGGACGCGTGGCGGCGTTTTCTGCAAAATTCACTGGAGGCAAACCATGGAAAAGCATAGCACCGAGTTTGTCAGTTTGGATGTGCACAAAGAGTCGACCGCGATTCCATCGCCTCGCTCAAGCGGTCCCGGGACGATGGTACGTCATGCATTTGCATGAAGATTGTTTTGCGTGACAAGAGATCGAAGATTCGGACGCAAATCTTGTGTCCAAACGCGCCGCACAGCCAGAATTACGCGGATCTCAACAACCATCGACACTACAGGACTTTATGATCGACGTGATGATCGACTCACTCTCGATGGGGTCGAGCTGATTCTGATTTGACCCTCCTCCCCTCCTTCAGAAATGCGGTTGGGTGCCCTACGGCGCTGATCGCCACGACCCAGTTGAGTTCACTCGGCCGTCAATTACTCGTTCATGGAGATGGCTACCGTCCCGAGTCTTTCGACGCTAAGCTTCACATGATTTCCGGCAGACAAGGATTCCGCGGCGGTGGCGCCACCCGCCATCACGATGTCCCCCGCTACCAGTCGTTCGCCGTGCTCGGAAACGAGTCGAGCGGCTGCGACCAAGGAAAATAGCGGATGCCGAGGATCGCTGCCAAGGCCGCGATCATTGCGCTCACCAAGTCCCTCGGCAAGGAGCTCGCAGCAAGCGGCATCCGCGTGAACTCTCTCGCGCCGGCTGTATTTAAGAGCCCCTACTGTCACAGATGAGTCAGCCACATGTCGACTATATGTTGAGTAAGATTCCCATCGGCCGCTTCGGCGAGCCTGAATGGGGGGACGCATAAAGATTTTCAAATTGGGCTGAAGCCTCGCTCGATCGGCCGTGAAGTTTCCGTGACGTTTTTGGCCGATCGTGACAGGGCGTCTCCTCCACCCATTCTCAAAAAATAGGAACTCACTATGATTTCGAATTCAAAGACCGGCCTACAACAGCGCGATCGATGGAGAATCTCTTCATTAGTCTTTGGTTTTCCAGTGGCTTTTATGGGACTGTCGGTGCCCGCGCTCGCCGACAACGCCGTATACAGCATGACTAATGCGGCGGCGGGAAATGAAATTGCCGTGTATACAGACTCCCCAAACCAACCCCTTCAGCTGCTGGAGACGACTCCAACCCGCGGCCTCGGGACAGACTCCGGGTTGGGCTCGCAGAGCGCACTGATTCTAGCAGGGCACGGCCGTTGGCTTTTAGCCGTCAATGCGGGCAGCAACGACATCTCGACGTTTCGGATTGGGGCACACGGCCACCTTTCCCTGGTCGGTCATACGCCCTCGGGAGGAACGGAGCCGATCAGCGTGACCCAGCACGATGACCTCGTGTACGTCTTAAACGCGGGCGGTAGCGGCAATATTTCCGGCTTCCGATTGAGCGACGAGGGTGAGTTACGTCCCATTCCGGCCTCGACGAGAGGACTCGGAGGCGTAGCAGTAGGGCCCGCGCAGGTGGGCTTCAACAGGAGCGGAGACACGCTCATCGTGACGGAAAAAGCAGCCAATGCAATGGCGATCTACGCGGTCGACGACGACGGTGTCGCCTCCGCCCCACACATCAATCCATCGATCGGTAAGACGCCTTTTGGATTTAGCTTCAACCGGCACGACACTCTTCTCGTGTCCGAGGCGTTCGGCGGCTCTGCCGGAGCGAGTGCGCTCTCCGCGTACGAGACCGAAGGGCAAACTTTAGAGCCTGAGAGCGCATCCATCCCGACGCATCAAACTGCCGCCTGCTGGGTTGTGGTGACGCAAAATGGTAGGATCGCGTACACGACCAATACCGGCAGCGGAACGGTCACGGGGTTCCATGTTTCTCGAGACGGGAACCTGCAGCCCGTCACGGCGACGGGGATCACCGGAGTTACAGGAGCAGGTAGCGGACCCACGGACGCCGCGATCAACGCCGGCGAACTCTATGTGTTGACACCAGGGATCGGGAGCATTGTCCGCTTTAGGATCAATGTGGGCGGTTCCCTCACTTTGCAGGGGCCGGCGACCGGGTTGCCTGCCAGCGCTGTGGGACTTGCGGTCAGATCGATCGGCTACTGACGCCTCGGCAACGGAGCCGTAATATGTCGGCCTCGGAAGCGGTCTAATGTCTAACGAGACCGATTGCTTCCGAGGCTATTAGCATGACGCCAACAAGGATCAACGCGCTGCCCACGCAACGAACGCTGCTCAAAGGCGTTTTAGTCGTCGAGGACGAAACCGACATCGGCGAGTTGCTACGGCAGCATATTGCTCCGCTGGCAGAGCGCGTGTTTATCGCACGAACATGCAACGAGGCGCGAGTGCGGTTAGCAATCGAACCCATTGAACTCGCCATCCTCGATCTGAATTTGCCTGACGGTGATGGCTTGGATCTATGCCGGGATCTTCGTCGTCGGACCGCGCAGCCCCTGATTATTCTCTTGACGGCGCGAACGGAGGAAGCCGCGCGGCTGCGTGGCTTCGATGAGGGTGCGGACGATTACTTGTGCAAGCCATTCAGCGTGCGAGAGCTGATGGCGCGGATCACCGCACTGGTTCGCCGGTCCACGCGAGGCGATCGGGAGACACAGTCCAACGAGCGACTCATTGTCCGCGACCTCGACCTAAATCCTGCAATGCGTAGCGTGACCCGCGGCACTCAGCCCATCGATCTATCGCCGCGTGAGTTCGATCTGCTTTGGTTTCTCGCTCAGCATGTTCACCGAGTGTACAGCCGCGAACAACTGCTGGCTGCGGTGTGGGGCGCGCGCTTTGAAGGATACGACCATACGGTCAATGCCCATATCAACCGACTTCGAACCAAACTTGACCCCAAACGAACGCGGGCTCCTTATATCTCAACTGTTTGGGGCAGCGGGTATCGATTCGTGGCACACCCGCTCCTGGCTGAGGCCCCGCCGTGACGCTGACCCGCCGATTGATGCTGGCGATTGTGGCCTTGATGCTGGTTTTGGGTGTTGCGATTTCACTGCTGGAGATCTATTCAAGCGGCCGGTATTACCTCGAGACGACGCAGCGGTTGAATGCTTCCCTGGCGATGTATATGGTCGACGCGAAGCCGCCGTTTCGCAATGGCGTGTTCGATGAGCCCGTGTTTAAGGATCTCGCGCGCGTCGTCATGAGCGCGAACCCGGCCGTCGAAGTGTATGTTCTGGGACCTGACGGCAAGCTTCTCGCCTCCGGCGTACCGGGAAAGGAGTGGCGCCGAGAAATCATTTCGTTGGGCCCGCTACAGAAATTCTTGTCCGGTCACTTCAAAGCACCTTTACTCGGCGATGATCCGCGCTCCGCGCTCGGGCAGCGTATATTCTCGGCCGCTCCTATTGGTCCGCCCGGCGCACCCAATGGCTATCTGTATGTCATCCTGGACGGCCGGGCCCGGCAATCATCGGCGACCGTGGCGCGGGAGAGCTATGTACAAATCACCGCTGCGGGAGGTGCGGTGGCGGCGACATTGTTTATCATTGCTGTCGCGTTTCTAATGGTTCGTTGGCTCACAGGCCCCCTGCGGCGGCTCGCGGCGCGTATGGATCAGAGCTTCGAGCGATCTGATTCACCTTCGGTTTCGACCGGCGCGAAAGTCAACGAAATTGATCGACTCCAGGCTGCGCTCACGAGTCTCGAAGATCGGGTCCGCGTGCAGCTGGATCAGATCGCGAGCGCCGATCACGACCGGCGAGCACTGGTTGCGCAGGTGTCGCATGATCTTCGAACCCCGCTCGGCGTAACCCTCGGATACATCGAGAGCGCACTGATGCGCGACGCATCGCTGTCGCCGACCGAGCGTCGTGAGCTGCTGGCTCGCGCCTATCGCCAGGCGGAGGTGCTCCAAGGTCTGGTGCAAGATCTGGGAACCTTGGCTGAGCTCGAAGTGCCGGACCAACCCCTCATTCTCGAGGAAGTGTCTCTCGGTGAACTCGGGCACGACGTGGCACAGGGCTTGGCGGTGCTCGCCGAACGCGAGGGCGTATCGGTGTCCATCGACATCACGCCACACGACACACGGGTCGTGGCGGACCTCGCACTCATTCAGCGGGTCCTGCAGAATCTGCTCACGAATGCAATCAAAGCAACACCGTCGGGTGGCTGCGTGAGACTTCGAATCGAACAGACCGGCGGAGCCGTCAACGTGAGCATCAGCGACGAGGGCGGCGGCCTGGATTCCGATGCCGAGCAACGACTGGCGATGCCGTCGTCAGATTGGCGCGTGACCCGATGGGCCGGCGGCGGTCGTCGCGGGCTCGGACTAGTTATCGTCGGCCGATTGCTCGCGTTGCATGGCATACGCGCCACTGTGCTTCGGACGGGACCCGACGGCTCATGCATCGCATTTGCGGTGCCAATTCCATCCGATTCGATCATCGCCAGGGGAGCCCCACATGGCCGAACGCAAGCGGAGATCGAGGTCTTGATTTTACCGCAAGAAAGGGGTGGGATCTCGCGGCGGTCGTAGACGGCGACGAATTGGCCGCGAAGCTATTCGCGCTCATCCTCTCGGAAAGGTAAGTTTCCGACAATTGCCTTGTTGGCCATAAAAACGGCTGCATGAGAAGCTCGGGAAACGACTATCGAGGGCGGCAGATACTGTCTCGATATCCCGTGAATAGCTGCCTTTTCGTGTTCGTCGAGGGAATGCATGATCTGCCCATCGATAAAGGAGTGAAACTTGCCGCCAGCGACCTTACCATTTTAGACTTGCGCGGTTGTAAGCGACTGCCGGCTTCGTGCGTGCCGCCTAACGGACCGCCAGTCGGGACTGGCTGGAGCTGGGATTGATTTCCACCACCGTGCGGGCGGCAAACAAATTCTCGAGCGGCTCAGGGCGATGGATCAAAAAACCTTGCGCAAAGTCGATGCCAATCCGACGCAACTCAGTGAGAACATCCTCGCTTTCGACGAATTCTGCAACAGTCTTTAAACCAGTCACGGCTGCGACGTCGCGAAAACAACACACAGCGGTGTAGTCTAATCGATCATGCAACAGGTCCCGCACAAACTGTCCGTCGATTTTTAATATATCGACACGCAGATTTTTTAAGTAGCCGAAAGAGGATGCCCCGGCGCCAAAATCATCAAGCGCTATTCGAATGCCAAAGGAACGCATGGAGTCAATGAACTCGGCCGCATCACCCATGTTGGTGATCGCCGCCGTTTCAGTGATCTCGAAACACAGCTTGCGCAGATCAAACGAGACGGATGACACCAGCTCGGCGACATAGCGATGAAAGGAGCGATCGCCAATCGATTGCCCCGACAGATTGACGGCGATGGAGTCGACCCCATCGAGCGGGTGACTCCGCATCCATTGCACGACCTCACGAACGACCCAGCGGTCAATGCGGGAAGCCATGTGAAACCGTTCGGCGGCCGGAAGAAAGGCCGACGGCGCGATTACACTGCCATCCGGACGCGCTAACCGTAACAAAATCTCGATCGATAGGCCCGGCATCTTGGCAGCGCACGGCGCAATTCGCTGAGCATACAGCTGGAACCGATTCTCATCGAGCGCCTCTTCCAGTCGGTTGACCCATTGCATCTCCCATTGCCGCTCCTTCATGCGCTCATCGGTCTCTACCCATTCATGAACGCGATTGCGGCCCGCCTCTTTGGCGGCGTAGCAAGACGCATCGGCGGCCTGCATCAGCGAACCGATATCAAACCATCGGCTGTCCAGGGGGACAAGACCAATGCTTGCGCCAATGCGAAAGCGCTGATCATCGTGGGTAAAGCGGAAGATCTCCATGCTTTCGCACAGCTGGGCTGCGACCCGGCGCGCCTGAATCACCGTACAATGCTCCAAAATCACGCCAAATTCATCGCCTCCGAGTCGGGCAAGCGTATCGCGAGACCGCACGACGTTCTGGAAGATGGCCGCCACCTGGCGTAGCAATTGGTCGCCTACTGAATGTCCGCAAGCATCATTGACCAATTTGAATTGATCGAGATCGATAAAGAGCAGGGCGTGGCCGTTTTCTTCCTCGCGCGCAGTGACCAGAGCGTGCTTTAATCGAGTTTCAAATTCTGAGCGATTGACCAATCCCGTAAGTGCATCATGGCTCGCGCGGAAATTGACCTCTTTGGCAAGCCGCCGCTGCTCCGACACGTCGTGGAAGACCAAAACCATTCCGAGGGAATGGCCCTGGTCGTTCAATATAGGGGCTGCGGAGTCTTGAATACCGTATTCTGTGCCGTCCCTAGATAACAGCACCGTGTGTTCCGGAAGTCCCACCACGCATCCTTCAGCCAGCGCGCGCATCACGGGACTGGAGACGGGCTTGCGCGTCGCTTCGTCTAAAATCTGAAAGACTTGGTCCACTGGCCGCCCCCGTGCCTCTTCGATCGGCCAGCCGGTCATCCGGGCCGCAACGGGATTGAGCCATTGAACGGCCCCGTGCGCGTCAGTGGTGATGACGGCATCGCCAATAGACTGTAACGTCACCCGGATCAGCTCGTGCTGCTGAATTCGGTCGGCGTCCGCGGCCTTTCGAGCCGTAATATCCTGGAAAAGGCCAAACATCCGAATGCCTTTACCGTGGTGGGTTTCCATCTCGCCGGCCGCTCGGACCCAGATGGTGCGACACTTTGCCGTAATTACAGTCAGTTCAAGATCGTAGGCCGCGCCTGTTTCAATGCATTTTTGCATGGCCGCCTCAACGATTACGCGCGATTCTGGCGTGTAGTAATTGATGGCTTCCTCCGAGGTCGGCACATGGCCGAGCTCGACCTCATGGATCAGACAGGTTCGATCGGACCAACGAATCGCTTGGGTTTTCAAATCATAAGACCAGGCTCCCACCCCCGCAATCTGACCCGCACGATCGAGAAACTCTTCGCTCGCTTCAAGCTCTGCAGTTCGTTGACGCACGCGATCTTCGAGCTCCGCTTGTAACGACAGATTCTTCGTTTCCGCCTCCTTGTAGTCGTGAACATCCGTGCAGGTACCGAACCATTTAACTGTGCCACCTAACTCATCCTGAAGTCTCACTGCGCGGCACAGATGCCAGCGATAAGCGCCATCGCTGATGCGCTTGAATCGATGCTCCACTTGATAGGGTTCGCCCGTGTTGACCGAGTGATCCCAGACCCGCTTGCTATTTTTTACGTCGTCCGGATGTACCGGGCCCCACTCCCCTCGCTCGGTCTGCTGCGCCGTCATCCCGGTATAGGCAAACCACTGTTGATTGTAGTAATCCGCAAACCCGTCCGGCCGAGCTGTCCATACCATCTGCGGTACCGCATCGGCGAGAAAGCGAAAATGCGCCTCTTGGGCAAGAATCCTCTCCTCCTGCTGTCGGCGTTCGGTGATGTCGTGATGCACTCCCACCCATTGGCGAATGCTGCCGTCATCGTTGAGGATTTGCGCTGCATCGATGGAACAGATCCGGTACACACCGTCATGCCGGCGCACACGGTGTTCGAAGAGAAATGGGCGCTTCTCGGCAACACAGCGATTCCACTCATCAATCGTCGGCTGAGCATCCTCCGGGTGCACGGCGGCCGCCCAGCCAAAGCCTTGGTATTCATCAAACGTCTGACCGGTGAAAGCACCCCAACCGGGCTGCTCGCCTTCCATGCGCCCCTCGGCATTATTGGTCCAAATGACTTGCGAAGTTAAACTCACCAAGCATTGAAAGCGTTGCTCGCGCTCCGTGGCGAGACGCAAGATGGCGCTCGTGCTTTGAGCGATTTGCTGCGAATGAATCAGATCTTCAAGCACCTTTGTACAATCCACGAGATGTCGCACATCCTCATCCGTGAATGCGTGAACCTTCGTATCGATCGCACATAACGTGCCGATTGCATGGCCCTCTCTTGAAAAGAGCGGTATTCCAAGGTACGCCCTAATGTACGGAGCACCAGTGACCAAAGGATTTCCGGCAAAACGTGAGTCGCGTGTCGCATCAAAAACAATGAGAGGCTCGCGATTGAACACCGCGTGAGCACAAAAAGAGACCTCTCGCGACGTCTCGGCGGCACTCAAACCGATCTTTGATTTAAACCACTGACGATTCTCATCGACCAACGAGATGAGGACGATGGGAACCCTAAGCAGAGCGGCGGCCAGTCGCGTGGTTCGATCAAAACTATCCGACGGCGCAGAATCCAAAAGACCCAAGTTTCTTAAAGTCTCTAACCGCTGGACTTCATCGACGGGGGTACAGGCTGATTGCAGACCTTCCATCGGTGATGTCTTGGGGAGTAGGCTCATCTCGTCGTTTCCAATGGGTCAATCAACAATGGCGACTCGAGGTCGCGGAGGCAGATGTTATGCCTAGTGTGT
>JBBRQO010000045.1:0-29383 GCA_038226325.1 Steroidobacterales bacterium | reverse complement strand
GCTGGAATCTCCGTCGAATCCGATGTTGGTCGTAGCCGACCTGCGTGCAATTCTTTTGGGTTCTCCAAGACCATCGGCGATATTAGCGGTCGACAATACGTTCGCAACGTCGTTGAACCAACGCCCACTAGATCTCGGGAGCGTCTTACTGCGGCTGGCTTCCGCATATGCGCAGCCACTCGCAGCCATGGGCCGGGATGAACAGATGCGCTCGGAACGCGACCGGGCCGCCATACCCGTGAATCGGCACCGTGCGGCCAGCATAATCAACGACAGCTCTCGCCGGCAGAGTGCCGTACTAGTTCGCCAGCCATGTCGATACCCGACAACAGGCCACACGGTGGACCTCATGGATTACCAATTTATGTGCAAGGGCACGGGAGCGTAAAAATGGAACAAACATTCCAGACATTCGACGACCAGGTGGCGCTCGTCACCGGCGCCGGCAGCGCGCAGGGGATCGGGTTTGCGGTCGCGCGGCGCCTTTATGCGGCGGGCGCGCGCGTGGCGATCACATCGACGACCGAGCGCATTCATGAACGTGCGCGTGAACTCGATTCACACGATAAACGAATACAGGCATTCGATGAGGACCTTACGAGCGAGACGGCGGCGCAGCGGATGGTCGAATCGGTGCTTCACCGGTATGGTCGAATCGATATTTTAGTGAACAATGCAGGAATGGCTCAACTCAATCGGCCGTTGGAAAGCAGACTACTGCAGCATACGACGTACGCTGATTGGCAACGCCAAATTGAAATCACGCTAAACACATCATTTTTGATGACGCGAGCGGTACTACCGGGAATGGCCGCGCACAAGTACGGACGCATCGTGAACGTGTCGTCGGTGACGGGCCCGTTGGTGAGCAATCGCGGATCAGCGGCCTACGGAGCTGCTAAAGCGGCGATGGACGGAATGATGCGTGCGGTCGCGATCGAGACTGCCAGTTCAGGAATCACGATTAACGCCGTTGCGCCGGGATGGATCGCGACTGCCTCCTCCTCCGCTTCTGAACGCGCCGCTGGAGTGCACACGCCGGTTGGGCGGCCGGGTACGCCCGATGAAGTCGCCGCAGCAGTGTGCTTTTTGGCTTCGCGCGATGCTTCCTATATTACCGGGCAGGCATTGGTGGTGGACGGCGGCAATATATTACAAGAAAACAAAGCGCCTTGATCGTTGAGACCTCCGGCCCAGGTTACCCAACGTAACCGGGTGGCGAAGACATCTTGAAGCCTGGTTTTTCGGGACGGGTCCTTGCGTCTAGTGTGTTCGCTATTGGTGTGAAGCAGATCTTGTATTTAAAAGGCTGAGTTGGGGAAGGTAATCGTCGCATGGCAGGAAAGCAGCATTTCGTGGTGTTGGACGGACTCCGAGGAGTGGCAGCAATCGCAGTAACGATATTTCACGGAACTTTCGTGTTTGGGGGCAAACCGCTACTTCCCGAAGCCTACCTAGCGGTAGACTTTTTCTTTCTACTAAGCGGTGTAGTTGTAGCTCGCGCTTATGAAGATCGACTCAAAGCCGGCGCGACGCTCGATTACCTCATTAAACGCGCAATCCGCCTATATCCTATGATTGTTATCGGTGCGCTACTGGGCGCTTTGTACTATGGAACGGCTTCGCACGTACGTGGCGATGTCTCCTTATCCACAGTTGTAAGTTTGTATTTACTAGCAACGCTATGTCTACCGGTTCTAAAGGATAATATTTTTCCACCAAGCCACGGGATCACACCGCTCAACATTCCGAGTTGGTCGCTTTTTTTTGAACTCGTCGTAAACGCGGTCTATGGGGTTACTGCAAAATACCTAAATTCGCAACGGCTCTTGGCGCTCGTCTCCGTGTCATTCTGTATTGACTGCATCGGCATATATCATTTCCGAGGCGCCAACTTCGGCTTTCACATCCGCGAGTTTGGGTGGGGATTTCCGCGCGTTGCTTTTCCCTTTTTTACCGGCGTGTTGATTCATCGCTTCATTCCGCACGATAGGTTGGCCGGTCGATCCTTGCCGTCCTCGGTCCTGGCGCTAGCGCTGCTGCTAACGTTTGCGATCACGATTCCTAAACACGCAAAATTAATTGCGCTCAAGGACCTGCTCGATATTGCGCTGGTCTATCCGGCAATCGTGGTGTTGGCTATGCGGTCCAATCCTCCGAGTCTAGAGAGCAAACTTCTAATTTGGGCGGGTGCATTGTCGTATCCCATGTATATCGTTCATTATCCGTTCTTCATTTGGCTGGCAGCAGCTCTTCATTCGATAGCTTCGCCGCTTGAGTCACACCCGTATGTTTGTATTTGTATCGCGATCGTGTCTTCGGGTGCGTTTGCAATGGCAACTTACCATGCTTATGACATTCCGGTGCGGGCGTGGCTGACAGGTATTGTAAAGCCAGCACGCGGTTCCTCGCGTTTATAGGCATGCTCCTACGGCCGAGGCGCTGTTCGATGATCGTTGGTGGCTCGATACGGCATCCTCCTATGAATGCCGTTGGTTAACGTCCGTTTAAGTCACCTTTAAACGCGTCCGAGTTGGTGCAAGGATGAGTCAGCTACGCTCGGGGGCGCCTAAGTGTATGTTTGGAAACTCTGAACCTGCAGTGTGACACGTTGCGTGCTGGCGACAAAGCGGTCAAAACGGAGTAGAAATGCTAAAGGCCAAACTCGGAGTCTCCTGAAGTGGCAAATAGCGCTAACGGGTATGAGTTCGACCCGGTTGATAGTGGCAAGGGACTATTTCGTAGCCAGATTGCCGGACGGGGCCGAACGTTGCCGGAAGCCTTCGCTTACCTGGCCGAACAAACGCACGCAGCCATAGTCTCGCGCCATCCGTGCCGTTCGCTGCTCGGGGCTAGGATATCGCTCACGCCCGAAGAGGGCCAAGGGTACTGGAACTTCACGCAGATAGGCGACGACGTATTTGTCGTCGCAGGTCAATTCGCCTATCGAGATCCGCGTGTCGAGTTGGTCGCGGGCGATGACTTGTTGCAACTGTACTTCACGCTCGCCGGGGATTTGACGATGGCGATCGGAGACACCGAACGATTTCGCCTTAACCGTCCGAGCCTTTTCGTGTATATCCAGCCGAAAGGCATGGTCATGAAGGAATGGATACCCGCCGGTTCGAATGAGCGCTTCGTCGCCATCGTCCTGCGCCCACAATTCTTCATTGACCACTTTTTGGGCTCCTCCTCGCAGATCCCGCCGCTACTGCGGACCTTCATGACCGGCACCCTGCGTAAACTTGAATACTTTCAGCTGCCATTGACCGCGGAAATGTTTGCGACCGCAACAAAGATCATTGATAACCCCTATTCGGGCGATACCGAACTCGTCTACACCGAGGCCGTCACTTTTGAGCTCCTTTGCAACGCAAGCGCCACGTTCGAAGGTCTATCGGGCGAACCCGCTGAACAGCTTAACCAACGCGAGATGCGCTGCCTGCACGCGGCACGAGATTTATTGGAGAAGCAACTTCGGCCGGCGCCTACGGTGCGACAAGTTGCCCGCGCTGCCGGTATCAACGAGACTACCCTGAAACGCGGCTTCAAGGCCGTATTCGGTGAAACACTGATCGAGTTCTCGGTTCGCTGCCGGATGCAGCATGCGTTGAGGCTATTACACGATGAAGGGATGCCGGTTGCACAGGTGGCCGCCGCGATCGGATATAGTCACCAGACATCGTTCGCCACGGCTTTTCGCCGTCACTTAGGCCTTCGGCCAAAGGATGCGCGTAAGGGGAAGCTGGCGAAATCCCCTGAACTCCTACAAAAAACTTCCGCTAAAGAAGATGTTTTGCCCGATTCCATCCGTATGATGCGCAAATTATTCGCGCGGAGTGAGAACGAGTGATCAAGAAATTCGATGGTGTAACCGCACTCCTGATGATCGACGTACAAAAAGGAGTGGACGTACTGGACCACTGGGGCGGGCCTACCGGCAGACGAAATAACCTCCACGCCGAAACTCACCTGCGCCTGCTGCTCGACGGCTGGCGAAAACATGGATTGCCAGTCTTTTATACCATTCATGATTCGCGTGAAGCTAATTCACCTCTCAAGCTGTCCCTGCCCACCGGCCGTATCAAAGAAGGATTAGAGCCGCGCGATGGGGAAATCGTCATTCGAAAGGACGTGAACAGTGGATTCGTCGGGACCAACCTGGAACTCATGTTGCACCGCCAGGGAATACACCGTTTGGTGGTGGCCGGATTCTTCACGAATATGTGTGTCGAAACGACGGTTCGCACAGCTGGTAATCTGGGCTACGACACCTATGTGGTAGCGGATGCGTGTGCGACCAGCAATCGCGTGGGCTGGGATGGCGTGGACCGGGATGCGGAGCTCGTCCATGCCATGGCGATCACGAGTATGCATGGCGAGTTCTGCACCGCTCTTAACACGGCGGACGCGCTACGCTTGCTGGACGGTGACGCACCCGATCTCGTCAGACGCCAGGGTAACGAATAGCGCGCCAGATGGGCGCGGGTATACGTCCACGCGCATGCAATTGGGTCGAGACCGAGCTTCAAACTACGGCACCGGCGTGGGCCGCGCGCGACGAATATTCGTGTCCCGCCCTCAAGTGCTTGCCCGTGGTGCGTGTGCGGATGATCGAGCGCTATAAAAGTGCGCAAATTACCGATACGAAGTACTGCCTTTCGCCAACATATTTTTCCCGTTCTCCAAGGAACCGGAAGCTGCGGCATTCATCCGTTCGCTACTATCGATGGTCGGTGGCTTAAGCGGTGGCGTGGTCACACAGCCAAAATCGCGCGGGCCGGATAATCAACGAAAGTGTGGAGGATGCGAATTGGTGAAACTATGCCAACGTTTTGCTTCTGTTCGCGGATTGATTCCAATCGTTGCGAGCCTCGCCGTCGGAAATATCATGGCGGCGGAGTACGTCACTGCGAATGCCTCCTCCGCGCCGCTCAACGACAGCATCGACGAGATCATCGTCACCGCTGAGCGACGCGAAGAAAAGCTCGATAGGGTGCCGATCAGCGTCACAGCGTTCTCGCAGAAGACGATGGATGAACTTCACATTCAGTCGTTCTCCGATCTCGCGTCCATCGTGCCGGGATTGGTCGTATCGACGCCTCAATCCGGGGTCCAGGGAAGCACGGATGTCGCCATCCGCGGCATCTTCAGCGGCGGCAATGCCCCGACCACGCAGTTCTACATCGACGAAACACCGGTGGCCATCCGACGTCAGGACGGCGCCGGCCCCGCGGGCAGCCCGCATCCGTTGATCTTCGATTTGGATCGAGTTGAGGTACTGCGCGGACCCCAGGGGACACTGTTCGGTTCTAGCGCCATGGGAGGCGCTATCCGTTACATCACCCCGCAGCCCAACCTCACGGACTCGAGCGGCTACGTGAAGGCCGAAATCGGCTATACGGATAGAGGCGGAGCGAATTACGAAGTCGGCTTGGCTTACGGAGCCCCTATCGTAAGCGGGCTTGCAGCCTTCCGAGTCAGCGGGTGGTTTGACGCGCCAAGCGGTTTCATTGACCGAGAGGACCCGTTTACCGGGCTGATCCAGAAAAAGAATGCAAACACTTCGAATTCCTACGTGGTGAGGCCGGCAGTGACTATTGCCCCGATGGCAGGCTTATCAATAACCACAGCGGTTTTTCTGCAGCAAGTCCATCAAAACGAGCCGGACCTCTACTGGGTCAATTCTCTTCCCAAGCCAGAGCGCAGCCACGTCTCGGGCACGCAGGTGCAGGAACCTTTGACGGATGACCTTCGAGTGGCGAGCATCGCCATCAAATACGAGTTGCCTGGCATTACCCTGCAATCCGACACCTCGTACTTGGATCGGGAATACGAGGACTTCAATGACATCACACAGGGCTTGGAGTCCGAGTTCAGCGGCGGGAACCCTTTTATTCCCGGCCTCCAGTCTTTTCGCTCGTATGAAGACAATTTGGCCTTTACCCATGCCTGGCAACAGGAATTTCGCGCAGCGTCGCAATCCCCCGATTCACGAGTCAGCTGGGTCGCGGGAGCGTACTACCGACATGCTGTTACGGGACTGGCGCAGCTGATCCCGCCGGATTTGAGCCCGATCACCGATGCCATCGCCGGGCTAAACAGCCTGCAATATTTCGGCAATCCCAACTTCGTCGTCAACGGGTTGGTGCTCAATTCGTACACCAATTTTCAGACCACGGATGTTCAGGAGGCGCTGTTCGGTGAGGTCACGGTCGATATTCTGCCTCGACTCAAAGCGAATGCCGGCGTGCGGATCGAGCATTCGATCGTCGACCATCAGAACGAAATCGTGGCCGGTCCTCTCAACGGGCTCACGTATTCCAGTCTCACATTGCCCGATCAGATCGGGAATCCGATAACGCCGCGATTTGGCCTCACTTACCAATACACCGACGACGACATGGTGTATGCATCCGGCGCCAAGGGATACCGCGCGGGTGGGGGCAACGCAGCCTCGGCGGTGGGCAATTCGTTGTGCAACCCCTCGCTCGCCGCCCTAGGGTTGACGTCAGTGCCGACCTCCTTCGGTCCGGATACGCTTTGGAGCTATGAAATCGGTGCGAAGGACCAGCTGTTCGAGAAGAAGCTGGCGATCCAAGCGAGTGTTTACTACATTGACTGGACCAATATCCAAACGGGAGTCACTTTAAATTCGTGCGCTCAATCATTCACGGCCAATCGAGGCCGTGCCGTCAGCAAAGGCTTCGACCTGCAAGTTGCGGCCGTTCTCGCCGAGGGACTCAAAGCAGGCGCCAACGTCGGGTACACGAACGCCTTTTATCCGAACGCGGCTTACGGGTCGCCCGTCAACGGAGTCACTCCCCTCTTGAACGGGGCGGGAGAGAAGCTTGCAAATGTGCTGCCGTGGACCGCCTCCGCACATGCGGAATACTCGCGCGATATCGGCTCTCTGTGGCAGGACACGCGCTCGTATCTGCGAGTTGACTATCGCTGGTTGGGTGCGGCGAACGCGCTCAATCCTCAGGATAACGCTTTTGACCCGGCGGTCGGTCCATACCAAAACCAGGCGTACGGTATCCTCGACGTGCGTGCGGGTGTGCTTCACCAAGGATTCGACGTGTCGGCGTATGTGCTCAATGCGACCAACAAGGATCCGCTCGTCGGATTTTCCCATTCTGTCGCGGGCGACCCCATTTTTACCGCGGCCGCAATTCGGCCTCTGACGGCCGGATTCACGGCGTACTATCGTTTCTAACGCGTGGCCCATTGCCGGGAAGTTACAGATGATCAATCGTATCGCGGCCATGCCTCTCATGTTGCTCCTGGCGGCGACGGGGGTTCACGCTAAGCCGCAACGCGCGGACCTTCCAACCACTATGCAGCGCGTGGCGAACGCGGCCAACTACGTTGAGGCTGCCATTTCTCCCGATGGACGGTGGGTTGCGTGGGTACGCGAAAACGCAACCGGTGGTCAAGCCCCGTCGGTCGGATCATCCATCTTTGTCGCTGGGCGAGCGCATCCCGAAGACCCGCGACGGGTGAGCGCCGCGTCGGCCGGTCCGGCCAACGCAAACCGCGCCCTGCAAGAAAAGGCGCTGGCGTGGTCGCCGGATAGTGCCTCGCTGGCGTTTCTTTCCGATGCCGAGGTGCCAGGGCAACTGCAGCTGTACGTCATGCGCCTCGCCGACCACTCCCTGCGCCGCCTCACCGGAGTGAAGGGATTTGTCGCGACCCCGGAATGGTCGCCTGACGGCAAGTCGATCGCCATTCTGTTCACCGAGAACGCGATCCGCGCCGCGGGTCCACTCGAAGCCGTCCCTCAAGAAACGGGGGTCATCGGCCACGAGATCTTGGAGCAACGCATCGCAACCATCGACCTCGCGTCTGGCACCGTGAAGCAGGTTTCCCCGGCGGATCTGTATGTGTATGAGTACGATTGGTCCCCGGACGGGGCGAGCTTCGCCGTCACTGCGGCCCACGGCTCAGGCGACAACAACTGGTACATCGCCCAGATCTATATCATCGATCGCGACAGTGGCGCAGCGCACTCCGTACTTAAACCCGACATGCAGATCGCCGTGCCGCGCTGGTCCCCGGATGGTCGACGGATCGCCTTCATCGGCGGCCTCATGAGCGACGAGTCGATCGCGAGCGGGGACCTCTATGTGATGCCCGCCGCGGGCGGAATACCGCGAAATCTGACCGCGAAAGGCGGCGGCTCCGCCTTTTGGCTCAAGTGGCTGCCGAATTCTGCGCATATCCTGACGGCGGACGCCGTCGACGGCGCCAGCGGCCTCACGGAAGTAAATAGTGACTCGGGGACGTCGCGTCCGCTATGGCGAGGTGCGGAAACGATCACGGGACCGGCGGACTTCGCGCGCGGCGTCTCCATCACGCCCGAGGGTATGACCGCCGTCATTCGCGAGTCCTTCGACGAACCGCCGACGCTCTGGAGCGGCAAAATTGGCCAGTGGCGCCCGCTTGTGCCGGCTCTGCAGTCGCAACCGCTGTGGGGCAAGGCTGAGAACTTGCATTGGTCGAACGATGAGTTCTCCGTGCAAGGCTGGCTCGTGCCTCCCGCAATCGTCGAGGCTGGACACCTATATCCCATGGTCGTATGGGCTCATGGAGGTCCCGCGTGGCTCAACGCGCCGGCGTGGCCCAAGCACGTCGACTACGCCACGCTACTCGCGAACCAAGGCTACTATGTGTTCTTGCCGAATCCCCGCGGCAGTGCCGGCTTCGGCGAGAAGTTCAAGAGAGCCAATATCAAGGACATGGGCGGCGGCGACCTGCGCGACATTTTAGCCGGCATCCGCCATGTCGTGGCGACCCATCCGGTGGACGATAAACGGGTCGGCATTACGGGATGGAGCTACGGCGGTTACATGTCCATGTGGGCAATCACTCAAACAGAACGGTTCAGAGCGGCGGTCGGCGGCGCGGGCTGTTCGGACTTACTGTCGTACTACGGCGAGAACGGCATCGACGAATGGCTGATTCCCTATTTTGGCGCTTCCGTGTACGACGATCCCGACGCCTACGCCAAGAGTTCGCCGATCAATTTCATCAAGCGGGTCCGCACACCCACGCTTTTGATCGTGGGCGACAGCGATGTGGAAAGTCCTCCGGTCCAATCGTATGAATACTGGCATGCGCTGAAAACGCTGGGCGTGAAAACGGAATTGGTCGTCTACCCGCACGAGGGGCACGAGTTTTCCGATCCGGCACACGTGCTCGATCGTGTGAGACGCATCGTGGCATGGTTCGACGAGAACATGCCGTCGACGTGAGCCATTGACGAGCCAAAACTGATGCAGCCCGTGCAAGACGAGCCGCTTGAGAGGCGTCACTGGTCATCGCAGTTTGCGGTGTATCTCGGCACCATCGGTGCCGCCGTGGGCCTTGGCAGCATCTGGCGATTTCCCTACCTCGCCGGGACGCTTGGCGGCGGTGTTTTTATCGGCGCTTTTGTGCTGGCGTGCTTGTTCATCGCGACGCCGCTCCTGGTGGCCGAGTTCATGATCGGTCGCTACCACGGCCTTGCACCCACCCACGCCGCCGGCGCCATGGCGGCGAGCGTCGGGCGTTCACGGCGCTGGGATGTGATCGGCCAGCTAGGTACGATCGCCGCCTTCCTGATCTGTTCGTATTACACAATCGTCGCGGGGTGGGTGGTCGCCTATGCCTGGAAATCCGCCACGGGCGCTCTTGCCGGCCTGTCCCGGCCGCGCTTGCAGCTAGAATGGCAGCACTTCACGAGTGACCCATGGCAGCTTATGGGGTGGCAGGTCGCGTTCTTGGGTGTTGTGGCATTCATCTCCGCACGCGGTCTCGGCCCGGGCATCGAGCTCGCGAGCCGCCTCCGGGCACCTGCCCTTCTAATCCTGCTACTGCTCCTCGATGCCTATTCGCTTGCCACCGGCGATGTGGCGCAGACGGTACGCTTCGTTTTCGCACCGCACTGGCACATGCTGTCGGCACGCGTCGTGCTGGCGGCGATCGGCCAAGCTTTCTATGCCACCGGCGTTGGGATGGGGATGATGCTCGCCTACGGATCGTACATGGCGCGCCGCGCGCCCTTGGTGCAGCCCGCGCTCGCGGTGAGCGGGTCCATTCTGCTGGTCTCGCTGCTCTCTACCATTTTGGTATTCCCCTTGGTATTTCGCTTCCACATGGACCCGGCGGGAGGCCCGGCGCTGGTGTTCGATGTATTGCCCACCGCCTTCGCGCTCATGCCGGGTGGACGCCCGGTCGGCACCGCCTTTTTCTTGTTACTCATTTTAGCGGCGCTCACTCCGACCCTAGCGGGAGTCGAGCCGGTGGTCGCATGGCTGCAAGCACGCGGTATGCGCCGGGCAGCGGCGGCGGCGGCCGCTGCCCTCGCCATCTGGCTCGCCGGCATCGGCTCCGTGCTGTCCTTCAACGTGATCGCGAAGTGGCGGCCGCTCGAAGGGATACCGATTTTGGCGGGCAAGACTTTGTTCGAAGTGATCGACTTCGTCGCCGGCAACGTGCTGTTGCCCGTGGGAGCGCTGTTGACCTGCGTGTTTGTCGGCTGGCGCCTCGACCGGGCGACATTCGCTGCCGAGTTGGGCGGTGCCAGGGCGCTGCAGGTGAGCGTGTGCCGCATCCTGCTGCGCTATGTGTGCCCCGCCGCGATTGCGGCCGTGCTCGTCGCAGCCCTGCTGCCGGGGTGAAAGCCGCTGCACGTGAGTCGGTGCGCAGTGTGAACAGATGCGTTTCTTAGGCAATTGATACTCCGCAGCGGCGCTCGTGCGCCACGCCCTGTCAGGTGCAGCGTGGCCGCGCGCGTGGCGCTCGCCGCAACCCAAATCCTCTTACGACGTCATCATCATTGGCGGCGGTGGCCACGGGCTCGCGACCGCGTATTATCTCGCAGCCAATCACGGTGTGACCAACGTGGCGGTGATCGAACGCGCTTACGTCGGCTCAGGCAACGTGGGCCGCAATACAACCCTGGTACGATCGAATTATCTGCTGGCCGGCAACACACAATTCTTCGAGTATTCGCTCAAGCTCTGGGAGGGGCTGTCGCACGAGCTCAATTACAACGTGATGCTATCGCAGCGAGGCCAAGTCGTCCTCGCCCACGATCCCTTGCAACTCGACGGACTGGCACGCAGAGGCAACATCATGCGGCTGAACGGCATCGACGCGGAACTCCTCGACCGTGGCGAGGTGATGCGCACGCTGCCGTATCTTGATTACTCGCAGCAAGCACGGTTTCCGATCTTGGGCGGCCTGCTGCAACGGCGTGCGGGCACGGTGCGGCACGATGCGGTCGCCTGGGGATATGCGCGCGCCGCGAGCGGCTTCGGCGTCGACATCCTAGAAAATTGCGAAGTCACTGGATTCGAACGGGATGGCAGCCGCGTGACCGGGGTCAAGACCAGCCAGGGGTCCATTTTGGCCGGACGCACGGCCATCTGCGTTGCCGGCCACTCATCTGTGCTCGCGGCGATGGTGGGTTTGCGTCTGCCGATCGAGAGCCATCTGCTGCAGGCGTTCGTGACCGAGCCGATCAAGCCGTTCGTCAATCATGTGATCTCCTTCGGTGCCGAGCTCTTTTATATTTCGCAGTCCGATAAGGGCGGCCTCGTGTTCGGCGGGCACATCGACGGCTTCAATAGTTATACGCAGCGGGGTCAGTTCCCCAGGGTGCAGGCGGTCGCCGAGTGTGCAGTGGCGCTGATGCCCTCGATCTCGCGGTTACGACTGCTGCGTCATTGGGGTGGAATCCAAGACATGACTCCCGACGGCAGCCCGTTCATTTGCCGTACGCCGCTCGAGGGTCTCTACTTCAACGGCGGCTGGTGCTACCAGGGGTTCAAGGCGACGCCGGCGGTTGGCGCATGTTTCGCACACACCATTGCGCACGAGGAAGAGCATCCCCTGGTGCGCCACTTCGGCCTCGAGCGCTTCCGGCAGGCCAACGGACACGACGAGTACGGCCTCGGCAATTGGACCTACAAGCAATGAACGTATGCTGAAGATTACCTGTCCCGGCTGCGGCATTCGCAACTACACGGAGTTTCGCTATGCCGGAGATGCGAGCAAGGTGCGGCCCGCGCACGGCGTGCGCGACCTTGCCGCGTGGCACGACTACTTGTACTTGTTCGACAACCCCAAAGGCCCGCACCGGGAGTATTGGCAACACGTACTCGGCTGCCGCCGGTGGCTGATCGTGGAGCGCGATACAGCGACCAACACGGTGCAACGGACGCTGTTCGCACTCGATGGGAGCGGCGCATGAGTCGGTCGCCGCGCCGCTTGGCGACGGGCGGGCGCATCGATCGCGCGCGACCGATTAATTTTTCGTTGGAGGGCCGCGCGCTGCAGGGATTTGCTGGCGACACTCTCGCTTCCGCATTACTCGCCAACGGTGTCACGTTGGTTGGCCGCAGCTTCAAATATCATCGGCCGCGGGGCTTCATGTCGGCGGGCGTGGAGGAACCGAACGGCCTGTTCACGCTGGGGGCCGCAGGACGCACCACGCCCAACGTGGCCGGCACGGTCACCGACCTGTATGAGGGATTGAGCGCCGTGCGGCAGAACGGCTGGCCGTCGGTGGATTGGGATTTGATGGCCGTGACTTCGTGGGCCGCCCCCCTACTCGCGGCGGGCTTTTACTACAAAACGTTCATGGGCCCGCGCCGCAACTCCTGGATGTTCTACGAGAGATTTATTCGCCGGGCCGCGGGGTTGGGACGCGCGGTTCACCTGCCGGACCCGGACCGCTACGAAACGCAGCATTTGTTCGCCGACGTGCTGGTCGTGGGTTCGGGCCCGGCCGGACTCGCCGCCGCGTGGGCGGCGGCGCAGGCGGGCGCGCACGTGATGCTGGTCGAGCAGGACCGTGAGTTGGGTGGCTCCCTGCTGTCGGCGCGCCTCGACAGCCCAGAGGAACGCTGGCGCGCCGAGATGCTGTCGGCACTGCGGCGCATGCCGCACGTCGACATCCGCTGCCGCATGACGGCTATCGGCCTCTACGATGGCAACACAGTGGCTCTGGTCGAGCGGCACCAGGGCCGCCCCGACCCGGCGCGCGGCGAGGCGCGCGAGATCGTCGTCACGCTCGAGGCCGGCGCCATCATCTTTGCAACCGGCGCCTTCGAGCGGCCCTTGGTATTCGGCGGCAACGATGTTCCCGGCGTCATGCTGACGTCGGCGGCGCGAAGTTATCTGAATCGCCATGCGGTGGTGCTGGGACGGCGGGTGGTGGTGGCCACCAACAACGACGCCGCGTGGCAGTCGGCGGCGGACCTCTCGACCGCTGGGGCCATCGTGACCATTCTCGATCAGCGTCAGACAGTCAATCGGCGCTGCCTGGAACTCGCCAACGACGCTTCAGTCACGGTGAAGCTGGACGCGACGCCAACCCGGGCGATCGGCTCGAGGGCGGTGACGGCCGTGCGCTTCTCGACGTCGCGGGCGAGCCGCGAGCATAGCCTCGACTGCGATCTGCTCTGCATGTCGGGTGGTTGGGCGCCTGTGGTGCACCTCACCTCGCACACCGGGATCAAGCCTCGGTATCGAGCGGACATCGATGCGTACGTACCCGGGGAATATGCGGCCGGTCATTTCGGCGCGGGGGCCATGACGGGCACATTTGCGTTGAGCGCGGGCATCCGAGAAGGCGAGCGCGCCGGCAGGCGAGCGGCCGAGCACGCCGGCTACGTCAGTGAGGCCACACGGGCGCAGTGTGCGCTGCCGGCGGGCGAGGATGCCGCCTGCGAAGTGGGGCCCGCTCGGCTCGCGCCGCCTGCCGCCCGCGGCAAGGCCTTCATCGACTTTCAAAACGACGTGACGACACGCGACATCGCCGTCGCCTATCAGGAGGGATTTACCTCGGTCGAGCATCTGAAGCGATATACGACGCTCGGCATGGGCACGGACCAGGGGAAGACCAGCAACGTCAATGCGATTCATGCGATGGCGGGGTATCGAGGTCTCGACCCGCAGACGACCGGCACGACGACCTTCCGGCCGCCGTACACGCCGGTGTCGATCGGCGCCCTCGCTGGGAGGCACGTGGGGCAGCACTTTCGCGCCATCAGACGCTCGCCGTTGCACCAATGGCACGTCGCGAACGGCGCCATGTTCATCGAAGCGGGTTTGTGGCAACGTGCCTGGTACTACGGATGGGCGGGCGACAGCGCGTCTGCCGCCTACATCAACGAGATGAAACTCGTTCGGGGCGCCGTGGGAATCTGCGATGTGTCCACGCTCGGCAAGATTGATGTGCAAGGTCCCGACGCGGCCGAGTTCCTCGACCGCGTGTACGTCAACAGCTTCGCGCGGCTGCCGGTGGGAAAAGCCCGCTACGGCGTGATGCTGAACGACAATGCGACGGTGCTCGATGACGGCACGACGGCGCGCTTTGCCGACACGCATTACTTCATGACGACCACGACGGCCCAAGCCGCCGAAGTCGCATCGCGGCTCGAGTTCTTGTTACAGACGGCCTGGGTCGACCTGAAGGTGAGCATTACCTTGGTGACA
Organism: Steroidobacterales bacterium; assembly: GCA_038226325.1. GTDB lineage: Bacteria > Pseudomonadota > Gammaproteobacteria > Steroidobacterales > Steroidobacteraceae > Bog-1198. The sequence continues at coordinate 14,893 of JBBRQO010000045.1, read as the reverse complement.
GACGAATGGGCCGGCATGTCCATTGCCGGTCCGAAGGCACGCGAGGCGTTGCAGTTGGCGCTACCTGGCCACGATTGGTCGAATGAGCGCCTGCCGTACATGGGATGCGTCGACATCGACGTGGACGGCGTGCCGCTGCGAATCTTGCGCGTGAGCTTTTCAGGAGAACTGGCTTTCGAACTCTACATAGCAGCTGATCGGGGCTGCGCGCTTTGGGAACACCTGCTTACTCGAGCGGCAACTCTCGGCATTCGGCCCTACGGGCTCGAGGCACTCGCCGCCTTGCGCATAGAAAAGGGTCACGTCGCAGGACTCGAGCTCGACCACCGCACCACCCTCGATGACCTTGGTCTCGGCAAGATGGCGGCATCTAACAAGACGTTCGTGGGTTGCGCCTTGCGCGAACGGCCGGAATTGCGGGCGCCTGGGCGGTGGAGTCTCGTCGGCCTGGAATGCCTGGAATCCGGGGGCACCTTGCGCGGCGGGGCTATCCTGTTCGCGCCCGGGGATGAGGTCGCGGGACACGGGCGCGGCTACATCACCTCGGTCACTTGGAGCCCGCAGCTTGGCAAGTACATCGCGTTGGGACTGTATCAGGGCGGGCTCGTCCATGAGGGTGAGGACGTGGTGTGTGCCTACCCGTTGAAGCAGGAGCACGTACGGGCGCGCATCGTCGCGCCCGCGTTCGTCGATCCGCGCGGTGAACGCCTCCGTGTTTGAACGGCGCTCAGCTTTGGCCGAACGCGTCGACGTTGGCGGTCGCGACGGTGCGAACGGGCGACGCGGGATCCTGATAACCGAGACGCGCGGTAGTCATGTGGCAGAGCTCACGGCATTTCGCGACGCGCTGTACGGCGACCGGCTGCGCGAGATCGCGCTGCCCTTGCTCGGTGCTCTGCCGACGGAAGTAGGCTCGGCTCTCGAGAGTGCGCGGATTACCGTGCTGCGCTTGAGTGTAGACCAATACTGGGTAGCGACGCGGGACGCGAGCATCGTCGCCGAGCTCGCGCGAGCGATTCCGGTGAGCTTGGGCAGCGTCACACTTCTGACGGGCCGCATCCGATTGACAGTGGAGGGGCCAGAGGTACGTCTACTTCTTTGCAAGGGCATCGCGCTCGATCTGCACCCACGGCGGTTCAAGGTGGGCCGCTTGGCGCAAACCGAGCTGCATCACTCGGCTGTCGTGTTGCTGCGCACCGGGGAGTCTTGTTTCGATCTATACATCCTCAGGAGCTTTGCGGCATCGATCTGGGATTGGCTGATCGATGCCGCTTTGCCCATTGGGTACGATGTCGCGATACTCGACTGGTCGGGCTAGCTGCCTGCGCGCGCGTGGACGCGCTGAATACGGAAATTGGAGAAGACTAACTCGTAACCAGCGGCGTCGATCAATCGGTCGGTGGCCGGATTTTCGCCGTACGCGGGCCCCGTCAGGGACACAAACCCGCGCACCGGATGGCCGAGATTTTTCTTGAAATCTTCCTGAGAGCCCACCACTTCCTCGCGCTGCACCGCGGGCTCGAGTTGCGACAATAGCGTGTGCGAACGCGTGTGACAGGCGATCACGTGTTTCTTGTCGATTTGACGCAGTTCGTCCCACGTGAGGGCATAGCGCCCGTCGGGGTACTCATGTGTCAGCATGTCGATGTCGTGGTGTTCCGCAAACGTCAGCTGCTCGGGGATGGGCGCGTTGACGAATCCCGTGATAACCCAGAACCAGCCAATGAAGCCATATTTTTCGATCAAGGGTGTCAGCACGTCGTAGCTATTGCGATAGCCCTCGAACACGGAGACGATCAGCCCGGGTTTCGGTTTGTGCCACCGACCAGTGGTGAGGTATTCGTCGAGCTCGTTTTCATTGACGGAAGAAAAGAACCGGCTGTACTGCGCAAGCTGACGGTCGTAATGCTCGGCCTGGCTTCGAGAGGTACTATGAAAGTTGACGGCTCGAATGAGCGGATGCGTTGCAAATAATTTTCCGAGTTCGGTGGCACGGGCACCGAACGTAACGGGCGTGTTCATGGCTATCGCACCCTCCCGCCGCCGGCGAAATCCCGATCCGCCAACACTTCGATGAGCTTGCCTATGTCGGCATCGGTGGCGTCCGGATGAATGCGCTGCCACGCCTCGGCGTTCTTGCGTAAGTCCGAGGCGAACGCTGCATTGAACGGCGTGAGTGTGGCGGCGGACTGTCGCGATGTCCTGCCGCGCACGAAATCCTCGCAGGCCAAGAAAACCGGAATGCCTTCCTCCGAATAGGCGCGCGGGGCTAGCCGCGCCAGATCCTCACGAAGCCGAGCATCGACCGCGCTTATAGCTTCTTTCGGCGGGGCGCCGGAAGGACCCTGATGAGGCGCCTGACCGGATTCGAGCAGCCGCGCGAGCGCCGCCTTTGAAGATACCGCGCTACCGGTTGCAGCAGCTATCGCTACCAGCGCTTTACGCCGATTCATCATGGCTTGTCTCCTACGCTTTTAAAAGTTGTCACGTGGCACGCCGGAGCCACTGCGACCCACCAGAAAATCCATGTCCGCGCCCTCGTTCGCCTGCAGCACATGGTCCACGTACAGCTTGACGTAACCGCGCGACGCGGAGGGCACCGCGGGTTTGAAGGCCGCTCGCCGTCGCTCCAGTTGCTCGGAACTTACCAACAGCGAGAGATGCCGCTCCTTCACATCGAGTTCGATCAAATCGCCGTCGTGCACCAGCGCGAGCGGACCGCCGACCGCCGCTTCAGGCGCACAATGCAAGACCACTGTGCCGTACGCGGTACCCGACATGCGAGCATCCGAGATTCTAACCATGTCGGTGATCCCTCGCTTCAGCAGCTTCGGTGGCAGCGGCAGGTTTCCCACTTCGGCCATGCCCGGATAACCCTTCGGGCCGCAATTCTTCAGTACCATCACGCAGGTTTCGTCGATGTCCAATGCTTCCTCGTTGATTCGGGCCCGCAGATCCTCGATGCTCTCGAATACCACGGCTCGCCCCGTGTGCTTCATCAGGGAAGGCGACGCCGCGGAAGGCTTCAGAACAGCCCCATCGGGGGCGAGATTTCCCTTGAGGACGATGATGCCGCCCTCGGGCTTGAAAGGAGCGCTAAAAGAGTAGATCACTTGGCGGTTCCAGCACGGTGCGGCGTGATTGTTTTCCCATAGCGTGCGGCCGTTCACGGTCAGAGCATCCTTGTGCAGCAAGTGATTCTCCCCCAACTCACGCAGCACGGCCGGTAGTCCACCCGCCTCAAAGAAGTCCTCCATGAGAAACTGACCCGACGGCATCAGGTTCAGCAAGCAGGGAACCCCCTGCCCCAACCGGTCCCAATCATCGAGGCTCAATTCCAGCCCCATCCGACGGGCGAGCGCGATCAGGTGGATGACGGCGTTGGTGGACCCGCCGATGCCGGCATTTGCGCGCACAGCATTTTCCAACGAGTGACGCGTCACGATCCTAGACATCACGACGTCTTGCTTCACCATCTCGACGATCCGACGTCCGGACTCACGGGCCAACAGATTCCGGCGGGCATCGACTGCGGGAATCGCCGCATTGCCCGGCAGCGACATACCGAGCGCCTCGACCAAGCACGCCATCGTCGACGCGGTGCCCATGGTCATGCAGGTCCCGTGCGAGCGGTGCATGCACCCCTCGGCCTCGTGGTATTGCGCCAGCGTGATCTCGCCCGAACGAAGTTGCTCGCTCATGGAAATCGTATTCGTTCCAGAGCCGATGTATTTGCCTTGATAAGCGCCGCGCAGCATGGGGCCCGCCGAAATGCCGATGGACGGCACATCGACACTGGCCGCGCCCATCAGCAGCGCGGGCGTTGTCTTGTCGCACCCCATCAACAGCACCACTCCGTCCAGCGGATTGGCGCGGATGGCTTCCTCCACATCCATCGACGCCAGATTGCGATATAGCATCGCCGTCGGGCGCAGCATCGTCTCGCCCAACGACAACACGGGAAATTCCAGGGGAAAGCCGCCCGCCTCCAAAATGCCCCAGCGCACGTGATCTGCGACGGTCTTGAAATGCGTATTGCAGGGCGTGAGTTCCGACCAGGTATTGCAAATGCCGATCACCGGCCGGCCGTCGAACTGATCCTGCGGAAATCCGCGATTCTTGAGCCAGGAGCGATAATAAAACCCGTTCTTGTCCTGGCGTGCGAACCAGGCGCGACTGCGCAGCTCTTTCTTGGCGTTCATGACGCTCGTTCCCCCAGCTTGTCAGGTAGATCATGCGGACTGGTGACCAACTGATGTTGCGTGCCCAATCCTTCGATGCCGAGCGAGACGCGATCGCCGGCTTTCAAGAAAACGGGCGGTTTCTGCCCGAGCCCGACACCCGCCGGTGTACCGGTGGCAATGATGTCCCCGGGATGCAGCGTCATGAATCGAGACAGGTAGGCGACCAAGTACTGACAGGTGAAGACCATGGTCGCGGTCGACCCCTCCTGGTACCGGCGCCCATTCACATCCAACCAAATCGCCAGCCGCTGCGGATACGAAACCTCGTCTGCCGTCACCAACCACGGCCCCAGCGGTCCGAACGTGTCGTGCGACTTGCCTTTCGTCCATTGCCCTTGATGTTCGAGCTGAAAGCTGCGCTCGGACACATCGTTCGCGATGCAGTATCCGGCGACGTGAGCGAGCGCTCGCTCTTCGGTCACGTATTTCGCTGTCGCCCCGATGACGATCGCCAGTTCCGCCTCCCAGTCGAGCTTGGAGCCGCCGCGGGGCATCTCGATGTCGTCGTTTGGCCCGATGATGGCCGACGTCGCCTTCATGAATACGATGGGCTCGGGCGGAACCGTCATGCTTGCTTCGGCGGCATGATCCGTATAATTAAGGCCGATGCACACGAATTTTCCGCTTCCCAACACACAGGGTCCGAGCCGGGGAGCGCCTGGCACGAGCGGCAGGCCCGACGGATCAAGCAATCGAATTCGCTCGAGAACGCTGGGCCGCAATGCCTCACCGGATAGATCGGGAAAGTGGCCGGACAGATCGTGCAATCGACCGCTGACGTCGAGCATGCCGGGACGTTCCGCTCCGGCGGCTCCATAGCGAACGAGTTTCAAGAGTGCGAAGCCTCCCAGGCAGCGGGATTCACGGCATCTCGCGGAAGGGTGCCGTCGAGCGCCTGCAAGGCGTTGCGCGCCGCACGCACGGCCGCGCCCGTCTTACCGCCGTGTGTCAAGCCCGCTTGATGCGGCGTGAGAACGACGTTTTCCAAGGCGAACAATGGACTCATGGTCACCGGTTCGTCGTCGAACACATCGAGGCCTGCGCCGGCAATCTTGCCCGCGCGCAGCGCGTCGATGAGGGCGACTTCATCAATCAATTCGCCTCGTGCAATGTTGATGAAATAGGCCGACGCCTTCATCAGCTGAAACTCGCGCGCACCAATCATGCGTCGGCTCGACCGATCGAGCGACGCAAATAAGCCGACGACGTCCGCCCGCCGGAGAACCTCATCAAGCGGCGCGTATTCGATGCCGTGCTGGCGCGCGAATTCTGGATCCTCGGTCCTCGTATGCACGAGCACGTGCATTCCAAAGGCCCGGGCGCGCTTGGAGAAGGCCTTCGCGATCTGTCCCAAGCCGATCACGCCCATCGTTGCGCCGTACACGTCCATGCTCGACTGCGTGCGGCTGGCCCACTCCCCCGAACGAATGGCCTGGTCGCCCCGCAGAATCTTGCGCACCACGCAGAGCATCAGTCCCATCGCGAATTCAGCGCATTGTTCGGCGTTGACCCCCTTGACGTTTGTGACGAGGACGCCTCGGCGGCTTGCCGCATCAATATCGACGTTGTCGCAACCGGAAGTATGCAACGCCACGATGCGCAGCCGGGGCGCGAGCGCGAGCGCCGCCGAATCAATACCGAGTACGCGTCCCATGACGACCGCTCGCGCCTCGGCGAGGGCACGCTGGTGAATCGGCTTGAGTTGAGCCCACGGCGTGAGAGCCGGGACGTAAGTAACCTCGTGCCGCGACGTTGCGAGCGTCGCAACGGCTTCCGGCAGACTCTGGAAACTGTCCGATATGACGACAATGTGGGATGAGTTCACTTAATGACTCCCGACTAAATCCGTCACGTGGCCGTCACGATAAGGCCGAGCAAGGATGAGCCGGCAGAGAGGCGCACGGTGGGATGACTGCCGGGCGCGAGCGCGATCGTGTCCCAAGATTCAAGCGGTGTCGTCGGCTGCCCGTCGGTCTGCATCGTGACGGCACCGCGCTCAGGCGTGGTTCTTACGTGAATCAGCGCTTCGCTCTGCGCTTCGTCGCCGCGCAGAGGGGTCACCGCCGCAGGCTCGTGCCGTGCCTCGATCTGCACCAGTCGACAGCGCAGCCGCTCGGCGTGAGTCGGTTCATCCCAGAGCACGACAGCACCGTCGTTCTCCGAGCTTGGTGCAGAAGCCAAGATTCGCGGCGAGCGCCCACCAGCGGGCGTGGCCCGTGCGTAAGCCACCTCCGCAGATTCCAGGGGCGTGAGCCGATACTCGGAATGCGGCGGGAGATAGGCCGCGCAGGCCACCGCGGCGTGATCGTTCGCGGCCATCAGCCTGAACGACGCACCGCTGTCGGTCCAGTTCTCGCTGCGCAGGACGAGATCGACGGCTCCTGCCAGCACCACCAGAAACACTTCGTCCTCTTCCGCGTGCCCGTCGATCACCGCAGGCGGGGCAAAGCGATAGATCCTCAGGGTACGCAGTGCCTTGAAGTGGGTGGCGGTCTGATCGATGTCGACGGGCCGCGGCACTCGCCCCGGCACACCGGCGAGCTCGACGCCGCGCTCATGATCGGCTTTTAGTACATGCACTGAACACGCTCACGCGAACTGAGGCAGCTGCGCTTGGTGCGCGTGGATCAAATCGCGCGCCAGCGCCACGGCCTTGTCGGGCTCGGTCACCGCCCCGTCGGTGAGCAGCGCCTCGACGAATAGATCGAAGTCACCCGTGAGGGCAGCTTGCACCGTCACTTCGACTGCGGCGATCTTCGACAGCAACTTGGCCACGAGTACGGGCGGCAGCGGCCGTGACTGAAGGGGCGAGAAGCCAGACCCCCCCGCCGACGCGGGCAACTCCAGCACCGCCTCGGCCGGCAGACCGGGCACCGCACCGCCATTCGGCAGGTTGGTCGAAAACACCTCGCGCCGATCGTGCAATAACGACTGCATGATGTCCACCAACTGCTCTGATTCACCCGGTACGTTGTCGAAATAGGACGAAGGCAAGGGATCGGTTGAGCGCGCCACGGCCAGCATGTCATCGAACCACGAATCGCCGAGTGCGATCCGGCCATCGATCGAAAAGGCATCGACTCCCAGCGTGCGACCGTAATAACGGCCCTGCGGAAATCGCTCGGGAAAGAATTCTGCGACATGGCGGTCCATGGCGACCGGAAAGACGCCGTAGCGCTCGAAAATCGACCAGGACAGCGGATCGTCTGAATATCGCGGGGCGCGTCCCGTTACGCTGTTCGGCCAGTCGGTCTTGTCCCGCAGTTCCTGCGCAAGCAGCGGCCGCTGCTCATCCAGCTTAGCCTTGAGCAGCGGCTTGGCATCTTCGCCGTTGCATCGGATATCGGTCAAAAAGGTCATATGATTGAGACCGACGCCAAAACTGCTGATGCTGCCTTCCTCGCGCCCGAGAAAGCGGGCCAGCTCATTTTCGACGTGATGAACACCGTGACACAAGCCGGTGACCGGCACGCCGGTCTTCAAGCGAATGGCTCGGCAGATGGCCGTCATTGGGTTCGAGTAGTTCAAAAAATACGCCGAGGGACACAAGTTGGCCACATCTTGCGCAATGGCCACCATCTGCGGAATCATGCGCATCGCACGCGAGATGCCGCCCGGCATCACGGAGTCGCCCACGGGCTGATAAATACCGTGCTTTCGCGGCACCTGGATGTCGAGTTCCCATCCGCGACGTCCGCCGACGGCGATGGTCGTCACGACGAAATCCGCGCCCGCCAGCACCTCGCGGCGATCTGTCGTCGAGACGATCGGAAAATTTAGGCGCTTGAAGACCAGCATCTTGCGCACCAGCGCGTCCACCGCCTTCAAGGTGACCGGATCGATGTCGACCAGTGCCAGCTCCCAGCGATCCGACGCACCGCTGAGGATCAAGTCCGCCACCAAGCGCTGCGTGAACACCGTGCTGCCGGCGCCGATGAGAACGAGTTTCAATCGATCACTCATGTGTCTCTCCGCGCCAGTCGCATTACGGATTTCGGTGCGTGTTCAAAAGAGATAGGCCATGCCGGACGCTTAACTTCGACCATAGGCAGTGTAGCGTGCGCCGACGCCGCTCGCGCTCTGGCCCGTGGCCTCGCCGTTCGTCCAGACAAGCGATCTGTCGCCATTGAGATAGCTCCTCACTATTGAGTTGGTGAGGTTCTTACCCTCGACGTAGGCATCGAAGTTCTTCGTGATGGCATAGTGCAGCGTCGCCATTCAAAGTGATCGAAAATAGCCGGGTGGTCACAAGTGTCATCCCCTCGCATTTCCATTAGGGCCGCAGGTTGAAACGCGCGCCCGCGTAGTAATACCGGCCCAGCGGCGAGATCGGGATGTTGGTGAAAAACGAGGCGGGATCCGGCTTCTGATCGGTTAGATTGTTGACACCGACGTAAAACTGCCAGCGTTCCTGCAGGTCGAACTTGAGTTGCGCATCATGCTGCCAGAGTGCCGCCAGACGAAGATACTGGGGAGCGGCGATGTTCGGGCTGGCGTCGGTGGTAGCGCGACTGAATGCGCGCGTGGCATCGTTCCACCGCAGGTTGTAGTTGAGGGTGAAGGCGCTAATCGTCCAGGTCGGCGAGAAGTTTGCCGTCCACCGCGGCCTGAAGGGCTGATCGACTTGGTTCTCAGCCACTGCGCCCGGGATACCGACGAGGTCCAACTTTTGGAGGAATCCGCCGACCAGCCTTACGTCGAAGGTACCGATCTGCTCGGTCCGGACCCGGTAATCCATGTTGATGTCGAGACCCGCGGTGTGGAAACGGGCGACATTCAGCGGCCCCACGACGAACCCGTTGATGATGCCAGTCCCTTGCGCGCGCGTGAATTGGTTGCAGAATTGATTGGGAGTGGTGGGCTGATCGACGCAGAGCGTGGCGAGAGTACCGGCGTCGATCGTATTGATGGCATTCTTCAGATTGATGTCGTACCAGTCGAACGAGGCGTTAAACCCGCTCAGGAAGCTCGGACGCAGCAATATGCCTGCGGTCCAGGAGCGCGCGACCTCTGGCTTGAGATTCTGGTTGCCCGATGACGTCCCATTGACGAAATTGCCGGTCTGCAGTCCCGGGGAGACGACAGCGCCGACCGCCGCGAGCGTTGCCACGCAATTGGCCTGACGATATTTGGTTCCGTTGTTGATCTGCGAGGGCGTGCACGGATCGGTGAAGAAATTCGATGCACCGAGCGTCGGCTGGAACAGTTCGCCGATGTTGGGTGCACGCACCGCGTTGCCGTAGCTGCTGCGGAAGGCAATATCGCTAACGGGCGCATAGGTGACGTTGAACTGCCACGTGCTGGTGTTGCCGATGGTCGAATAATTCGAGTAGCGGCCGGCGGCGCCGACCGATAGCACGTTGGCGAAGCGTTGATCCTTCAATATCGGCAAGTCGACCTCGCCGAACGCCTCCTTGACGTCGAACTGCCCGCGAGAAGCGCTCACCACGCTGGGCTCATCGAATTGAAAAAATTGTCCATTGACAAGACTGGCGTTGGGATCGAAGCGACTCGATTCGCGGCGATACTCTCCACCCACGGCGTACTTAAGCGGGCCGCCGGGTAGCTGGAAGAACTGCACTAAATCACCGCTGATGCTTGCGCTGGCAACCCGTTGCTCGACCTGTGCATGACTGACGTTGTTGGCGCGAAAGTAAGCAAGCTGCTGGGGTGTTATCGGGCCGGCGCCGAACAAACTGACCGGGATGCATCCCGGTCCCGGACTATTCGCGGGATTGCAGACGATCTGGCCCGTCGCAGGGTCGCGAACGGCGTCGAGCGCATCGGTGTATTGCTTCGTCAGTCGGTCGCCGATTTTCGTAATGGGGTCTTTCGTCACTCCATATTCGACATACGCGTCCCACGTCGCATGATCCGAAATCCGTCCCGACAAGTCGATCACGCTGCGAAAAGTTCGCCGTATGTCCTCTTCGCCCGGACGCCCATAGTCGAGGTTGTCGCGACTGACGAACAGACTAGACTGCCCGCGCGCGAGCGCGGCATCGCGTATCGAGGTTGGCACGAACGGGTTGTCTAGGCTAATCGGGTAGTAATAGGTTCCCGTAATTTGCCCAAAGCTGCGGGTGTGGTTTTCAACGTACTTTGTCTCGACCGATAGCTTGAAGGCGTCCGAGAAGTCGTAGTGTCCGAGCAGATTGACGGCCTGTCGCTTGGTTTGGGGGAACAGGTCGCCCTGGTAGAAGCCGGCGACTGGAGTACCGACGCCGCCAACTTGGTAGTAAGCGGCAGGCTTGCCGGGATCATAGGGACGGCCCAGGCCATCAAAACTGGGATTCGCTTCGCCGCCCACGAAAACCGCACCGATCGGTGATTCGCTCACATACCTGAGGCCGCCGACGAGGATATTTTGCGGCGCGCTGAGGTCCCCAGCGCTGTAGGCGTCATTGGGAATAATATATTGGCGCTGGTTGAACCTGAGGAAAGGGCGATCGTCGTTGGCGACTGCATCGTCGGCGTTGTACTCGTAAGCCAGCGTCACATTGCCAAGCCCGCCGCCAAAGTTCTTGCCTGCGGCCAAAGAAGCGAAACGATTGCCGGCGTCACCATAATTGGAGAGGCCGTACTGGACCCTCCCGGTTACACCCTCGAAGTCCCGCTTGAGGATGAAGTTGACAACACCGGTCACGCCGTCGGCACCGTAAATCGCCGAGACCGCACCGGTCAGCACGTCGACGCGCTCGATCAGATCGGTCGGGATGCTGTTGATGTCCACCGCGGCGCTATTCGCCTCGCCAGCCACGTGCCGCCGCCCGTTGACCAAAACCAGAGTGCGAGCGGTGCCGAGACCGCGCAAGTTGAGTTCATTCAGGCCGGTCTGGCCGAAGGTGCCATAGGTGCCGTTCCCACCCGAGGTCTGGGCGCTGTCTTTCGAATTCGACAGCGCCGGCACACGCTCGAGGAAATTGGTGAGATTGGTGTTGCCCGATTCCTGGATGTTGGTCGCGTCGAACGATACGATCGGGTTCGGCGCCTCGAAATCGGGGCGCGCGATGCGGGTGCCGGTGACCACGATCTCGGCGGCCGTGCTCTGATCGGTAACCGCCTGCGCAGTCGGGGGAGCGGGAGCCACCGTTGCCAGAGCGGCGGGCTGTGCGCTCTCGGTTGCCTGCGCGAAGGCGCTGATCGGAAATATCGCTGCGACGGTAAACAGCAGCGCGCGCGAGGTGTTGGCCAGCAGCATGGATCTCCCCTTCCCCTTCATAGTTTCTTTTAAATCGTCAGATTCGAGAACAATATGAGAGTAAACGACAATAAAATAGCAGGTCGCGCTTTCATATCTTTGCATTCGAGTGTAATGCGGGATTCGGTAAAGTCAAGAAGCAGCTCTTCCAATGGGATACGAGGCTGAGGGAGGGTTTTTAGATCGATCAGTGAGGGATGATCATCAAGATGAACGAAACGAAGCTCGCGGCGCTCGAGCAGATCCGCGAATTCCTCGCTAGCACCTCTGACGTTGCTTTTTCCATTCCCGTTGACGAGCCGCGATGACGCGCCTTTGTGGCCGCGGTCCTGCGACGCTTCCGCTATCACCCAATTCCACAGCAGGTTGGCACGAAGTTATTCTTCGAGAGTTTTTTAGCGGCAGGAGCCCTCAAATGACAGGCCGCACTTGCGCTTAAGCGGGCAGACGGCCTGCGAGTGTGTCGCACCTGATGGTCATGCGAGGCGAACCTCGACCCCGCGGCGTCGCATCTCAGCCACGACGTTGGGATCTGCTGCCCTGTCCGTGATCAGCATGTGCAACTGTTCGACTCGTGCAATCAGCGAGACGTTTCTGCGCATCAGCTTCGATGAATCAGCGACGGCCACCACCTGCTGGGAAATCGCGATCATTTTGGCATTGAGCTGCGCTTCAGAAAGATGCGGCGTCATGATACCGCACTCCGGATCGAGACCGTCGGCGCCCAGAAACAAACGGTCCGCTTGCAATCCAGCGATCGCCGTTTCGGCCATGTAACCCGAAAAAGCATTCGATTCGGCTCGCAGTACGCCGCCCGGCATAATCAGCCGAACCCAAGGAACATCAGCAATCACCACAGCGATGTTCAACGCGATGGTGATGACATTCAGCGTGCGAAACTCCATTAGACGAAGCTGCTTCGCAATTTCCGCCGTCGTAGTGCCGGAATCCAAAATGATGGTCTCACCGTCGCGGATGAGAGCGACCGCCTCTTTGGCGATGCGAACCTTTTCGGCGTGGTGCAGCGTGCGCTTCAACGCGATCGGGCGATCTTGGTCGTCACGGCTCAGAAGCGCGCCACCATGAGTACGTTCCAGGGCCCCCATGGCTGCCAGAGCGGCAAGGTCATTGCGAACCGTGGCCGTCGAGGTGGCGAAGCTGCCCGCCAGCTCGTCGACGGTGACGCGCCCGTTTCTTGTGAGCAAATCCAAAATGTGATGCCGCCGTTCACCCACCAGCAGCCCGGTTCTGTCCTTGTTATCCCCCTTTTCCGGCGATCTCTCGGCGACAGCGCCGGAGTTCGTCGGCTCCGCCGACACACGCGCCTGACGGTTGCGCTTAGCTGCAGTCATTTTTATCTAAGTCCTTGAACAAGCTACCCCAACCTCGCGATTGCTCAATCCTGAAACTTGTAAATGGTAAAAGCAAATGCAAGAATATGAAAGCCATCTCTTGCCATATACTTGCATTTGTTATTTATTTGCGCGATTTCCTGCTGAATTACGTGCATGGACGAATGCCAGAACAATTTTAGTATGAAGCCCTAAGTTGTCCACAGCCGCATGAAACCGTTGCTCGATCTCGTCCATTCGCACAAATCCGGCGAGTCGGTGGGAATCTATTCCGTTTGCTCCTCCCATCCGTTGGTGCTGGAAGCGACGCTGCGGCTCGCGCAGGAGGCCGGCAGCTATGCACTCATTGAAGCCACGTCCAATCAAGTTAATCAGGACGGCGGATACACAGGCATGGTCCCGACCGCATTTCTCGAGTCCGTGTACCGGCTCGCCGCCAAGATGGGGCTACCGGCTGAGCGTATTCTGCTGGGCGGCGATCACTTAGGACCGAACTGCTGGAAATACCTGGCTTCAGAGAGCGCCCTGCAGCGATCTGACGTACTTGTTCGTGATTATGTTGAGTCGGGCTTTCAAAAGATCCATCTCGACTGCTCCATGTCTTGCGCCGACGATCCGCTCGTGCTCGGGGATGAACTGATCGCTCGACGCACGGCGGCCTTGTGCGACGTCGCCGAGCAGGCGTGGCGAGTGCGTGGGGGACCCGCGCCGGTGTACGTCATCGGCTCGGAGGTACCTGTCCCGGGCGGCGCCAACGAAACCAGGCATGAACTGACCGTCACCACACCCGAAGCAGCATATACGACCATCGAATCCCATCGCCTCGCATTTGCCCACCGCGGTCTCCAGGAGGCTTGGGAGCGCGTCATCGGGCTGGTCGTCCAGCCAGGGGTCGAGTTCGATCATGAGAAGGTGATCGACTACCAACCGCTCAAAGCCGCATTGTTGAGCAAGTGCATCGTGTCGGTACCCGGAATGGTTTTCGAGGCCCACTCCACCGACTATCAAACTCCCGGCGCGCTCGCCGATTTGGTCCGCGACCACTTCGCCATTCTCAAAGTCGGCCCGGCGGTTACCTTCGCGTTGCGGGAGGGGTTCTGGGCACTGGCTGCAATCGCAGCGGAGTTGGGGCTCGAGGTGGGAGAGTCGCTGAAGAAAACCCTGCTAGAAGAAATGCAGCGCGATCCGAAGTACTGGAAAACGTACTATCAGAATCTTGCGCGCCAGCAGTTCGACATGCAATTCAGCCTCAGCGACCGTATTCGGTATTATTGGGGCACGCCCAATGTGAGCCTTGCGTGTGCGCGTTTAATGGACAAGCTCTCCGCAATTGGCATACCCCAAACGTTGCTCAGTCAATACATGCCGTTGCAATTTGTGGCGTATCGCGACGGACAATTGCAAAACGACCCGCGCGCGCTCGTGCTGGACAGCGTCGCGCAAGTGCTGCGCGACTATGCGCGTGCCTGTATTCCCGCGGCCTCGCTCGCCAATGGTCACATCCATTGAGGCACAGAGTGAATTTTCTCAACATGTCGCAAGACGAGATCGATCAATCGGGCGCGCATTGGACGACGCATGAAATCGAGCAACAGCCCCAAGTCTGGCTGAAAGCGCAGAAAAGCATGGCCGGTAATGCCAGCACGATGCGCGCATTCCTCGACCCGTTGCTGTGTCGGAGCGAGCTGCAGATCATCCTGACCGGTGCCGGAACGTCGGCGTGCATCGGCGAATGTCTGGCGCCCGCACTCACGCGACAACTGGGAATGCGTGTGCAGGCCATAGCGACCACCGACTTGGTGGCCGCACCCGACGCCACTCTTGCCGCGGCCGCGCCCGTGTTGCTGGTCTCATTCGCCCGCTCCGGCAACAGTCCGGAAAGTGTCGCCGCGCTCGAGCTCGCCGAGCAGTTCTGTGCCGAATGCCACCACCTGATCATTACCTGCAACCGCGACGGCGCGCTCTATCGCCGCGGTAAGAACTCCCGCAACACGCACGTCGTGCGGCTCCCAGACGAAACCAACGATCGTGGCTTTGCCATGACGTCGAGTTTTTCCACCATGATGCTCGCCGCAGCGCTGGCGTTCGAACTGATC
>JBBRQO010000044.1:0-31899 GCA_038226325.1 Steroidobacterales bacterium | reverse complement strand
TGTAGTCGTCCAGTCGCTCGGGGAACAGAACGCTCTGATCTCGGTTCTCACCTTCGATGAATCGCTGCATGACTGCGTCCCTGTCGAATGCGTTGCCGTATTTTGCCAGGAGAATGCGGCGTTTTCACACACTCTCGGCACAAAACCGACATTGCTGTTAACGGCGATGTAGCGCCGCGTGTGATACGGGAGCCAACGAAAGCCAAGGCAGGCGAACATTGCCACGTCGGCATTATCGAGGGTATGTGGGCTGGCATTGGCCGGCATTGGCTATGATTGGAGCGGGCGATGGGAATCGAACCCACGGCTCAAGCTTGGGAAGCTTGGGTATTACCATTATACGACGCCCGCGCCGTTGTTGATTCTAGGCGCCTTTCAGCAGTTCGCGCAAATTCCCTGCTATGGAGCAGGCATTTACCAAATGGAGCGGGGATCCCTTCATGTCGCCCGCTCCAAATAATCACGCTTGCCTAGAACTTCATATTGGCCGACAGAAGATACGTCCTTCCGATTATTCCCGAGAAATACAACGATGTGGCATTCAAGAAGTTGCCGCCGGTACCGGCCAGTGCCGGAAACGGTGGCTCCTTGTTAAAGACGTTGTCGACGATTAGGCGAACTTTGAGTGCCTTGTTCACGTCATAGGCGACAGTCGAATTTATGAGCCACCAGGGATTTACCCTGAGGTAGTCCTGCGACGTTGCCGTATTGAGGTTGCTGAAATTGGCCGAGCCGATGAAAATTCCTTGCCAGTTCCAGGCGAAGGGTCCGTTCGCGTAGGTCAGGTCAATGGTGCCTTTGCTCTTTGGAACACCGCTTTCGCCGGTACCGCCGAGCTGGCCGGCATACTGATTAGGGCTCGCAGAGCCGATTTGTGAAATCAGTTGACGGGTATCGAGGTAACTTGCGCGAGTCTCCAAGCTTCCCAAGCTGGCCGGCAGCGGCAGCGTGTAGTCAAGAGCTGCTTGGATACCTTGAAACTCTAAAATACCCGCATTTACATAGCCCGCATGGAAGGTCGTGATTTGACCCGCAGAATTGCGGCTGAATGCGCTGCAGGATGGGTTGCTCGGGTAGTCCGCGGAGTCATAGCAGGCGTACAAGAGCTGCTGCAAAGACAAGGTTTCAATCGCGTTCGTCAGCTTAATATCGATGTAGTCGACTGCAATGTTCAATCGGGGAACCCATCGCGGCCGCAGCACGATGCCAATCGTGCGCGAGTCGGCAGTCTCGCTCTGCAAACCGGTGTTGCCCGCCGATGTGCCTTTCGCCGTCGCGTTCACGACATTCGACGTAAAGTTGGCTGTGTTGATTCCGGCCGCCGTGCAATTCGACTGGCGCCTTGCCGGTGCCGTGCCCTGACTCACGTAGTTATGGTCGCAAGGATCGTTGGCGAATTGAAACGATGTCGCTGCAGGCAAGAACAACTCCGTGATCGCGGGCGCGCGAATCGATTTGGTTCGATTGGCACGGATCTGCAGATCCTCGGTCGGCTCCCAACGCATTCCCTCGGTCCAAGTCGTCGCGATGCCGGCAATCGAGTTATCCACGCGTCGCACGGATCCTTCCAATTCCACCCGATGAAGGCCCGGAATATCCTGGGATGGCGAAAAAACGGGAATAAGCGTTTCGGCGTAAACCTCATTCGTAATATAGGCACCTTCGATTCCTGTCGCGGAGAGTTGACCGAGAGTGTCGCTATAAAATGAGTCGGGGGAAAATATGGCGGATTCGCGCCGATTCTCGAAGCCCACCGACATCTTGACCTCGCCTGCGGGCAATTTAAATAAATCCCCGCCGATATTCGCCGTCAGGTCACGTTGCGAGTTGTCCGACGTCGCGGTTGCCAAATGGGTGATGTACTGAATCGCCGCTAGGCTGGCGGAGCCCCGCCCAAAGATGTTCAGTGGCGCGCACGTGCTCGATACCGTCGAGATAGGTGCACTTACCGGACTGCCGGCGCAGACAATTTGTCCCGCCGAGTTCAGAGTTGCGTTCAGCGCGTTTTGGACGTTTTTAAACACATAGGCGGGCTGCACTGATGTGTTGCTGGAAGTACCATAATTGGCTGCGACCTCCCAATTGAAATTCCGCTCCCACAGCGAGAAATTTCCGTTAAGCCCTATCACACCGCGTGCCAGCACCTGGGTAGCTGTCGCCCTGCCACTCTGCAGATCGACGCTGGCGCGGCCGACGTAGAATTGATTCGGGTTCCATCCGGAATAGAGGAACCCAGTGCCGCCACGTGCAGTGGCGTAGTTATTGAGGGCGGTCTGGATGAGGGTTCGATCGCCGACCGACAGGAACGGATTGTTAATATTGATGATGAAATTGCCGTTGGCCGTTCCGGCTCCGCCGAACAAGACGGTGTTGTAGGCGGGCTGTTGCAGCAAGTCCGTCGCATGCGATTCGGAGAACCAGCCTTCCGTGAACAAATTGACATTGTCGTTAATCTTGAAGTTTCCCAGCAAATCTAAATTTATTCGTTCAGTCGGCGATAGCAAAGTGCTTACTTGGGACAAACGTTCACCCTCGCCGTCGCTGGTGAAAACTGGGTTGCCGGTCGGAGTGCCGGGATTGTAGGGCGACAGATTGGAACCTGTGGCCCAGGCGAGCAGTTGACCGCTGCCGTTCTTCACACCGTAAGTGCCGGTGGGGGACGCGGGTAGACCGAGTCCGGTTGGCGCATACACGACTCCGTCGTCAACCATCGGAATGCCACCGTAGTTAATGCCCCCAACCGTAGCCCCCGGAGTCAGCACGGACTGGAATTTGCCGGGGACCAAAGGCGATTCGAACTGCAAGTCCCGCGAGTAAACTTTGCGCGCCGTCCCTACAAGACCATCGCTTTTCGTAATTTCCGCCACCGCTGTGAGATTGCCGCGGTCGTCGGCGAAGTTCTTCCCCCCGAGCACACGGGCACGGTAGTTCCACGCATCGCCTTTGTTGGACACGCCGGCCTGGGCGTCAACGTCGAAGCCCTGAAAGTCCTTCTTAAGAATGATATTGACCGTACCGGCGATCGCATCCGCGCCGTAGATCGGCGCACCGCCCACCGAGATCGTCTCCACGCGATCGATGAGCTTGGTCGGAATTGTGTTCAGGTCGACCTGCTGTCCAGGTCCGCCGACCGAACTGTTAGAGCCTGAGGTATTCAAACTGGCCGTGTTCGAGGACACGAAGCGGCGGCCGTTCACCAGCGTCAGCGTGCGCTGAGAGCCCAATCCATAAAGGTCGACGAAACTCTGAGCGATGCCGAATGCCGACTGCGTATTCGCGGCGCTCGACGGTTGCACTCCGAATGCCGGATTTTCACTCAGCGCCTGGCCGACGTCGAGATAGCCGCGTTCATCAAACGTTGCGGAACTGATAATTGTCGTCGGCTCCAGACGATCGAGGTCGGGACGCGCAATGCGTGAACCGGTGACTACGATTTCCTGCAGTTCCGCGGTGCCCGCTGCGGCGGCTTTGGGCTTCTCCTGTGCCCGAGCGCTCATCGACATCGCGAGAAGGCACGAAACAGCGACGGTAGTGCTGTGCACGGGAGTTATAAACAATCTCCTGCTAGTCATAGCTGGCGCATCCCTTTGTGTTGTAGTTGACGAGGCTTCTGCAAGAACCTTGATATATCATTAGCAGTAATGAAAAGAACTGTAAAGAAATGTGGTGAAAAACACACGCCGCGTCCACTGCTAGAACGCGCAACGCCGCGCACACCACACGACCTCGATAGGCGAAGCTGAAGAAGAGGAATTTATGGACCGCAGAATGTTCGTTAAGACCGCCGGAGCGTTGTCGCTCGCCGCCACTGCCGGAGAACTGAGCTATGGCGCAGGGCAGCGGTTCGACCCTACCGAACAGTCCATTGCCTCGCTGCAGCGCGCGCTGCTGTCCGGCGCTGTCACCTGCGAGTCCCTGACCGCGGCCTATCTGGCGCGCATCGCCCGCTACGATCACCAAGGTCCCGAATACCGCTCCGTCCTCGCGCTCAATCCCGACGCGCTGGCCGCCGCCCGAGCGCTCGATCTCGAACGCAAGTCCAATAAGCCACGTGGCCCCCTGCACGGCATTCCCATTCTCCTCAAAGACAACATCGAAACTCGCGATCCCGTCGCGACCTCTGCCGGTTCCCTGGCGCTGGCGCGCTCACTGCGCCCTGCGGACGCGCCATTGGCAGCGCGCCTACGCGCCGCCGGCGCCGTGGTACTGGGCAAGACCAATTTGAGCGAGTGGGCCAATTTCCGCTCGACCCACTCTTCCAGCGGTTGGAGCGGAGTGGGCGGTCAAGCCCGCAATGCCTACGCCCGCGACCGCAACCCTTCCGGCTCGAGTGCCGGTTCCGGCATTGCCGCGGCGGCTAGTTTTTGCGCCGCGGCCGTGGGCACCGAGACCAATGGTTCCATTCTCTCGCCCGCCTCTCTGAACGGCTTGGTCGGCCTCAAGCCCACACTTGGCATGGTCAGCGGCAAGGGCGTGGTGCCCATCTCGCCGCGCCAGGACACCGCGGGTCCGATGTGCCGCACTGTCGCCGACGCCGCCGTACTGGCTACCGCGATGGCCGAACGCCCACTGGGATTCGGCGCGCACGGCACCGACCTCGAGGCCTTCCGTTTGCGCGGCGTCCGTATCGGCGCCATGCCTCTGCCCAAGGCGGCACATCCGGACACCGCCCGCTTGTTCGCGGATGCCCGTGCCGCGCTCGAACAGGAGGGCGCCGTTGTGGTCGACCTGAAGAGCCCCGCGGCCTTCGACGAATTGGACGAACCCGAATTCGAGGCGCTGCTATTTGAGTTCAAGGCGGCGATCAATGACTACCTCGCCACGCTCGACCGCTCGCAAGTAGAGGCTAAAACTCTGGCCGATCTGATCGCCTTCAACCGCGCGCACGCCAACGAGGAACTAGTCATTTTCGGCCAGGAAATCTTCGAAATGGCCGAAGCGCACGGGCCGCTTTCCGACCCCGCGTATCTGAAGGCCGCCGCAATTCTGCAACGCGCCGCCGATACCGAAGGCCTTGCCGCCCTACTCGCGCAGCAAGGCGTGGAGGTGCTGCTGGCGCCCAGCAATGGTCCCGCGGAGCTGATCGATCATGTCTGGGGCGACCGCCGTGGAGGCGGTTGGTCGCAAATCGCGGGCGCGGCCGCCATTGCCGGCTATCCCAGCCTCACCGTTCCCGCGGGCCTGGTCACCGGGCTGCCGGTGGGAATGACTCTGGTAGGCAATCGCAATCAGGACGGTTTACTGCTGCAAGTCGCTCGAGCCTATGAACGCGCCACCAATGCGCGCGTGCCGCCGCATCTCGGCATCTAGTACGCCGCCGCGCGTCACGACTCGTACACCCACCGGCCGCCCAGCATGGTCCGCTCGACCTTGATGCTCTGCAGCTGTTCCGCGGCCACGGCGAATGGATCCTGGTTGAGCACCACGAGATCCGCCAGTTTCCCTGCTTCTATGGTTCCCTTATCGTGCTCCTCGAAGGAAGCATGTGCGCCGTCAATAGTCGCGGAACGTACTGCCTCGGCCAGCGTGATGCGTTGTGTTTCGCCCCAGACGTGGCCGGTGGGATCCTTGCGTGTGGTCATGGAGTACAGCCAAAGCATGGGCGAGGGCGGGCTGGCCGTATAGTCCGAGGCCGTCGGCGGTTGCAGGCCCGCATCGATGAACCATCGATAGGCGAACATGCGCTTCATTCGATCCTCGCCGTAGAAATGCATGACATCGCCATGGAAATTCACATAGCCCGCGAAGGGAATCGGTATCGCTCCCACGGCGCGCATGCGGGCGACCAGTTCCGGGGTCACTACCGTGCAGTGCTCGAGCCGGAAGCGCGGGTCGCGCCGCGGCGCCTCTTTCGCCAGCTGTTCATAGATGCCCAGCATGCGATCGATGGCATGTTCGCCATTGGCGTGCGTCGCAAGCTGAAAACCCGCCAGCCAGGCCTTGCGTGAATTCTCGTACAGGCTCTCGCGCGTGCCGCTCTCGACGCCGAAGTAATTCGGCAATCCGATGTAGGGTTCGGCCAGCCACGCGGTTCGCTCGGAAATCGAACCGTCCGAGAACTGCTTGATGCCGCCGATGCGCACCATGGAGTCGCCGAACCCCGTGTGCAGGCCGGCTGCAATGTAGCGGTCGAGGTAAGCCACATCCAGGTTGCAGTAAGTACGAAATAGCAACTCACCCGATTCGCGGGCATCCTGGAAGCCCTGCAAGCCGTCGGGAGTCGCGTCCGCTTCGCCCACTGAAGTGACGCCGTAGCTCGCATACAGCTTGGAAATGAGTGCGATGCCGCGCCGGTGATCGTCGCGCGTCAAGTCGCTCGGCATCTTACTGGCCACCGCATCCATGGCCTTGTCAGCCACCCGGCCGTTCAATTCTCCGTCCGGGCCATGCTCGAATCGCCCGCCCGCAGGGTCCGGAGTGGTTGCGGTGGCGCCGGCCGCCTTTAGCGCCAGGGAATTCACATAGGCGGTATGCCCGCCGCGGTGCTGCACGATCGCGGGATGATCCGGCACCGCCGCATCGAGGTCGGCCCTTGTCAGCGGACGCGGTGTCTTGCCGTCATCGTACAAGTAACCTCGTACCCAATCCCCGGGCGCAGTCTGAGCGGCGCGTGCGCGCAGCGCCGCCAGAATCTCTTCGATTGAGCTCTTGTCGCAGGCAACATTCTTGAGCTGATCCAACCCGGAGGCCCAGGGATGCGCATGCGCATCGATGAAGCCCGGCATCACCCGTTGTCGCGCGAGGTCGATACGCCGCGTGTTCTTGCCCGCCAGCGCCAAGATCTCCCGATCCGTGCCTAATGCCAGGAAGCGGCCGTCGCGCACCGCGATCGCTGTGACCCGGGGGTTCCCAGGCTGCACGGTATAAACCAAGCCGTTGTACAAGATTAGGTCGGGATCCGTGCCCGGAAGCCGCATCAGCGGCAGCGCCGCCAAGGTCTTGATCATGTCGCGGCGCGTGGTGCTCATCGAAGGTCTCCTTAAGCTCGCAATGTGTTAATGCCACGCCGTTCTATGTATATACCGGCAAGTTGTGGCGAAAATGCATCACGGCCTGTATTGATTGCTTGACGGCCGTTCATTGTCTATTCTGCACTTGAGCTAAGGGAAAAGCTCCGGGCACATGTGATTTCACATGAACTGTATCGATGGCACCAGCTCTCGTGCTGACCAGGCCGTAAGACGATCCAATAATTTAGGGGATTCCATCTTGAGCACAATTCACAGCGCGGCGCGCTATCCGGTTGCCCTCGTTCTGGCCATCAGCGGCTTCTCAGTCCACGCCCAATCGACGTCTTCTTCGGGGGCTCTCGAAGAAATCGTGGTGACCGCGCAGAAGCGCGAACAGAATTCACAGGACGTCGGCATTTCGCTGTCGGCCATCAGCGGGGCGGACCTCAATTCCTTGGGTGCCGCGACCGCCACCGACATTACCAAGTCCATGCCCGCAGTGGTCCTCACCCAGCCGAACGGCCCGTCCTCGTTCAGCCTCGCGATTCGCGGCGTGACACAGAATGACTTTGCGGATCACCAGGAAAGTCCCGCCGCCATCTACGTCGACGACGTTTACATCAGTCAAATGGCCGGACTGGCGTTTTCACTGTTCGACGTCGACCGGGTTGAAGTGCTGCGCGGTCCGCAGGGCACACTGTTCGGCCGCAATGCCACGGGCGGCCTCGCCAACTTCGTCACCAACCGACCCACCGATGAACTGGGCGGTTACGTCAATACCACCTTCGGCCAGCGCAACCTGCTGCGGGTCGAGGGCGCGGTGAACGGACCGCTGACCGACGGCATCAATGGCCGCCTGTCCTTCGAGTCGAACCACTATGATCCCTTGTTCACCAATGTGGCCGGCGGCGCCAGCAACGCCGAGAACGGCAACGACTATGCACTGCGCGGTCAGCTGTTGTTCAAGCTGCCCGCCGGCTCGGAGTTATTGCTGAATGCGCGCGCCAGCCATGAGAACGTGAGCGCCGGCTCCTGGGAGGAATACGCCACCAAGCCCGTCGGGAATGGTGTGGATGTCCCGCTCCCGTCGAATGAGAACTTCTGGGGCACCTGCCCGGGATGCAATGCCTCGGGCGTGCCGAATAGCGGTCCGTTCACCATCCGCGACAACATCAGCGGTTTCGCGAGGCTGTCGACCAGTGGATTTACCGCCAAGTACTCGCAGAATTTCGGCAGCACCAAGCTCACCGTCATCGGCGATTACTCGCATCTGCAAAAGGACTACCAGGAAGATTCCGACGCCTCGCCTTATACTCTGTTCGAATTCTTCAACGGCAGCAACGTCAACCAGCAATCGCTGGAGGCGCGCCTCAACGGCGGCGACGACAAATTCAATTGGACCGCCGGCATCTATGCGCTGCGCATCTCGGGTAACTACTACGAGGGCTGGATCGGGCCGGCGTTCTTCACTTCGAAGGAATTCCAAAATGCCGGCAATCCCAACAACGGCTACTTTGGCCCGGGTTCGAGCTTAGGCTTCTGGCCCTACGGCAGTTACGCAACTTTCTGGACCACCGGCGGCGTCCCCGGGCCCGACGGTGGAGTGCCGGCGACGAAGTCGCCCTATGAGCTGCTCACCAAGTCCGGCGCCGCCTTCGGCCAGCTCGAGTACCGCGCCAACGATTTGCTGGGCTTCACCGTGGGCGGGCGCTTCACCGCCGACCGCAAGGACTATCACTTCAACTGGTATCCCTACGAATTCTTCCCGACCAACGTAACCAACCAGGTCACCGTGCTATCGCCGCCGGATGGCAGCGCCCTGACGGATTATCGAGGCAACCGCTCGGATAACCTCTTCAGCGGCAAGGCCCAGATGGACCTGCATTTCTCCAAGGATATATTGGCGTACGTGAGCTACAACCGCGGCGTCAAGGGCGGTGGATTCAATGCGCCGCTGTTTCCGATCACCATCAACGATACAAAGACGCTTTCCTTCAAGCCGGAGACCCTGACCTCGTACGAAGTGGGCCTGAAGTCGGAATTCCTGGATCACACCCTGCGCTTCAATGCGGCGGCCTACTACTACAACTATCAGAACTATCAGGCCTTGATCTACACCCTGGGTCTGGAACAACTGATCGTCAACGCCGACGCCAAACATAAGGGCGCGGAAGCTGAGATCGATTGGGCACCGAGCGCTGAGTGGCGCTTCGGCGCGGGCGTTGCCTATGTCGATGCAATCGTGAAAAACGTCGCCGCCCGATGCTGCTCCGCGGCGGGCACGCCGTTGCCGCCGGCTGATTACACGCCCGGCAATGCACCGCGCTGGACTGGCAACGTCATGGCCCGCTACACCATGCCCGTTGGCCTGGGACACTTGGCGCTGCAAGTGGATGGCAATTATCTGTCACGGTTCTGGTTCAACCTGACGGACATCCCGGCGGTGGAACAGGCGGGTTTCGGCGTCGCCAATGCGCGAACGAATTATTCCTTCGCCGGCGACAAGCTCGAAGTCGGCGCGTCCGTCGAGAACCTTGCCAACAAACACTACGGAGTGATGGGATTCGACAACACCTCCATCAACGGCCTGGCGCAGATTTATCCCGGCATGCCGCGCTGGTTCAAGTTGCATGTGAACTATAAATTTTAAATCATGAGAACCCTGCTCGCGTCGATACTGTTGCTGCTCGCGGCACCTCTGCTACCGGCGCCGTTGCCGGCGCAGGTGGTCGCGATTCGCGCCGGGTCGGTCATCGATCCGGCGCATGGCACCATCGCCAAGGACCAGATCATCCTGGTGGAAAAAGGCAAGATCTTGAGCCTGGGCGCCGGCATCGCCATACCCGCCGGCGCCGAAGTCATCGATCTGTCGCACCAGTGGGTCACGCCCGGGCTGATGGATGCGCACACCCACATGACGCTTGCCGAAATCGCCGGTGATGCACCTTTCGAGTCCTTCTACTTGAACCAGAGCTCCACTCTGCGCGGCCTGCGCGGCCTGCACAACGCCAGCGAAGTGCTGCACGCGGGGTTCACCACCCTGCGCGATGTCGGCAACAGCGCCGAGTGGGCGATGAGCGATGTGCGTCGTGCCATAGACTCAGGCTGGTTCGTGGGTCCGACCATTATCGATTCGGGCAAGATAATTGCCCCCTTCGGCGGCCAGTCGCGGGACATACCGCCGCGCCAAGGCCCGTTCTGGCAATTCGAGTACATCGATGCGGATGGCCCCGCCGAAATTCGCAAGGCGGTACGCACCAACATCTATTACGGCGCGGGCGTGATCAAGCTGGTTGCGGACAACAACGCCTACCACTACTCCATCGAAGAATTTCGCGCAGCGGTCGACGAGGCCCATCGGGCCGGCATCCCGGTGGCCGTGCATGTGTACGCCGGCGACGCGCTCGACAATGCCATCGAGGCCGGCGTGGATTCCATCGAACACGGCTTCGATCTCACCGATACGCAGCTCAAGCGCATGAAGGACAAGGGCATCTTTCTGGTCGGCACCGACTTCCCGCGGGCGCACCTCGATATCGTCGGCACTTCCGGCGGCATACTCCCCGAGCCTGCCCTGCTCGCGCCCAAAATCATCGACCGCCTTAGGCGCGCCCATCGCATCGGCGTGCGCATGGCCTTCGGCAGCGATACGGTAATCGACATGCCCGGGCGTACCCGCGCCGATCTCATGTTCGACTATCTCGCTGTGTGGCGCGCAGCCGGCGTTCCGCCCGCGGATATTCTTCGCGCCATGACCAGCGATGCCGCAGAGTTGCTGCGGGTCAACAAGGTTCGCGGCAGCATCAGCGCGGGGTTAAGCGCAGACCTGGTCGCGACGCCGGGCAACCCGCTCGATGACATCGAGAATTTGCGCAAAATCGATTTCGTCATGAAAGACGGGAAGGTCGTGCGGCGGCCTTAAGCCAAGACGGCGACCAGCCGCCCCGACTGCGCATTGCGACACCGTCGTCATCGCGGCAATCTTTACGTCAAAGGGCAAGCGGCGCCACAGCGCGCGTCCAGCCGAACGGATCGGTAGCGCGCCGTTCCTGAATCGCCAACAAGGCCTCGCGCAACTGCGCCGCGACCGCGTCGATCTTATTGGGCACATACTCGCGTCGATCACGATCGGTCAACTGCCCGATGGGACTCAAGATCGCGGCCGTGCCGCAGGCAAAAACCTCCGTGCACTCACCGCTCGCGATCTGAGCCAGCAGCTCATCGATGGCCATGGTGCGTTCGTGCACCACCAATCCCAGATGTCGGGCGAGAGTGATCAGTGAATCGCGAGTCACGCCGGGCAGGATGGCGCCATCGAGCGCCGGCGTGTGCAATTCGCCGCCGATGACGGCGAACAGATTCATACCCGACAGTTCCTGAATGAAGCGCTGCTCGCGGGCGTCGAGCCACAGAGCCACGGTCAGGCCGCGTGCCACTGCAGCGTTCGACGCACGCAGTGAGGCCGCATAGTTCGCCGCGGCCTTGGCAGTGCCGACCCCGCCCACCGCGGCGCGCACATCGTCGCGCTCGATGGCCACGCGCATCGGTCCGGAGGAATAAATCTCCACCGGATTGGCTATCACCATGAAGCGAAAAGTGGTGGAATTACGCAACATATAGCCCGACTCAGTGCCGAACAGAAAGGGCCGCAGATACAGCGAGCGGCCCGACTGGCGCGGTATGAATCGGTGGCAGGCGCCCACGATCGCCTCGATGGCCTCGAAGAACAGCTCCTCGGAAACCACCGGCATCGAAAGCCTCTCCGCCGAGCGCTTCAGGCGCTGCCAATTCTCCCGCGGACGAAACAAGCTGGGGCCAGCCTCGCCCACTTTGTAGGCTTTCAATCCCTCAAAGACGAGTTCGGCATACTGCAGCGCGCGCGCGCCCGGCAGAATTTCTATAGGCCCATACGGAACCAGTTCACCGCGACCCCAGGCGCCGTCGCTCCATTCGGCTGAGAACATGACGGGGGCGGCGACGAGACCGAAGCCGAGCTTGTCGGGTGCCTTGAAATTGCGCAGCGCAGCGCTGACGCCGGCAGCCACATCGAAGCCCGCAGCCGCCTTGGCGGCGCCGGCTACTTCAGCGACGGAGGTATGCATCGGTGCCCGCCAGCCAGTCTTGACGCGGTGGATTGAACACATCGACGTCCAGGGTATCTTCCAGCGCCACAGCGCTATGCGGCAGGTACGAAGGAATGACCAGCACTTCGCCGGCACGCACGATGACTTCACGCTCCCCATTGGCGCCCAGTTTGAACAGCAAGGCCCCCTCGAGAATGTAGGTGATCTGCTCATTCTCATGTGCATGACGCGGCACATCGTCGCCTTTGTCGAAATGCACATGCGCTATCATCATCCGCTCACTGGTGATCAGTTTTCGGGTGAGTCCGCCTTTCAATTTCTCGGGCGTAAGTTCGTTCCAGCGAACGTGTTTGGCGCTCGCGGCGTCCACTGACTTGATTGCTGCTGCGGTATTCATCGTGCCTTCCTCGAATTAACGGAATTTGTCATCAATCTGCAAATCGAGCGCCACCGCGTGTCGATTCGTCTCGTTGGCGAGCCCGATGACGGCCACGAGCTCGGAATACTGTTCGGCCGTCATCCCCTTGTTGCGGGCGGCCGCGCCGTGGGAGGCAATGCAGTATCGGCAGGCGTTGGTCACGCTGACCGCCATATAAATGAGTTCCTTGGTCAGCGGATCGAGAGCGCCCGGCCCCATCACCTCTTTTGAGTTCTCCCACATCCGCCGCAAGCTGGGCGGGTGATGCGCCAGAACCTTCCAATAATTGTTAACCCAGTCCGTCTTGCGGGTGGCCATGATGTCATCGTAAACCGCGCGGACCTCGGCCGTGGCGTGCGCATATTCGATGGGAGCCCGGGTCGCGGAGCCGCGGGGCGCTTCCGCGGCGCTCACGGGACCACCGCAATTACACGCGCCGGAAAGCCGGAGCCATTCTCCACCTTGGGAAAGGTGACCCAAACGACTCCCCCGGCTTCGGGCACTTGATCAAGATTGGCGAGCAATTCAATCTGGTAGTGATTAGTCCCCAGGATGTAGGACTCGAGGGAATAATCGTCCTTGGTGGTCGCCACACCCGGATCCGTATCCGTGGTCTCATGGCCGGAGGCCGTAATGCCACGCTCTTCGTAAAGCAGCTTCAATACCGGCAT
Source organism: Steroidobacterales bacterium (assembly GCA_038226325.1). GTDB lineage: Bacteria > Pseudomonadota > Gammaproteobacteria > Steroidobacterales > Steroidobacteraceae > Bog-1198. Next base: position 18,776 of record JBBRQO010000044.1, on the reverse strand, counting down.
GCTCCAACCCGGATAATGGAATACACCAGCTGCATCCTTATTGGCGAGCGCCTGGTCGTCGGGCCAGCGCTTGGACCAGTCGGTGCGCATGGCCACGAAGGCGCCGCGCGGTATGCGACCGTGACGCTGCTCCCAGGAATGAATGTCATCCACCGACAAGACGTAGTCGGCATTCTTGGCCGCCTTCTCATGTACGTCGATGACCACCAGCGGCATCAGCATATCTTTTGGATCGATTTGATCGACGCTGTGCAGGCCGGTATGAAAATGCGCAGGCGGATCGACATGAGTGCCCCATTGACCGATGTGGCAATACTCGTTGATCCGAAAGCCGTCCTTTTCCACCGTGTACAAGGTCTTGACGCTTTCGTTCGGCGCGCCCTTCCAATGCGGGATACCGGGGGCGAACGTGTGCGTCAAATCGACGAATCGATGCGACCGAATCACCGCCAGCGCATCGTTAAGCGAGGCGCTCGGCTTATCCGCAGCATTGACGCATGGCGACGCGGCCAACGCCGCGGCACTACAAGCACCGATCATCCAGGCTCGCATACGACTCCCCCAAAAAACCCAGAATTGCAGACGCAAGATTACCATGCTCCGCGCCCCGACTCGCGCCTAGACCGCGTGGCGGTTGGCCGTCTCGCCGGTAGCTTCAATCTCCACCAGCAAATCCTCGCGACACACATCGGCCTGCAAGTACACGATGGATGTCGAGGGTCGCAGCGACACTGCCAAGGTCCTTTCGATGGCAGGTAAGTCTGCCGGTTGCCGCACATACACTTTGAACTTCAGTGCATCCAGAGAATAGTGGGCCGCTCCCGCCACCCGGTTCGCTTCGTCCAACAACGCCGCAATATTAGCCATAGTTTCGCGGGTTTGCGCCGCGACATCGCCCGCATGAATGGTCTCGTGACCCACGATGCTCGCAGTGCCGGAGACGAACAAATTCGTCCCTTGAGTCTCACTCAATACACAGGCGCGTGAAAACATCGGGCTATGCCGGCCAAACTTCAGCGGATAGTGGTAAGCGCTGGTCTGCCGCGGATTCTCGATCATTTTCGGCAGCTGCCGCGCCGCCAGGAAATAAATGGAGATCGGACTGCCGGCCGGCGAGCCCAAAGCACTGGCCGCGGGCACCGTGCTCAACGCAGCACGGCCTGAGTCCCGAAAGGCGAGTTGGCGCGCCGCATTGAAATGACGGTAACGCTCCTCGCCGTCGGCCTCACGGTTGATTTCCGGCAGGTAATTCCAAATGCGAATCAAATGCTGGTGTTGCGTTTCCTTGAGCATTGCGAAAATCTCGCGATATGCGATTCCGGTCGCCTGCACCAGCGCCCCAGAACTGCCGTCGGCACGGCCGTTCATGATGCTCTCGGCCTGGACGTCCGGCTCGTCGAGGTGGATGCAGCCGAACAGCAATTCTTCACAGAACCGATAGTGCACGCGGCTTCGCGCCGTGGTGCCATTCGCCATTTGCACCGCCGGCCCCGCAACCCGCCACACCTCGCACAAGTTGCCGTTCAGACCCAGCGATGGCGTCATGCTGGCGGCAATAGGCGCTCGCGCCCCGTCGATGATCGGCAGTCTCTCGAATCCCACGACGCCCAATACATTGCGCCACCAGATAGGCGACTGGGATGCAATTTGCTCGGAAGACAAATAGTCGAGGTGCAGCGCCGTTGTCGTGGCCGCGGCGCAAGCCGCCATGGAAGTCCGCGTGGTAGTCATCGAAAGGCAGTTTATCCTGCCTGTTCAGGGTCGGGTAGCAGGTACCGGCGGCGGTCGAGCGGGCAATTGCTACTCCTTGAAAGGCGGCTTGGCGCGAGCCTGCCCCTGGAACGCCAGCATCCATCCCGGATATTCCACCGGTAACTGGCTCACTTCGTCGAGCAATTTGCTTTCTTCCGCGCTGAGTTGCACCCGCGTCGCGGCGATGTTGTCGCGCAATTGATCCATCGATTTGGCGCCGATGATCACACTGCTGACGAAAGGCTTGCCCAACAGCCAGGCAAGCGCGATCTGCGCCACGGACACCTGGCGTTGCGCGGCCAGCGGGCGCATGGCGTCAACGCATCGAAACGCCCGCTGCTTGTCGACCAGCGGAAAATCAAAGGTGGTGCGGCGTGCGCCGGCCGGCCCCTTATCATCGGCACCCTGGTATTTGCCGCTCAGTAAGCCCCCCGCCAGGGGGCTCCAAACCATCAGGCCCAGCTTCTGATCCTGCAGCAACGGCACGATATCGCGTTCGAGATCACGGCCGGCAATGGTGTAGTAGGCCTGCACGCTGACGAATTTTGCGAAACCTTTTAGTTCCGAAACGCTCAATGCCTTCATGATTTGCCAGGCAGCCAGGTTGCACAGGCCTATATACCGCACCCTGCCCGAGCGCACCAAATCGTTCAAGGCAGACAGCGATTCCTCGAATGGAGTCAACGGATCGAAGCCGTGTATTTGATACAGGTCGATGCAATCGAGCTGCAGGCGCTTTAGGCTGGCATCGACCTGATTGAATATGTGGTGCCGCGATTGGCCTCGTCCGTTCGGCGACTCATCCATGGAGCCCGTGGACTTTGTGGCGACAATGAGTTGTTCGCGCGGCAAACCCAGCGTTTTTAGCGCCTGGCCGAGCAATGTTTCCGACCTGCCCATGGAATACACATTGGCGGTATCGATGAAATTGATGCCGGCCTCAAAGGCGAACTTCACCTGCTCGTTGACGGCGTCCTGCTGCAGGTTGCCGATGCTTTCCCATATGCCCGTGTAGCCGCCGTAGGTCATCGTACCGAGGCACAATTCCGAAACGTACAAGCCGGTTTGGCCCAGTAAGTGATAGCGCATACGTTCTCCGATCATTGAAGGGATTTGGTCAAAGGGGTGGCGCAGTCTACAATGAATAGGCAGGTGCGACCGCAGACCCTCACAATTCTTGACGGCATAGGCACGCGCGCCCGGGAATGATTGCACGGAACTGCTGTCCCAATTCCCAGATCAGCAACTGTTGGGAGCCTTCGTGAAGACACTCATTTGCATAACCATCGCCTCCTCGCTATTGGCCGTCGTGGGCTGCAACATTGGGGCGAAATACACGGTTGGCGGCACGCTCACCGGTCTCACAGGTAAGGGCCTGGTGCTCCAGGACAACTCCGGCAATGACTTGGGATTGGCCTCAAACGGCGCATTCGCCTTCACGGACGGCATCAAGCACGGCGACGCCTATTCAGTCACGGTAAAAACCCAGCCCTCCACTCCGTCGCAGACCTGCACCGTGCAGAACGGCTCAGGCACCATCGACAAGGCCAGTGTCACCAATGTCGTCGTGTCGTGTACGCAGGCCGGCCGTTTCGCCTACGTGGTCAATCAGCTCTCAAACAACCTGTCGGCCTATGCCATCAACGCCACCACCGGCGCCTTATCGCCCGTGAGCGGCTCGCCGTTTGCGGTCACCGGCACCACCCCCGCGGCACTCGCCGTGGATCCCAACGGACTGTTTCTGTACGTCGCCAACAACGGTTCAAACAATGTGTCGGTGTATTCCATCAATGCCGCCAGCGGCGCACTCACCAACACGGGGGCACCCGTCGCCACGGGGAGCGGTCCCGTTGCCGTAACGGTTGACCCGATCGGTAACTACCTGTACGTCGCTAACCTGGCCTCGAACAGCATCTCGGCCTACGCCATCGACAGCAGCCGGGGCACGTTGACCGAACTCGGCAATTCGCCCTTCGCCGTTGGCGCCGAACCCCGTTCGCTGAAAGTCAGCGCCAACGGCAACTTTCTATATGTCACCAACTTCCGCGATGGCAATGTCGCGGTGTTGTCGATCGACTCGGCCACCGGTTCCCTGAGCGGGATCCCGGGGTCCCCCTTTGCCGCGGGCGCCGGCGCCCTGTCTATTGCCATCGACCCGACGGGACGCTACGCCTACGTTGCCAACGAGACCGCCGCCACGATTTCCCTATACTCGATCAATGCCTCGACCGGCGCACTGACCGCGATATCCGGCTCGCCCCTGGCCACACTGACCAGCCCAGAATCCCTCGCCGTCGACCCCGCGGGCCGCTATCTGTACGCCGCCAACGTCACCGCCAAGAATCAGGTTGCCACGTATTCGATTACGCCGAGCAGCGGTGCGCTGACTCTGTCGGGCACGCCCGTGGCCGCGGGCACCTTTCCCATCAGCCTTGTTCTCGATCCATCCGGCCAATTCGCCTATGTGGCAAACGATAACTCCAACAATGTCTCCGCGTATTCGGTCAATGCCACCACCGGCGTGCTGACCTCGGTTAATTCCAGCGTTGCGGCCGGCAATTCGCCTCATGCGATGGTCCTCGACTGACGACGCGATGCCGCCCATGCTCGCGCAGTTCTTGTTTATAGTATGTGCGCCGGCGCAACGCCCGCGCAGCCTTGAGGATTACGCCCAATGAGCATCAGCAATGTGACCGCCGGCAAGAATGTCCCGCACGAATTCAACGTAATCATCGAGATTCCCGCACACAGCGAGCCGATCAAGTATGAGGTGGACAAGCAGTCCGGTGCGATGTTCGTGGATCGCTTCATGATGACTTCGATGCACTACCCGGCGAACTATGGTTACGTGCCGCGCACCGTCGCCGATGACGACGATCCGGTGGATGTGCTGGTGCATACGCCGTTTCCGCTACTGCCCGGAGTGGTCGTGCGCTGCCGCGCGGTCGGCGTGCTGCGCATGGACGATGAGGCCGGCGGCGATGCCAAGTTGCTGGCCGTGCCCACCGACGATATCTGTCCCTTGTTCGAACATTGGAAATCGATTGCGGATGTGCCGGAAATACGCCTGCGGCAGATACAGCATTTCTTCGAACACTACAAAGATCTTGAAGCCGGCAAATGGGTCAAAATAATTGGTTGGGCGGGAGTCGACGTTGCGCATGCGGAGCTCGTGGACGGTATCAGGCGCTATGAAGCCGAAAACCAAGCAGGCTCGTAAGATACGCGCCTAGTGGCGACATTGAGCATGCCCACAGCAGCCAATCGCGGACTGATCCTCGCGCTGACGGGAATCGCGCTGCTGCTGGCGATCACCCTGACCGCCTATCGGCCGGTTACTCCGCTGGGGGCCGAGGCCTCCCCTGCTGTGTTTTCGGCATACCGTGCTGCAGTGATTCTGCAAGATCTGGTGGGCGATGGTGTTCCGCATCCGATCGGCAGCCCCGCCAACGCAATCGTACGCGAGAAAATTGTCCGGCAATTGTCGGCACTGGGATACGCGACAGAATTGCAATCCGGCTTCGTGTGCAATGACGAGGGCACCTGCGGCAGCCCGGTCAACATCATCGCCACGCGTCACGATACGACCGTGCGCGAGGGCGCCATACTGCTGGCAGCGCACTATGATTCAGTGCCGGCGGGCCCGGGGGCATCCGATGACGGCGCCGGCGTCGCAGCCTTGCTTGAGATTGCGCGCATCCTGGCGGCGCGACCGGCTGCGCCTCATTCAGTCGTTTTGCTGATAACCGATGGCGAGGAGGCGGGATTGCTCGGCGCGGCGTTATTCGTGCGCGACCATCCTGTGGCGAAACGCGTGTCCGCCGCAGTCAATCTGGACGCACGGGGCACGTCGGGACCCAGCCTGATGTTCGAAACGGGCAGCGCAAACACCTGGCTGATGGGATTGTTTGCCTCCGCGATTGCACGGCCGATAACCAACTCGCTCTACTACGTGGTGTACAAGCAGTTGCAAAACGACACGGATTTCACCGTATTCAAAACCGCCGGATATCAGGGTTTTAACTTTGCCTTCGTCGGTCACGCCGGCCGCTACCACACGCCGCTCGACAGTGTGGCACATGCAGATGCCGCCAGCCTGCAGCACCAGGGCGACAATGCGCTCGCCGTTCTCACTTCGCTCGCGAGTGCCACGAATCTGCAGCCGCCCGTTGCGGAGTCGGTTTTCTTCGACGGCTTTGCGCGCACGCTGATCGCATGGCCGTCCAGCTACACGCTTCCGGCAGCGTTGCTGTCATTGATTCTGTTGTTCGTCGAGATCGTAATTTTGCTGCGCCGAGGAGTGGTCAGCGGGGCAAAAGTGTTGTGGGGATGTGTGGGAGTCCTCGGCATGCTGGTAACGGCGTCGGCGCTGAGTGCCGGGATCCTCGCGTTATGCCTAGCCGTCGGCAAGGTGCCGCCCTTGAGCGGCGCATCCTGGATCGCCCATCCCCTGCCGATGCACCTTGCCGCGGCGGCCATTGCCTTCGCAGTAGCGGCAGCCGTCGGCAGCTGGTTTTCGCAGCGCGCCGGCTTCTGGGGATTCTGGGTGGCCGCGGCCATGCTCAGCGCCGCTTTGTCCGTGGCCAGCGCCATTTGGATCCCGGGAGCGAGTTTCGCGTGGCTGATGACTGCAGTCGCCGCAGCTGTGGGGGCCTTGCCCTATACCGCGAGCGGGACGAGATCTCAAACGCCGACGCAATGGTCGACTGAACTCGCTGCCCTACTGCCCACCCTCGTATTCTTTGGCGCGACTTTTCCACTACTACAATTCCTGTACACAGCCCTGGGCAGCTTGGCTTGGCCGGTGTCGACCTTGGTGTTGGGCTTGGGAGCGGCCGGTCTTTTACCATTGCTGGCCGCGTCGTCGCCGCGCCTGCGGCGGGCGGTGATGACCATGGCTGCGACAATCGTTGTGGGCGGCGCGCTGGCTACACTGATCCTGCCCACTTATTCCAGCGAGTGGCCGGAACAGATCAACCTCGAGTACTGGCTGGATGCCGACACGGGCCAGTCGACCTATTTGGCGCGTACCGACTCGCAACGTCTGCCGGCATCGCTCGCCAGCGCGGCGCATTTCGATCCTGTGCCGCGCCCACGCTTTGCAGGCAGCGCCGTTCTGGTGTTCGCCGCCACGGCGCCGCCCCTTATCTTGGATGCTCCGCAGCTCACGGTACTTACGCCCGCGACCAGTCAATCCGGCAACATCACTCATTTCACGGTTCACTTGGACTCGGCGCGGGCGGCGCCGGAGGCGCTCGTCGTCTTTCCCGCCAATGCTCAAATTGCGAGCGTTGATTTCTCGACATCGAACCACGCGGTGCGGCCGAAGCTTCACCGGCTGCAAGGCGGCGCTACCTTGCTGGACATTGTCGGAATGCCGGCCGCGGGTGTGCAGTTTAGCTTCGATGCGCCTCAGCGAGTGCCGCTGTCGATTCAGGTGCTCGATCAGAGCTTTGGCTTTGCAGGGGACGGAAACCTAATCCGAGCCCGGTCACCGAAGGCGACCAGCGCGCAGGACGGCGATATCACGGTGGTGCACCGCACCGTTTCGCTGAATCCGCGGCTGGCCGCTGGGAACTGAAAGCATCAACCGCTCTTCGAACTGGTGGCATGCAGCGCCGCGAGCTGAGAGTTGTTCACTTTGTGTATGGCCCTGGCCACGGCTTGCTCGCGGCATACCTTCGCCTGCTCAATGGACCGTAGGTCCCGCACCGTCGCTTCGGGACAAACCTGTTTGGCCGCGAACTGAATGCGGCGATACAACTGCTGTACACCAAAATCGGTGGTCAGTGACTCATTGCTGTAACGAACTACCAGGCTGGGCGCGTCCGCGTCGGGAGCGGCCGCACTCGCGACGCCGGCACCCAGCACGCCTGCGAGCAGCAGAAGCGCCCACTTAGCTCGAGAACCCGCCGCGCGGGCGATAACAAAATGGCTCATAACATATCTCCTAAAGGACGGTGTTTGACGACACGTATATGAGATAACACCTCGCCTATCAGCGTCTGCGGACCCGCGTCGAGGTCGTCCCCTCCAATGACGGCTTCGTCCCCAAATCACGGCCCAAAGCTCCGCAATCAGCCCGACTTGCGCTAGGCTTGGCCGCATGATCGGAATAGGCACGAATGATCCATCGGCCCGGCGTTTTGCCGGGGGCCTCACTCCACGGCAGTTTCTCGGCATTGCCTGTTTGTTTTGGGTTTACGTGACGCTGTCGAACATTTTGTATGCCTACAGCATGCGCACCGGAATGGCGCGCATGACGAATTTTTCGCTGTTTGCAGCCTGGGATGCGCGTCTGCTGCAGCACGCGCTGTTGCTGCCCTTGTTACTGATTTCTTTTTGGGCATCGCTGCGGATTCAGTGGCGTCCGCTATTTGTTGCGTTGCCATTACAATTGATCCTTGGTGGTCTGTTCGCGGCATTGGCGTATCCGGCCATGATTGTCTCCCAAATGTTTCTCGGCACCTCGGACTGGCAGGACCACGCCATGAATCATGTCTCCGATCCCTTTCTGGATCCGGGCTTTCTTTCGCTGTGGCTGGCCAGCTTCGTGAGTTTCCTGCCGACCTACGGTTTTGGCCTGGCGCTGATTACGGGGCTGGCGCTGTACACGCGTTTTCGAAATTCGGAACTACGCCTCGCGGCGCTCGAGCGCGAGTGGATCGCGGCACGTTTAGCGGCCCTGCGCATGCAATTGTCGCCGCACACCTTGTTCAATCTACTGCACACCATCCGCGGCCAAATTGAGTGGGACCCTAAGGGCGCACAGTCCATGGTGGTGCAACTGGCGGATTTGCTGCGCCGGCTGCTTAACGCCGGCGAGCGCGACTTCTCCAAACTCAGCGATGAGCTGCAATTCGTCAGACTGTATTTGGAGCTGCAGCAGCGGCGCTTTGCGGATCGCTTGAGTGTGATTCTGCCCGCGGCCTCCGACATTCCTGCGGTGTGGGTTCCAAGTCTGATCCTGCAGCCGTTGGTCGAAAACGCCGTGGTCCATGGATTGGCGGGCCATCAAGGGCCCGTAACGGTGCGCATCGGCGTGCAGTTGCAGCAGGATGTGCTGACGCTCTGCGTGTTCAACACCATCGCACCGGAAAAATTGGTTGGCGAAGAAGGCATCGGCCTCAACAATGTCCGCGAACGCCTCGCCGTGCAATTCGAGGGACGCGCCGGGCTTGGGGCCGCAGGAGCCAACGGCGAGTGGCGCAGCGCGATTACCATGCCGGCGATACAGCATTCGCCGGTGCGCGACAAGCGCCGTAACGAAGCATTGGTCGACGCATGATGGACGTCATCATCGTCGACGACGAGCAGGCTGGGAGGCGCACGCTGCGCGAGTACTGCGAGGCCGAAGGCGATTTGCGTGTAGTAGGCGAGTTCGGTGACGGCACCGCCGCCCTAACGGCAATTCGGCTGCAACAGCCGCAACTCCTGTTCCTCGATATACAAATGGACCCCCTGAACGGCATTGATCTGGCGCGCGCCCTGGAGCCCGCGCAACTACCTTCGTTGGTATTTGTCACCGCCTACGACACCTATGCTCTCGAAGCATTCGAGGTTTGTGCGGTGGACTACCTTCTGAAGCCCTTCGACCAAGACCGCTTCCGCAAGACCCTGGAGCGGGTGCGTCCCCGCCATGCAAAGGCGGGAGCGGACGAGCGCCAGGCGCTGCTGGCGAGTCTGTTGACGCAGTTGGAGCGCGGTTCGCGCCCCTCGGTGCAGGAGCGGCCGCGCCTGCTCGCCGAATTCGGCGGCCACTTGCACGTGCTCGATGCCGCCCAGGTGGAGATGATCGAGGCGGATCGAAACTATGTCGTCATCCGCGTCGGCAAGGACAATTTTCATGCGCGCAGCACGCTGCAGCAGGCCGAATTGGCACTGCGTACCCAACCCATGCTGCGTATCAGCCGCTCCTGCCTGGTCAACATGAACTATGTAAAAGAAGTGAATCGCACTCTGCGCGGCGATTTCATCCTGGTGTTGGCCGGCGGCGCTACCGTCACCAGCAGCGAAGGGTTTCGCGGCAAGGTCAAAGACTACCTGGGCACGCTGCGTCTTTCTTGAGCTTTACAACAACTCCTCGGGAGCGAACGGCGCGAGAAGCTTCAGGGTAAAGCGCTGAAGACGAGTAGTTTCCGGATCCGTGTACCAGGTTTTCTCCGTGCCGGATTCGCCGCTGATCCATTCGATTTTGTCGCTGTGCTCCACTAACTGCAGACGGTAGCTGCCGTCGGCACTGATGTCATCAAGGAGGCTCGTGACCTGGCGGGCGATCTCCACACTGCGCATTACCAGCCCGAGCTCACTGTTGGTGTGCGCCGAACGTGCATCCATGTTCATGGAACCGATGAACACTGTTCTCTGATCAACCACCAGAGCCTTGGCATGCAGGCTGGCGTTGGAACTGCGAAACGGGTGAAAGCGCGCACGTTTCTGCCCGAGCTTCGGCCGCACTTCGGACAGCTCCACGCCCATCTTCAGCAGCGGCGCGCGGTAGCGTGAATAGCCGGTATGCACCAGGGGTGAATCAGTCGAAGCCAGGGAGTTGGTCAGTATCCGAATGCTCACACCCTGGTCGACCAGCTTGCGCAACATATCCATGCCGTCTTTTCCGGGCACGAAGTAGGCGGAGATCATAATGAGCTCCTTTTTGGCTGAGCGCATCAGCGCCTCGAGATTGTTGGCAATCGTCTCCTCATCTCCGGGAGTCGTTTCGCTGGCAATCTTGCCGGGCCCATCGGCGAGCACGGTCGCAGGCACCCACGCCAGCTGTACGCCGCCGGAGTCGAGCTCGTGCGCCAGCCAATTCGCATTCGCCGACACCGCGGCATCCAAAGGAGCCGAGGACGCCGGTTCATCATTCACCGGTGTAGCCACCGAGGCGATGGGGTAGGCGTACTTGCTGTTCCAGAATGCGTCGAAGGAGGCGGACAGTTCGGGCACGATGGGTCCTGCCGCCACCACGTCCAGATCGATGAAATTGCTCAATGGATCGCGCGTAAAATACTGGTCGCCTATATTGCGGCCGCCGGTGATGGCGAGTGCATTGTCGGCGACGAACAATTTGTTGTGCATGCGATGATTGATGCGTCGCATGTCGCCGAGCGATGCCAGCAAACGGCTCCAGGTCGCGAATCTGCCGCCGGGAAAGGGGTTGAATACTCTGACTTCCACGTTGGCGTGTTGGCTTAAATGCAGGAAGCGGCGATCTTCGCCCGCAGTATTGAGGTCATCGACCAAAACACGCACCCGCACCCCGCGGTCCGCCGCCAGTCGCAGATGGTGCAGCAGCAACCGCGCAGAATCATCCTGATGAATGATGTAGTACTGAATGTCGAGCGTGCGTTCGGCATGGTCGGCGAGCGCGATCAGATCGGCCAAAACCTCCTCGCCCGACGACAAGACGCGGATTCCGGACAGGTGCCTGTGGCCGGCCTCTTCCTGTGCAACGATGCGGCCGAGCGTCGTTGCCTCAGGATTGGAGAGGGCCTCGCTGCGCGGCTTATCGACATGCCGGGGCAGGCCGGCGCAGCCGGAAATCAGCACTACCGCCGCCATCACCGCCAGTAAGCCGGCGATACCGCCCGACCGTATGCCGCGCTTTGATTTACGCATCCGCTCATCATATCAGGCACACTTTGCAGGCATGCAAACACACCGTCACATTCGCAGCTTTGTGTTACGCGCGGGGCGCATGACCCACGCTCAGGAACGCGCACTCGAAGAGCTTTGGCCCGCGTACGGCCTGGACCTCGGGGCGGCCGCTGTGGATTTGACGGCGATTTTCGGACGGCGCGCGCCGCGTTGCCTCGAAATCGGCTTCGGGATCGGAGAGGTGATCGGCAGTTTGGCGGAAAGCCATCCGCACATCGACTACGTAGGCATCGAAGTGCATCGACCGGGAGTGGGACGACTGCTGCTCCGGGCCGCGGCGGCTGGCTTAAGCAACTTGCGCGTCATCTGCGCCGATGCAGTCGAAGTACTCACGGCAGCAATTCAAGACGAATCCTTCGATGAGGTGCTGATCTTCTTCCCGGATCCGTGGCACAAAAAGCGCCATCACAAGCGGCGCTTGATCGATGCCGACTTCGTCTCTTTCCTGGCGGCGAAGCTGCGCACCGGAGGAGTACTGCGCCTGGCAACCGACTGGCAGGCCTACGCAGAGCAAATGCTGGCAGTGTGTAATGCGGACCCTCGGCTCGAGTCCTTGAGCGCCGATGGGAGTTACGTGCCGCGTCCGGATTTCAGACCCGCGACCCGCTTCGAACGGCGCGGTGCGCGCTTAGGACACGGCGTGTGGGACTTGGCGTACATCAAGCGTCGGTGATCAGAGAAAGCTGCCGCGCAGCCCGTCGACAATGAATTGCACCGCAAGTGCGGCGAGAATAACGCCGGACAGCCGGCTCACCACATTGGCGCCCGTTACGCCGAGCACCTTCATCAGACGCGGCGTTGCCAGCATCAATATCCAGCACACCATGAGCACCAGCGCCACGACGCACAGGAAGCCGATGAACAATAGCGGCTTCGTGCCCACCTCGCCGGCCGTCAGCAGTATCGTGGCGAGGGCACCCGGCCCTGCCATGAATGGAAACGCCAGCGGGAACACCGAAATATCCTCGCGTTTCTGCGCCTCCTCCCGCTCGGTGGTGGTTGAACGGGTGCCGGAGGGACGGGCGAACACCATATCGAGCGCGATCAGGAACAGCAGCGTGCCGCCAGCGATGCGGAATGAGCTTAAAGAGATTCCCATAATATCCAGAAACTTTGCGCCGACCAACGCGAACAACACGCTGATTGCCAAGGCGATCAGGGTGGCCTTACCGGCCATTTTTTTCTTGTAGCGGGCGCTCGCGCCCTGCGTCAATCCGGCGAACAGCGGAATCAACGAAATGGGATCGACTACCACGAAGAAAACCACAAAGAATTTTACGAGTTGTTCGATCACTGTCGATGTTGCTGCGCGCAAAAATTACATATTGCGCGAATGACTCATTGGGAGTTGAATGGGGTTGAGCATAGCAGTGGGAGACGGCACGATGCACGTAATCAAGCCGATCGTAGGTCAATGGTATCGAGGCGGTACCAACGAGCTGTTTGAAGTGGTCGCGATCGACGACCAAGATCAAACTATAGAGATCCAATACTTCGACGGCACCGTCGCCGAAATGGAGTTCGACTCCTGGAACGAGAATCTGCTCGACGAACTCATCGATGCGGCGGACGCGCCGGAAGATTGGTCGGGCGCTGTGGATATGGAGGCCGAGGATTTGGATCGCGAATTCGAGGACACTGCACGCAGCCTGTGGTCCTCCCCGCACGATCGCTCGCTGCGCCGCTAAATTTTTTCGCCGCGCCCCAGCTGCTAAGCTTGCGCTGCTTCGCGCGCGCCCAATTCATTCAAGGGCCGACGCAGGATGATCAGCAAAATCAGCCCCGGCACCGCAATCAGACAAGTCAAGATGAAGAAATTCGCCCAGCCGATGACCGGCACGATTTGCCCGGCAAGCCAACCTGTCACGTTGCGCGGCAGGGTCGCGAGGGCTGACAACAGCGCGTACTGCGTAGCGCTGAAATCCGCCGAACACAGCGACACCAGAAACGCCACGAACGCGGCCTGCCCCATGCCGCCGATCGCGGTGTCCACGGAAGTGGCAAGCACCAGCAGCCAGATTTTCTTGCCGGCCAAAGCCAGCCACATGTACAGCAAATTGGTGAGGGCCTGGCCGATACCGAAGACCAGCAGTGATTTGAACACGCCCCATCGTAAATACATGTAGCCACCGAAGGCCACGCCGACCATGGTGGAGATGGTCATGTTGAGCTTGCCGGCGACGCTTAATTCGTGCAGCGAAAATCCGACACCGCGGAGCATGAAGGTGCTGTAAAGACTCAGCGCCAGCGCATCGCCCACTTTGTAGAGCAGAACCAGGATCAGGAAGCCCCACATGCCTTTTTGCTTGAGCAGCGCGCGCAACGGATGCCACACCGCATCCGCCAAGCTGCTCGGCGCATGTCCCGGCATCTCCGGTTCCGGTGCCCGGATGGTTGCCAGCATGGTAGCTGCCATGAGAATGGCCACGAACAGGAAGGCCAGTTGCCAGCCGACATTCGCGGCAATGAACACCAGCACGGCCCCCGCCAGCATCGCGGCCGTGCGGTAACCGAATGCGGCGGCGGCCGCCGCCAGGCCGCGCTCACTCGGCGGAATGGTGTCCACACGATAGGCGTCGATCACAATGTCCTGCGACGCCGAGAGGAACACCAGCAGCACCGCAACGGCGCCGAGCACATAGGGTTCCTTGGTGGGAGAGCAGAAACCCATGACACCGATACAGACGGTGAGGCCGGCCTGGAAAATTAATATCCAGCCCCGGCGCCGGCCGAAGATCGGCGGCAAGTAGCGATCCAGCAAAGGAGCCCAAAGGAATTTGAAGTTATACGGCAGGGCGACCAGAGAAAACATGCCGATGGCCGCAATGCTCAGACCCGCGGAGGCCAGCCAGGCCTGCAGAGTGAAATTCGTCAGATTGAACGGCAGCCCGGAGGCGAAGCTCAAAAATAGAACCGCCACCATGCGCTTGTCGCCAAGCGCCTGCCGCAAGGTTGGCTTAACCGATTCGGTCAAACGCCCGCAACCGGGCTCGACATCGCCACCGATGAGTGAAACTTGGGCATGAGCTGAAGCCCATTCAACATGACGATGCGCATCGCGCACGATAATATCAGTCCCCATGAGCTTGGCATACCAAACTGACTTCATCGATCTGTGCATGCGCCTGGGCGTACTGCGATTCGGCAGCTTCACCTTGAAATCGGGCCGCGAAAGCCCGTACTTCTTCAATGCCGGCCTATTCAACACAGGTGCCGCCATCAGCGCCGTGGGCCAAGCCTATACGGCGGCCATCGCCGCTTCCGGCCTCGAGTTCGACATGTTGTTCGGCCCGGCCTACAAGGGCATCCCGTTGGTCACCGTGACGGCAGCGACGCTAGCGGAACGGGCGGGTCGAAACCTGCCCTTTGCCTTCAATCGCAAGGAGGCCAAGGACCACGGCGAAGGCGGCAACATTATCGGCAGTCCTTTGCAGGGCAGGGTTTTGATCGTCGACGACGTGATTACGGCGGGTACTGCGATCCGCGAATCCTTGGCACTTATACAGGCGGCCGGTGCGCAGGCAGCCGGGGTGCTGCTCGCCTTGGATCGCCAGGAACGGGCACCGGAAAGCCGGTTATCGGCGGTGCAGGAGGTTCAGGATCGGTATGGCATACCGGTTATTACTGTCGTCACTCTGGCCGATTTGCTGCAACACTCGGCGCTGCGGGGGCGCCAGGACGACCTTGAGCGCATGCAAAGCTATCGGCAGCGCTACGGGCTTGCAGATTGAGGCATGGACCCTGGAAAACGGCGCCCGCTCCCCTCACAATAGCGGCCGCTTCCCCTGAGGATATGCGCTTGAAAAACGTCGCTTGGGTACTGTGCACTGTGGCATTGCTCGCCCTGACGGGTGTTCCCGCCGGGGCCTCCACCGGGAATGACCGTACCGTATATAAATGGGTGGATGAACACGGAATTACCCATTACGGCGATCGCATCCCGCCGGAATACGCGGCACAGGAGCAGCACATCATCAATGCCCAGGGCGTTGAAATCAGTCGCCTCGATGCACAGAAAAGCCCGGACCAACTGGCTGCCGAAGACCAAAAGAAGCTCGAAGTACAGCAGAGCCAGAACCGGGATCGGAATTTGCTGAGCACTTATGCATCGGTGCAGGAAATCGAACGTCTACGCGATCAGCGAGTCACGCTGGTGAGCGATCAAATCCGGGTGACGTCGAGTTTTCTTGAATCGTTGAATGGGAAGCTGAAGAAGCTGCGCATCAACAGCATGCACTTCAAGCCGTACAACAATGACCCGAATGCTCAACCCATGCCCGATCAGCTCGCCGAGGACTTGGTACGCGTCGGCAATGACATCCACACTCAGGAACAGAATCTGCGTGAGAAGGGCAGCGAGGAAACGACGATGCGCAGACAATTCGAAAGCGATATCGCACGCTTCAAAGAAATGAAGGGCCTCCATTGACGTCGAAGACTCGAATAATACTGGGTGTCACGGGCGGCATCGCCGCATACAAGAGTCCCGACCTGGTGCGTCGCCTTATGGAACGCGGGGCAGATGTGCAAGTCGTGATGACGGCGGCGGCACAACGATTCGTCTCGCCCATGAGTTTTCAGGCGGTGTCGGGCCATCCGACGCGCACCGATCTGTGGGACGGCGCGGCGGAAGCCGCCATGGGGCATATTGAACTGGCGCGCTGGGCTCAGGTCGTGCTGATCGCCCCGGCCAGCGCCGACTTCATCGCCCGTCTGGCGAGCGGACAAGCTGATGATCTATTGGCCACACTGTGCCTGGCCACCGAAGCGCCCATCGTGCTGGCTCCCGCCATGAATCGCGTCATGTGGGCGAACAAAGCGACCCAGGTGAACGTCGAGACGCTGGTCTCGCGCGGCATCCGCATCCTCGGCCCCGATGCAGGCAATCAGGCCTGCGGAGAGGTCGGTACGGGACGCATGTGGGAACCCATCAAGCTCGCCGACAGTCTGCTGGAGCCGCCGCTCAATGCCGGATTGCTGGCAGGGCTGAATGTACTGATTACGGCCGGCCCGACCCGCGAGCGGCTTGATCCGGTGCGGTATCTGACCAATCGCAGCTCAGGGAAAATGGGATTTGCCGTCGCCGCCGCCTGTCGCGAGGCCGGCGCACACGTCACCCTCGTGAGTGGCCCAGTGCAATTGCCGACACCCGCCGGCATCACCCGCATCGATGTGGAGAGCGCCCGCGATATGTACGCAGCGGTACACCGCCAAGTGGCGGACGCAGACGTATTTATTGCGGCCGCCGCGGTCGCCGACTTTCAACCGGTGACCGTCGCCAAACAGAAAATCAAGAAGCAGGGGGTGTCGGTCAGGCTCGATCTGGAGCCCGCCCCGGACATCATCAAGTCCGTAGCCGACATGGCCAAGCGGCCGTTCGTCGTCGGCTTTGCCGCGGAGACCAACGATGTCGAAGAAAATGCGCGCGCCAAACTGAAGCGTAAGAAGCTCGACATGATCGCCGCCAATCAAGTCGGCGAGGGAATCGCCTTCGATTGCGATGACAATGCGCTCACCGTCATTTGGCCCGGCGGCAAAGTTGAAGTGGCGCGCGGAGCGAAACTTGATGTCGCGCGGCAGTTGATTGCCTTGATCGCCAGCCGCCTCCCCCCGCCCGACGGCAGTCCGCGGCGCGGGTCGCGCAAGCGCCGCACCGTCGCCGCGCTGCCGCGCGATCGCGTGCGCGCCCGCCGCGCGCGGCGCTGAGCGTGCAGCGTACCGTCAAGTTGCGGATCTTGGATCCGCGCGTCGGACGGGAATTCCCGTTGCCGCAGCATGCCACGCCCGGCTCGGCCGGCATGGATTTGCGCGCCTGTATTGACGCGCCGCTCGAGTTGGCAGCCGGCGCTGTCCAACTGATTGCCACCGGTATTTCGATTTACCTTGCGGATCCGGGACTCGCCGCCGTGCTGCTGCCGCGTTCGGGATTGGGCCACAAGAACGGCATTGTGCTGGGCAATCTGGTGGGCTTGATCGATTCCGACTATCAAGGACCCTTGATGGTATCGGTGTGGAATCGCGGTGCCACGCCATTCACTATCAATCCCGGCGATCGAGTTGCGCAAATGGTGTTCGTGCCGGTGGTTCAGGTGGGGTTCGAAGTGGTCGACGATTTCTCCTCGACGGCGCGCGGCGCCGGCGGATTCGGCAGTTCAGGACACGGCTGACCGCGTCGCAATCAATAAAAAAACGGGGAGTTCAGTTTCATGAAAAATAGCTTTGGACTGGCCGCATGCATGACCCTACTGGCGCTTGGCCCATTTCCGGCTCTTGCCGACAATGACGACGATGCCGCGAGTTGCACGCTCGCCACCATGCGCGGTACCTACGCGTGGGGTTACGCCGCAACAAACGCCGGTGGTCCTTATTCGACGAGTGGCAGAGAATCGTACGACGGGCACGGCCATATGAAGTGGTACCAGTTGTTCAATAGCGCTGGAACCGCGACGTATACCTACAGCGGCACCGGCACCTACACCATCACTGCCGATTGCGTCGCGAGTGTGGTGTAAAGCGGCTTTCACAACGATGCCCCTTACACCTACTTCATTGCGTCGAATGGCAGCAGTTATTACTGGAACAATAATTTCGCGGATGGGACGGTCGCGGGGACGCGCGTGGATCGCATATCAAAAGCGCTACTGGTGCAAGCAAGTACTGCAATAGTCTGACCAAGTGGATGCGGCAGCGCCGTTTCGTATCGGCTTAGAGACCCGACCCGAAGCCACGTTGCCAATCTCCGCGCTCGCCCAAGATATGCCGCTAGTGAATAGCCGGTCCGCTCGCCATGCTGTGCACATGGCAATTCGGGACTGGCCGGCTGACGAACGACCGCGCGAGAAGCTGCTTGAGAAGGGCGCGGCCGCGTTATCTGATGCAGAGTTGCTGGCCATTCTGCTGCGCACCGGCACTCCAGGCTATTCCGCCCTGGATCTTGCGCGTAATGTGCTCAAGAGTTTCCATTCACTCAGAAAATTGATCGCAGCCGATCGGCAGAGGTTCTGTGCCGAACACGGTCTCGGTCTCACCCGATTCGCCGAATTGCAGGCCGCGGTCGAAATCGCCAGGAGACAATGGTCGGAAACTCTGCGCGCAGGACCGTCGCTTGCCAGCCCGCGCGCCACCCGTGATTTTCTCTCTTCGCAATTGCGAGATCTAGAGCACGAGGTTTTCTGTTGTCTCTATTTGGACAAGCGTCACCGCCTGATTCAATACCAGGAACTGTTCCGCGGCACGATCGACGGCGCATTATATCTGGCAAGTCGCTTGTCAACAGCGGTCAAATGCCTATAAATGCAGTGTTTTTCTTTTGATTGATGATAGCAAGATTTGGGGATTTGTAAATAGGAACGCTCTGAGAGCGTACT
>JBBRQO010000043.1:0-31957 GCA_038226325.1 Steroidobacterales bacterium | reverse complement strand
GTGTGGTAGATACTTCCATCATCGTCCTGGTAGAAGACGCTCACTCCCGGAAGGTCGTCGATCTTTGGATCTGGGCAGCGGGTGAAATTATAGAAGACTCCCCCTTCTCCCCTGCCCGTGGGAAACGACACGTGGTAGTCGAAGTTGAAATCGTCAGCAACGGAGGATACCCAGCGAAATTTCCAGCCCATCCGTCGCCGGTAGGCGTCCAGCTTCTCGATCGGCGCGCGCGAGACGGCGACGAAGCTGACGTCGTTGTGCTCGAAATGCTGCCGCGCCCCGTCGACATGGTCGCATAGCAGCGAGCAGCCGGGGCAACCCTCGTTCCAGTCGGGCCCGAACATGAAGTGATAGACTATGAGTTGGGTGCGTCCGTCGAACAAATCTCCTAAAGTCATGGTCCCTGCGGTGCCATGAAAGCCGTAATCTTTTTTTACCTGCACCCAGGGCAGTTCCTGGCGTTTCTTGGCCACGCGGTCGCGCTCACGAGTCAGCGCTTTTTCCTCCGCGAGCAGTACGCCACGCGCTTCGATCCATTGTTCTTCCGAAACCACCGCATGCGAAGTCATGAAAGTCTCCTGTCGGCAACTTGAGAGAGATATCGTTCGAGCTTGTCGAGCGAACCGTTCCATCCTTCTTCGTGGGTGAGCCGGGTGTGCTCATCCTGGAGGCGCGAATGGGTGAAGGTCAGCTCAGTTCCTTCGGCGATGGCGCGAAGGTCGATCTCGACCAGCGATTCACCGGGATCTTCGCCGTTCTCCCATCGCCAGCTCATGACTAGCCGCTGCGGCGGTACGATCTCTCGATATTCGCCGCTGCTCTCATGCTCGATACCGTCGAGGGCGCGGAACCGAACCCTAAATCTCCCGCCGATGCGCACGTCGGTTTCGGCGAGCAGCACGGGACCGTCATCCGGGCCCCACCAGCAAGCGATGCCTTGCGGGGTCGTGAGGGCATCAAACACGATCGAAGGCCGCGCAGCGATTCGGCGTACCAATGTGAGACTGGTCATCGCCTGGTTCTCCTGGCTTCTGCCTCCTTACGCTCGGCGTAGGCCGCTAGCCGATCGAGGCTGACCGACCAGAAGCGCTCGTAGCGCCGCAGCCAATCCAGGGCTGCGCGCATGGGTTGCGGGGACAACCGCACCGTCACTGTGCGGCCCACCTTGGATCGCGTGATGAGTCCGGCATGGTCGAGAACATCCAAATGCTTCATGACCGCCGGCAGCTTGATCGAGAAGGGTTTGGCGAGCTGACTTACCGACGTGCCGTCCTCGCGTTCGAGGTGCGCGAGGATGGCGCGGCGTGTCGGATCCACCAGCGCGGCAAAGGTTCTATCAAGCTGCGTGTTATAGTTCACCATGTAGTGAAGTGTTAGACAGAATACTCTCCTTGTCAATGCTTGGACGCGGCACCGGCATGCGGACAGAAGGGGCGCCACGGCCCCTAGGTTGAGGTCTTGTACCGTGCTGGTACAGTACCGGCAAAAGAACACTGGGGAGCCGTCATGAGCAATGGTATCAACTCGAATCTTGGCCCGAACATCGGCAATCCCACGTCGCTGGGGGCGCGACGCGCAGCAGTCTGTGGCTTTCTGATCGGAATAGCCGCGATGGTTGCCATACCGGCATGCAGCGAGTCCGATAGCGGTGATGGCTCGCACAAGGTCAATGGCTCTGTTCGTGTGGCAGCCGGCCAGCCACCAGGTCCCGCCAGCACCGTCAACGGCGCCATTCAAATCGACGACAACGCTGCCGTCAGCACCGCGAGCACAGTGAATGGCAGTGTGCACTTGGGCAATCATGCAACTGCCCAATCCTTGGAAAGCGTGAACGGATCTGTAACGCTGAGCAGCGGCGCACATGTCTCGGGTGGAGCAACATCGGTCAACGGGGAACTTACCTTGGATGACGGCGCGGAAATACTCGGCACCCTCTCGAATGTGAACGGGAAAATCACCCTTACCGGTGCCCACGTCGGCGGCGGAATAAAGACATCCAACGGCAGCATCAGCATTACCGGTGTATCGCATGTGGAAGGCGGCATCCTGGTGGAAAAACTCGGCACCGAATTGATTCAAATCGTCCGAAACGTGCCTCGGATCGTCATCGGGCCTGGCGCGACGGTGCAGGGCGACCTGCGCTTCGAACGCACGGTGCAGCTTTTTGTGAGTGACAAGGCGACCATCGGCAATGTGACCGGGGCGACACCTATTGCATTTACCGGCGAGACACCACCAAACTGAACGCAGCGGGCGATTGCCCGACGCGGCGCCCGCTAATTTGTGATACTGCGGCTCAATAACGCACCGAGGAAGGATTATTCATGCAAAGTCTCCGCATCCGCGCCTTGTTTGCAGCGTCCCTGATCGCGCTGCTGGGCTCCGCCGCCTCCTTGGCCTCTGCAACCGCCGATCCCGCGCTGGTGAGCGCAGTCGCGAGTCCGCTGCGTAATCCTGCCCATACCGCCCGGGATTCTGCTCGTCATCCGGTCGAAGAGCTGACTTTCTTCGGACTCACACCCAACATGACGGTGGTGGAGCTGTGGCCGGGCGGGGGGTATTGGACCGACATCCTCGGCCCGTATCTGGCTCCGCGCGGTCACTACTACATTGCGCTGCCGGTGCCCGGCAACGCCGAGGAAGACGCGGGCGTTAAAAAGTTTCGCGCACGGATTGCCGCAGAGAAGGATCGGCTTGGTGCACTTCAGGAAACCGCGCTGGGTAAGGAGCACGTCGACATCGCCCCGGCCGGCTCCGCCGACCTGGTGCTGACCTTTCGGAATTTGCATAATTGGATGGAAGACGGGTTCGCGGACGAAGCGCTGGCCGCGGCCTTCAAGGCGCTCAAGCCCGGCGGCATTCTCGGCATCGAAGCCCATCGCGGCCGCAGTGATCAGCCCCAGGATGCCAAGGCCAAGAGTGGCTACGTTCGCCAGGACTATGCAATCGCCTTGGCAAAGAAGGCGGGATTCGAATTCGTCGGCGCGTCGGAAATCAATGCCAACCCGCGCGATACCAAGGATTGGCCTGATGGCGTGTGGACTCTGCCGCCGACGCTCACGTTGGGAGACAAGGATCGTGCTCGATATATGGCCATTGGCGAAGCGGACAACTTCGTGCTGAAGTTCCGTAAGCCGCGATAGTTCGAACGGCTTAGATCGGCCGGCCGCGGGGTTTAGATTTCCGGGCCGATGACAATGGGCGAGCCGCCGCTGAATCGAGAAGCGCGAAACGGGGTTGCGTCCACCGACGGTGCGGCGCCCACGGCGAGTTCAGCGGCCAGCCGCCCCGCGGCCGGGCCAATCCCGAATCCGTGGCCGGAAAAGCCGGTGGCGACCGTCAGTCCCGGCAAGGTGCCGACCGAACTGATGTAGGGCACGACATCCGGCGTCACGTCGATATATCCGCCCCAGGCCTGCACGATGTGCACGTTGCGGAATTGTGGATATAGCGCACCCATTGCAGCCAGAGCTTCCCCATTCAGCGCGGCATTGGGCGCGGGATCCAACACCCGAGTCTCTTCGAACGGACTCGGTCTATCCAGCGGCCAGCTGCGTGGCGCGAGAAACTCCCGCAGCGACTGCGCATTTACTCGTAGCCGCAATGAGCCACTTTCCTTGCGGATAGTCGGTAGGAAATCGCGCAAATAGCGCAGCGAGTCGGGCACGAATGGCGCCACGTAGCCTGCCCCCCTGGCAAGGGTATATCCGCCGTCACGCCGCTTGCGGTAACCGACGTCATCCAAGTAGGTGCACGGGTCTGGTCCATCCGCGACTGGCGCCGTGCGCATCACGGATGACAACACTTTCAATTGCGGCAGTCGAACGCCGAGGCTGGCGCAGAACAGGCTCGACCACGCGCCACCGGCGAGAATCACTGCATTGCATCCGATACGGCCTCGTTCCGTGATGACGGCCGAGGCGCGGCCGCCCGTGCGTTCGATTCCGCGCACGGCGCAATGAGCCAGGATGACCGCGCCCCTGCGCTGCGCTGCGCGCGCAATGGCCGGCGCCGCACGCTGTGGTTCCGCGCAACCGTCAGTAGGCACATACAAGCCGCAAGGATACGTACGGCTCGCTCCGGGCATGAGTGCCGCCAGTTCGCCACCGCGTACGATGCGCGTACCGATGTCGTAGGGCTTGGCCATAGCCACCCAATCATCAAAGCGCGCTTCATCGGCCGCGCTCTCACCCACGTAAAGAATCCCACATTGGCGAAAGCCTGTGTCCGATTCCGTCACACGGTTCATGTCGCGCCACAGCTGCAAGCTCTGCACGATCAGCGGCATTTCCCGCACATCACGGCCTGCCTGCCTGCACCACCCCCAGTTTCGGCTGGACTGCTCGCAGGCGATGTAGCCCTTCTCGCAGAGCACCACCGGTATACCGCGGCCGGCCAAAGTCAACGCAGCAAAAGTCCCGATGATGCCGCCGCCGATCACGACCACGCTGGTAGCGGCCGGCATTACCTCATCGGAATTAACGGAGTCGACATAGGGACCCATGAATCGGCCTGCGTCTATTTTTTGAAATCTTCGCTGCTGCAAGGAGCATCGGCGGCTTGCTCGTCCTGCGCAATCAAGGATTCGCGGGACAAGGTTTCTAGGTCGCTATGCATCGGTATATTCTAGCCGTGTCGGGCCAGGTGCGCTCGCTGGATCTGCACATGGATCAGGCCATTCCTTTCATCGACATCGGCCCGCTGTTCGGCGCGCCGTCGCGAGCACGCGATCTCGTGGATCAAGCCATCATGACTTCGGCCGCGGCTTCCGGCTTCATGGTGGTGAGAGGTCTGCCCGCCGGCATGCCGGTAGGCCGAGCGGCCCGCGCGGAGCTGTTGCGGCTGTTCGATCTGCCCGAGAGCGAGACCCGTAAACTCTGGCGACAGAAGTTCGACCCCACCCACCCGAATGTATACCGGGGTTGGTTCCCGCTGCAGACGGGATTCCTGACCGCCAAGGAGGGCATCGACTTGGGAGCCGATGTAGTGCACGGCCCATCCGTCGTTCACAACGACGATCCGCTGCGCGAAGCCACGCCATTGCCATCCGAGGCAGCATTGCCCGGCTGGCGTGACTCGGTAGCGTTCTACTATCGCGGGATGGAAACAGTGAGCCGGGCATTGTTAACTGCGATCGCGCGCGGTCTTACGCTCGAGGAGCATTTCTTCGATCAGTCCTTCGAGAAGGGACTGTCGACATTGCGGCTGCTGCGCTATCCGCTGCGGACAGATGTCGATCAAACCGCGCGAGCCGATCCCAGCATCTGGGTGGATCACGCCGGCGGGCGGTTCTACGTGAATGGCGCGCCGCACGTCGATTCCGGATTCTTAACTCTGCTTGCGCAAGACGGCGTCTCAGGCTTGCAAGCGCGACACCGTAACGGTGCCTGGCTCGACGTGCCGCCGAGCGACGAAGGACTGGCGGTCAATTTCGGCAAGGTTCTGGAGCGTTGGTGCGGCGGTCAAATCAAAGCAACCGAACATCGCGTCATCGGAACCGGCCGCGAGCGGATGTCCATCCCGTTTTTCTACGAGGCGTGCGCCGGTGCCGAAATCGGGCCCCTGCCGTTGCCCGGCGCAGCGCCATTCGCACCCTTTCTCTACGGCGACTATCTATGGGCGACGACGACCCAATTCGTCGAATTCAAGGGGATGGAATCCCTACGCAGGCCTATGCGGGGACCTTGAACTCTCGCAACATCGCCCCCAATTCGGCACGGTGACAGTGCGCCGCGCCTTCTTGAGCCCTCTGTGGTTGATTCTTTCGCTACCAGGGTACATTGGCTGGCGGCTATTGCCGGCATTATCAGTCGGCCCGTGGGGAGTGAGCGCCGGTATCGTGCTATTGATTGCGTGCTGCGTAGTCATCCCCCTGTCGGTGCGTTCTCGCTCCATCCGCAATCCCAGACTCGCAGACATATTTGCGTGGCTCGGCCTCTTATCCATGGGATTTTTCTCCTCGCTATTCGTCTTTACCTTGCTGCGTGATGTGGTCTTGCTGGGCGCCTATTTGTTGTCCTCTGCGCAATTGGCCACTTCATGGGCGGCCCCGAGCGCCGCAGGCACGCTGCTTATTACCGCGGCGGTCACGCTGACGGGACTTGTGATCGCGCGCCGCCTGCCGCGGGTCGTCGATATCGTGATTCCCATCCTGGATCTTCCCCATGCGCTGCACGGTTTTTCGATTGCTCAAATCAGCGACGTGCACGTAGGACCCACCATCAAGCGCAATTTCGTCCAGGGAATAGTCGCTCGCGTCAACAGCCTGAAGGTGGATCTGATTGCGGTGACCGGGGATTTGGTGGACGGCACCGTGCAACAGCTAGCGGCCCACACCGCGCCGTTGTCGGAGCTGCGCGCACGTCATGGCGCTTTTTTCGTGACCGGAAATCATGAGTACTATTCCGACGAACGCGCCTGGACTGCGGAAATCAGACGCCTCGGTTTGCGGGTTCTGAAGAATGAGCACGTCGTCTTGAGGCATGACGGCGCATCGATAGTGCTCGCCGGCGTTACGGACTTGAGTGCACATCATTTCGATGCAGCCCAGCGCAGCGACCCGCACGCCGCACTACGCGGTGCGCCGCCCGATGCCGGGGCCAAAATCCTGCTGGCGCACCAACCGAACTCTGCCAATGCCGCCGCCGGCGCCGGCTTCGACGTACAGCTATCGGGACATACCCACGGCGGTCAATTCTGGCCGTGGAACTTGTTCATCGGATTCTTCCAGCCCTTCGCCAGTGGCCTGTATCGATTGGAAGATCTTTGGGTCTACGTCAACCGCGGCACCGGCTACTGGGGTCCGCCAAACCGCTTCGGCGTTCCCTCAGAAATAACCCGCATTCGACTGGTACCCGCAGCCACATAAAGCGGCGCTGGGGTAATTACTACGCCGCGCCGGCACCCGTTCAGTCGGAATCGCCGCGCCGGCCTGCCTCAAAGAGAAACCAGGTGCGACGCTCGGTTTCGTCTATCCAAACCTCGATCAGACTGGCGGTGGCAATGTCGCGGTGCTCGTCGCAAACGTTGTGCACTTCGCGCAGCCGGGCTGCCAGTTGCTTATTGTCTTCGCGCAGTTCCGCAAGCATATCTTTTGGATCTACATAGTCTGCATCGTTGTCTTTCACGCGCTGCAGGCGCCCCACATGGCCGATGGACCGGATCGTCGATCCTCCGACTTTACGAATTCGCTCTGCAATGGGATCCGCCATTGCGAACAGTTGATCGCCCTGTTCGTCGAAGAGCAGGTGATAGTCGCGAAAGTGCGGGCCGCTCAAGTGCCAATGAAAATTCTTGGTCTTAAAATATAGCGCATAGACATCCGCTAGTATCGCATTCATGGCCCCGGCGATATCCCGAGTAGCGGCAGGCTTGAGATCGGTGGGAGTATCCAGCGGCGCGCGCCGACGGCGCTTGCGGTCATCTGTTTTATCGCCCATGAGACACCTCGACAATTTTGAAGTAACGTGCCGGCGGCTTCACTTTTTTCTTCAGCTCAGCGCCCTCCACGCACTATGATCCACCTGGGCAATTCCCGCAATTAAATGCTGGGCCGGGATTGGGCTGGGTTGGTACAGAAGAATTTTTTGCGCACCACCCTCCGTCACCATGCCGGAGGGCGGCGAGCCTACGTCGAATCAGCGCTGCGCGCCCCCGCTCAGCGGACGATCGAGTTGATCTTCGTGCCTTCAAGCGACAGGTCGGCTATCAATCCCTTCTCGCCGAAAACGAAGCCTATAATCGGCTTTTTCAGGGAGTCAGTGTCGTAATCGCCGCCGGCACCGACCTTGATGAGCGCGACGTTCGCATCGGCGCCAATCGACCAACCCTTACTGTTCATGAACTTATCAAGCGCGTCTTGAGTCATGAACATGAGGATTTCACTGTGCTTAGAGAGACCCAAAGTGATGCCTACAGAGGCAGACGATTGACTGTAATAGCCGACAGTCTGATGGTTGACCCGCAGCACTCCCTCGCCATATTCACCCGCCACGCCAACGCCGCCCTTGGTAATGCGCGGGAATACCAACATGCCCACCGCCTTACTCTCCAGCTCGTGATGCGAAGGTTTCATCGTGTTGAATTCCTTCAGTGCCGTGCTGACGCTCGCGTCAATTTCTGCCTTGCTGGCAGCATCGGCCGATACACCGACGAACAACGCCATCAACGCAACACCGCAGCCTGCCACTAGGTTTGTACGTTTCATAATTGCCTCTCTTTTTTAGTGATAACGAACCATACGTATCCCATGATGTACGCAGTGGTCGGGGTCTAGGTATCGCCCGCGGCCGGTACCCGATGCCGGTGTCGTCCTACAAAGGCTGGGAACGCCGGAAATAAGTAAGGCCCCAGAGAGGGGCCTTATTTATTTCTAAATGGCGGAGAGGGTGAGATTCGAACTCACGTGCCGGAATTACCCGACCATCCGATTTCGAGTCGGCGCCGTTATGACCACTTCGGTACCTCTCCGGTTAACTTAAAGTACTGCGGAATTCACTTATGTTTTTACGGCGTTAACTTAAGCGATGCTGCAGTGTGACGTGATAATCAGCGATGATTTAAACCCATTTGTCAAGAGTCCGTAGCGAGAAATAAAGGATTATTCTAGCTCATCGGCAACGGGCCTGTCTCAAGAACAGAACTCGCCCAGCCCCACGGAACTCTAATCAGCTCACGACCGTGCGTAATTTGAACCTTCAATTGAATTGGCAGCGCTGCACCAAAGTCATCATTTCGGTGGCCGCTGTCTCATTGCTCGGCACTTGCACGCCGATGCCCAGTCTGATCGACCAGATCAAGACCCTGGGGGAGCTGCGAGTGGTCACCCGTAATGGGCCCCTGGCTTACTATCGCGGTCCGGATGACATGCCGGAGGGCCCTGAGTACGAATTGGCGCGCCGCTTTGCAGATGAACTCGGAGTGAAACTTAAAATCACGCCGGTCCGCAGCTACGCAGAAATCTATGCGGCCCTGACCTCAGGCCATGCACACTTGGCTGCTGCGGGCTTGAAGGTGCCCTTGCAGGAAATCCCCGGCGTCGAATTCGGCCCCGCATATCAAAAGGTCCGCGAACACTTGATTTACCGGCGCGGCGCGCTCAGGCCGGGGTCGCTTGCCGAGGTCGGCAATGGGGATCTAGAAATCGCTGCCGGCAGTTCACATGCCAAGACTCTGCACGCGGCGCGTAACTTGCTGCCCGACCTGGTGTGGGTGGAGAACTCCAGCACCGATACGCAAGCGCTGCTCGACGGGGTCGCCGACGGCACCATCGATTACACCATTGCCGACTCCACGGAATTCGCGTTGGCGCACGATGCTCATCCGGAGCTGCGCATCGCCTTCGACTTCACGGGCAGCCAATCCCTCGCCTGGGCAGCGAGCACACGCGACCCAGGGTTTTTGCACGACATGGGTAACTATTTCGCCCATCTTAATGTCGATGGCGAACTCGCCGCGATCGTCAAGCGCTACTACGGGCGATCCGAAGATCTGGAATTCGTCGGCGCGCGGGGCTTCATGCGCCATTTGCAGAGTCGACTACCATTGTACAAGAAATGGTTCGAAGAGGCGGCTGAGCAGAGCAGCCAAGATTGGCGCTTGTTGGCCGCCATCGGCTACCAAGAATCGAAATGGAATCCAAGCGCAGCCTCTGCATCGGGCGCCAAGGGCTTGATGCAGCTGACCAACAACTCCGCAACTGAGGCCAAGGTTACAAACCCGACGGATGCGAGGCAAAGCATCTTTGGCGGAGCCCGATATTTCCGCCAGGTGTACGAGAAAATTCCGACCCATGTGCCGGAACCGGATCGAACGTGGTTTGCCCTCGCCGCCTACAATATAGGTTACGGGCACTTGGAAGACGCCAGAGTGCTCACGCAAAAAGCCGGCCGCGACCCGGATTCTTGGCAGGACGTGCGTGAATATTTGCCTTTGCTGGAACAGGAACACTGGTACACGCAAACCGAAAACGGCTACGCGCGCGGCTGGGAACCGGTACGCTACGTAGACAACGTACGCGGCTATCGTGACCTGTTGGAATGGGTGTGGGGGGCCGGGGCCGCCTCCCTCAACTAGCGCCGCCTTTCGAAGAATTGCCGCAGCAACGTTGCACTTTCCTCACTGCACACCCCGCCGAACACGTCGATTCGATGCGCGAGCTTCGGTTCACGGGACAAATCGATGACACTGCCGCAGGCACCGGCGTTTTGATCCCAAGCGCCGAACACCACACGCGCCACGCGTGCGTTCAGCACGGCGCCCATGCACATCGCACACGGCTCAAGGGTGACATACAGTGTGCTCCCGCCAAGTCGATAATTTTGCAGCCGCTGCGCGCCGGCGCGCAGCGCCACGACTTCCGCGTGCGCGGTCGGATCATGGTCGGCGATTGGGCGATTCCACCCCTCACTGATCACGGCGCCGTCCAGCACCAGTAGCGCACCGACAGGAATCTCGTTGTCCTCGGCCGCGCGCCGCGCGAGCTCAAGGGCACGGCGCATAAAATCTGTATCGTTCGGCGGAATCACCGTCCCCGCCCATAACGAACCCCGAAAATCGCCGCATACAGCAGCAACAGGGCCGCAGCGCTGTAGCTGAGGGAGTTGTGGATGCCGACCACCGAGCCTAAGAGGCCTACGCTCAATCCACTGAAAGTGCGTGAACCCATGGCAAACATCGAGAATACCCCAATGACGCGCCCGCGCATTTCGCCAGGTGCGTTCAGCTGCACCAGTGTTTGGGCCATCGCGTTAAAGCTCAGTTCGACAAATCCGGCGACGAACAATAACGCGATTGACACTGCATATACATTCGATCTGGCGAAGCCGATTAAGGCGCCGCACCAAATGATTGCCAATATGAACGCAGTCCGCACCCGCGGCGGCAGCAGTCCACGGCTTTCCAGTACCAATCCCGCAATCAAGCCGCCGACCGCATCGGCTGCGAGCAGTGCGGCATAGGAAAAATCCCCTCGGCCGTGGCCAAGATCAAGAGCAAACCCGGGCATCTGGGCTTGGTAGGCGTTGCCGACGAAAAACGCCGAGGCGGCGATCAACACCGTGGTAGACAACAGTATCGGGCTATTGGCCACCACCTTCAGGGTCGTCCATATATCCGCGAACCCGTTGACTGTCTGTGGCTTCGCCTGCTCGGCCAAGCCGCGCGAACCATAGGGACCATAAATTAACCACAGGAAAAGCGGCGCATAGATGAGCGCATTAATAAAAATCCCGGGCGATGGCCCACAGACCAGCAACAGCACGGCGCCGACCCCGGGACCGGCAACCAAACCCAGGTACCGACCGGTGGCAAAGATCCGCACCGCGCTCGGCAGTTCATCCGGGCGCACCATTTCGTGAATCAGAACCTGCGACGCCGGCACCCAAAGCACCCCGGCCAATCCATGGCCGACCAGCAGCACCATGGCCTTCCACATCGCCGTCGAATTCGTCATGAACATGACGCCCCAGCCGACGGACACCGCCATGAATAGCAGCATGCCGGCCACGATCAGGCGCCGGGTACCAAAGCGATCCGCCAGTCTGCCGGTAAACCCTGCCAGCAGAAGATACGGCACCCAATGCGACACTACCGCAAAACCGGCCAGCGCCGGCGAGTGAAATTTCTGGAAAACCACCCAGTAACTGATGACGTGTTCTATGTTGTCAGCCATCATTGCCGCAGTCGACGCAAGGAAGAAAACGCGAAAGTTGGCGTTTTCGAGCGAAGCAAAGCTGCGTCGCTTCTGCGGGAGCGAATGTGATGGGTTGCTGTCTGCGGTCAATTGCGTTAAGTGCGTCAATGGCGATAATGTCCAGGGGATTGTAGCGGAAGATAAGAAAACGAGGATTCAATGCGTGGATTCCTGCTGTTGCTGGGTTGTCTGGCCGCGCTGCCCGCCGTGGCCGACGAGGGAATGTGGACGTTCGACAACTTTCCGTCGAGCGTGGTCAAGCGGAACTACGGCGCCGTCATTACGCCCGCGTGGCTAGACCATGTGAGGCTGTCGACGATTCGACTGACCAATTGCACGGCCTCGTTCGTATCGCCTGAAGGACTGATCCTCACCAATCACCATTGCGTGGAATCCTGTCTGGCGGAACTGTCGTCCAAGGAAAGCAGCCTGGTGCAGAGCGGATTCGCGGCGCCGAACCGCAGTGCCGAATTGCGGTGTCCCGCACAGCTCGCGGATGTGCTGATCGGCAGCGAGAACGTCACCGATACGGTCTCCGCCGCCATCGCGAATCTGACCGATACGGCGGCCAACGACGCACGCAAAAAGACGCTGACCACCCTTGAACAGGGTTGCGAGCAGGCGAGCGTGAGAGCCAAGTCAGGCAAGCTCAGGTGCCAGATTGTCACGCTGTACCAGGGCGGCCAATACTTTCTCTATAAATACAAGCGCTACGACGACGTTAGGTTGGTATTCGCCCCGGAAGCAGACATCTCCTCATTTGGGGGCGATCCGGATAATTTTCAGTTCCCGCGCTGGTCGCTCGATTTCTCCGTGCTGCGCGCCTACGAGAACGACAAACCCGCCATCACGCCGAACTTTCTACCGATTGATTTCGAAGGGCCGAAGGTCAATCAACTGGTG
This sequence comes from Steroidobacterales bacterium, assembly GCA_038226325.1. Classification (GTDB taxonomy): domain Bacteria; phylum Pseudomonadota; class Gammaproteobacteria; order Steroidobacterales; family Steroidobacteraceae; genus Bog-1198. The sequence continues at coordinate 19,362 of JBBRQO010000043.1, read as the reverse complement.
TTTGTGCCCGGCCACCCCGGCTCGACGGCGCGCCTACAAACGCGCGCCCAGCTCGAATTCGACCGCGATCTGCCTTTGCCGATCACCTTGATGCGTGCTTCGGAACTGCGCGGGCGCTTCATCCAATTCGGCACCACTAACCCGGCAGACGAACGAATCGTCCAGGCGCCCCTCAACAGCCTGCAGAACGCGATCAAGGTACGCCGCAAGCAACTCGATGCGTTGAATGACCCAAGACTGTTGACCGGCAAGACCGAGGCGGAAGAGAAATTGCGCGCGAGCGCGCAGCTCTCCGGTAGCGATCCATGGCATGAGATCGAATCCGCTTCCACGCGCGAAAGGGTACTGTATCTCGACTATTCGTTCCTCGAGAGCGCTGCAGGCTTCAGTAGCGGCCTGTTTCGCGATGCGCGACTGCTGGTGCGCGGCGCGGACGAGCGCACCAAAACTAATGTCGACCGCCTACGGGAGTTCACCGACGCCTCGCTGCCGGCGATCCAGCGTGAACTTTATGTGCAGGTTCCTGTATATGCGGAACTCGAAGTATTGACTCTGTCGCAATCCCTCGAACGGATGCGCGAATGGCTGGGGCCAGATCATCGGATAGTGCGTCGATTGCTGTCCAAGGAATCACCCAACGCGCTGGCGACCAGGCTCATTGCCGAGACAAAGCTCGACGATTCGGGCGTGCGCAAACAGTTGTGGCTGGGCGGCAAGGCGGCGGTCGACGCGTCGCTCGACCCGATGATCGAACTCGCCCGGGAGGTCGACCCCGAAGCACGCGCCGTCCGCAAGCAATATGACGATCAAGTAGAAGCACCGATCGCCGCCGCCGCACAAAGAATCGCGGCCGCGCGCTTCAAAGTCTACGGCACGAATGTATATCCGGATGCGACCTTCACTCTGCGCCTCAACTACGGGACCGTGCTCGGCTGGGTCGAAAACGGCACGCCGGTCGAGCCGTTCACGTATCTCGGCCGTGCCTTCGAGCGTGCTACGGGCGACTCGCCTTTCAAAATCCCCGATCGTTGGATGAAAGTAAAGGACCAGCTGAACATGCGTACGCCGTTTTGTATCTCGACCACCAGCGACATCGTCGGCGGCAATTCCGGCAGTCCGTTGGTCGACGCCGGCGGAAGAATCGTCGGGCTGATGTTCGATGGCAATATCCACTCCATTGCCGGCCACTATTGGTTCGATGCGTCGAACAACCGTGCCATCGCCTTACATCCCGCGATCATTCGCGAGGCTCTCGCCAAGGTCTATGGAGCGAGTTCCCTGTTAAGCGAACTCAACGCGAAATGACGCCGAGCGACTCGAAGGTCGGTCAACCGAGCGCACCCGGCGAATATGACGATGGCATGCAGTCCCTGCTGCAGATTATTTGGGGCGAGGGCTTTCTATCGCCGGGGGGAGCCGCGGAGGTCGCCCGCCTGCTCGAAGGCAGCGACATCGCCGGCTGCACGGTGCTGGACATAGGCTGCGGCTTGGGCGCCATCGATGAGCTGCTGGTCCGGCAATACGGGGCGGCGTCAGTGGTCGGCGTTGATGTGGATCCATCGTTGCTGGCGCGAATGCGCGATCGCAATGAACGAGCGCACCTCGCCGAACGCATTCAAGGGGTGCAAGTCACGGGCGGCCCCCTGCCCTTTGCCGACTCGAACTTCGATGTGGTTTTCTCCAAGGATTCACTGGTACAGATCCCTGACAAGCCGGCCATCTTTGCCGAGGTGCTGCGAGTGTTGCAGCCAGGCGGCCGATTCATAGCCAGTGATTGGTTGCGCGGCGGCAGCGCGGAATATTCCGCGGATATGTTGGAATTCTTCCGCCTGGAAGGAATCGCATACAATATGGCGAGCCTTGAGGAGAGTGCAGCAGCTCTGCGCACAGCCGGCTTCGACGCGGTGGAAATCCGTGACCGGAATGCTTGGTACTTGGATCTTGCGAGGCAAGAACTGCAAGCCATGGAGGGACGCCTCAATGCTGTAATCGTTCAGCGAATCGGTGCGCCGCGCGCACGGCATTTCATCGACAATTGGCGTCAACTGGTGGTCGTCCTGACGCGCGGTGAGCTTCGTCCCGGACACTTGAAGGCGGTCAAGCCGGAGGCCGAGCAACCTGCAAAGTAATTCCCGTTTCGTATTACGCGACCCCGCGGTGGGGGAGCTTGGCTGGATCGTTCACCGTCAAGCGGTTCTTGTTCGGGCACGAGCTCGTTGGGCAAACCTGGCAGTTGGATTTCGAGCCTGCTGCCCCGGATAATTCAAGTCGGGTGTGATTTCTCGATCAGCACCAGCACTTGCGCCCACGGCATCGGTCCCTGATGCATGGCGAATACCGTGTCCACGATGAGATTTTCGCGTTTCACTGCCTGCGCGACTTCGAACATCAATTCAGGATCGTAGAGTGTGCCGTCGTCATTCAAGGCCAAAGTATCACTTGCGTACAGCAGATGATGCTCAGGGAAATACACCATGTACTGCCGTTCGGTAGCCGCACCGCGCAAGGGATAGAGCTCCATTCGATTCTTGCCGCTGCCGATCTCCTGCTTCGCTGCAACGATATTCCAATGCGGCGCTTTGCCGTCGTTCAACTTCTGCAGTGCATCCGGCTCCAACGCGTGCGGCGCCTTCATCATCCTCTCCAAAAGCGTCCGGTTCAGATCGAGGACGTAAATCGGTAGTCCAAGCGCCACCGCCTGCCGCACCCCGCCGGTGTGCGGCCAGGAATCGGAAGTCGACAGGACCGCATTGATGCGCATTCCTGGATGTAGTTTACGAGCCTGCCTGATCACACCCTGGGTGTACAGACTCGAAATTGGCGCCTCGAGAATGAAGACTCCGTCCGCCTGCTTCACGATGGTGGAGTTCCAGGATCCGGCGAACAGATCGATTCCCGGCGCCAGCGTAGTCGCCTGTTTAATGCTAAAGGAACGGTTCCAGCCGGGCGAGGCCGCGCTCTGTTTAACCGCGCCCGCATTCATCTCGAACGCCTTCTCATCCGGCTGGACATTGAATTCTATATTGAGCGACTGTGTTGAGCGCCACTCGACGCCGTTGCGTTCCTCGATGCTGTTCGTCGGAAAGGTGATTCCTTCGATCAATCGCCAATTGTCAAAATAAATCCGCTGCTTCACGTCGCCCCAAAAATACCAGAAGTCGTGGAACACCTGCGTGGTCTCGACGGCATCCGGCAGGTGATTGAATGGATTGAGAAGTATTCGGACGGGAATTTTCCGCCAGGTGAACGACACCACCGCATGAGGGGTCGAGCGGAGCGTCTCCGCCGTCTCGAAGTGCAAATCCCGGGCGTCGGCGGCCGTCAATAGAAGCCGCGCCGGACCCAACGCGAGCGCCTCCCGGGCGCCATCCAGAGCGCTCAAGGAACAGGGCGAATCGCCGAATTTGGTGTGGTATACCCCCCCGTCGAGGCCGACCACCAATAGGGTATCGGAGTCGTATTGATTGGGGTCGGATTGCGGCCAAGTCAATGTCGTTTCGGCGAGCAACCGCTGGTTTGCCAAATCCAGGGTGACCCGGCCACGCTCGTACGAGGTGAGGTAGGGCGCCTGCCGATAGGACTGCTCCACCAGCAAGGTGTGCCCCACGGTCTGCAGACGAATATTGTTCAGCTGCTGTAGGCGTTCACGCCCTCCCATCGCTTCCAGTGCGGCGGTGATACATTGCTGCGGACTTTCATGAATGCAGCCCGGCGTAGCCGCGATCTTCTCCCTGGCTTGGATGGTCATGGCCGCGCACAGTCCCAACACAGCCAACAGGGAGGTGCCGGCGTGTCGGTGAATGCACATCGGTGACTCCTACGGCTTTACTTGAGCAGGAAATCGGTGACGAGCTTGACGGTGGCCTGCGGATTTTCTTCCATGACCCAATGACCTGAATGGGGGACAATGCCGACGCTGACATCGCCGGCAACGAATCGCAATTCGTCGGCCATCCCTGTACCGAAGGATTTTTCGGCGCCGATGGCCAATACCGGCATGGTGATCTTGCCGCCCTTGGCCAGCATCGCCTTGTTGTCCAGCGCATCTTGCGCGAACGCGCCGAACTGCTCAAACGCATCGTGCATGGCATGCGGTCGCGCGTAAAGCGCGGCGTAGTGCTGCCGGCTTTCCTCATCAATACCCTTGGGATCCGCCGACAGTTCATTGTAAAAGCGGTCGAGATAAATCCGTTCGCGCCCCCGCACCAGGCGCTCCACATCGGGGCCACGAAAATTAAAGTGCCATAGCAGCGGACTGCGGATAATGTTGTCCCAATCGCCGATGCCGGGCAGCGGCGCATCGATCACGACCCAGCGTGTAATACGGGCGGGATACTGGGCCGCCAGCGCATAGCCGACCATATTGCCGATGTCATGCGTAACCAAATCGGCCTTTTGAACCTTCAAGGCGTCCATGACGCCTACGATATCCAGGGCCTGACTCTTCTTCGTATACCCGGTATCGGGATGCGCGGACAACCCCATGCCGCGCAGGTCGGGGACTATGACGGTGTGACTATTGACCAGCACCGCAGCCAGGGGCGCCCACATGTCGCCGGTGTCGCCGAATCCGTGCAGCAAGACAACCGCCGGTCCTTGGCCGCCGATGCGAACATACAGGCTGGTGCCGTTGGCTTGCACCATTTGAGTGTGAAAGCTCTCCGGGTAGGGCTGAATGTGCGCGAGGGCGGGCGTGGCGAGCACACAGGCCGCGACGGCGGCAGTCACAAGACCTTTAAACATCGAATCTCCCTCGACTCGCCGGCGTTTGCAGGTGCGCAATTTAAGTGGCATGGCATGAATTTGCTTTTCTACTATAGTCTTTGCTGCCCACGCAAGTTGGCGGTATTTGCGACACTTGCTCCGGGATCGCGGTGAATTCCAAGGCCCGGCTTTGATAGGCTATGGCTCTTGATGGTGAAACCAACCCGCAGGGCGCTGTGACCGAGAATTTCCACTCATAAGCAAGGTACTCGTAACCGGGGCGTCAGGCGGCATTGGCGCCGCCATCTGCACGGCGTTGGCTGAGCGCGGCGTCAGCGTCGTCTTGCATTATCAATCAGACCGGGAATCGGCCGAATCGACACGGCGCGCCATGCGTGGCGACGGCCATAGCGTGATTCAGGCGGATTTGAACAACACCGCCGATATCGAACGCCTATGGCGCGAAGCTTCCGCGACTGATCCCATCGATGCTGTCGTCAACAATGCCGGCATCTTTCCGGATCATCCACCCTTGACCACGGACTTCTCCGGCTGGGCGTCCGCCTGGCAGCGCACGCTCGCCGTCAACCTGACCGCTCCGGCGCACCTATGCTACTTCGCGGCGCGCGCCATGGCGGAACGCGGCGGCGGACGAATTGTCAATATTTCTTCCCGCGCCGCCTTTCGTGGCGAGCTCACAGCGCCGGCCTATGCCGCAAGCAAGGCCGGATTGAATGCCCTTAGTCAGTCACTTGCCAAGGCGCTGGCACCCAACGCGGTGTACGTGTTCGTGGTCGCTCCCGGCTGGGTATCCACCCGGCGAGTCGCACAGTCGGTGCAGGACAAGGCGGTGCTCGCGGATCAGCCGCTGGGGCGGGTGGCGATGCCGGAAGAAGTGGCGCAGATCGTCACTTACTGCGCTTTGGACGCCCCGGCGAGCATGACCGGAGCGATCCTGGACGTAAACGGTGCTTCGTATCTGCGAACTTAAGGTGAAGATGCGCTCTGTGCGTGGCGTTGCCTGCGCCACTGGCTTGGCGGAGTGCCTACTGCCTTCTTGAATGCACGGCTGAATGCCGCTTCGGAATCGTAGCCGACTCGATTGGCAATCAGCGCAACACTCTCCGTTCCGCTCAATAAATGGCTTGCCGCCAGTTGCATGCGCCAGTTCATCAGATACTGCATCGGAGGCTGGCAGACAAACTGCATGAATCGCTCCGCAAGTGCCGAACGTGAAAGACCCGCGAGGCGCGCCAGTGACTCAATGGTCCATTCGCGGGCAGGATCGTGATGTAGTGCGGACAGAGCCCGCCCGATGAACGGATCGCGCAGCCCGGCGAGCCAGTCCGTGCGGTCTGCCGGCAGGGACTCCAGATACCGGCGCACCACGTCGACGAACATCAGTTCGCTCAACCGGCCGAGCACACCTTGGCCTCCCAAGCGTGGCAGGTTCGATTCCGCCAACGCGAACTGCACATACGCGGCGAGCGCGCCGCCCGCGCGATCATTGACCAGGATGACCCGCGGCAAGGCAGCCAGCAGTGGATTGTAGGGACGCGCATCGCAAGCCAGAAATCCGCAGACTACATGCGTCGGATCGTTCTGCGAGTCGCCCATCGAAATGCTGATAGGCAGATGTCCATCACGCGGTATCTGATACAGCGACATGTCGGGCGTTCGGCGCATACCCGGAGTGCTGGTCAGCACGTGGGTGTCGCCGTGCGGCAGGACGATGATGTCGCCGGCGGAAAGGCGCATCGGCGGCTCGCCGGCAATACACGCCCAGCAGTTTCCATGGGTGATGACGTGATAACAAATCAGGTGTTCGGAGCCGGGAAACATCTTGTCAACGATGGTTTCACCCGCGGGCGTTTCGGCCACCCAGGGAGCCGAGGCTTTGATATCGAAAAAAATGGCACCCGTGAGGCGCACTGTCCGTAGCACATCCGACAATGGATCCATCTTTCTCTCCCTGGACGATCGAGCAAGAGCATTGGACGCGTGGTCATTCGATCGACAGAGGAAGATCGCTACACTGCGGGTATCCGAGATATGTCCGATATTACATGGAGACGCGTTTATGAGTACTCAGAACAGCCACAACGCAGCGTGCTTTTGCGGCGAAGTCCAATTCGAGGTTTCCGGCCAGCCGGTGGCGATGGGCTACTGCCACTGCGAATCCTGTCGTCATTGGTCAGCGGGACCCGTCAACGCGTTCTCCCTGTGGAAACCGGAGGCATTGAAAGTGACGCACGGCGCCGCGAGCATCGGCACCTACAATAAAACTCCGATCAGTTTTCGCAAATGGTGCAAGAAATGCGGTGGCCATGTGTTCAGCGATCATCCGACCATGGGTCTGGTGGACATCTATGTGGCGCTCTTGCCGCAGTTGAAATTCGAGCCCGGCGTGCATGTGAATTATCAAGAAACGGTGCTGCGCATTCACGATGGAAAGCCGAAGTTCAAGGACATGCCCAAAGAGATGGGTGGGTCAGGTATCAACTTGGCCGAGTAAGGCATACGGCACGGTGCGCGGTCCGCCGCGCGCCGTGCGCTTGCCCACCCAGATGATGATTCTCGCTACCGGCCGCCCCGCTGCCGGTCAGCGTGACGTCTCAGACGAAAAACATTTGCACTTTATTACACCTTATGGTGTAATGTTTTACATGGAACATCTCACCAGCGTTCTGAGCGCCATTTCTCACCCGACTAGGCGCGCCATTATTAGCCGGCTGGCAAACGGCCCGGCCCGATTCCTGGATATCGCCGAACCGTTTGATGTGGCTCTAAACGCAGTGACGAAGCATCTCAAATTGCTAGAGCGTGCTGGGTTGATTGAGCGTGAAAAGCGAGGCCGAGAGGTCTTCATTTCACTTCGCCCCCAGGCGCTTCGCCTGGTGGCGGAATGGGTGCACGAATACGAGCGCTTTTGGAATGAGAGGCTCGATGAGTTCGAAGGTTATTTCAAGACGCAACCGAGGAGTAAAAAATGATGAACAACGCGAAAACCATTGAAGTCACGATTGAACGAACAATTCCTGCTTCGCCAGGTGAGGTGTTTGATGCGTGGCTGAATCCAAAAATCCCGGGTAATCCTTGGAATATGGCCGAAAAGCTCCTGTTCAATCCGACCGTCGACGGCTTCTTCTACTGGGCTATCAAGGGGACTCCCCACTACGGACGCTTTACCGCGGTCGAGAGGGCTGTCCGAATTGAGCACACCTGGATGTCTCCGAATACTTCAGGGCTGGAGTCGACGGTGAGTGTGATCTTGAAGGCGAAAGGCAAAGACACCCTGATGACCTTGGTGCATGCCGGCCTGCCAGATACGGACGGTGGACGCTCGCACGAGAAAGGTTGGAACTACTTTCTGGATGGCTTTCAAAGCCAGCTGTCGAAGTCTGGCGCCATCTGATTTTGCAACAACCATCGCGTCACTCGTCATCAACGTCGGGCAGCGGGCCCCAAGGATTTGGACTATGAAATTTATTCTGGTTTCACGACACACAAACGGCGCAGAGATTCCTGAGCAAGAACGAGAGCAGAACCTAAGTGACATGGGCGAGTGGATCGCCCTGCTCAAGCCCACGCTGGCAATGCCAATCAGGGGTGGGACAGTTGTTACTGCCAACAGTGTTGAGCAGTATAGCGGGGATATCGGGGGAGCAATCGCCTATGAGGCCGAAAATCTTGATCACGCGGTGGCGCTGGCCAAAAGATCTCCCGGCCTGAAATACGGCTTCACGCACGAAGTATTCCCGGAGATGTCATTTAGCCAGGCCACACTCGAGAAGGTTTCCGATCAGGCGCAATAATTTAGTACGACGTCCTGAAGTAGCTGGCGGGTATCTTTGCCTTGCTTGCTGACAGTGGTCCGCTCTCGGTTGAGGGATCTGCGACAGATGCGTTACGCGACTATCGCAGCGATCAATGAACGCTGGCGCTGATCGAACGGGAAAAGCTGCAGGACACGGGCTACCGAGCGCTCGTGTCGCTGCTTGCCTCCGGAATGACACACCGTCCCGCAACCTCCAGAAACAATGACCAGCGGCCGCAGACTCTAGACGCCTTCCCGGAGTGCCGGCACATTGATGCCAAAGGTCCATTTCCACGCATTGCCGTGCTTCACGTACACCGAAGAGCCCCAAACAGGTCCAACCTTTTGGCCGAAGCACGTCCCATCAGCACTAGCGTGAAATGTCAGGATGCCGACGGTCGGTGAAAGCATCGTCGCTGCAGCATCGGTGAGGCCGACCGATTTCACATCGCATCCCTCCCCAGACCAGTTCTTCAAGGCTTCAGCCTTGGTAGCGAGATGAATACCGAAAATATTGATGAATTGCATATTGTCCGCCGTCAGTCCGTCCAATTTTTCGGCATCGTGATCTTTCCAGGCCTCCCAGACAGCCTTTTCAAGCACCAGCAAAGCGTCGGTGTGAGCATCTGGGGCGATGGGCTTAGTTTGGTGCTCTTGACTCGTCGCATCCTCACCCGCAGGGTTCACATGAAGCGCGGTCGGATCAACAATCGGAGCTTCGGTGTGAAAGGCTGCCTTCGATCTATTGCCGTCCCGAATGTACACTCCTGCCGCCCAACTGCCGGGCGGGATCTGTTGGCCGCCGCATCTGCCGTTGACGGTTATCTTGTGAGTGATCAGCGCGGAATTTTGGCCAAGCGGAGTCATCTGCTCGTCAGAAAGCGCGTAGCTCTTAATCTCGCAATCGGCGCCAGAGTATTCCTTCGTCGCCAATGCTTTATCGAGCCTACCCGATGAACCCCAGCCCACAAAATTATCCGAAAGATATGAATCCCAGAACTTTACGTCCTTGGACTTCCACGCCTCGTATGCGCTTTTTTCTAGCCATACGAGGGCAACCTTTGTAGGCTCTGCCGCGACTGTGTTCTCAGTCGTTTTGGCGGCGTGTGCGCCAAGAGTGATAACGAGAGCCGCGGCGGTTAACCCGAAATACCTGATTCTGGTCATAATGGTCACCTCAATATTGCTTCTTCAAATTCAACGCCCGCTGATTTTCGGCATGAGGTTTACCATTACCTCCCAGTCCTTCAACCGGCGCTTCGAACTTCGCGAGCTCGGCGTACACCGCTTTGCGGTTCGGCGATCACGATGCTCCGCTCATTGCCCTTGGAACTTAAACTCGATGCCCGTGAGCCGCCCTCGCCAGTACGGCTGCGGGCCGCTCTGAGGCTGCCATTCGACTTCGCCCTCCAGCGGCACGAGCATGCCTGATCGCTCCACATAGTCGCGGTACCGACACAGCCACGGCGCGGACTGATCTGCGGAACGAGGTCGAGACGACGCCCATGCCGTAGCCATCGTTCCGTCCAGGTTGAAAGCAAAAACGAGCGAGACAGCGACAGCGCCATCGGTAAGCGTCGCGCGAGCGGAAGTGTCATCGATCCCATCCCAGCGAATGCCTTGACTGGGCAACAAAGCAGTGGGATACCAGACCGCCTCAGCAAGGTATCGCATCAATTCACCCTGCGCCATCTGGGGCGTTCCATGCATCCGCGCTACCGTCACAAGACCCTGTATCGCTGCACGCAAGGACCCTGCTCCCAACGCATAGGAATCACGCACGTAGACGTTGAGTCCTGACGTCATTTTGATCCGCGCATCCCAGTCGAAACCGGGTGGTTGAGTCGTGTTGAGCTGAGTAGCGTGGAACGGCTGCCAGACCGCTTTCGCTCCGTTCTGCAAAAACTGCCCTTGCTGCGTGAGGCGCACGCTGGAGACCATCGCTTGGCCCTGCCGCAGCACCGCGCGAAAATAACGTTGTACGGGTGCTGGCAAGGCCTCAATCTCGCGCGTGTCGTACGCGTTATCCGCCATCGGCACCTGGGCACTATGCATAGCGGCTCGAAATGCGGTGGTCTGCTTTTGCCAGCCCAGCGCGCCATAGCCCATAACAGCACCGATGACAATGACGACAGCCGCCACGACGAGGAGCGTTAGCATCGTGAGCGGAGCTCGAACTGAGTGGCTGGAGCGCGCACTACGAAGAGTCTCATTATCCACGCCACATTTGAATCAAACTGGGAACTCCGACCGACCCTATACCTGCGCAGCATAGTAGCCGCGCGTCCGCCGGTCTGTACGCCAGAGTACCGAGCCTGTCTGTGCTTTCTTGTATCGTGACAATGATATTTCTTAAGTCCGGTCGCAGTAGTGTCTATCCATATTAGATAAAACAAGCTGGAGCGCACGATGAATCGACGACAAATCCTGGTTGGTGGCGGAGGTCTAGCAGCGCTCGGCGCAGGGGCAGCCTACGTCGGCCCCAGACAAATGGCGTCGTCGTCCGAGTATGACGACGCCGCTAGAGCCATGCGCCTGCAGCTCTCGGTTCAACCCGAAACGCAAGATCTGATCCGATACGCCACGCTGGCGCCAAACGGCCACAACACGCAGCCGTGGAAGTTCGCGCTTGCCCCGCGGCACATCGTTATCCGACCAGACTACTCCCGCCGGACACCCGTGGTGGACCCTGACGACCATCATATGTTCGTAAGCCTGGGCTGTGCCGCCGAGAACCTGGCGCTTGCGGCAGCCGCACGGGGTCACCCAGGCGAGCTGAGTTTCGAAGCCGCCAACGATGGTTCAGTCAATTTCGCATACGTCGATGGACCCTCCGCGGGCTCGGCACTGTTCGACGCAATTCCCCGGCGACAATCAACACGCGCCGACTATGACGGTCGAGCGCTTAGCAAGACTGATCTCAAAACACTTGCAGAAGCAGCGGCCATTCCTGGCGTTGACCTGGTTCTGTTTACCGACCGGCCACAAATGGACCAGATCCGCGAGCTTGTCGTCACTGGCAATAGCGCGCAAATGGGCGACCCGGCCTTCATCCGCGAACTGAAATCATGGCTGCGCTTCAATCCACGGCAAGCCCTGAAGTCGGGCGACGGACTTTACAGCGTGGCAAGTGGCAGCCCGTCGCTCCCGGAATGGCTTGGTCCACGGTTTTTCGACCTATTCGTCTCGGCCAAGTCGGAAAATGACAAATATGCGCGCCAGCTGCGTTCCTCGCCCGGCATCGCTATTTTCGTCGGCGCTCAGGAAAACCGCGAGCATTGGGTACTGGCAGGCCGTGCATGCCAGCGCTTTGCCCTGCAGGCCACCGCCCTCGGGTTGAAACTAGCGTTTATTAATCAGCCGGTTGAAGTCGCGGCGCTGCGGCCGCATCTCGCGGCACTAATTGGATTGCCGGGCCGGCGTCCGGATATCGTGATGCGGTTCGGCTACGGCCCAAGCCTCCCCTATTCGGTACGCCGACGGCTTGAGACTGTGATCTCGGCGTAACGATGTCGTTCACCGAATTGCTTCGGCACCGCCCGCTACTTGCAACTTCATGTTGACCTACGACATTAGCTTGGGCGGTATCCTAATCGTGCTCGCAGCCAGCGGATTCGATCTCTCGGCGATGCAGCTTTCGGAAACCGCCTGACTTTCGCGGTCATACTGTTGCGACCCTGAGTCAGCATGAAACGGCATGGGCTGATCAAGCGCGAATGAAGGGAAGGTTTTTTGGTTCCATCGCCGCTGGCATAGCGCGGTTTCTCCACTCGCGAGCACAACAGCCAAAGCGCGCACTGAACGCTTTGCTGAAATGCGCGAGCTGATTGAATCCCGCGTCAAATGCCAGGTCTGTGATCGCGCGCGAAGCCTGCTTTGGGTCCTCGAGTGCCGCGCGGACGGCTGCGAGTCGCTGCGCCAGGATATAGCCAGCAATGCCGTCTGATTCGCCCGCAAAGGCGTTATAAAGATGTCGACGGCTGCACTTCAGGCCTTCTGCAACAGTCTGTACGGAAAGCCGTGGGTCGCTCAGCCGACGCGCTACGAACGCTTGGATTCGATCGCGCAACGCTGCGCGCTGGCTTAACGCGGATGAATCACCGCGCAACTCCAGAAGACTCAAGAACACCAGCTGCGTCAACACGTCCGCAGTTCCCGCTGCTGCGGCTGGAGACATCGTCGGCAACTCCTGAAAAGCTGTCAGCATACTCGTCCACGCCAGCCGAGAAACCCCCCACTGACTGGTCAGTCTGCGTACCAACAGGCGGTCTATCGGGATCTGCTCCGGTAGCCGCTCCTTCGGAATCATCATGACTAGCTGGGTTACGTTGCTCGGATTGATCACGTTGTATCCGTGAGTCGTGTCGTAGACACTCCAGTCCCCCGGCTGCAGCCTTACCGAACGTCCAAACTGCTCGAACTGGGCAACCCCGTGCAATTGCGCGACCACCTTCAGCACGCCGACGTGAGAACGACGGGCATGCGCGGGTGTGCGCACCACCCGGTGGCGGGTGGCGTCCAGCTTGCACAGGTGCACATAAGACGCGTCCCCGCTCACGATCTGTCCTTCAAACGCCTGGTCGCCGAACGCGCGTGAATCAAGCCCGCCGATCATTTTCCAGAGCGCCTTCCCCCACAACGGCAATCGATCGTTGGCCGGGACGCCGTCGGTCGAAAATGCACTCATCACGGTTTTAGCAAGCGGCTCGATATTCATGACCCTGCCCTAGTTCGGCTTTAGCTTATGCCCGCACTAGCGGTTAGTCGACACATTCGATGGAATGGGGAGAGCGCGCAACGACTGCGGGACTGATCGTCGCGGTGCGGTTTCCACCAGAAACATGCTGACCAGAATTCCAACACCTAGGCCGACGAAGGCAACCCATAACACCTTGTCGATGCCCAGATGCTCTGCCACCCAACCGGCCGCAGAAGGCGCGATTCCCCCGCCAAAAACCTCACCTGTGCCGGAAATAATGCCGACAGCGGACGCGGTCAGCGTGATAGGCACGGCCTCGGTTGCGATCGGGCCCGTGGCCATAGATACCACGCCAAATGAGAACGCGGAGCAGGAGAGCAGCGTTAGGAAAAGCCAGGGCACACCCGAATGAGCATGGGCAAACAGCCAGAGCGACAGGAACGCGCCTACAAAACACAACAACATCGTGTTGCGACGGCCTGCGAAGTCCGATAACCAATTGAGCAGAAATTGACCGCCGCCTCCACCAAAACCGATGGAGGAAAGAACTATTGCAATATCGGCGGCAGGCAAGTGAACGAAGTGCGTCAGATAGACCGGCAGCATGCCCGCCAGCACGAACACGCAGCTCATTGCGCAGACTATCGCGGCCATCGCTACCACCACGTTGCGCGAGCGGAACAGATTTCGCCAAGCAATGGCCGGGCGCAATCGCGCGTCGCCTTGAAGGTGTGCGGGCTCGCTCACCGTTAGAGAGATGCCGGCCGCGACGATGAGGCCCGGGATGGCGACCACCGCAAACACCCAACGCCACGAGCCGGTTGCGGCCAACAGAGCCGCGGCTATAAGCGGACCGAATCCCAGCCCGAATAGCGCGAACATACACAACTGGATGCCTTGGTTTAGTCCCCGCCGCCTCTGCGGGGACGCTTCGGCGTTCGCTGCAATCGATGCAGGCAGATAGGCACCCTCCATTGCACCCATCGTACCGCGGATCAATAGCAGCGAACCTGCTGAGCGAACTAAGCCGCTTAGCCCAGAGAGTGCCGAAAATCCTAGCAGGGCTGGTATCAATACGCGGCGTCGGCCTATGCTGTCGGATACCCTGCCAAGCAGCGTTGAAGACACTCCCCAGACCACACCCAGAACGCCAATCGCGTTACCCGCATCTTGATAGGTCAGGTGCAGGTCTCTCATCATCTCAGGCAGTAGCGGCGCGATGATCCATCGATCGAGCCCGACTAGGGCGAAACCGAGAGATAGCAGCGCTACCGCACGAATTTCATAGGACCCAACACGCATTGACCAACCTCAGTGCCGCAGAGAGATTGCCGCCAATATCTGCCTTGGCGCACCAGCGGCGCCGAGATCGGTGCAACCGGCGCAGGGCCCGGTACCTGGCATGTAGAATCCCGGGTTGTATTCAGTCCAATAATGAACACCGAATATATTTGTTGCGCTCAAGGACACCTGCCAGCTCTTGCTGTCCGAACCGATGGCAAGGCGGGCATTGCCTAGCCAGTAGGCCGGATTTGCGGTGCCGGGGGTGTTCGCCAGGTCCCACCAAAACTTATTCGCGTAGCTCATATCAAAATCGCCGTCGAACCGCAGGCCGGCAAAGACTGGACGGCTATAAGCGATGCCCAGGCCGCCAGTGACGGTGGGAGAATTCGGAACGATATTGCCGTCGATCGGAACGCCGGATATGGCGGCATGCTGCCACTTCGCGTTCAGATATCCGGCACTGGCGCGGAGCGTGAGGTCAGGCGCCACTCGCCAGCTGATGTTCGCTTCCGTTCCATACGTTCGCGCGTCCCCCACATTGCTGATGATTGCCACCAGACCGTAAGGCGGAATGAAGCGATTGGTCTGGGCTTGGTGATCCTTGTTCTTCACATAAAAGGCTGCGATCTCATATTCGAAGCGCCGATCTAGCCAATTTCCTTTGGAGCCGATTTCATAACTGTTGGCTGTTTCCGATTTGAAAGGGATTGGCGCGGTGGATGTGACGTTGATCGCTCCGGGCTCTTCGCCCTTGGCGGCGCTGGCGTAGAACAGGCGGCCAGAGTCCAATTTGTAAGAGAGAGAGAGCTTTGGCAAAGCGGAGCGCGAAGTGATGGACGCTGACTGATTGGGTAAGCCGCCGGCCTCGATGAGCACGTTCGCTTTGTAGCGAGTTTCGCCCACCCGCACGCCCGCGCCGACAGTGAAGTTCCCGAGGTGATAGTTGAAGGTTCCGAATCCGGCGAAATCAATTCGATCAGTACTGAAGTCATTGATGACGGTCGTCGAGGATGCAGGCAGGTACGACGAAATGCCTACTCTATTGAGCAGAACATTGCGGATATCAGCGCCGTATAGACCGATCAACCAATCATATGTGTCGGTCGACGGCGAGGTGAGCCGCAATTCTTGGGTGGCCACCTCGGTCGGGCGGTTTCCTGGAAGCGTGAATAGACTCAATCCCGTCATCCCAGGCGGCGAAAATGAAATGTCCGTGTCGATCGTATAGGGGGTTCGGGTATACGAACTAATCGACGTCAGGCGGTTGCGCGATGCAATGTCTGCGTTTATCTCAAGCACCGCACCGTCGGTCGTGCGCGTGTTCGATGTTGGCTTGAAGAACGGTGCATCGCGGGTAAAGCTCGTCACGTTAGCTCTGGGGATGTATTCGTCCGCCCCGTTTCGCATGTGAGCGTGCCGTAGGGTCAACAAGGCGCTCACGCTGTCCGTCGGTTGATACAAGAGCATCGCTCGAACGCCATACTGGGTTGAAGGGTTGCCGTCAATTCCGAGAGCGCTGTTCGTTATGTAGCCGTCGGTCTTGACGTCATAGCCAGACAACCGCAGTGCAAGCTGTTCGGGTACCAGCACGAAATTTTGCGCGGCGAACACGTTGAGAGAATTGTAGCTACCCACTTCGGTCTTCAGTTCACCGCTCCAGTCAAATTTTGGTTTTTTGTTGACGTATCGGACGATGCCGCCGATGGCACTCCCGCCGTAGAGCGTCCCCTGCGGACCTTTGAGGATTTCAACGCTCTCGAGGTCCTCCAGACGCATGGTCTGATCGGTGAAATTAGGAACATTGTCAATGTTAAATCCGACACCGAGTACGTCCCCATAGGCCCCTACGCCGCGGATGACCACGTTGGTCGTCAAATCCTGGCGCATATTTAACTGAAGATTAGGCGTTTCTCGACCGAGAGCTTCGACGTCGTTGATACCCTTATTGATCAATTCGGACGCCGAGATCGCGGTAATAGACTCGGGAATATCAATCACCCGCTCTTCGCGCTTTCTAGCGGACACAATGATCTCATCGAGTCTGGACGCATCGCTGGAATTGCCGGTGAGCGACATCGGGCTACTGGTTTGATCGACGCGCTGCGCCCACGAGATCGAGAAGAAACCCATCGTGCCGACTGCAAAGGCAAGCCCAAACTTCGCAGCGACTGTTGCACCGGATCGACCTCGTCCAGTGGAAGCGCATCCGGCCAGAGTCTCCGAGGAAATCGATTTCATCGCGGTCCCCTCCTACAGTAGAATTTATAGTGTGGTTCCTCGACGACGGGAACTTATTATCGATCGTGGTTAGCTTAATGGCTTCCTCCCTGCGCCACTTGTCTGGTTGTGCACAATCTCGACCGAGCTTACTGAAAACATCTGGGCAAGACGTACACTCCATTTCTTGACGGCGGACATCGTCACGGTATTGAGGGCGAGCAGTCGGCGGCGCGACGGCGTCCTTCAAGCCACGGGTGTTGAGGCAGGAGTAAATTTGAACAAACCACCAGGCATGCGAGCCGAACTGCTCATGGGCGGCCGTTCGACTGCTGCGCTCGATGGGCGCACATTCGTTCGCCGTAACCCAGTCACCGGAGAGGTCGCGACAATTGCTGCGGCGGCGGGCATTACAGACGCCGAAACAGCCGCGGATATCGCCGCCGCGGCGTTTCCTGGCTGGTCGTCGCTCGGCCCTGGCGTACGACGCGAGACAATGAACTCAGCCGCGGATGCTTTCCGCGCACGATCAGCAGAATTTATTGCGGCCATGCGCGAGGAAACGGGCGCCACCGAGGGTTGGGCGCAGTTCAACCTGCGGCTTGCTGAGGGCATGATGCGCGAAGCCGCCTCACTGACTACGCACATCGGGGGCGAAGTGCTTGACTCCGATAAGCCCGGTTGCCTTGCGATGGCAGTGCGTAAGCCTGCCGGTGTCGTGCTTGGAATCGCCCCATGGAACGCACCGCTCATCCTGGGCGTGCGCGCAATCGCAACGCCGCTCGCCTGCGGTAATACCGTGATATTCAAAGCGTCGGAGATATGTCCACGCACGCATGTCTTAATCGGCGAGGCATTTGCGTCGGCATTGCCTGCCGGCGTGGTGAGTGTCATTAATAACGCGCCGGAGGACGCGGCCCAAATAGTCGGCGCCTTGATAGATCATCGGGCCGTGCGTCGCATTAACTTTACCGGCTCTACACGGGTGGGCCGAGAGGTGGCGCGACGAGCGGCCGACAACTTGAAACCGGTTTTGTTGGAACTCGGCGGCAAAGCACCATTGCTGGTACTTGAAGATGCCGATTTGGATGAGGCGGTCAAAGCCGCGGCTTTCGGGGCTTTCATGAATCAAGGTCAGATCTGCATGTCGACCGAGCGCATCGTGGTCATCGAATCGGTGGCCGATGAGTTTATTAAGAAACTTGCGTTCAAGGCGATGCACCTGATTTCGGGGGATCCCCGCAATGGAGTGACGCCCCTCGGCACGGTGATCGACGCCAGCTCTGCGGATCGTATACGCCGACTGATCGACGACGCCGTCGCGAACGGCGCGGTGCTCGCTGCGGGCGGACCCGGGGTTGGCGTGTTCATGCCGGCTACGGTTCTTGATCGCGTTACTCGCAAAATGCGCCTCTACCAAGAAGAGTCCTTCGGTCCCGTGGTTACTGTGCTGCGTGCACGTGATGCGGACGAAGCCGTCGGCCTCGCCAACGACACCGAGTACGGACTCTCTGCCTCGATATTCACCGCGAACATTGCCCGCGGAATTGTGCTTGCCAACCGAATTCAGTCGGGCATATGCCACATCAACGGACCGACCGTGCACGATGAGGCGCACATGCCGTTCGGCGGCATGAAGGCAAGCGGCTATGGCCGCTTTGGTGGCAAAGCCGGAATCGCGGAATTTACCGATCTGCGCTGGTTGACAATCGAGACTCAAAGCGGCCGCTATCCATTATGACTGGTCGCCCGTCACTCGCGAGATTCGACTCATCGACTGCGCTATGGGTCGCGTGGTTATTCGAGCGCATACCGACGCTTTTGATTTTACTGGGCGTTGTTCGTATGCGTAGTAACACCCGATAGATCTGCCGTTTGGTTAAACACCGCGAGGCGTTGAGCGTCAATTCTTGATCTGTGATTGCTCTCCTTTAGTCTACCCCCAAGCGCGGTCTGCCGCGCCAAGCGCCAGAAACTCCGGGTTTTTTCCATAGCGAAAAATGCGAACGCGTGAGAAGTCACAGGAGCGGAGATCTGAAGGCACCCACCACCTGCGCATCCCAGGCATTTGGATCACTGCGAGCGTCCCTGGTCGCTGCGATCTTCATGCTGCCATCGCCAAGGACTCGGCGGCTGCGGTGTCGAAATTGACTTCATCCGCCGTGCGATAATCGTGCATCTGATGAATGTGGCATCCATTGTAAAATCAAAATATCGAGTGAACCCGGCTTGCACTTCGCGACCGTTTTCGTAGGCGTGCAGGTAGTCGTTCTATAAACACGTTGTCGATCCAACACCCCTTGCCATCCATGCTGATGCGAATGTTCGCCGCTTCGGCAACGTCGTTCCAAGCCTTGCTCGTAAACTGTGAACTTGCTAGCGGCGACAAGTAGAAAGTTCCCTGGATTTCCTGATCTGTAGCCGTCGGCGAAGGCGCGCTGTCTGCCCATTGAAGTCGGTCGCGACGCGCGGATTTCGTCAAAATAGCGAATCAATGTGCGAGCCGAGCGGTTCAACGTCGTGGCAGGTCAGTCGAGGTCGCGGCCCGAGGTCTCGGGTAGAAAAAATGCTGCCGCAATTAGCGCGAGTACCGTGATGCTGAGTGCGTACCAAAACCCTGCGAACGGATCACCGGTACGTG
>JBBRQO010000042.1:0-34289 GCA_038226325.1 Steroidobacterales bacterium | reverse complement strand
CTAGTACTCCGTAACTCGCAAGATTTAGTATTTCGAACTCAAATGATTTCCAACCTACAAGGATCGACTTGCCGATAGGATCCTCTTCAACATATGCGTCTACACGCGACTTAAAACTGGGAGAGCTGTGACTGGACTGAGTCGGGGCGTTGGTATAGCGAGGATGGCGGACGAGCGATAAAGAGTTTTGACCTGGGTAACGAACAAGGAGTGTCATTGAAATCCAAGGGACCGCGGTGGCGTTGGTGGCTACTAACCCTAACGATTGTTCCTGCATTGGGAGTCTTGGCCGTACTTGCGTCCGCCTGGATCGCGGGTTCATTGCTAGTCCAGTCGACAAATCACGTTGTGGCGATGCCCTATGGATTCTCTGCCACGCAAGTCTCCATTCCTGGTACAAATCATGTGATTGCCGGATGGTGGGTCGACAGCGGCTCTAGTACCCCCGTTGTACTACTGTTGCATGCCGTTCAAGCGGACCGCGCCATGATGATGTCAAGAGCGCAATTGCTCGAGAAGCATGGTTTCTCTGTATTGCTTATTGACCTTCAGGGTCATGGAGAAACGCCGGGAGAGGCGATTACCTTCGGAGCGCGAGAATCCGCCGACGTCACTGCGGCGCTAGCCTGGATTAAGGAAAAAGCCGCCGGTCGTCGAGTCGGTGTGGTTGGCTGTTCGCTGGGAGGTGCAGCAGTGCTATTGGGGCCGCAGCCCGCCGGCTTTGACGCCGTCGTACTGGAAGCGGTCTACCCTCGCGTGAGCCGCGCGGTGGAGAATCGAGTGCGCCTTCGCGTCGGAGCACTCACTCCGGCTATAGCGCCCCTCCTTTTAATGCAGTTGCAGCCAAGGCTGCATCTGTCGGCGTCAGATCTCGAACCAATTAGATCGGTCAGCAGATTAGGCGCTCCCGTGCTAATCGTGGCGGGATCCGACGACAAACACACCACTCTGGCCGAATCCAAAGAACTCTACAAAGCCGCTGCGAATCCCAAGCAGCTTTGGGTGGTCCAAGGTGCACGCCATCAAGATTTCCTCGCGTTCGATTCTCGGGGATACGAAACGCACGTTCTAGGCTTTCTAATAGACAGACTGAGGCTGCCACCAAAATACGAGACTCGGCGACTGGGGAAATCCGCGCTTGAAGAGTGGCTTGCAATCAATGCCGCGGCTGGCAAGACAACCGCGTTTGCGCCGTTTCAGGGGATTCATCGATGTTGCGATCTTGGGGATCCCGAATTGATATTTCATCCCGATCATAAGATCGAAATTTACGGTGACGGGTTTGTACCCTACACAGAGTGGATTTCGTACGAAATTCTCGACGACGGCAAAGTCGTGTTGAAGCTAAACAATGAAAACAAAGTTTCTGATTGGCTTCGCCTGACCGATCTTCATAATGGTTACGTCTATCAATACGGCCCGGACACGTATCTGGTCCAAGATTCAGATGAGCATCCGGATCTTTACGTTAGGGACAAGTCGTCGATGTGGCCATTTAAGTACCTCCAAGGAGCCGGCTACTAGTTTCGAGATTCGGAGCGACGTCCCCCTATTTCCGTACCAGGCGTATGGAGTTTTCCGGCATCACACCGACAATCAAACCATCGCCGAGAGCTCAATGGATGCAGCAGCTCGCTCGACGAGCGTCTGCACCCCGTGCCCTGGATTAGCCACTTTACGAGTTTTCAAAAGATATTTGCCCTCGAGCAGCGCCACATCCCGCCGGACTGCAGAGGCATCGCGGGCAAGCGCCAGAGCCAAGGCCGAGAGTGCGATGGCCTGATCACGTACCTTTCCCATGAGCCGCAGGCGACTAGGGGTCATGATTTCCAGCAGGTCGGCCGCATCCTCGAATGAAATAGTGATGTTGGAGCGCAGAACCTCGTCACGATCGAGCTTACGGGCATTGTCCCGCATACGCGCGAAGAAACGATCGGTCGACTCGACACCGATACGCACCTTAGGACCGCGATCTAATCTGCTCTTCGGCGAGATATTGGCGAACTTCCGCTTCGAAGCGTTTTTCGGTGTCTTCATACGATACGAACTCCACGGGTTCAATTAACCCTCGACTATGGCGATGACTATATCCGTGCGCGTTGTCGTAGCCCAGGATGCGGCCATTATCGACAGAGGTACTGCGCGCGTCGATCAGCGACAATGAATACCTCAGCAGCTTACCCGACCGCGAATACTCAACCTGGATTCGCACTACGACACCGCGTTTGCGTCCCTTCGGAAAGAACTCCTCCCGGACTGACCGAGCGGGATCGGGTCCATCCTCAGGGACGCGCTTTGCCATTTCATGATTATATCAGATGGGACTTTATAGGTCCTAGCTGCGACGAAACCAGTGTTTCGTTTCAATCAAAAATTGTAGTTAACACTGTAATTTGGAAAGCACCAGGACCAACTGGGGGCAACTTCTGTGGATTTGCGCGTTGTGGGGGCAACTGGGCGCAAAGTTGTCCCCCAGTAGTGAAGGCTGCAAGTCCTAACCTATTGTTTCTAAAAGGCACAGGTTCAGTATGGTGGCAGCGTACCGAAATCGAATCAGTTAAGCCGTTTATAATCAGTAGCTTGCACGTGTCGATTTTGTTGGTGGTGAGAGAGACCACCGAACGGGCCGGTTAAGGGCATGATAAATCAAGCATTTTGAAATGTCGGCGACAGAGTTATCCCCATAGTGTTCCCCATCGTGAATCCAACCCGGTCTGAGCATGCTCAAGTTCGCTGTGCCCCGCCGAAAATCGCTGCGGGCTCTAGGCGAACTGAAATATAGCTTGCCTTGGGACGCGCCGCACCCGTGACGCCAGCAATTTTGAGAAGTTGCGGCACAGGGCCGGCGTCCATCGTACTTAGTACGGCCGCAAGTTCGCGGCAGGCGATGCTAGGGCGGAAAATAATCTTTGACCGCCCCCATTGATGGGCGGCAGCACCCCAGAATCAAGTAATCGCTCTTTGTTCGCCTCGGTTGATCAGCGAGGCGGCACGGAGGGTAGTCGCGAAGCCAACCATTGTGATTACCGCACCCATATGGACTCAGATCAACCCAGGTAGTATCAAACGGATGGAAGAATTGCAGCGTAAACGCGGCGAGCGCAGCGGCGCCGAATGCTGCAGCGAGAGATACCAGGAGTGGCTCAAAGGGACGCGCGCGGCGAAAACTCATGTAGAGGAATGCGATGAGTGGCCGTGCGTTTCTCGCCGGTCTTCAGCTCGTCGATCCTCATGATGTCGATAGCGGCACTCACACCGTTTCAGATCGCAGCCCTAGACCCGTAACGGCGGTGCTTGGGCCGATAGCCACCGGCGACGGCTAAGTTTCGCCACGGCCGCACACGCCGTGCGCCCGCGGGCAATAGACACCGCATGCTAGGCCACTTTTTTCGTGGGCTTCGGCTTTGTCAGCGCTTTCATCGGCAACAGGAATCCGCAGGGATTTAGAAACATTGTCGTCTTAAGCACAGAAGGCTTCCAGTCCCCTTCTGCGGCCCCCGTTAGAGGAATTACGGCGCGCGGAGGGAGCGTTCCATCACGCCCTTGGTGTCAACTGCCAAGTCTTCACCTCGAAATGCGACGGATCGCCCAAATTGCCGCCCGTTTTGCGGGTAATTTAAAGGAAGCACCATTCAGCGAATTTAACTTTTCGAGCGCTTCATCGTTAAGCATCCACCTCTCAGGAATGGACTTCCGCCGCTTTTCCGGCATCAGCACAAATCTGCAGCGAACCTCGCAATTCTTCATTCAGAAAGTTGAGAAATAGCCGATAAAGACCAAGGCGCAGAAGGCGACAACCGGGGCGTTGAGCTTGATGAAAAGACCTTTACTCTTCAAACCGACCGGTTGCCAAGGGTGCATGGAAGGTACTCCGGCGCCTGAATTCACCATGGCGTTTCAGCCGATCGTAGACGTCATGACGGGTGAAATTTATGCCTTCGAAGCGCTGGTTCGGCCGCCAAATGGGGGTGGCGCGATCGATGTGCTCAATCAGGTGACCGACGAGAATCGCTATACCTTCGATCAGGCTTGCCGCGTCAAAGCCATTACCCTGGCCGCCCGGCTTGGCATGCAGTCTTTTCTGAGCATCAATTTTCTACCCAATGCCGTATACCAGCCGGCGGCCTGTATCCAGTTGACGCTAGAGTCCGCGGCACGGGCCAAATTCCCGCTGCATCACATTATTTTTGAAGTCACCGAGTCTGAGCCAACCCGAGATCCCGAACATCTAGCCGGAATCTTTGCGGAATATAAACGTCACGGGATGCTGACGGCTATTGATGACTTCGGTGCTGGCCACTCGGGCCTAAACCTGCTCGCCCAGTTTCAGCCCCCGGCGGCCACCCGAAAGGGACCAGCTGAGGCCGGGTCGAATGCCTCCACCCTGATGCGGTAAATCGACGCCGGTCGGCGTCGAGCTAAGAAGCAGCGGCGGGACGTTACGCTCAAGCCCTTTTTGCGAGAAAAGGGGCCCGGAGTTGAACGTCTTGAAGCCAAATTTACGGATTTCTGTACAAACGTTGCTGCAGGCGGGCAAAGCGCAACGCGAGATTGCACGGGTGATCGGGGTGGATCGCAAGACAGTCCGGCGGATCGCGGAGGACGCAAAATCCCCCGGGGTGGCCACCGGCTTTTCTGCGGAAAAACTCGATAATGTTGGACAGGTGGAGGATCAAAATCCCCCACCCCGGCCACCGGCTCCCAAGCCGGTGGCCACCCCCTCGGCCTGCGAGATCCACCGCGAGTGGATCGAGACCCAGGTCGTCCTCGGCCGCAATGCCATGAGCATTTATCAGGACCTGGTGGAGCGGCACGGATTTGGCCACGCCTACAACTCGGTCAAACGCTTCGTCGGGCGGCTCAAAGCCCGCGAGCCGGAGCGCTTCGATGTTCTCGATGCATTGCCCGGTGAAGAGGCGCAGGTCGACTTCGGCGAGGGCGCATTGACGCGATTGCCGAACGGCAAATACCGCCGGCCGTATTTGTTTGTGATGACGCTGAAGTACTCAGGCAAGAGCTTTCGCAAAGTTATCTGGAAAGCCGACCAGGAGAACTGGGCTCGGGTGCATGAGGACGCGTTCCGCACCTTCGGTGGTTGCGTGCAATACGTGGTTCTCGACAATCTGAAGCAGGGCGTGATCCGTCCCGACCTGTACGAGCCGGCGATCAACCCGGTGTATGCCGCGATGCTCGCACACTACGGCGCGGTGGCCGACGCCGCACGGGTCGCAGACCCGAACCGAAAGAGAATGCCATCCAGCACACCCAGTCCACGGCGCTCAAGGGGCGCAAGTTCGAATCCATCGAGGAGCAAAACGCCTGGCTTGCGCATTGGGAGGAGCGCTGGGCGGCACCGCGCATCCACGGACGCAAAAAACGCCAGGTGCTCGCGATGTTCGCTGAGGAGAAGCCGGCGCTTCGCCCGCTGCCTATGGAACGGTTCCGCTACTTTCGCGAAACATCGAACACGGTCGACGACAGTGGTGTGGTTCAGGTGGCGCGCTCGTACTATGCGGCGCTGCCGGCCGCACCCGGCGATATCCTCACGGTGCGACTCTATGAGCACGATGTCGAGATCTTCAACGGAGCCGGTACATTGCTCCGTCGGCATCCTCGATCGACCGTGCCCGGACACTTCGAGATGGAAGAGTCCGACCGGATCTTCAACCCGTCGCGCGAAACCGCGCGACTGTTGGATAAAGCGGCGAAGCTCGGTCCGCACTGCCTCGAGCTTGCGCGCGATATCTTTCTGCGATTAGGCCGGACCGGCCAGAAATCCCTATATGGCCTGACCAATCTAGCGCGGCATTACGCCAAAGAGGACATCGAGAACGCCGCGAAGCGCGTGCTGAGCTTAAGCCTGCCGAATTATCAGGCGCTGAAGCAGATCCTCGAACGACAGGCCGCCGAAACCGTACGCCGAGCGGTTAGCCCCGAGCTGCAACAAGCCGGCCCACACATCCGCGATATCGATGAATACCAAGCCTTCTTCGAGAACGCCCAACGCTTCGATGAACAAACGACCAATACCCCGTAAACTCATGGAGATCACACGATGACGATGTCTATTACCGAACTGGAGCGCTCGCTGCGGGCGCTGCGTCTCTCAGGAATGACCGCCACGTTGCAAAACCGCGCACTGCAAGTGGCGCAGCAGCAGATGGACTTTATCGAGGCCTTCTCAGCCCTCGTGCAAGATGAACTCGATCGACGCCGCTCACGTCTGATCGAACGGCGGTTCTCGCTCTCCGGGTTGCCAGAGCGCAAGGACCTGAAAGACTTCGACTGGCAGTTCAATCAGAAACTACCGAAGCGCCAGATCCTCGAGCTTGCCGCGCTCAAATTTATCGACGAGCGCGAGGATGCATTGTTCATTGGCTCGCCCGGGGTCGGCAAGAGTCACGCCGCGAAGGCACTCGCGCTACTGGCAGTACAACGCGGATACTCGGTCATCTATCGAGAGGCCCATGTGCTCATCGACGACATCCACCAAGCTCGCGAACTCGGCGAGCTGAAAAAGTACCGGGCGATGCTCAAAGCCGCGGACCTCGTTGTGATCGATGACCTGTTCCTTAGAAAGCTCCCGCCGAACGCCGGCGATGAACTCGCCGACGTCATCATGAGCCGCTACGAAAAGTCTTCGACCTTAATCACTTCGAATCGCGAAATCGAGGACTGGGGCAAGCTCCTCGGCGACGTGGTCCTCGTCACGCCGCTCCTCGATCGGCTCATGCACCACGGCAACCTTCTGAACTTCGCCGGCAAGAGTTGGCGGCTCAAAGAATCCGCTGAGCGTCTTGCCAAGGCGCGTCAAACCGCGTAACTATCACGACGTCCCGCCACTGCCAGGTGGAGGCATTTGACCCGGCCACGGGTGGTCCCTTTTGAGGTGGCCCGCGGGGTTTCAGCCGGATATCGTTAAGATCGACATGGCTCTAACACGGAATATTCATACCGATCGCACCAAGCGGGTCATCACACGCTCCATCGTGACAATGTGCGCGGATCTTGGCATTTCGGTAATCGCGGAAGGTATCGAATGCGCCGAGGAAGCGATTTCCCTGCGAGAATTGGGCGTCCGGTTGTTTCAGGGCTATTTTTTTGCCCGCCCTGCCGTCGAACAACTGCCTGTCGTCTCCCAAGATCTTATGGGTAGCCTCGAACGACAGTTTGAGACCGCGTTGCCGTTGCGATCCGGGACTTAAGGAACCTCGCGCTCCCTAGTGTTGCATTTCGACTATGTGCTCGCCGACCACGCCTTACCACCTTTCTTGAGCCTCTGTCGAAATGCAGGGCACCGCCCCGCAGACTCGGCCAGACTGGACACTTACTGTCACGTCTTGAGGATGGTCGCCTAAAGTATATACAAGACGCAGGTATTAAGGTCATGGAAGCGTTTCATGCGGCGCATGCACTACCGGAGATACGTAACGCCGATCGAATTGATCTGGTTTTCACCGATGTCCATATGCCGGTTGAAATGAACCGCCATGCGTTGGCTAAATGGATTAAGCAGCACCGGCCCGCGTACCCGTGATTCTTACGTCGGGCGTTGATCGCCCAGGTATTATGCCCAGTAATCTTCGCCGCTTTATTCCAAAGCCTTATGCGCTTCACGACGTGGAAAGACATATTCGGGAACTCCTTCATTAGATCACGCTCGTAGCGAGAAACTGAGAAATCCACGGATGCCCATGACTGGCCTGACACTCCCCGCGTGTTTAGAAAACCGTTACATGAGGTCCAACCCCTACATGAAGTCGCTCAAAAGACCGCCGCTGACCTGCCCACTCAGGCAGTAGCGTCCCCGTGCTTTTCGTGTCCATTATATAGCGACAAAACTTTTTCCTTAAAAGAAGCTTCTTATGCCAAACCACCGGCCACGGTAGGGATTCGATAGTTGAGCGAGGGCGGCGCAGAGCCGACCTCCCTTTAATCATCACTAAGGGGTACGTTCATATTAAACCATCGGTATTCAATCGCTCTCGCAATGTGCTTTGCGGTTAGCGCCAGCATGGCGCAGACGCACACCTCCAGCGACGCTGCGATGACACCTGCGGATAACTCGAAAGTTAATAGCGCAGAGGTTAATTCCACGGTGAAGCAGACGACTGCGGACGGTCGGAAGAACTCATCGTCGGATGTCGCGCTCACCCAGCAAATTTGCAAAAGCGTGATGCCAGACAAACATCTGTCGATGTCCGCTCACAATGCCACAATCGTGGCTGTCCACGGTGCTGTCACCTTAAACGGCGTCGTGCGCGGCGATCATGAGAAACACGTCATAGAAATAAAAGCACAAGCGATCGCGGGCAACAACAACGTTACCAATGGTCCTACGATTGCCCCTAACACTTAGACCTTGCGACACCATCATGCGCGTCGACGATCAAAGTTCTATGCGAGGGCGCCGCGCAGATAATGGTGTGGATCCGTATCCATCACGAGAATGGCCTCGGTGCTGCGCTCCGAGAAGTCCGAAGGACGGTTGCTGGGCAGCTCGACCGCGAGATAGCAAGCGCGCGCTGAGCGGTATACGCTGGCGGTGGCACAATGCCGCACAGGACACCGATGCTCTCCCTCGCTAACCTTCTCAAACGCTTCGGCGATCGGACAGCAGTCAACGATGTAAGCTTCGAAGTTGCCAAAGGGCAGACGCTCGGGTTGCTCGGCCCCAGCGGCGCGGGCAAGACGACGACGCTGTCTATCATGAGCGGGCTGCTGCAACAGGATAGTGGCACCGTCACGTTCGATGATCGCGTGGTTCATCCCGGCGATGGCTTCTTCAAGATGCACGTGGGATTAGTGCCGCAGGACTTGGCGCTCTATGAAGAGCTGACGGCGTGGCAGAACCTAGAGCTATTTGCCGGTTTGTACAGCCTCCGCTCCCGAAGAAGTGTTCCACGACATCGTCAGCATTGCAGCTGAAATCTGCGGAACACCGAATAGCCGCACCTCCACGCAAGCGGCCGATTGGCCGGTAGGCGCTAGAGGAATGCATCGCTCGACATGGCTACGGGGCTCGAATCCACTGTCGAGGGAGATAAATCGTGATCACACACCCGCTGCCCGGGCATCGCGCACGCTCAAATACCTTCATGAGATTCGACTATGCGTCGCGCAATAGAGAGCCCTAATCCCAAGCATGATTTATCGGCGTTGCCTTGGGTGAAAGGCATGAAAATAGTTGCTTCGCAACCGGGGGCAAGCCACCGCAGTGATCTTTGACCTCAATCCGCGCTCGATGGGCCTCCACGTAGGCGTTCAGTGCCACGGTGGAATGCGTATGGGTAAATTTAAACGCATTTTGCAATCGGTTCCCGACCGCCAACATCAATGAGAGAGCATTCACATCGACCGCGAGCGTAGGATGAACCGCAGCAACGATGAGATAACCCTGACGGGCCTGCGACTGCGCGGTTGTTCAGAAAGAGTCGCGGACGTACGGATTACTAGGCTTGGCGCGGCGATCCAGCGCGCCCTACCGTGGGTCGGAGGCCATCGGCAGAGATCCATGCGGATCACGCGGTACCGACGGATACTTTCATGAGTTGCGCGACGAGAGGATTCGGGAACCGCCGCTTCTTGACGATGGCATAGAAACTCTCCGTCACGTCCGGGATGCGGCAGTACTCCACAAGTACTTTCGCATCCAGTTCGTCACGAACGACGACCGGCGGCACGAGCGCAACACCGTCCCGTTCCCGGGCCAATAGTCGCAGCATGGCCATGTCATCGACCTCGGCCAGAATGATCGGCCGGATGCCTGCGAGTTCCAGAATCCGGTCAAATGCAATGCGGATGTCACTGTCGAGGCCAGGCAGCAGCACCGGTGTAGAGCTTAGGTCTTCCGGGAACCGGAACTTTCTCCGTGTTCGCCGGGGCCGGCCTACCAAGCTCACGGGCTGCTGATTCAGCAGGTGATTGCGCAGCGGCGACCTGGCATCCCGAGGGGCAGCGCTGTTTGCCAGCACGACATCGACCGCATGCGCCTCGAGCTGTGCTAGCAGATCGCGCATTGTGCCGGAGCGAACAATCAACTCGACATCCGAACGCCCGATGAGGGGCCGCAGGAACTGCAGCTGGAAATTCCGAGACAAGGTCGTGAGGGCGCCGACCCGAAGTACTTGACGGGTCGTCAGCGGGCGATCCTGCAACGTACTCATCAACTCATCGCCCGCCTTAAACACAGTGTCCGCGTAATCAAGTGCGATCTGCCCCGCCTCAGTCAATTGCAACTGCTTGCCGACCCGATCGAACAGGGCGTGGCCCAATTGGTGCTCGAGCGTCTGCAGCTGCACCGAGAGCGCCGATGGAGACACGTGCACCCGCTTGGCGGCGCGCGTCAGGCTCCCCTCGTGCGCAATGGCCCAGAAGTAACGCAGGTGGTGGTAGTTCAGGTGTCGCATATCGTTCTATTAAAGTGAATAAGATGCTAACAATAATGAACTTTTAGTTAGCTCGGAGTCCAGCTTAAATGCTCCCGGAACTAAAACGGCGATAAAGCGGAGCTTTTGTGAGGATGGATTTCTTGCCACTCTGGGCGCCGAGCGCTCTGCTCCTCAGCGCTGCGCTCGGATTTTGCATTCCGGGGCGCCGGCCCAGGACTCTGCTTAAGTCCGCCGAGGTCGCGGCGCTCGCCGCCATCGCATTTGCGAGTCTTTCGGCGACCTGGCTCGGCTTTCATGCGCCGAGCACTAGCCCCTTGCTCGGATTCGGATCATTTGGAATCTCCGTGCGGCTGGATGCCGTGAGCGCCGTGATGCTGCTTCTGGTCACGTTCGTTGGCTGGGTGGTACTGCGCTATTCGGCGACCTATCTCGACGGTGAGGGGCGCCAAGGTGCATTCGTTGGCTGGCTGTGCCTGACGCTAGCCTCGGTGATGCTGTTGATTCTGGCTGGGAATCTCGTCCAACTGGTTGCGTCCTGGATCGCCACCAGCCTGTCGCTCAACCGACTGCTCCTGTTCTATCCCGACCGGATGGCGGCGCAGCGGGCGGCGCGAAAGAAATTCGTCCCGGCGCGTACGGCCGATACGGCACTGAGCGGCGCCGCCATTCTGTTGGCGCTGCACTATCACACGACCGACATCGCGACGATCTTAAGCGCAGCTCGTGCCGGCGATGGCGGGGCTCTGCCGGTCTCAGCTGCCGCCCTGCTTGCGGTCGCGGCAATGCTGAAGTCCGCGCAGTTTCCAACGCATGGCTGGCTCACGGAAGTCATGGAGACGCCGACTCCGGTGTCTGCGCTGCTGCACGCCGGGGTGATCAATGCCGGCGGCTTCCTCTTGATCCGTTTCGCGGATGTGATACTGCTCGCGCCCACGCTGCTCGCGATCCTCGTGATGGTCGGAGGCTTCACGGCAGTCTTCGGTTCTCTGGTGATGCTGACTCAGCCGGCGGTAAAGACTTCGCTCGCCTGGTCCACCGTCGCGCAGATGGGTTTTATGATGCTCGAGTGCGGGCTCGGGCTCTTTCCCTTGGCGCTCCTGCATATTGTTGCTCACTCGCTCTACAAGGCGCATTCCTTCCTCGCTTCGGGCGGGGCGGTTGAACGAGTTGCCACCCAGCGCCGGCCAGGGCCTGTCGCAATCCCAAAAGCCGGGGCCGTCGGGCGGGCTTTTCTTGCGGCGCTTGCACTGTATGCCCTCGTCGGTCTCGCCTTTGGCTTTGAGCATAAATCTCCGCAGGCCATCGCGCTCGGGGCCATCCTGATCTTTGGTGTCGCGTATTTGCTCGCGCAGGGACTCGCCGATGCCGCGCCGCGAGCGTTGACGCGGAAGACTGCGCTCTACGCGATTGCCACTTCCGTCAGCTATTTCGCGCTACAGGCGGGGGCTGTCTGGCTGACCTCGAGCGTCCTGCCGGCCGCACCGACGCCCGGGCCCCTGGAGTGGGCACTGATCATTCTCGCGGTCATCAGTTTTGGGTTCGTCGCCGTGGTCCAGGCGATGTTCCCGCTCTGGGCCTATCACCCCGCCGCCGCCGGCCTCCGGGTGCACCTGTCGAACGGCTTCTACGCCAATGCCGTCTTCGACCGGCTGCTGCGTGGCTGGGCGTTGCAGCGCCCGTCACGCGCTTTGCGAAGATCCCAATCATGATGAACCACCCGGAGTTCCCATTGATCGACACAGAGTCACTCAAGCACGCCGCCAACCAAGCCGCCCTCGCCATTCCCCCGGCGTGGCCGCTGGCATCCAGCGTCGCCGTCAATCCGTTCCTCGGCCAAAGCGGAGAGGGTCTCGCGGAGGTCGGCGCGCGCCTCGCGCGGGTCGCGGGTGTCGCCGTGACGATGCCCAGAGCTTGGTACCAGGAACGGATTGCATCCGGCGCCATCAGTGACGCCGATCTCGCAGACGCCCTTATCAATGCGCCAGGCGACAGGCGTCCCGCCCATCTCGCGGCGCTGAAAGCGATGGCCCTGACACTGTCGCCGACACCCAAAGCACTCCCGACAATCGCTGACCTCGCGGCGCAGGCCTCGGGCATCGACTGGCGCGCGCTGATCGCCGAACGGCTCGGATCCTGGGCGGCCGGCTACTTCGACGTCGGTCAGGCTTTGTGGGCGGCCCCCCGTGGCGCCGGCGCGTACGGCGCCTGGCGTGCGGTGGCAACTCACGACTTGACGCCAGAAATCGTCGGACTTCGCGGCTTCGCCACGCACGTGTCGAAGGCGCCCGACAACGCTTGTGGCGCGATGGCGCGGGCCGTACAACGGCTGCGTTTATCCGCGGGGGCACTGGAGACGTACTTTCATCAGCTGCTCCTAAACTTGGGCGGCTGGGCACAGTACGCGCGCTACCTTAGTTGGCGGGCCGAGCTCGGCGGCGCCTCGGACGAGACGATCACAGAGCTGCTCGCCGTCCGGTTGATCTGGGAGGAAGCCTTATTCGAGCGGTACGTCGAGCAGATTGCCGACCCTTGGACGGCCGTTCTCGCCGAGCATGCGGCGCCGCTTGCGCCAACGGCAGACCAGATCGTCGATACGATTTTGCAGGAGGCCTCGGAGCGCGCCGCGCAACGCTCGCTTGCCCTATTCCTGTCGGCCGCTGCTCCCGCGGTCAGCGAAGGCCGCCCTCCCTTGCAGGTCGCTTTCTGCATCGATGTACGGTCGGAGGTTTTTCGTCGCGCTCTCGAAGGGGTCAATCCCGGCATCCAGACCCTCGGCTTTGCAGGTTTTTTCGGTTTGACCGCCTCACACCGGCGCTTTGCCTCCGACGTGCACGAACTGCGCCTGCCCGTGCTTCTAAATCCCGCTGTGACGACTTGCGCGGGAGGAACTCATGACCTGCCCGCCGATCAGGCGATGCGGTTCAAGGCACGCGCCCGGCGCGCCTGGGTTCGATTCAAGCTCGCCGCCGTGTCTTCCTTCGCCTTCGTCGAGGCTACGGGACCCATCTATATCGGGAAACTACTAACGGATTCTCTTGGATTGCACCGCGCGTCACCGCCCAACGACCCCGCGCCGAGCTTCGATCCCGCGCTTGATATTGCGACTCGGGTGCAAGCGGCTGAAACTATCCTTCGAGCAATGTCGTTAACGGCTAATTTCGCCCGCCTAGTGCTGATCGCAGGCCATGGGGCCAACGTCGTCAACAACCCCCATGCGAGCGCCCTGCACTGCGGCGCCTGCGGGGGATATTCGGGAGAGGTCAACGCACGGCTCTTGGCGTCGCTCCTAAACGATACGGCGGTGCGCGCAGACCTTAAATCAAGAGGTATTGCGATCCCCGCCGATTCGCTCTTCGTGGGCGCGTTGCACGACACAACGACCGATGCGGTCACGCTCTACTCTGATGATCACCCCTCCCCGACCCATGATGAGGACCTCAAGACCGCGACAACCAGGCTCGCGGCAGCGGGCCAAGCCACTCGCGGTGAGCGCGCCTTGCGCCTACCGGGGGCCGACACGGAGCGCGGAATCGCTCGACGCAGCCGCGACTGGGCCGAGGTCCGCCCGGAATGGGCGCTCGCCGGATGCCAGGCATTCATCGCGGCGCCACGAACACGGACCGCGGGCCGCAGCTTGGCGGGCCGCGCGTTCTTGCACGACTACGACTGGCGACAGGACAGCAGATTCGGGGTCCTCGAACTGATCATGACCGCGCCGGTCGTGGTGGCAAGCTGGATCAGCCTGCAATATTACGGCTCAACCGTTGCACCCGACGTGTTCGGCGCCGGTAACAAGCTGCTGCACAACGTCGTGGGCGGCATCGGGGTCCTCGAAGGCAACGGCGGCATCCTGCGCGCCGGGTTGCCCTGGCAATCCATCCACGATGGCGAGCGCTACGTCCACGAGCCGCTGCGCTTGACGGTGTGCATTGAAGCGCCGCGCGAGGCAATGACGGGCATCCTGACTCGCCACGAAGGGGTGCGCGCGCTATTCGATCATCGATGGCTGCATCTCTTCGCGCTTGACGATGACGGTCGAATGAAGTGGCGGTACGCGGGCGATCTTCAATGGACACCGATGAACGACTCCACGAGACCTGAGTATCCACTCCGGATCGCGGTCTAGGTTTTGGCGGACACAATCGACTCAAGCGGGATGGCATGCACGAGAATAGAACGCAGTTGGGTTGGCTGAAGTCGGAGTCGATCCACATCCTTCGTGAAGTGATCGCCGAGGCCAGAATCCCCGTCATGCTCTTTTCCGCCGACAAAGACTCCACCGTGATGGCGTATCTCGCGCTGCGAGCATTTTATCCGTCAAAACCGCCGTTCCCGCTACCGCATGTGGACTCGACCTGGGAGTTTCGGTCGCTGCTGGACTTTCGCGATGCTCTTGCCAAAGAACACGGCATCGCGCTTGTTACCTATGCGAACGAGGAAGGTCGGGCCGCGGGCATCAATCCGATCGACCACGGGGATCGTTACACCGCGCTCATGCGAACTGAGCCGCTCAAGAAGGCGCTCGATGCCGGCGGCTACGACGTGATCCTGGGCGGCGCACGGGGGATGAGGAGAAATTCCGAGCGAAGGAACGGATCGTCTCGGTGCGCAACGCCGGCCACGTCTGGGACCCCCGCCAGCAACGCCCGCAGCTTTGGCATTTGTACAACACCCGTTTGGGTAAAGGGCAGTCCGCTCGCGTGTTCCCGCTCTCCAACTGGACCGAGTCCGATATCTGGAGCTACGCGCTGATGAAAGACATCGCGCTCGCACCGCTATACTACGCCGCGCCGCGAGCGGTGGTGCAGCGCGGCCGCGCCTATATCGTCGTCGATGATGAGCGCCGAATGCGATTGCGGGCTGGCGAGCAGACCCAGACAAAGATCGTTCGGTTCCGGACGCTCGGCTGCTGGCCGGACACGGGCGCCGTCGAATCACTGGCGACCAATCTCAAGGCCGTGGTCGCCGAGACGCTGAGCGCCTCCTCGTCGGAGCGGCAAGGTCGGATCAGCGACGGTGAGGACGGTGGGTCGCTCGAGCAGAAGAAGGGGGAGGGCTATTTCTGATGGGCACCGAAGCGGGGCAAACTCGTCGAGGGCAGCACGCGGCGGTTGCCACAATGCTTGCCACCGACCGCGTAGCTCAGGAACCTGGGGCGATTCCGGCGCCCGGTTTGGGGGCATCGCTTTTGAGGCGCCACGGCGATGACTTCCCATGAATCCCGACTCCGCAGACGAACTGACGACCGCAGACGCGAGAATCGCTTGGGTGCTTGCGCATCCACTGATGAGCGAGTGGCTTAAAGGCACGTTGCGGACCGCGCTCGCAGCGGATCACATCAACATCATCAATGACATTGAATTGCTTAGGCTACTGATCACCGCACGAACGGAAGCTCAATTGAGTCTGTGGCTGGAGAATTCGTGTTGACACGGGACGGTGAGAGCTGTTTCGCGTTGACCATCGAATTGGCGGGAGGCCTGTGGGCTTATCACTATCGTGCACGAAAGCTCTCGGAGTGCCTATGTATAAACCGATTCATCGATCGGCTGGGATCTTTGATAGGCCATGATGCCGGATCTGCAGCACGATGACACGAATTTCAGATACACCATAAGCGAGGCTCGCGATGACCCTAGTCCTACCTAACGACGATCCACTGCGCGTCGAATTGAACGACGAAGTGCATGCACGACCATCGGAAGTGATGTCCGCACCGCTTCGCCTCACATTCCTTGCCCTCCGGTCCACGCCCGCGGAGCGCGCACGAGAATGGGAAGCCGTCTCGCAATTGGTTAACCATTTCGGCGTACGGTCTCCAGCGAACACGGTCAGCCACTTCAGCGCGGACTGCGGCCGTTTCCGTTTGAAGTGGGAACGACACAGCGAGTTTACGCGGTACAAATTTATCGTACCGGGCATCCATAGCGACCCTTTCGAAGAACCGGCCATCGCGGCGGTGCCGGCGGACTGGATCAAAGATTTGCCCGGACAACTGATCGTCGCTGTCCACGGAGCGTTGGTAACGGTGCCCGATGAAAAGATCGATCCGGAGGGTATTGCGGCCGCTTACTTTGGCGGCAATATGCTCGTGGGCTCAGCCATCGCCGGGGGCGCCGCACTGGCGTTGACCGACTTTAGGATCCACGCAGATCGCTTCAGTCGTCTTTTGGTACTCGATCGCGGCATGACGCCGCGGCAAGCCGGACGCATGGTGCAACGACTCCTGGAAATAGAGACCTATCGCATCATGGCGCTGCTGGCGTTGCCCGTTGCGCGCGAGATCAGTCCCGTCCTGAGCCGAAGCGAACAGGAACTTGCGAAAATCACGACGGCTATCGCCGACGCCTGCGAGGAGGATGAACCGACACTGCTGGCGGATCTCACGCGCCTAGAAGCGGATATCAGCAGCCGCCAATCGCGAAATCACTTTCGCTTCAGCGCTTCGGCAGCCTACTACCGTCTCGTCCAACGCCGCATCCTCGAGCTCCGCGAAGAGCGCTTACCGGGGCTGCAAACGTTTCAGGAATTCATGGAACGTCGACTGGCTCCTGCGATGGATACCTGCCACGCCGCGATGAGTCTCCAGCAATCACTGTCGGATCGGGTGGCGCGCGCCACTCAACTCCTCTCGACCAAGGTGGATATCACGCGCGAGCAACAGACCCACGCGGTGCTGGAATCGATGAACCAGCGGGCCCGGTTGCAGCTGCGGCTGCAGGAGACCGTCGAAGGGCTATCCGTGGCCGCGGTCACGTACTACGTGGTGGGTCTCATCGGCTATCTTGGCAAAGGACTTAAATCGAGTGGTGTGGGATTGAATGTCGACGTGCTCATGGCCATCAGCATTCCGGTCGTAGCGGTCAGCGTAGTGTTAGGAGTGCGCCGGATCCGCCGAATGATCGCTCGAGCGGCTGCTTAAAGGCTTGAGCAATCAACAGCTGCGCGGCAGGCGCCGATACCGTCTTTGCCTTCCCGCGGGTGACTAGGGTAGCAATTCTGTTGGAAGGCCGTAGTTCGGCCACGATTCGATTTCCCAGACCTGATCGCCACTCGCTCTCAGCTGGTCCGAGTAGTGAGACTATCCTACCACTCAGGTCGGATCGCAGCGGCAAGGGAGATCGCGAAGACGCGACGAAAACCTCCAGTGAGCCGCAATGCCCTTGAATGCAGCCGCCAGATTCCTGGCCGCTTTGAAGCACCCGATCGGCGACGGCGCTCGTCGCGGTTCTGGGGCATCCAGGATATCGGCTGCTATGCCCGATCGATTTCAGAGGTGCTGAATGGCCTCCCCGTGCATTTGATGTCAAAAGTCCCGTTTTCAGCGCTGCGTTGCAATATTTAAGGCCGCTACGAGTAACCCGAAACGTTGCATGCTGCGAATCCCTCGAGCAAGCGGGAGCGTGTCATGCTGGCCTGGCAAGTCCCTTATCTCGGTTGGCGGCATTTTCCCGCCGAACTGTCGGAATTTGAGATTTCCCGATTTTTCACTTTCGAACCGCAAGTTCATTGCGCCATTCGATCTCGCTATAAAGACACGTTGCGACTCGGTGTGGCACTGCAGCTCGGATTTCTCACGATGTGTGGCCGAACGCTCCACGCGTTCCAACGTGTGCCGGCGGAATTGCTTAAACACCTGGGCGAGCAGATGGAAATTCCGGCGCCCGACATTGCGACCCTGCGAGCCCTATACAAGAACCGTCGTGCAACGCTGTTCGAATATCAGGCGTGGGCGATTGAATTCCTCGGCTTCATGCGCTTTGAAATGACCGATGCGCCAAAGATTCTTCCGGCTCTTCGCGATGTGGTCAAGGCTGGCGTCAACGGAGATCCGCTGTTGGCGTCTGCGCCGAGACTGCTTCACGAGCATCGGTTCGTCATCCCGGGCACACGCCGACTCGGGTGCCTTGTGCAACTGGCGGTACAGAGCGTTGAGCGCGAGGTCCTCGCGGAAATTGAGCGAAAGATTCCTCTGCAATTCGAACTCAGTGGCTTGAAGCGTTGTATAGCACGCAGCCGGGTTCCGAAGCGACGTTGCTGGAATCGTTGCGCGAGCCGCCGGGCAATTTCTCGCCGAGTTCCATTGATCGGCAGTCGAAGAAGGTAAAACAATTGCTCGATCTGTTAGTCGACCAGTATTTGATCGCCACGCTGACGCCAGAATATATGCATGGGTATGCCGAGGGGATGCGACTACGACGGCCTTCCCGATTCGCGCAGCTAAAAGAGCCCCGCCGAACGATCGAATTGGTCTGCTTCATGCAATACACGTTGCTTGAACATACGCGAGAAAGGTGCGATACAGCCCCCACTCAGCATCAGGCTTAACCATGCAATTCTGTATATCAGAATGACAAATTTATGCAATTACATTTGAGCTGATGTTCCGCCAGACTGGGCGCCAGGCTAAACCTAAGTCGGAGAATCTCAGCATGAATGCGTCACAACTTACTTCTTCTCCAAACGTGCAGGATCTGTCCGCGGAGTCTATGGAGAGAATAGATATCAATGGTCGAAAAATGGCTTTTTACCGCACCGGCTTGAAATCTCCGACGGTAATTCTTGAAACCGGAGTGGGCGCCGAAAGCGACGAGTGGAGCCCCATACAGCGCAGCCTCGGCGCGATTTCAAGCGTTTTTCGATATGACCGCCCCGGACGCGGAGCCAGCGACGCAGCAGTTGCGCCAGGACGCAGCGCTGGA
Source organism: Steroidobacterales bacterium (assembly GCA_038226325.1). GTDB lineage: Bacteria > Pseudomonadota > Gammaproteobacteria > Steroidobacterales > Steroidobacteraceae > Bog-1198. The sequence goes on along the minus strand of JBBRQO010000042.1, from coordinate 15,196 downwards.
ACTATGGTTGGTGAACTTCACGCGTTGCTGCACTGTGTGCAGATCCCTGGCCCCTACATTCTCGTTGGTCATTCTTTCGGTGGCTTGCTGATGCGTCTGTATGCGCATCGATATCCTGATGAGGTAGCTGGATTACTTCTGGTTGACTCCATGCACGAGGATCAATTCGAGGTGTTTGGGTCAACGTTCCCTCCGCCGACGCCCGACGATCCCCAGGCGTTGCGCAGCATGCGGGAGTTTTGGACGGGCGGTTGGCGGGATCCAAAATCCACGCCCGAAGGAATCGACTTTATTGCGAGCATCAGAGAGGCGCGGGAAATCCGCTCCTTAGGAAATCTTCCGGTGCACGTTATTACGGCCGGTACGTTTACCAATAACGCGCTGGTGTCCGAGCACGTTCGGCCCAAGCTCCAATCGCTGTGGAGCAAGTTGCAGCGGCAGTTCTTGAGCCTCTCCCCGGCGGCGACTCATTCGTACGCGTCAAAGAGCGGGCATTTCGTTCAGCGCGATAGTCCTGAGGTTGTGACAGACGCTATTAGCGGCCTCATCGCTCGAATGACTTCGCCGAAATTCCTGCTATCAGCAAGATTACCTGCTAACGTCAATTAGCCTTGACGGGCGCCTTTTGGCACACCGGTCTGCAATATCAAGTAATTAAAGAGGAAAGCTCATGAGGGGAACTATGCATAAAGGCGCGGTCATTGGGGCATCGGTGGTGGCAGTTATGTTCTCAGTTACTGGCGCTGCGGCAGACATAGACACTATTGCGACAGGTCTGCACAACCCGCGAGGGTTGGCATTTGATCCGGAAGGAACCTTGTACGTTGCGGAATCTGGCCTGGGCGCGGGCAACGGACACGGCGGCGTGGTTCCTGGTATTGGACTGACCGGGGCCATCACCAAAATTCTTCGTCCAAACTCCGTGCATCCCTATGGCCATCGGGTGGTGACGGGGCTGGCGTCTGTGGCGTCTCCGAAGGGTGAGGTGACCGGCCCGGACGGTATATCCATTCGTAACGATCAGCTGTATGTCATAGAGACTGAGTCCCGGACGGCCGAATTTAAGGATCTTCTGCTCGACAACAGTTCGGTCGCCGATGCGCAGTTGGATGCAGTCGAACAATTCGGCAAGCTTCTGAAAGTCTCCCCACACGAAGAAGAAGAAGGTCGCGACGAAGGCAATCATCGACGTTTTGAAACCGTTGCGGCTGTGGGTGACATTGATTACGCCTGGACCGACAACAACCAGGGCGCACCATTTGCGCCAACGGGCCAGTTTCCCGACGCCAATCCCTATGCGGTGCTTGCGTTGTCGGGGCATCAGTATGTGTCCGACGCCGGCGCAAACACTATCGATGAAGTACTGGCGGATGGTTCAGTACGCATTGTCGCCTATGTGCCCAATCCGCCTGTAAGCGATTCCGTGCCAACCTGCATTGCGCAAGGCCCTGATCACAAACTGTACGTCGGAACACTCGCTTTCGGCGCCAACTTCGCGTTGGGCCAAGGTGGGAAGAGCCCGCAGTCAAAAGTATATCGCTTCGACCCCGACGCATCCTCAACGGTCCAGTTCTTAAGCGAGTCGGACGTATGGGCATCTGGTTTTTTCCCCATTACAGGTTGCGGCTTCAGTGCTGATGGCTTTTATGTCACCGAATTTTGGACGAGTCTTGCGCCCCCGGGGGGCGGTGATGTAGTGCGGATTAAGATTAACGGGGACGGCAGCGCGGGGGAGCGCACGCACTTAGGTGCCGGTCTGCTGACCACGCCGAACGGCTTCGCAGCCGGTCCAGATGGCGCGATTTATGTGAGTAACTTAAGCACCTCGGCCCAAGGAACGGTAGTTCGCATCAAGCCTTGAGCTGACCCCAATGCGGCATTTCCAAGCCGCAACCGTGTCTTGCCCTCCTCCAGCCCCCACACGGAATGGTGCCACGCCGCTTCAATCTGGAAATGGAAAGGCGCCATATCCTCGAAAAGCCGCGCCCGCACGAAGTCGTCCGGGTCTGCGCCGGTCTCGGCGCGGTGTTTCACCGCGCGGTCGAAGAAACCCCCGACGGCCCTCAGGGTCTGCAGGAAGGTCGGCACGCTAAGGTCGTAGAGTGATGTAGTCATTGGTGTTTTCCTCTAACCTCTACTGTCACTGACCAGGCCCGTTAGGTAGCATATGGGTCATTTATGTGAATGATTTACGGGACTATTTTGCCCCACTTTTTTTCCCGCATCCTACAGATTCGTCTCAAAATTTACCCTTTTAGAGACGCTAGTATTTATCGTGACCTTGCGGAAGGGCATTGACGCCGTCTCGGAGTCAACGTTGTACGATCGAATCCTTGCTGCGGTGTCCTTTGGGTCGTTTCAGCCGGCGATGCGGCGCGAATGCCAGTTGCACGCGAAATCGTGCGCTCTTTCAACAGTTTTGGTAGTTGACCTTCGTAGAACACGCAGGGTGGCCGGCTATTGGGCCGGCCACGTTATCCAAAAGCGAGACTGACTGAGTTCCCGCTCCGCAACTAGAGATTATGGTGAGGCAGCGATGTCGTTGCTAAGAGCCGCGTGTCGCCGGCCATAAGACACCCCGTAGGCGGCATTGCGATCTGCCACCATCGGATCGGCAGGCCGAATGCCATCCGCCACCGCGCTAGGGGTAAACATCAGCGATTCCTGCGCTTTTTCGCTATCCGGCCGAACCTGCTTCACCGTGATGACTCCCAACTTCACGACGGAGCGTGACGCAGGCCACGCGATCGACGGATCCTCAGTCGCATCAGTTGGTTGCGCGAGCTGTACTTGCAGCACGAATTTCGCAGGGCCCGATCGCAAGCGCTCGTTAATTTCTTTACTCAGATAGTCTGGCGACGCGGAAGCTACCTCGCTGCTCGGCAAGAGATGCACCCCCGCCTCTGGAATGATCTGGTATCGCCCCAGTTGTTTTCGCCCTGCTTGATTGCAGAATTCAAAGCTATTGACTCCGTAGTAAGCCACCGTTGCAAAGCTCGCGGGAGGTGGGGTCAAATTGGCAAAAAATGCTTTAGCGACTGGATGAGTACCGAGATAGTTGTCCGCCGGCGTTGGTGATGCCGTCCCGGGAGGGCTGCTGCCCAATGCAACCATCAGGTCCTGGAAGTCATTCGTTGTCGGAGACGGGAAACCGTTGACGGAATGCGCGACGATATCCGTATCAGCGCCATGCGCCAGATGGAATTTGATCGCCATGCCTCGAGGAGAGGCGAGCCCGTCGGTGTCGGAAATCGTTGGGATACCGGCAAAATCGGAGAAACGCACCGTAATTGGGACTGCTCCTCCATTAAGGTGGGGTGCCCGACTGAGTTTGCCTGCGCTCGGCAGCGGCAAAAATGAGCCTTCTAAGACAATCCCCTTGGCATGAATCGCCCGTCCATGGACTTGTTTGCCAAATACGCCGTTGAGTGCATCGACCACCTGTACCGGCGTTGGGCTTGGGCCGCTAGGAGTCTCAGCCGCGTTGGCGTGGGCATATACGCCAGTGCATGCGATTATTAAACTCCCTAAAACTACACTACCAGCCAGTCGGCTGGGTAACCCTACTGCTACGCCTGCGCGCGACGCGCGGCGGATGGCACTAAAGTGACCAAGCGCAATATCTTTCATTGAAGTTTCCCCTTGAACCGTGATGACTATCGGGCGTGATCATCGTGGCGTGTGGCGATCCGAAATAGCTCCCTATCCAGAGCGATCTTGTGATCACCCGATCAGGGGATGCGGGGAAACTCCGTTTTTTGTATTTCTATCTGCATGGGATTGTTTAAACGAAAGAAACAAGGACTGCGCGAGCGAGCTGCCAATGAGCTCAACGATCACTTACTGCAGGATATGCAAGGACTTATCCTGCAGTTCCACAGGGTCAACGCATCCATACCCTCCCAGGCGCCGGCGCGCCAATTGATGGAGAATGTCCTCAAGCGCGCGGATCAACTCTTGACGGAATTTCGCGATCGCTCGCAGGCACTTGCTAATAGGGAGTAGACGGCATGTCGGATAGCAGCGCAGCGCCCATCAGAATTCTCACCGTCGATGATCACCCGGTGTTTCGTGAGGGCATCGGCGCCATCATCGGTGGCCAGCCGGACATGGTTCTTGTTGGAGAGGCCGCCAATGGCATGCAAGCCGTCGAACTGTTTCGTTTGCATAAACCCGACGTGACCTTGATGGATATCCAATTGCCCGACATCAGCGGAATCGAAAGCACACGACTGATACGCTCCGATTTTCCCAATGCCAAAATCATTGTGCTAACCACGTATAAGGGTGACGCCCAAGCGTCCAGTGCCTTGAAGGCCGGCGCTTGGGGCTACTTGCTCAAGAGCACACTCCGAAAGGAACTCGTGGATGTTATTCGGACGGTGCATCTAGGTCGCCGACGCATCCCCGCAGAAGTGGCCGTGGAAATCGCCGAACATGCGACCGACGGTGTGTTATCGAGTCGCGAAATCGAGATTCTTAAGCACGCAGCACAGGGTCGGAGCAACAAAGATATTGGCGCCCACTGCCATATTTCTGAAGAAACCGTGAAAACTCACATGGCCAATTTGCTTGGCAAACTCAGTGCGAAAGATCGCGCTCACGCGGTAGCCATTGCAATCAAGCGAGGCGTTCTAGAACTCTAGGGGGCTCGATCTCCGCGAGAGGCAAAAGCCAACATTCGTTGCCAAAGCGTGAGCGATTTGATTTTGTAAGCGATAGCGGCCGGGACCACGATCTCGACTTCTGTTCCCCCACTTGCGCGCTTTCGCACCTCGAAACGAGCGCTGACTTTTTTGGCTCGTTCCTGCATCCCCGCAAGGCCGAAGTGGCCGGGAAGCGAACGCGCCTTCGCGACGTCAATGCCGACGCCATCATCCAATACGAGTAACCTGAGCGAGTCCTTGGCAAACCTCAATTGGACTTCGACATTTTGGGCCGCAGCATGCCGGCTCGCGTTAAGCAACGCCTCGCGCCCCACGCAGTACACCTCGTGCCAGGTGTCTGCCAACAATTCTCGTTCATCGCCATCTACCGTCAAGCGATAGGCAGTCGCGGTATCCGTTGCCCCAGTCATTGGTGTTTGAAGTCCCTGGATTACAGTTTCGATCGAGCGGCTTAGGCTGCGATATGGATGGTTCGTGTCTCGCAAATCAAGCACGCGATCTCTGCCTTCCGTCATTACATCGTCGGCGCGCTCCATTGCTCTCTCGAGTAGCAAATGCGCCGCTTCATTGGGCGACATTGCATTCGCGGCCGCCTGCACTTGAAGCATGAGCCCTTGAGTCCCCTGCAAGAGGGTGTCGTGCAATTCGCGCGCTATCCGTTCGCGCTCTGCATTACGTGCATCGAGCATCGCGCGCAGGCGCGCGGCGATTTGGCGCACTCGCAAGCGAAATATAAGGGCAATTGCGGCAAGCGCAGCAACGAGGCAAAGCAAAATGAACCAGCTTGTCTGGTAGAAAGTGGGTCGGATAAAGAAATCGAGAGTGGCTCCCGTGTTGTTCCACACGGCATCATTGTTACTGGCAATCACGTGAAACCGATACGCGCCGGGTGGTAAATCGGTGTAAAAAGCCTGGCGCCGTGTGCCGGCGTCCTGCCAATCGGTGTCGTGTCCTGTGAGTCGATAACGGAAGTGGTTTTGACGGGGAACGACGAGGCTTAAGGCCGTGTAGTCGATTTGAAGGTCGCGCACCTGGGGCGGCAAAGTCAATCCCGGACTCGGAAGGAAGGATTGGCGGTTAGCCACGACTTTCTCAATAATGACGGGCGGTGGTATCGAGTTACCGCCCAATTGATCCGGATCCACGACTTGGACGATGCTTCCATTCGCAAACCACAATCGGCCGTCGGGGCTCATAGTTGATCGTGGGAAAAATTCCCCAAGGGCGGTCTGTGCACCATCGAGCGCATCGAAGAGCTTGAACTTCAAATGCGCTGCCGGATCGCTCCACCACTCTTTGATCTGGTCATTAGCAATGCGAATAATTCCGCAGGACGCGTATAGCCACAGATCGTCGTGGCGATCGCGCTGCAATGTGTGAATCTCGAGGCACGGGAGACCGTTTGCTTCCGTCATGGTCTGAGATCGCCCCTCACGCCAGCCGATCAAGCCGAGCGAGGTGGCGCCAATAATGGAACCGTCTTGATCTGAGAGAAGTCCCCATATCAAACCGGTGTGCGGCGCGCGATGGAAGGCGACAGTCTCGAGGCTACCACTACGATATCGGGCAAGGTCACCGTTTGTGAGTGGAAACCAAATGCCCCCTCGTGGATCAGGCACGATGGTTTGTGCGAAAGCGAAAGGTACGGTGGTGCGCGAAATCTCCTCTGTCACGCGTCGATCGTGGATGCGTAACAACTCGTTGCTTTTTGCCTCCATCACCCAAAGGTCGCCGGCTACATCCTGCGTCATTTGTTCAACAAAGCCTATGGATCGCCCATCCGACCGCTTGAAAGGCTGGAAAGCCTTCCCATGGAGTGTGTACAGATCGTCGTCGATACCCACCCACAGGGTGCCAGCACGATCTTCGAACATTGCAGTGACTTCACCCCCGGGTAATCCGTTGTTCGCGCTAAACGAAGTGAAATGACCGTCTTTGAGGGCATCCAGAGAGTGCCACGCATTAATCCATACCGTGCCATCACGAGTGGCAAGGACAGAGTTTGCTAGATCGGCACTCAGGCCTTGGCGGCTCGTCACGCTTGACACTTTGAGATCCCGAAATGCGTCGATTCCCTGCGTTGTTAGGACCCACAGCGTACCTTCGCGGTCCTCGAACAGCGCCTGCACCGTATCATTGGATAATCCATCGCTTGCCCGATAGTGACTGACCTGGCCACCGTGCAGCCGGTACAGTCCCTCGCCTTGGGTGCCGATCCACAAAACATCCTGACGATCCAGAAGCAATGACGATACGCGCAGTTTTCGGCCGTCGAACTCCGGTGTGACGACCGCTTCTAGTTTATTGTCAACAATTCGCAGCAGTCCCAAACCGTGCTTAGGCTGCATTGCACCCACCCAAACGGATCCGTCGGGTGCAGGAGCAATGCCTTGAAACACATCGAAGGTATCTTCGATTCCTCCCTTACCCCCAAGTTCTGTCGGTACAAAGGTGTGCGAGGAGCCGGGTTTCCACCGCATGACAGTAGTGGCTGAATAAGTCCAGAAATTCCCCTGTGCATCGGTCACAAGCTGATGTGCTGTTTTGATCGCTACGCCATCTGACTCCCCAAAACAGACCGCGTGATCGCCAACGATTTTGCAAAGCGGCCCTCGCTCGTCTTTAAGACGCATGCGCGAAAACCAAATCGTGCCGTCAGGCTGCTCAAGAATCGACATGATCGATCCAGGGGCGTCCGGGTAACGAAGCAAATGTCCGTTCTGCCAATGCACAAGTTCGGAGCGCGTACCGATCCAGAGGCTGCCATCGCTGGCAGCTTAAAGTGACAATATTTTCGAGCTCAGGAGCTCTTCGCCAGGCGGCGGGACAAACGGTGAAAAGCGGATGCCGTCAAAGCGCAGCAGACCTGATCGCGTACCCACCCAAACATATCCATCCGCGGTCTGTGTCATCGCGGTCGGCGCCCCGGCAAGCTCTCCTTCCTGCAGCGTCCACGCCATATGTCCGTATTGGGAGATGGCTCGATCGACATTGAGTGCAAACGCCACTTGCGAAAAAGCCAGAGAAATCGACAAGGTGACCAGAAACCCAATCGCTCGACTAAAAAGCGTGGACGGTGACAGTCCTACGGTCATTCGTATTCTTGACCGGAAATGACCATTATTTGAATCCGGAATCGGCAGGATACTCATGACGTGAGTGCTCACGGTATCGAAGTTTTTTAAGAACCCGCCGTGACTCCCGCGAACCGGAAACGACCCTTGGCATCTTGAGCTTAGGCGAAGGTACTGCCGTCACTATAAATACCCGCCAGTTGACCCGCCGATCAGCGGCGGATCGCTGTAGAACATGATGTTGACGCCCGCATGAAGTGTGGCGACTCCGTAGAAACTCATCCTCAGAATACACCGCTCATTCCGCGCCCGCTAGGAAGACTTGTGCTCTTCTCATCGACGTGTACGGCCACCGGATTTGAATCGAGTTAAGCTCGGGTTGTGTCGGTGGGAGCACCGAGCACATGGCTACGTGCCCACATGACCGGATCGCGCTCGTCCAGCCAACCAAACGCGCGGACCCATCGCGAACGATACTCGTCGGGCCATTGTCGCCGGACTCGATTAAACGCCCAGGCGAAATTTGTTTCAGGACCTGCATAAAGAAGCCTCGCGCAAACGGCAACATCATCCTGCCGTCGGAATTCTGGGCGCTCGTCCATCGCTAACAGCAGAAGCGTAGCGATCCGCAATGAGTGTCGCCACGTTGCTAAGTTTCCCGCCGGGATCTTGACTTCGTCTTTTCGAGGATTGCCGCGAATATCGCGCCAACAGAGCGAGCGATTCCGTGTAAGCCCCCGATTCCGATTCGTTCCAAATGACCAGTTGGCAAGGGAGCCGCCGTGGAACTCGGTGCCGGCCAGCAACAATAACTCTTTCAGGATTCTACCGCGTAACTGGTCAGCGTCTGATTGGGGCCGCTTTTTGTTGACAGCACGAATCAAACGCTGAGCGCATGTCATATCGATACACAGCGACAAAGGACATGCTGCTACTTCGACGGCCAACCATTTGGGATTGACGGGGGGTGACGAGCATAGCAATTTCTCTAGGGAAACGGGGCTCTGGAGCAACGGCGTCTGATGCATCTCACACATCGAGCGCCACGGATCATCCCATTCCCGGCGCTGGTGACGGGAGCCAGTTTTAAGGTCACTCTCCCAACAAGCTGGGCAATAGAGAGATCCCTTTACGTTGCGCAAAGCGACATTTCGGTTTCGCGGAATTTCCAACATTGCTTCAAACTGATGTCGCGGCCATCCGGTCCGTTGGGACAATAGGTCGATCGCGATGACTGAATATCTGTATCTCGTATCGTGGGTTGCCGCCCGGGCCGCTTGGTCCCTGACAGGAGTGCCGCCATAAGCCTTTTTCCGATTGGTGAAATGAGATCCCGCGAGGCGCGCGAACCACGAGTCAAAGCTCTCCGCTTCATAAGGGGCTGGCGTGGAGGCCAGCCGTACGATCCGAGCCGGTTGCACGAGGGGGGCCTTAGGCTGTTGCGAGCTCACATCGTGGCGCAAGCCACGAGTGCACCAGCCGGTTGCTTTACTTCAAGTCGGGTATGTTGTCGCCAAGCGGAGAGCAGAGGCAAATCGATTCGTTCAGCGCCGGTCGTTACCGCCGCGACGGCCGCTTCCTGCACGACTTTGACAACACCGTCGGTCAGGCCGCGCAGCGTTTGCATGGCCTGAGTCTTATCCAGAATCGCGCGCTGGACAGCCTCCTGAGCAAGCCCCGATCGCAGCCGCAGCGGCAAAGATCGCTCGAGGGTCAGCAGAAATTGGCCAAAGACGATGCCTTGGACAAACCGCGGGATCGAGATTTCAGTAAAGCGCGTCAAGAGCTGCGCGTCGTGTTCGATGAGCCGACGACCATCAGACATCGCGGCGGACAATACGACACTCGCCTTCCCTGCCGTTGAAATCCATTTCATCCAATCAAGCTGCAACATCCGCTGGCGTCGCGGAAGTACAAGTAGGTGTTGGACCTCATCAAACAAGACTGTTTCGGTATCAAACTCGGAAAGATACCGTTTGATGAGATCGTTTCGTGCCTCCCCATGACGGAGGTTTAAGGGCGGTGCGCCCAACTCCGTGAGCAGCCCTGACTTCAGACCCCAAAGTGTAGGAGCCGGCTCTACTTCAAAATACACAACCGATCGGATGATCCGGCCACTGCCTCGATCTTCGCGATCCGGGTACAGCCGCTGAATGTGGCGCAGTAGCGCTGTCTTGCCGCTCCCAGCTTCTGACGCTAACAGAACACACTGGGGCCTTACCGTACGGGGTCGCCCCAAAAGGCTCAGCAGCCGGTCTTTGTGAGGGCGTATCCCCGCATGCTCGATGAACCGGTCTCGCCGGATGTAATTGATCCGCGTGGCATCGTCTGCGTTCGCAATGACATGCGTCTCTGGACTTAAATGGTCAAGTGGTGCCTGAACTCCCGAAGTTTTTAAGCCCTTCATTCGAGCACCTCGCAGGGTAGCGGCGTATCGGAGAGCGTCGCACTCACCGTCAATTCCCGATCCGGGTGCAGCATGGGGATACGCTTCTCAGACCACGCCTTTGCGCGCGCTTTGCGTCGCCGGTCCTTTAACCGGCCAGCGCTGGCTCGGTCATCGATCAGGGCTTGGTTCGCGCGTAGTGCCCGGGCGACCCACTCCGCGTCGGCTGGCGTTTCGGTCCCGGAAGACAGCCGCTTGATCTCGTTCCATTCCCAAAGCGATAGCTTCGGCCAGCGACGATCGGCGAGAGGCACCCGAAGGTGCGTGCCGTTGTCTTGCTCCACATAGATCCTGGACATATCGCGTGGGTCGTAGCGGATAAATCGAGGCCTACCCTGCGCAATCAGTCCTTCGATTTCGTGCGACTGGTATTGCAGTGCGAATAGTTGCACGCCCTCCCGGGTGATCGTTCGAAGGGCACTCGGCAGAAAGCGAATCAAAAAGTCCTCTCGATCAGCCGGCACCTGCGGCATGACCCAGCCATCTCGGCGCCGCGCGCACTCCTCCCAAGCGGCGCGCGGTGATCGCTCGAGGCTCGAGTGTTTTGTGTGGTGGTAGATGCCGATCTGGCGGGCTAGGAAGACGTAAAGATCACTCAAGGTAAATCGCGCTTTCGATTCGGCGCCCTTTGGCCGAGCCGCCAGTGTTTTGCTCATCGTGGCACATGGCAGTAGTCGAACCTTGCCCATCATCGTGCCGATCATCCGTTCGATGGCGCCCCCAAACCGGGGTGTGGCAACGGGTCGATAATCGAGTCCAACCCCATACAGCTGACAGCCTCGCACGAGCGCTTGTGCGTGAAACTCAACGCCATTGTCAAGGTGAAGTCTTGAGGGCAGGCCGAAGCCGATCCAGCCATCGGGCTCCACGCCGAGATTTGTGGCCCAGGACTGCTTGGGAAAGACGGCGTGGTCCAGGATAGCGCGACCGACAGGCTGCTCGGCGCCTCAAGGCTCAGAAGCATTCCCAAGATCATGCGCGTATGCACGTCCAGCGCTAACGTCAGCCATGGGCGTCCGATCGGCCGACGCTCGATCGGATCGACCAAGATAACGTCGGCAAGCGTGTGATCAATCTGCACGATCGACAAGGCGCCCGTCGTTTGCAGCGATCCCCTCACCGGGATGCGCTTTTCGATGATCGCCCTAGCAGTGTCGGGGTCGAAGTTCGACACATCACGCTTGAGGATTCCCATGCGCCTCGCCACCGTCGAGCGGGCCGGCACTGCAAGCCGAATGGCTCGCGCGGAGGCGCAAATGATCGGATAAAGATCATTGACGGCGACATCAGCGCTGCGCTTGATGGCGCTGCGGGCTTCCTCGTCAATCAATTGCTCGAGCCGGAGGTTCAGAAGCCGCGTTCCAACCTTGCGACCGACGCGGCGTGGCAAGAAGGCTTCGAGTGTCCCGAGAGTCCGATACAGCGCGCGCCACCGGCGAAGGTGGCGTGAACTGACCCCCAGCTGCTGCGCGGCTCGTGCTTCGGCTCTTTTTGACGGGCTTCGCGAGGCTTCGAGCTTCTTGACGACTTCCTCGACGACCCTTGCTCTCTCCCACACCGCCTCTGAATAACCCTCCACTGAGACGGATAGTGACTGCATCGCCTGATCGCAATCCGGTTCCACCGGTCGAAGGTCACTGCTGCTTAAGTGCTCAAGCCGTTGCGTTGCAAGATGGCGCACCAACAATTTGTCCGGCCCGGCGACCCGCTCAATCTGTACGAGTGTCGTCCCGAACCAAAACTGCGCGCCGACGGTGAACCCGATGATCCGGGTTGTCGATCTGCTGCGAACAGGTCGTTGGGCTCGGGCGGCCATGGTTTTTGGAATGTGCGCTGGTTTTCGCGACTGTTCAACCGGAATTCCTAGAACTGGCTGATGCTCGTCCGAGTAATCGTGTCCAAACGCCGCAATTAACCGCTTAAGGTGGCCACAGAGTTTCGACCAGTGCGCCGCAACATATCGAATCCATCAGGAATTCCAAGGTTCCACGGCCATTTTTGTGTATCGGGACCGAATTAGGCGGACGCGACAGTAGGCCGAGCGTATTGAGCCAAATAAGGTGTTCGAGAGCTTCGACCAGGTTATTCCGGGAGGCACGTTTGGGGGACCGGCACAGCTTGGCAAACGCGAATTCAGTGGCATCTGGCGAAACGGTCAACAACGCCTCCAGACGCTGTCCGGCGGATTCCGGCATGCGCGCCGCGATCTCCGTCAGCCACGCGGAGGTTGCCCGCGTGTGCACGCGGCCGGCGAGGCGACGCAGGGCACTCAAGGCCGGCAGCGCGAAATTCGCCGCAACCAAGGCATCGGTGGCGCCATTGATAAGGTCGCTCAGATGCGCCCGCCCGCTCACAATGCGCTCCATCGTCTGAGTCGCGAGGGCCTGTGCCGCCGCTCCCCACAGCTCAATCCCGAGGTATGCTCGCAATTCGATGTGGTGGCGCATGCGGGTGCGGCGCGGATAATCGGCGAGAGTCAGTCCGTCAAGACCTGCGCACCGTGCCAGGTATTCAACGACCGCGGCAGGGATTTCGTCGGGAGCGGCAAAGCGACCGAGGACCGGAAAGCACTTCAAGAGACAGAGGAGCCCTACGCGCGCCCGTGGCGATTTGCAGCGTTCCTGGACCCAGCGCAGTTCGTCGGGTGTCGGCCGGACGATGTGCGCCAGGCGCTTCGGTGTCATGGATTTTGGAAACTCGGGGTACGCCAGGAGTAGGAAATCGGCCACGGAACTCGCCTCCAAGGAAAAGAGCGAATCGTCGGGCGAATGGCGTATTGATAATGGCTATTTGGCGCGCATGTTCCGAATCGACACGCGGACATTAAGGCCGGCGAACGGGGCCGTATCGCCGCCGCTGCACTTCGGGCGCGTGGTCCTCAAACCGCCCCTCGGCGCGGACGTAGGCGCGCAGAGCATCGAGGGACTTATGAAGGGACTGATCGGCTCGCCTCACCCGGCACAAGTCAGCCAACGAAAACAGGCGCTGACGGCCACGGTGAAGCACTTATCCACAGATGTGGCACTCTTTTACATGAATCTTCTTCCGACACCACTGTGTTCGAGGGTCAACCGCAGAGCGCGCAATCGAGATATTTGTATTGCGGTAGGGACGCCGGTTACCCGGCGCCCCCCGCTCAGATCCCGGCGGGCGCGATTCACGCACCGGGCTCCCACCTTGGGTGATTGGCGGCGAAGCGGCGTTCAGGCCACGGATGGACGACGCGAGCACGGGGCAGCCACCGGTCGGCGATACCGACCATACGTGTCCAGGTAGTGCGCTGGCGCTGGCTGCGACGCCTAAGCGTCCACAACCATGCCTTGATAACGCTCTGCCGGAACACTTGGAGGCTGCCACCATTGGTGGGAACGCCATGGTATGCGTTGAACCCGCGCACCACGCGTTTTAACCACTCACCCTGCTGAGGGATGGTGCAGTTGATACGCTTTCGCAGGCCATCACGCACGGCCCGCACCTTGACACGCATTTTGTCACGGCGCGATCTGCGTGTAAGCAAGAAAGCACCTTGACGTGAGCGACCACAGATGTGGGTGAACCCTAAGAAGTTGAACGTCTCAGGTCGGCGAAGCCCACGGCGACGTCGATCTCGGTCCGCAAAGCGACCGAACTCGATACACCGGGTTTTCTCCGGATGCAGTGATAGAGCAAAGGCTGCCAACCGCTCACGAAGCTCCGCCAGGAACCGAGTGGCATCGGCCTCGTACTCGAAGCCGACGACGGTGTCATCAGCATAGCGTACGACAATGACTTTGCCTTGCGCTGTGCGGTGTCGCCAACGTTCGGCCCACAAGTCATAGACGTAATGTAGATAGATATTCGCTAGCAACGGTGAGATAACCGCACCTTGCGGAGTACCCGTTGATGTCGCCAGCAGTTCTCCGTCCTGCATCACGCCAGCCTTTAACCATTTTCGGATCAGACGTAGCATTCGCACATCGCCCACTCGGTGCTCGATGAAACGCATCAACCAGTCATGGTCGACTGAGTCAAAGAACGCCCGGATGTCAGCGTCGATAATCCAGTTCACTGGCGTACGGATGATCCCAGTTGCCAACGCATCGAGCGCTTGATGCTGACCGCGTTTTGGCCGGAACCCGTACGAGAACCCCACAAAATCAGCCTCATAAATCGCGTTGAGTATTTCCACTACGGCGCGTTGGACGATTTTGTCCTCTATCGCTGCGATACCGAGCGGCCGTTGCTGTCCATCCGGTTTAGGGATGAACTGCCGCCGCGACGGCTGCGCACGATACGCACCACGATGGATACGCCCATGCAAATCAGTCAGGCGATCGTTGAGGTCCTGCCCGTACTCGTTCCACGTCAGACCATCGACTCCCGGAGCCGCATCCTTCTTCAACCAGAAGTAGGCGCAATTCAGTAAATCGATGTCAACGTGATGAAGCAGGGCGGTGAACCGCTCCTTCCGATGAGCTTTTGCTCGTTCTCGCACACGGTCGAGCCCTTGTAACACGCGGGTCCGGCTCAGCGTCCGGGTCGTGCAGTGCTCGTCCGTGATTCCCTTGGCCCCGCCCCTTGGCTCCACCGATTCCGCGCCCGTCCGTCCGGGTTTGTTCGTCGGTTTCACAGCTACTATGGGCGAGTCTGACTTCTTCGGGTCGTGCATCATCGGATTTGGCTCGTCACCTTCCCGACACGGACCACGCCATCGTGGTCGACCTGAAGATCTCTCAGCTCCCGTATAAGGCGCTTACATGCATGCCAGGGTCTCTGACCACGTAGGACCCAACGCGCGCTCGCAATATCGCCCGCATTGGTGTTGCCTTCCGCCATTATGAAAGCGTCGGCATCCCAAACAAATACATTTCGTGGCTCAATGGCTGGCCTACACGCACCTCTGTCAACACTTCACGCCGCGCCTCACGGTGCGTCGCGCATGACTCGAGGCCGGCGTGGATCGCTAATCCTTTGCCGCAGGGGACTTGCACCCCCTACTCCTTACCGATATTTCTGACGTTTACCATAAT
>JBBRQO010000041.1:0-35101 GCA_038226325.1 Steroidobacterales bacterium | reverse complement strand
GAAACATCCTTGTGGTCGATCCAGAATCGCGTTCGTGCCAGCGCCTCATCGATGAGGTGCTGGCTTATTTGACAGGACTCAGCGAAGGTATTGATGAACCAAACCAACCACTCCGAGACATCGCCCGTTCCACGCTGTGCCCGATTCAGGGCGGCGTAATACTAATAAATGATGCGAATAGAGGGACTAATCGCATCGTCGGAGAATCCCGCTGTTAGTTCCCCCAGCAGGTCTTGGCGTCTGGTGCCGATCCGGTGTAGTTCTGCGTGCCCGTCTGGTCCAAGGTTAGTGTGAGGCAGGGCGTATCTGCGGCTTGGGCGTTGATGGCGGTCGCGGTGATCAGATAGTTGGGCTGCGTGGCGAGCGGCTGAGCCGGGTCAGGCGAAACAACGCTGAGGTTGTAGTAACCACTGCCGATGGGGCCCCAGGCTGCATAGCCTAATTGCGCCGGCGTTTGGCTGTACGCGTTGTTGGTGCTGAAGATTTTCTCCTCTCGCCCCGCCAAATCCAGCACTGCGCTGCGCGCGTCGGTGCGCCGCGACCTCTGAATTTGGCTGGTATACGAGGTGGTCGCAATGGTTGCTAGGATGGCGACGATGGCCACGGTAATCATGAGTTCGACCAGCGTAAAACCACGTTGGGCTGATTTCCACTGCGGCGTGTGCATGAGCATGAGAATGTTCTCCGGAGGTTTCATCGCCGTTCGATCCAGGTCAAGCGCTTGGCCTTAGTGTTCGGCGGAATATTGATCTGCTGCGCGCCCGGAGTTCCCGAAATAGTCTGATAAACGATGTTAGTCGTGTGTTCGGCGGTACTGACGACATAGACGCTACCCGTCGCGTTGGTCTGCACGCCGGCCGCGATTGGGTCGGTGATCACTACGCCATTTCGGGTGTAGGTGGGGAACGTGAACGTATTGGCGGGATGGGTGAACACGCCGCCGTTGGCGACCGAGAGAGCGTAGGTGTAACCAGTATCCTGGTCGGTGGCGCAGCTAGCGAGCGCATTGTTCGCGGGCACGGTGGAATTAATCAAGAAGCCGCCCTGAAAGAACACTGGATTGAAGATGATCTGCTCATTGCTGTGGGGCAGATCGGCATACCAGCCAAACTGGGTATTGCCACTGCCACAGGCCGAGCTGCCCTGCCAGCAAATCGCCGCATTGGTGCCGTCCACCGTGCCGTTCGCATTGGCTGTCAACGTTTGAGCGCTCAAGTTGGCATTCGTCAGCAAGTACGGCGAGGCGATGCCCACGTTCGCTGCCGTGAGGCTTTGGTAGGCGGAGGACGGAGCCGTCGCGTTCCAATTGGTCAGGTTCCAGTCCCAAACACCGTACAGCGACTGGGTACCGCTCACGTAAGACACCGGAGTCAAATTGGTGAGTTGTGTGCGTTGGCCGGTACCGAATTCGATGAGCAAACGCGGTGAGCCCGAGAGCACAGATGAGACGACCAAAAGCTGGCTGGTGATCGGCTGACCTGACTGGGTCGTGAATAGGGCCGCCGCCGGTCCACCTCCGCCCGACGCTGCGTTGACCGAGATGCCGCCGGCATTCGTAACGCCCCATCTGGCTGGGCTGCTGGCCGTGAGGTCGAAGCGCCACACATTGCCAAGCAGGTCGCCCGCATAGACGTAATCAGTAATGTGATCGCCGTCGAGATCGGCCGGCGTCACATAGGCGATTCCGTTGCCCGTGCCCGCGGTGCCGGTGCTGAGATAATAAAAAGTAGTGGTGCCGCTGGTGCTGTCGATGGACATGACGTAGATACCGCCGTCGCCCGACTGACTGCCGATACCGGAGCCGAATATGGCCGCCCAATTGCCGTTGTGGAGGCGACGAATTTGTGGCGTGCCGTAAGTATTGCCGAGGTTGTTGCCGCAGTTCGCGACCAGGGCGCAGTTGATTGAGCCGGTGGTCGTGCCTGCATTCCACTCGCCGATGACGGTGCTCGACGCACTGCCTTCGCTGTAAGAGGGGGTGGTGACGTCGAGCGCATAGATGGCTGCGCCGCCGGCACCGAGCCCGCCGACCAGCCAGGTGTGCCAATTGCCGGCGTAGTAGAGATCGCCGGTTCCCGGGGTGGCGTCGACGAAGAAATTATGGCCGTACTGTGAGTTTGAATAATCGAGCGTCGGTTCTACGCACTGAGCATTTGCGCCGATAGCCGGTGTCACTCCATGGATCTGTTGCACCACGGTTCCGGTATCCGAGTTGTGGGTGCAGCCGCCGGGTGCACCCGGCGCCGCGATGCTCTGTAGCAGCGATCCGGGCGTGTAGCTCATGACCTCCTGTCCGTCGTTGGGTGTCGCGCCAGTCGAGACGAAAACCCCATTCACGTCGAAACCACCGGCGCGAAAGCCGTGTAGAAATCCGTCGTTGGCGCCGACATAGACCACATTAAGCCGGGTCTGCATTGCGCTGGTAAACAGCACATACGATTGAGCGACGCTGTTTTCCGGCATGATTGTGGTCGGACTAAGACGATCCTGCCAGGTAGCCGTGTACGGCGAGTTGGGCGGGCCCACCCAGGCCGGACTCGAATCCACAATGTCACCGAGGATGGCGTTTCGCGCCCGAAACAGACCAACACCCGTTGAATTGATTTCTTTGCTGCGGTTACCGCGCAGATAATCCAGTCGATCGGAGTTAATGGTGGCGTCCCCAGCAGTGAGTGCCGCCTGTTGGGCGGGGCTCAGATTCGCCCACTCGAACGGGATGCCGACATTATTCACCGTATCCCAGGTGAGCATGATGCGACCGGTGGGCACCGGAGTAGCGGGAGTGGGACCGCTGACATTGGTGGACGCGCAGCCGCCGCCGGTCGCCGGCAGTCCGGCCGCTGTTCCGGTCAATAGGCAGGAGGCATCCCAGTTGGCAATGCTGGCCACGCTGATCACGCCGCCGGTGTCGATCAAGTCATTCGCCGTCACCGTGCCGGTCCAGTCATTGGGATTGTAGTAGGCGAAATACGCCTGAGTGCCCGCTTGCACCTTCGCAGTTTGCTTTTCGTTGACGGTCGCGGAGCTGCCCGATGTAACGGCGGACGCAGCCCTGAAGCACATGATCTCGTGAATGTTGGTGCTGCCGCCGGTCGAGCCGGCAAATCCGACCCGAAAAGTTGCCGGCAGTGGGCCGTTAGCGGCCTTGATGTCCTGCTTGCTGATGAGGGACGAATAGGCGCCGCCGGTGCTGTAGGAAAGGCTCAAGAAGCCGTCCTGGGTGATTTTCAAGTTGTAGAAAATCGGTGTCGCCGCGCCGCGCGTGGTGGCGCCTTCAGCGGCGATCTGGAAGCTGGTGACCTCCTTGTAAGCGTTGGGAATCGGCGCGTAGTCCAGGATGCCCTGAGTGTTCGCCGGATTCGCGAGCGTCGCGGGGCCGACGTCGATGGGTGCAGCCGCCGCAGAGTAGTTATAGAGCTCACCCGTCTTGCAGGTTTTCTGGATGGCGTACTGCGCATCGACGAGTGCGGTCGTGGGCGCCAATGTCGCCGGCGCGGTCGCGACCGGGGTGGTGATCTGGGTGGGCACGGCACTCGCGGTGATGGTGGGCGCAGCGGTGACAGCCGTGGCAGCCGTTGCCGCGGTGGCCGCGGTGTTAGCGGCGGCGGCGCTCATATCGAGCGGCACGGGCATGACGGTGGAACCCGTCACGAGGGTGGCATTGGGTGGTGTGCTCCCGCCTGTGCATTTGCCAGATCCAGGGTTATAAGTGGTCCCCCCGGGGCAGCATTTCCCGAAGGCGGTGGGAACGGCATTGCCGGCGGGACAGTAGAATCCCGCACCGTAAACACTACCCGTCGGATAGCAAGACGTGCCGGTGATGGTTTTTCCAGCGGGGCAGTAGTTCGTCGCACTACGCGAGGCTGCGGCCAAGCCGGTCGGATAGCAGCCGGTAGTACCCTGAATCGTTTGTCCAATAGGACAGTACTTGGTGCCGCTATTGGAGTCGCCGGTCGGATAGCAGGACGTACCGCTCAAAGTCTGGCCGATGGGACAGTAGTTTGTCCCGCTATGCGAGGTAGCGTTCGGATAGCAGACCGTACCGGTGATGGTCTGTCCGGCGGGACAATATTTTCCGGCGGTGTAAGAAAGGCCCGCGGGATAGCAGACATAGACTCCAAGGTTCGACGTTATGGTGGAACCGGCGGGACAGTAGAATCCCGTGCTGTACACACTCCCGTTTGGATAGCAGGTACTGCCGACGAGTGTGTTTCCGGTAGGACAACTATTCGTACACTGTCCATTGGAATACGTGCCGGTTGCGTAACCCGTAGCCGGGCAGGAATCGCAGGTGGCGGTACCATTGAAATAGGTCGTTCCGACCAAGCATTTGTTGGTGTTGGTGCAATTGCCGCCACTCAGAGTTCCTGCCACGCTGGTGCAGGACTGACAGGTATTGGTGCCGGAATCGTAGACGCCGCCGGCGGTGCATGCCTTATTACAGACATTGCCCGCGGCGTAGTAGGTGGAGCCACCGGAGCAGATCTGGGTGCAATTGTTCGTCGCCCCGCTGTAGACGCCGCCCGAAACAGCGCACGAGGTGGAGAGCGAGGCTGGATAGTAAGGTAGTGCTGAGTTTCCGGGATCGGTTCCGTATGCCGTAGTCAGGCCCGTATACGAAATGCTGCCGGCGCCGCGCAGTCCGATGCGTCCCGGTTTATAGCCGTAGCCGTACGCCGAGTTG
The DNA here is from genome assembly GCA_038226325.1 of Steroidobacterales bacterium. GTDB lineage: Bacteria > Pseudomonadota > Gammaproteobacteria > Steroidobacterales > Steroidobacteraceae > Bog-1198. The sequence goes on along the minus strand of JBBRQO010000041.1, from coordinate 30,417 downwards.
TCGCCGGTGGCGACGTTGGTGCCGACATAGCTGCTGACGAGATTGGTGCCGTTGAGGAAGTTGCCGTATTCATCTATACCCAAGCCGAGGTAGGCGCCATTCAGGCCATCGTGAGGCACGTTGTTGTTGGCACAGGAATAGGCAAGGCTGCCGCCGAAGGCCCCGAGCCCGGGCGGCTTGCTGCCATCCATCAGGAAAAAGCTGATGCCGTCCGCGCCGTCGCCGCCGGCACCGCCCGAATCGCCCTTATAGGTAACCGTCTTGAACGTGACCTGGATTCCTGCACCGGTGTTGAAGGTGTTGGCAGAGAGGATGGCGCCGCTTTCGCTATGACCGTATGGCGCACCGTTGGTGAACCGCAACGCGCCGCTGCCCGCGGGATCGGGGGTCGACGGCGCCGAGGTCGATCCTAGGAAACCGCTATTGCCGCCGACCATCGCAGCATCGTGGTTGCTTTGCAGCGAGTAGTAGCTGGACAGTACCGCGCCGCAGCCCGGTATGGCTCCGGGGTTCGCACCCACGGTCGCACTACCCGCCGTGAGGCAAGCACCATTGAAGTAGTACCAGCTGTTCACTGTTGCCGTACCGGTGAAGTCCTCGCTGTAGGTGATTTGCGCCCGGCTTGGGCTCGACAAAGCGGCACCGAGTAGGAGAAGTAGAACGGCGCAGAAATATTTGGCGTTCATAATTAAAGAGTCCTGTTGCTGGAACTGGTGTAGACGGCATAGGTGCTTTCGACCACGGCTACCGTGGTGCTGTTGCCGCCATATCCGTACGCATCGACCTGGTAGATCTCACCCGGTATGGATGGGTCTCCCGATGTGCCCAGGTCGGAAATATAGAAACCTGGTTTATCGAAATACGTGGGATTCGTAAGGTTCGTAACGCTGGCAACGGTTGCTGTAATCATGCCCGTCGGCTTATAAGTGGTCTTGACGCTGGCGCCGGCGACCTTCCAGGTGGACGGATCGGTCGCCTTGACAACGCCCACCAGCTCTAGCGCGGGCATGGTGTTGGCACAAATCAGTCCTTGCCCGAGATTGGCATCCAACGGGCCGGCGCAATTGACGGACGCGCCGGTCGCATTGGCGATGAGCCAAGTTTCGGCGTACACCTGCGCGGACTCCGCGGCCTGCAGCGCGCGTTGCTTCTCACGCATGTTGCCGGCGATCCTTTCCCCGATGCCGAAGCTGCGAAACATGCTCAATGCCATGATGGTGACGACTATCAACAGCAGTAAGCTCGCAACCAGCACCACACCGCGTTGTGCAAATCGTGTTTTATGAGAGTAAAAAATCATTGTGCGGGGCCCGTTTGACTCATGACGCCGATGGTGCGTTGAACATCTATGGTCTGCGCCTGGCCATTCCCGACGGCATACAAGGGATTGCTGAACTTCAATGTGACTCTGACCGAGATGACGCTGCTCCAGAGAGCCGCGGCGGTAACTTCCGCGGCAGTCATGTAGGTATCCACGTCGTTGCCGGGAGTTGCCGCATTGGCCTTGACCCCGTACAGAATGGTCATCTTGGTAATGTCCAAGCCACTCCCAGGAGTGCCGCCCACCAAGGCGTAATCTAGGCCGTTCATGTTGCAGAACAGTTGGCCGTTGGCCACGCGAAAGGAATTGACATAGGTAAGTTCCCCCGCGATGCCTGCTGCATTCGGGTTCGACTGGCCGCTGCAATTGAGGACTCCATCTTGTCCGTTAGTCCTGAAGCGCACCCAGATCTGATCGAAGGGTGCCACGGCCGAGAAGGTGCCGTAGATCGATTGCCCGACGCCGAATAAGCCGGCGGCCGGCAACTCCGTCGCCAATTGGTTGCCCACCGGGTTCGGAAAATAGCCCGCCGATTGGATCACGTCGGCCATCATGGTCAGCGCCATGCGCTGGTTGTCCTGCATTTGCGACATCTGGTTCTGCTCGCCATACACGCGCCGGTTCGACTGCACGATGGTCAGTAGCGCGCCTGTCAAGAACAGACCGATGGTCAAGGCCACGAGAATCTCGATGAGCGTAAATCCCTGCTCCTCGCGCCGCGTCAGATGGGGTTTCATGGCGTGCACGCTACGGTTCCACGTACAGCATGTAGGTTGGCGCGAAGGTGTTTTGAAAGGTGTTTTGCGCGCTCTCTTTATTGACGGACACCGCATGCTCGTTCCACGTCACTTGGATGGTACAGCTGACGGGATTGGGCGCTACGGCCGCGCAGCTGATGGTGGTGAGCGAATTCAAATTCTGAAGTAGCGTATGCAGCGACGCCGCATAAGTCTGCAAGTCGTAAGCGGCCATCGTTGCGGGAAGGCAAGGTGTGACGCCGGTCGACTTCGTACAATCGGCCGGGGTGCCCAGGCTTCCGGGAATAGTGGTATCGGAGATAGTGACGATCGGCGGTGCCAAGCCTGACCAGTAAGTGCGATTGGTGTGCATGTTCGCGGCAAGTCCGGCGGCCTGCAGCGCGACCAGCGAACGGAGGCCGGCCGAGCCCGTGCTGGCATACGCGAGTGCTTGAATTTTGGCGATGCCGAGCAGGCCGATCGCCGTGATCACGAGCGCTACCATCACCTCGATCAGGGTGAAGCCGCGTGCGCGCGATCGGATCAAGACACGGGGATGAGCGCGTGATGTCATTAGCAGGTTGTCCCGTTGGCCGTGTCGCCAAGCCGTTGCGTGGTCATCTGGCCTATAAAGGTGATGGATAGGCAGCGGGTCCAGGCGCCGGTCGAATCATTCAGCGCCTGCAGCCTCACCAGGGTATTAGCGGGGACCGGCGACGCGTAACCTTCTCGATTGAAGGTTACGGCGGTAATACCCGAAGACACAAAGGTGTCGGTACTTGAAAAGGGCTTTTGTATTCGTAATATGGTTTCCCCACCATCTACGACGCCCGGGTTGGTCGGATCCTGGAAAGCGATCCAGCCGCCCTGCCAAGCCGTCGTGCCTGTGCACGACGTACCGTTGGTAGACACGCAAACGCTGACAGGTCGCCCCTCCTTGATCGCCTCAGCGCGCGCGAACTGCAAATCGCCCAGCAGGCCGTTGATTTCGCCTGCAACGCGATTGGAATTCGTGACGTAACGGAATGACGGGATCGCGAGAGTCATCACAATCGTGGCGATCGCTATGGTCATCAGCAATTCGACCATGGTGAAGCCTGACGCCGCGGCGAACCGGTGGCCCGTCTTTCGTGTGCTGCTTGCCATCCCTATCCTCGTCTCGGAGGTTTTCATGGTGGGGATGCTAGGGGTTGCGCCTTGCGTGAAGCTGACGGCGGGAAGCCCCTGCGCGGATTTGCGACATGCGTCGCAGTCGAGGCTGGCCCTGAACCGTGGCCTCCCCTGAACTGTGACCGACCTCTCAGCCCTGCGTCGGCGTGGGTTCGGCGAATTGCACATGGACCTTGGTGCCGCCGCCATTCGCTGCCGTGCCAATGGACACAGTAGCGTCATATAGCCGGGCGATTTCATCGACGATGGCCAGCCCCAAGCCGCTGCCGTGCCCGGGCGAATTCGGCAGGCGATAGAATCGTTGCCGGACCCGCTGACGCTCCGCTGCGGGGATGCCAGTTCCGGTATCCTCCACGGCAACATAGGGTCGGCGGTTCTGCACCCCCGCACTGACGGTGACCGTGCCTCGGGCAGGCGTGTACTTGAGCGCGTTGTCCACCAGATTACTCAACAGGTCGTCGAGCAGCGATGGATCGGCATGTATAGATGCCGGCTGTAAGTCCACGCCTAAATCAATATTGGACTGCAGGGCGCGATCGAAGAATTTTGCGACGACCTCGCCCACGATGGCGTTGAGATCCACCTCCTGCACTCTGGAAGCTAGGTTGGCCGCGGGGTCCGCGCGCGCGAGGGTGATTAATTGATTGGCGGAATGCGCCAATTGCCGAATTCCTTCCTGCAGCGTCTGCAGCCTAGCCTTAAGCGGCTGCGCCGCGGGCTCCGCGGCCAACAGGTCCAATTGTGCCTGCATGCCGGTGATGGGCGTGCGCAGCTGGTGGGCGGTGTTGGCGATGAACTGCTGCTGCGACTGTACGGCGGTTCGCAACATAGTGAACAATCGATTCAAAGTGACGACCACAGGCGCGATCTCGCGCGGTACGGAAGATTCCACGATGGGGCGCAGATCGAGCGGTGAGCGCTCGGCGATTTCGTCGCGCAGGCGGCGGATGGGCCGCAGCCCCAGTTGAATGCCCACCCACACCAGTACCAGCGTCACATCCAGCTGCACGAAGTCCCAGAGCAGCGCGCTGATAAAGCTGAAGCGGGCCGCAGGTTCGACGGGTGGTCGTGCATCCGCGACCGTAATGAATATGACTCCGGCGCGGGTGTCGAATCGCGTCGTCAGACTGCGCATGCTGCGATGATCCAGCTGCACCATGGCGAACAGCTGAGTGGTCTCATTGTTCAGGGTGACGGCCGGTAGCTGCGCATCCCCCATTAGCAGGTGTCCTTGGCTGTCGTGCAGCGCGTACTTGATCGAATCGGTCGGCGCGGTAGACGGATTGCCGCCGGCGGCGCCTTCCATGTCCGTATTGAGGAATACTTGACCATTCTTAATGGTCACGCGGGCCATCAATGCATTGGAGGCCGCCTTGAGTCTTCGGTCGCTGCTGATGACTCCGGGCGCAACATTGTTGAAGTAATGCACCAGCGCGCTGCACAGTGCCAGCAACATGAGCGGTACAGCCAGCCAAAATATCAAGCGCCGGCTGATCGAGGAAGTCACGCGGATTTTGCTTCTTCTAGTCGATAACCCATGCCGCGCAGGCTGCGCACGACGGCGGCGGTTCCCAGCTTGGCCCGCAGCCGGGAAATGTGCACTTCTACGGCGTTCGGGGTGCTGTCGTGATCGGGAGTGGCCACCGCTTGTTGCAGGCGTTCCTTGGTGACTATCATTCCGAGGCGCCGTACCAGGCATTCGAGTACCAGCCATTCGCGCGCAGTGAGTTCTACCTCTGCGTCGTCAACCCGCAGCTGTCTGCCCACGAGGTCTACGCTCATGCGATTCAGCTTGACGACGCCGCCGGCGGTGCCGCTGGAGCGGCGCATCAGTGCGCGACAGCGCGCGGCCAATTCGGCGGCTTCGAAAGGCTTGCTCAAGAAATCGTCGGCGCCCAGATCGAGCGCTTTGACCTTGTCGGAGAGGGTGCAGCGGGCGGTGAGAATCAAGGTGGGCAGAGTCTTGCCGGCGCTACGCAGGCGGCGTACCAGGGTGAGGCCGTCCGCGCCCGGCAGGCCCACATCGATCACGGCCATGGCGAATTCTTCGTTCAGCAGCGCGGCCTGCGCCGCTTCGGCACTGGCGACCCGATGCACCGAATAGTTCGCGGCGGCCAGCCCGCGCTTGATTGCATCGGCGACGATGTCATCGTCTTCTACGATTAGTAGGCGCACAAGCCACTCTTTTATGATGGAGACGCTAGCTTACGCCCAACGCAACTTAAGGATCGCCCACCGCTTGATTGTCCGGATCGATGGGCTGGGATCCTTCGCCGCCCCGTTCGGCGCCGAAGCCGCCGCGGCGAGGAGGAATCAAGAGGCGTAACTTCGCTTCGTAGGCCTTGGCGAAGGTCTCGATGAACAAGTGCGGGAATCCATCCGCCGGGCGCTGCGCCAACCCTGCGAACATTTCGGCATACAATTCCCAGTACTTGGCTTTGCTTTGCGAGCCGAACACACCGCGCTTGGTCGCCCGGTCGAAGCGCTCTTCCAATTCCTTGGGATCCACGCGGCCCAGAAACTCTTCGAACGCGGCGCGAGTCGCGGCTAGCGAGGCAGTGTTCTGCGCCTTGAGCTCGCGGAAGTTCTGCCGTATGGCCTCTACCGAGCCTGCCCGCGTGGACAGCGTGGTCAACAGGCGCACCAGCGCCTCATCGACGCCGCGTGAAAAATTCAACGGCGATTCCGGGCCGTCGTTGGCGGGCGGCGATATTCGAAAGCGATTGCGAAATTCGTTGCGGCTCTGGTTCAAATCCATCAGGCCGAGCACCGATTCGCGCAGCAGCTGGCCGGCCAACTGCAGGGCTGAACTGCGAGCCTCGGTCGAAATGGTTCGCGGATCGATGCCCGCGCCGCGACAGAAGGCGGCGAGGCCCACGTCGAAATCGCCTTCGTAAAGCGCCGCGGGATTTTGCGCACGTGGCGGCGTCGGCGGCACGGCGCCGCTCGCGGTTTTGGAGGCTTCGATATTGAGCGGCCGGGTCAGCATGTGCCATGGCGTGCCGCCGGCATCGGATTCGAGCTCGGAGCGCCCAAGCGCCGGCGGCGCCCCGGCGCGCGGCAGGGATTGGCCATAGGCGTCGCGTGGGCGCACACCGGAATCGGCGCTGAGAAGGTCGCTGGGCTCTAGGAGCTGGCTTAAGTCCAAATCGGCGCCTAAGTCGTTGGCGGTAGATTTCTTGACAGCGGAGGAGGGCGACTGTCCGTCGTAAGCCACGATGGCGCTGGCGTCGGGCGGAAAATCGTTGCTCTTGTCGATGCTGACCAGCAGTTCATATTCGCCCAGACGGATATAATCGCCGTCCTTGAGCTGGTAATCGTGATACTTGCCTAGGGGGACTTGAGCGCCGTTGACGTAGGTGCCGTTGGAACTGGTATCGACAAGAACGTAGTTCCCGGCGCGAAAATCCACGCGCGCGTGTTTGCCCGAGAGGTAACGCTCCGGGTCGGGTAGAATCCACTCATTGTCAGTCGCACGCCCGAGAGTGCCGCCATGCACACCAAACACCTTGGTTGATTGGTCTCCAAGGCGGTTTGCATGTTCGCTGACGACGCGTAAGCGCAAGGCCATATTCATTCCCTCCCACGGGGCGACAGGATTGCGCTAAGTGCCCGTATAATATGGTGAAAGATAGCAATGCTTGGAGCCTACTAAATGGCCGCGAGTCACATTTTCAAAGTTCTCTTCGTAAATCAGGGAAAGGTGTACGAGATCTACGCCCGGAAAGTAAGCCATGGGAGCCTTTTTGGCTTTATCGAGGTCGAGGAACTGGTGTTCGGCGAGCGTACCACCGTGGTCGTCGACCCCGCAGAAGAGAAGATAAAGGCCGAATTCAACGAAGTAAAGCGCACCTATCTGCCCATGCATTCGGTGCTGCGCATCGATGAGGTCAAGAAGCAGGGAGTCAGCAAAATAGTGGCCTTGGAAGGCTCCAATGTGTCGCAATTCCCGGTTCCTATCTATACGCCCGGGGGAGACTCCAACGCCCGTAAATAACCGTATGCCTGTCATAACGATTCATGTTTAGTCTGTTCGGCGCGCCGGCGCTGTCGAAATTTCGTCTGGACCATCTGCTGCGGGTGCTGCGGGCAGAGGATGGGCGCGTTACCGCCCTCGATAGCCGCTGGCTGCATTTTGTCGATGATTCCCGGGACCTCGAGGTTGCCGAAAAGGGCGTGCTGGAGAGGTTGCTGACTTACGGGCCGCGCGCCCGGCCGGGCATGCCCGGCGGCCAGCGCATCCTCATCACCCCCCGGGTGGGCACCGAATCACCCTGGTCCAGCAAGGCCACGGACATCGCGCACGTCTGCGGGCTTAAGGGCGTGCGGCGGGTCGAGCGCGGCACGGTGTACTTTGTCGAATCGGCGGGCGCGCTCGAGCAGGCGCAGCTACGGCGGCTGGCGGAACACTTGCATGATCGCATGACCGAGTCGGCGTGGATCGAATCCATCGATCCACAAGGCTTGTTTCATGGTGCCGCGGCGCGTCCACTGCGTATTGTGCACTTGGGCGATGACGGCCATGCGGCCCTGTCCCACGCGAACCGTGACTGGGGCTTGGCTTTGTCGAGTGGCGAGATCGACTATCTGGTTAAGGCTTTCGGGCGGTTGCAGCGCGATCCCACCGATGTGGAACTCATGATGTTTGCGCAGGCGAACTCAGAGCATTGCCGGCACAAGATATTCAACGCTGAGTTCATCGTCGATGGCCAAGTGCAGCCCGAATCGCTATTTGCCATGATTCGTGCCACCTATGCGCGCAACTCGCAGGGCGTGCTCTCCGCTTATCGCGACAATGCCGCCGTCATCGCGGGTGGCAGCGCCACGCGATTTTTCCCGGACCCTCTGACGCATCGCTTCGCGGGCCGGCATGAACCCATCGATATCTTGATAAAGGTTGAGACACACAATCACCCCACGGCAATTTCCCCCTTTCCGGGTGCCGCCACCGGGGCCGGCGGCGAGATCCGCGATGAGGGAGCGACCGGAATCGGCGCCAAGCCCAAAGCAGGGCTCACCGGGTATTCGGTGTCGAATTTAAAAATCCCGGGCATGTTGCAGACCTGGGAAACCGATTTCGGCAAGCCGGACCGTATCGCCTCGGCGCTCGACATCATGATTGCCGCGCCTTTGGGCGCCGCCGCATTCAACAATGAGTTCGGGCGACCGAACATTTGCGGGTATTTTCGCACCTTCGAGCAGGCTGGCATGGAATCCGGTGGTCGCGTGATTCGCGGCTATCACAAGCCGATTATGATCGCCGGGGGCCTGGGCAATGTGCGCAGGCCGGATGTGGAGAAGAAGGACGTCGTGGTCGGCGCGCCGCTCATCGTGCTCGGCGGTCCGTCGATGTTGATCGGCTTGGGCGGCGGCGCGGCTTCCTCGGTTGGCAGCGGGCAGAGTACTTCCGAATTGGACTTCGCCTCCGTGCAACGCGGCAATGCCGAGATGCAGCGCCGCGCGCAGGAAGTTATCGATCGTTGTTGGGCCATGGGCGAATCGAATCCCATATTGCTGATTCACGATGTGGGGGCCGGCGGCTTGTCCAATGCCCTGCCCGAGGCGATTGCCCATAGCCAGCGCGGCGGGCGCATCGATTTGCGTAAGATTCCGAGCGCCGAATCCGAATTGTCGCCCATGGAGCTTTGGTGCAACGAAGCACAGGAGCGCTATGTGCTGGCGCTGGTTCCCGGTAGCGTTTCCCTGTTCGCCGCCCTGTGCGAGCGCGAACGTTGTCCCTATGCTGTAGTCGGTGAGATTACGGGTGAAGGCCGACTGCTGGTCATCGACTCGTTGCTGTCAACAACGCCGGTGGACATGCCCATCGAGGTGCTGCTGGGAAAGACTCCGCGCATGACCCGCGATGTTCGCTCCATTACCAAAACCGTCGCCGAACTCTCGACCGCTGGAGCGAGCATTGCGGAGTCGCTGGATAAATTGCTGTGTCTGCCCACGATCGCGGATAAGTCGTTTCTGATTACCATCGGCGATCGCACGGTGGGCGGCATGATTAGCCGCGACCAGATGGTGGGACCATGGCAGGTGCCGGTGGCCGACGTGGCTGTGAGCTTGAATAGTTACGACGGCTACGGCGGCGAGGCGATGGCGATGGGCGAGCGCACGCCGGTAGCAATATTGGACGCGCCCGCCTCGGGACGTCTGGCAGTGGCGGAAGCCCTCACCAATATCCTCGCGGCGGACATTCTCAATCTCACCGATATTCGCCTCTCCGCCAATTGGATGGCGGCCTGCGGTGAGCCGGGTGAAGACGCGGAACTGTACGCCACCGTGCGCGCGGTGGGAGTGGAGCTGTGTGCCACATTGGGGATCACCATCCCGGTGGGCAAAGATTCGCTCTCCATGCGAACCCAGTGGCGCGATGCAGGCGGCGAGCATGCGGTGGTGGCGCCGGTGTCACTTATCATCTCGGCCTTTGCGCCGGTGCGCGACGCGCGTGCGACGCTCACCCCCGTATTGGATTTATCGCAGGCCTCGCGACTGCTGCTCATTGACTTAGGCGCAGGCAAGAACCGCTTGGGCGGCTCGTGCTGGTCGCAGGTCCACGCCAAGAGCGGCGGTGCGCCCGCGGATCTGGACAGTCCGCAACTGTTGACGGCCTTGTTCGAGGTGCTGCGCGAATTGAAGGATCGCGGCTTGGTGCTGGCCTATCACGATCGTTCGGACGGCGGCGTGCTGGTCACGCTGCTGGAAATGGCTTTCGCCGCCCATTGCGGACTGGCGATCGATTTGGGAGAGTCGACGGATCCCATCGCCGCCTGCTTCGCCGAGGAGCTGGGCGCGGTGCTGCAGGTGCCGGCGGCGGGGGCCGGCGAGGTGCGCGACATCCTCGCGAAACACGGACTGGCCGCGCTCACCCGCGACGTCGGCGAGCCGCTCGCCGGAACCGCGGTGAGTGTGCGCATCAACGGCCGCGAGGCTTACGGCGCGTCGCGCTTGAATTTGCACCGGCGCTGGAGCGAAGTGTCGTTCCGCATTCAGGAGATGCGCGACAACCCGGATTGCGCGCGTGAAGAATTCTCACGGCTGGCGGACGCGGCCGACCCCGGCCTGCATGCGGCACTGTCCTACGATCCGAGCGAGGATGTGGCGGCGCCTTTCATCGCGCGCGGTGCGCGCCCCGCAATTGCCATCCTGCGCGAGCAGGGCGTCAACAGTCAGACGGAGATGGCCGCTGTGTTCACGCGCTCGGGGTTCGACGCCTACGATGTGCACATGACCGATATCTTGAACCGCCGCGTGCGACTGGGGCGCTTTCACGGATTGGTGGCCTGCGGCGGATTCTCTTACGGCGATGTGTTGGGCGCGGGCGAGGGGTGGGCCAAGTCGATACTGTTCAATGAATTGGCGCGCGACGAATTTACCGCTTTCTTCGCGCGCGACGCCACTTTTACCTTGGGCGTGTGCAACGGCTGTCAGATGCTGTCGGCGCTCAAGGAGTTGATTCCCGGCACGCAAGGCTGGCCGCGATTCGTGCGCAACGCTTCTGAGCAATATGAGGCGCGCCTGGCCCTGGTTCGCGTCCCGCCTTCAGAATCGGTGCTCTTGGCCGGCATGCAAGGCTCGGTGTTGCCCATTGTTGTGGCACACGGCGAAGGTCAGGCCGATTTCGGCACCGGTTCGAGTGCCGCGAGCCTGATGACGCGACGCCTGGTGACCCTGCAGTACGTCGATACGCGCGATCAGGCCACAGAGCGCTATCCTTTCAATCCGAACGGTTCCGCCTTAGGGTTGGCCGGGTTGTGTAGCGCGGATGGCCGCGTCACCTCGGTCATGCCGCATCCTGAGCGCGTGTTTCGGACGGTACAGAACTCCTGGAAGCCCAAGGAGTGGGGTGAGGACGGCGGCTGGATGCGGCTGTTCCGCAACGCGCGCGTATTTTTGAACTAGCCCGCTTCAGCCTGACTGGGCGCGACGAATTTGCGAAAGGTCATGGCCTGCATCAGGCGCGCCTTGCGCACGAAGGTTTGATACAGCAGATCGCGCATCACCTCGAGCAGCACGCCGGCGCGCTCCGCATTAAGGTCGGGCTGATGCGGCCAGGGATCGCTGTCGCTGCCGAATAGCACCCCGCGTAGCGAGGTGAAGGTGTCATCGTCGAGTTCCGCCAGGCCGCGAATTTCCTGCAAAGTGTCGAACAGCTCCAGCTTGCCGCGCTCGCCAAGCTCGCGGAACAACGACTGAGCAGTGCGTCGGCTCATCGCGCCAAAGGCGTTGAAGCAACCGGCCGAATAGCAGCCCAAGGCCTCCTTGAACAGGCCTTCGGCTTCCTCCGGCAGATAGGTGAGGGGGAAATTTTCGCGCGCGCGCTCGATTTCCACGTAGTTCGCGCCGAGTTCCACGCGCAGAGCGGTATAGGCCTTGGCCACGAACTTCAAGAATATCGGCTCGGCGCAGGCGTCGCAGCGGAACACCAATCCGACGTGCTTGGGCTTGCGGCGGCTCAAATCTTCGAACCGCGGCGTGGCGGCCGTGGTCAGGTGAGTCAGCGTTTGGCAGTGGGGGCAGGTGAGAGCAAGGCCTTGATATTCGACGTGTAGTTCGTCCTGCGGTGTGATGTACATGCTCATGGTTTCACCCTGCCAGTGGTTTGTAGCGAATTCGGTGCGGCTGCGCGGCATCTTCGCCTTTGCGTTTTTTATGATCCTCGACATATTCCTGGTAGTTGCCTTCGAACCAGACCACTTCGGAGTTGCCTTCGAAGGCGAGGATGTGAGTCGCGATGCGATCGAGAAACCAGCGATCGTGCGAGATGACCACCGCGCATCCAGGGAATGCCAGCAGTGCGTCCTCGAGCGCGCGCAGCGTCTCGATATCGAGGTCATTAGTGGGCTCGTCGAGCAGCAGCACATTGCCGCCTTCTTTCAACACTTTTGCCAGGTGCACGCGATTGCGTTCACCGCCCGACAGATCGCCGATCACCTGTTGCTGTTGCACGCCTTTGAAATTAAAGCGGCCGACGTAGCCGCGCGACGAAGTTTCATAGTTGCCGACCTTGATGAGATCCAGGCCGCCCGATATTTCCTGCCACACCGTGTTCTTATCGTTGAGCGACTGGCGCGACTGATCCACATAGGCGAGTTTCACACTGGGACCCAGGCGAATCTCGCCGCCGTCCGCTTTTTCCACGCCCGAGAGCATGCGAAACAGAGTGGTCTTGCCGGCGCCGTTGGGACCGATGATGCCGACAATGCCGCCCGCGGGCAGGCTGAAGCTTAAGGAATCGATCAGCAGCCGATCGCCATAGCCCTTGCGCAGGTTCTTGCATTCGATGACCAAATCCCCGAGGCGCTCGCCCGGCGGGATGTAGATCTCGTTGGTCTCATTGCGTTTCTGGAATTCTTGCGATGCCAGTTCTTCGTAACGCTGCAGGCGCGCCTTGGATTTGGCCTGACGCGCTTTAGGGTTGGTGCGCACCCACTCCAACTCGCGCTTCAGGGTCTTCGCGAGCGCGTCCTGCTGGCGGTCTTCCTGGGCTAAGCGCTGCTCCTTCTGCTCCAGCCACGATGAGTAATTACCTTGCCACGGAATTCCATGGCCGCGGTCCAATTCCAAAATCCATTCCGCGACATTGTCCAAAAAGTAGCGATCATGCGTGACCGCTATCACCGTGCTCGGGTATTCCTCGAGGAAGTGCTCGAGCCAGGCCACCGATTCGGCGTCCAAATGATTGGTAGGCTCGTCGAGCAGCAGCATGTCGGGCTTGGACAGCAGCAGTCGGCACAGAGCGACGCGGCGCTTCTCGCCGCCGGATAGCATGCCCACGACGGCATCCCAGGGCGGCAGGCGCAGCGAGTCGGCGGCGATTTCCAGTTTGCGTTCCAGCTCCCAGCCGCCGACGGCATCGATCTTGTCCTGCATCTTGGCCTGCTCTTCCATGAGCTTATTCATCTCATCGTCCGACATGGGCTCGGCGAACTTATCGCTGATGGCATTGAAGCGATCGATCAGGCTCTGCACATCGCCCACGCCTTCACCCACCACTTCGCGCACCGTCTTGGTTTCATCGAGCAGGGGTTCTTGCGGCAGGTAGCCGACTTTGATGCCCGCCTGGGCGCGGGCTTCGCCCTCTATGTCCTTGTCGACGCCGGACATGATTTTCAGCAGCGTCGATTTGCCGGAACCGTTCAAGCCCAGCACGCCGATCTTGGCGCCGGGGAAAAAACTCAAGGAAATGTCGCGCAAGATGATGCGCTTGGGCGGCACGACCTTGCCAACCCGGTTCATGGTGTAAATGAACTGAGCCATACTACCTACAATGAATTAGTCGCTTGGAACGCGGGGAGGATACCTTGGGAATTATCCGCGACTCGCCCGAGCTTGTCACGCCATGGGGCGGCCGGCAGTGCGTTTTTAGGGCTCTTTTCCTAGGGAAGCTTGGCCAAATCAGCTATAATTAGCGGCTATCTGCCCCCAGAGACCCTAAGCGAATGTTTACCCCCCAGATGACGATTGCCGGCTTCGATCCCGATCTCGCAAAAGCGATAGCCGACGAGCGCAACCGTCAAGAAGCGCACATCGAGCTCATCGCCTCGGAGAATTACGCCAGCCCGCGGGTGCTCGAAGCGCAAGGCTCGGTGCTCACCAACAAATACGCTGAAGGCTACCCCGGCAAGCGCTACTACGGCGGCTGCGAATTCGTCGACGTGGCGGAGGCCTTAGCCGTCGATCGCGCCAAGCAGCTGTTTGGCGCCGCCTATGCCAATGTGCAACCGCATTCCGGAAGCCAGGCGAATGCCGCCGTCTACCTGGCCCTGCTGAATGCCGGCGATACGATTCTGGGGATGAGCCTCGATCATGGCGGTCACTTGACGCATGGTTCCAAGGTCAATTTCTCGGGCAAGCTGTTCAAGGCCGTGCAGTACGGCATCAAAGCCGATACCGGCGAAATCGATTACGACCAAGTGGCGAGCCTGGCACAGGAACACCGTCCCAAAGTGGTGGTGGCCGGCTTCTCTGCCTATTCGCGCGTCATCGACTGGGCGCGCTTTCGCGCGATCGCCGATTCGGTGGGCGCCTATTTATTCGTCGACATGGCGCATGTCGCCGGCCTGGTGGCTGCAGGGGTATACCCCAATCCCGTGCCCATCGCCGATGTAGTGACCACCACCACCCACAAGACCTTGCGCGGCCCGCGTGGCGGATTGATCTTGGCGCGGCCGCACCCCGAGTTGCACAAGAAATTCAATTCCATGGTGTTTCCGGGCACTCAAGGTGGTCCATTGATGCACGTGATTGCGGCCAAGGCCGTTGCCTTTCTCGAGGCGTTGCAACCTGAGTTCAAAGTCTATTCCGCGCAGGTGGTCACCAATGCAAGAGTCATGACCAAGGTATTGCAGAAACGCGGCTATAAAATCGTCTCCGGCGGCACGGATAATCATTTGTTCCTGCTCGATCTCATCGACAAAAACATTACGGGCAAAGATGCCGATGCGGCGCTCGGCCGCGCGCATATCACGGTCAACAAAAACGCAGTGCCCAACGATCCGCGGCCACCGGCCATCAGCAGCGGCTTGCGCATCGGCACCCCTGCCGTTACCACCCGCGGCTTCAAGGAGCCCGAAGTCGAACAGTTGACAAATTGGATCGCGGACGTGCTGGACCATATGGGCGACGAATCGGCGGTGGATCGAGCACGAGCCGAGGTGTCGAAGATTTGTAAGCGATTCCCCGTGTATGGCTAGCAACCGCGCTCATGCATTGTCCTTTTTGCGGCCACTCGGAGACTAAAGTTATCGACTCGCGCCTCGCGGGCGAGGGGCGGCAAATTCGCCGGCGACGCGAATGTCTGGAATGCACCGAGCGCTTTACCACCTTCGAGGCAGCCGAATTGCTGCTGCCCACCGTCGTCAAGGGTGATCGCAGCCGCGAGCCCTTTGACGAGAATAAATTGCTCCATGGGATGCAGAAGGCGCTCGAGAAGCGTCCCGTCGGCCGGGATGCGATCGAAGCCGCGGTGGCGACAATTTGCCATAAGCTGCGCAGCTTGGGAGAACGCGAGATCGCCTCGCGCAGCATCGGCGAAATGGTCATGGAGGAGCTGCGGCATCTGGACGAGGTGGGCTATGTGCGCTTCGCCTCGGTTTACCGCAGCTTTCAAGATGTCGAGGCATTTCGCACGGAAATCGATCAATTGCGCCGCCATAAGCGCCGGCGTGAGCCGAGCAAGGATCAGCTGCCGCTGCTTCCCGGCGATGAAATAGGCAAGGACAAATGACGGAGCAAGACTGCGCGCACATGGCACAGGCGCTCGAGCTCGCCGCGCGCGGCTTGTACACCACCGATCCGAATCCGCGAGTCGGCAGTGTGATCGTGCGCGACGGGCGAGTCCTCGGCGAGGGCTGGCATGTGCGCGCGGGCGAACCGCATGCGGAGGTGCTGGCGCTGCGTGCTGCCGGCCCGCTAGCCCGCGGCAGCACGGTGTATGTCACGCTCGAGCCCTGCAGTCACACAGGCCGTACGCCGCCGTGTGCCGACGCGCTGCTTGCGGCGGGTGTGGCGCGGGTGGTGTGCGCGAGCGTCGATCCGAACCCGCGCGTCGCCGGTGCCGGCCTCGAACGCTTGCGAGCCGCCGGCATTGCCGTGTCAGCGGGTGTGCTCGCCGCCGAGGCACGCGAGCTGAATGTGGGCTTTTTTTCACGTTTCGAGCGCCGGCGTCCCTGGGTACGATTGAAGCTGGCCATGAGCTTGGATGCGCGTACCGCGCCGGCCGGCGGCGGCCGGCTGTGGATCAGCGGCGAGGCATCGCGTACCGACGTGCAGGCCTGGCGGGCGCGCAGCGGCGCAATACTCACCGGGGCGGGCACGGTGCGTGTCGATGATCCGCGGCTCGATGTGCGTTTGGCCTACGGCCCTTGTGTCCGGCAGCCCCTGCGGGTGTTGCTTGACCCCATGCTGTCCTGTGCCACCAGCGCCAAACTGTTCCACGGTGAGGGGGCCTTGGTATTTGCCGCAACAGACGCGCCGCTGCGTTCGGAGAGTTCGGCGCGAGTCGAGCGCCTACCCCGGGCGGCCGGCGGCTTGGACTTGCGCGCAGTTGCTGCACGTTTGGCCGAACTCGAGATCAACGAATTATTGGTGGAGTGCGGGCCGCGGCTGGCCGGCGCCTTCGTGTCGGCGGGCCTCGTCGATGAACTGGTGCTGTACATCGCCCCGACTCTGCTCGGCGCCGATGCAGCGCCGCTGCTGCACGTCAGCGGAATGGGGCCGTCGGGCTCGCTGCCGGCCTTCGACATTCACGATGTGCGGCGCTTCGGCGATGACCTGCGGCTCATTTTGATTCCAAAGAAGAGCTAGGAGACACGTTCCCCATCATGTTTACCGGAATCATCATCGCCACCGGCCGCCTCATCTCCTTGACGGAGAAGGGCGGCGACTTGGAAATGGGAATCGATGCAACTGCGCTCGAGGATTCGCGCATGGCGTTGGGCGACAGCGTCAGCGTGCAGGGCGCGTGCTTGACCGTGGCCCGCAAGCAAGGTGCGAGTTTTTTTGCCGATGTATCGCGCGAGACTATGGCGAGGACCACTTTGGGGAAATTAAGCGCCGGCTCGAAGGTTAATTTGGAGCCGAGCTTGCGTGCGGGCGATGCACTGGGCGGCCATATGGTGAGCGGCCATGTCGATGCGGTCGGTAAATTGCGGACTCTGGTTCAGGATGCCAGGTCATGGCGCTTGGAATTCGAGTTGCCGGTGGCGCTGATGCGCTTCGTGGCGCCGAAGGGCTCGATATGCGTCAATGGAGTGAGCCTCACGGTCAACAACGTGGACGGCCGGCACTTCGACGTCAATATCATTCCGCATACGCTTAAGGTCACCACACTGGGTGAGCTCAAAGCCGACGACGGCGTCAATATCGAAATCGACGTGATTGCCCGTTATCTGGAACGGCTCATGTCAAAAACCGAAGAGTAGTTTCAATGCCCGCATTCAACACCATTGACGAGATTCTCGAGGACCTGCGCCACGGCAAGATGGCGGTGATCATGGATGACGAGGATCGGGAAAACGAAGGCGACCTGATCATGGCGGCAGACAAGGTCCGTCCGCAGGACGTGAACTTCATGGCGCGCTACGGCCGCGGCCTCATCTGCCTCACGCTGACCCGCGAGCGCTGCCGCCAGTTGCGCCTGCCGCTGATGGTGAGCGACACCGACAGCACGCATCGCACCAATTTCACTCTGTCAATCGAGGCCGCGGAGGGCGTGACCACGGGGATATCCGCGCACGATCGCGCGCATACCGTCAAGACCGCGGTCGGCCCGAATGCCAGACCGGAGGACCTGCGCCAGCCGGGACATGTATTTCCGCTGATGGCGCAACCCGGCGGCGTGCTGACCCGAGCCGGCCACACCGAGGCCGGTTGCGACCTGGCGCGTCTGGCGGGATTCTCTCCAGCCGCCATGATCGTCGAGATTCTCAATGAGGATGGCACCATGGCGCGCCGACCCGACCTTGAGCTGTTTGCGAAATCGCATGGCTTGAAGATCGGCACCATTGCGGATCTGATTCGCTACCGCTTGAAAAATGAGCGCTCGGTGGAGCGCATTTACGAGGATACCGTCGACACCGAATACGGCACTTTCCAACTGTCCTGCTACGAGGACCATGTCAACAAGACTGTGCACATCGCCCTGGTCAAAGGCGACTTGAACTCCGACCTGCCGCCGCTGGTGCGCGTACACATCAAGGACATGCTGCGCGACGTCATCGGCGTTCGCAACGAGAAACTGGGTTGGCCGCTGCGCGCAGCCATGCGCCGTGTCGCCGGTGAACCGTCGGGAGTCATCGTCATACTGCGACCGGAGGAGACGGCGCGGAATTTCATGGACAGCGTGCGGCTGCTCGACCCCAAGAATGCGAATACCCGCCATCCCGGCGCCACCGTGATCCGCACCTATGGTATCGGCGCACAAATTCTCAAGGATTTGGGCCTAAAGCGCATGCGTGTACTGAGCGCGCCCAAGCAGCTGCAGGGCCTCGCCGCTTTCGATTTGGAAGTGACCAGCTATGTCGATGGCGGCGAATAGGCTCTGCGGAGGCTATACTTCGGCGCCCACCTTGCGAGGAAAGTCTTGTGCCTAACGATCAGCCAAAAATAGTCGAGGGTGAATTGCTGGCGCGCGATCTGCGTTTCGCGATCGTCGCGGCCCGCTTCAATGAATTCGTCGTGGAGCCGCTGGTGCGCGGCGCTCTGGATGCGCTGAAGCGCCATGGGGTGGGCGAGAAGCAGATGGAGATCGTGCGCGTCCCGGGCGCGTTCGATATACCGGTCGTGGTGCGCAAGCTGGCGCTATCTCGCCGCTACGAGGCGATCATTGCCTTGGGCGCCGTGATCCGCGGCCATACGCCGCATTTCGACTATGTTGCGGGAGAATGCGCCGGCGGTATTGCACGTATTGCGCTCGAAACGGGGGTGCCGGTTGCCTTCGGTGTGTTGACTACCGACACCATGGAGCAGGCCGTGGACCGTGCCGGAGGCAAGGCCGGCAACAAGGGCGCGGACGCCGCGATGGTGGCGCTTGAAATGGCCAATCTTTTGCGCCGCCTGGATACATAAAGTTCATGGCCGCGAAGCGCCCCAAGGATGCGACGACGACCGTCGGCTCACGGCGGGCGCGTAGCCTCGCGCGACGACTGGCGGTGCAGGCGTTGTACCAGTTGCAGCTCAATCCCCGTTCCTTGTCGGACACGCAGAAGCAATTCGAGACGGATCCGGAGTCGGATCGCGCGGACCTCAGCTATTTTCGAGAACTGATTGCTGCGATTGCGCCGCATCGCGAGGCTCTGGATACGAGGCTCGCGCTGCTCTGCGAGATTCCTCCGGCCGAGCTCGATCCCCTGGAACATGCGGTGTTGTGGTTGGGACTTCATGAACTGACATCCTGCATGGATCTGCCGTACCGGGTGGCGCTTGCCGAGGCCGTGCAGCTCGGCAAGCAATTCGGCGCTACAGACGGGCATAAATTCGTCAATGCCGTATTGGATCGTGCCGCGCGGGAATTGCGGCCGGACGAGTACGGCCAGCCCTGCAACTAGCGATATGAACGGCGAGGGGCACCCTCTCGGCGAGTTCGAATTGATTCGGCGCTATTTCGTGCGCCGGACACAGGTGCGCGGCGCTGTTGAATCCGGCGTGATTCTCGGGATCGGCGATGACGCGGCGGTGCTGTCGTTGCCGCCCAATACGGAATTGATCGCTGCCGTGGACACCATCGTGGCGGGACGTCATTTCCCGCCAAGCACGCATGCGCGTTCCATCGGTCATCGTGCCCTCGCCGTTAATTTGAGCGATCTGGCCGCCATGGGCGCTACCCCCGCTTGGGCAACGCTGGCGCTGACGCTGCCGAGCGCCGATGCCCAATGGCTGGAAGGTTTTTCCGCCGGACTGCTCGATCTGGCAGATGAGCACGGCGTAGCGCTGGTCGGCGGTGACACCACCCAGGGCCCCCTGACGGTGAGCGTTCAAGTATTGGGACATGTGCCTCGCGGCATGGCGCTGCGTCGCGACACCGCTCGCGCTGGCGACCTATTGGCAGTCACCGGCACCTTGGGCGATGCCGGCGCGGGACTCGCCTTTGCCACCGGGCGAACGGCGGCGATATCCGATGCCACGACCGCGGCGCTCATCCAGCGTTTCGACTACCCGAGCCCCAGGGTGCGGTTCGGGTTGGCCGCGCGCGGAATCGCGAGCGCCGCCATGGACCTGTCCGACGGGCTAGTGGGCGATTTGCCGAAACTGGCGCAGGCCAGCGGTCTCGCCGCGCGCGTGGCAGTCGAGCGCCTGCCCCTATCGGATGCACTGCAGACGGCAGTCACTGCCGGTCAGGCGCGCGAGTGGGCGTTGGCCGCAGGCGATGACTACGAATTGTTGCTGGCGGTGCCGGCCGCGCGCTTCGCCGCTCTACAGGTGGCGGCGTCACGATTGGACCTAAGATTGACCCAGGTGGGCGAATTACAGGCCGGCAGCGGTGTGACGTGGTCGCTAGATGGACGCGATTTCCAGCCCGCTACGGGCGGTTATGATCACTTCGCCCAAGCCTCGACCCAAATCACAGTTTAGCTCGGGTCGCACCAGTATCCTTCGGCGTCATCCAGTTGAATAGACGCTGCGCACCCTTGAGCAACAACCGCCTCACCACCCACGCGAAATCCCCGAACGGCCGCAACTCCTTGCCCGAGAAGATCGGCAAGTACGTGATTATCAACGAGGTTGGACGCGGCAGTACGGGTGTCGTATATCTCTCACATGATCCGTACTACGGTCGCGACGTCGCCATCAAGGTGTACAACGTCGACGCCAGCGGCGATGAAAATCGTAAAAAGATCGCGCGCAAGATGTTCCTGTCCGAAGCGCACATGGTCGGCATGTTGCAGCATCCGAATATTCTGCCGATCTACGATGCAGGCGAGGAGAACGGGCACTGCTACATCGTCACCGAGCATGTACACGGCGCCCGCACCCTGGCGGCTTATTGCCGCCCGGATAATCTGTTGCGCATCGATGATGTGGTGGAGCTGGTCTACAAGGCGGCGCGGGCGTTGCACTATGCGCACAGCCGCGGCGTGATTCACCGCGACATCAAGCCCAGCAACATCATGCTTACGCTTGACAGCGATGTGCGCATTATCGACTTCGGGATCGCTTTGGTGGCCGACTCGGAAATCTCGCGCATCGAGGGGATTGCCGGCAGCCCCTCTTATATGTCCCCGGAGCAGGTGCAGTCGATCGAACTCACCAATCGCTCTGACCTGTACTCGCTGGGAGCCGTGATGTACGAGCTTCTGACCGGCACCCGGCCGTTTCGCGCCGGCAACCTGCAAAAGTTGTTGCACCAGATCGTGTTCGCGACGCCGCCGCCGATTCATACCCTACGTCCCGAAATACCCGAAGAGCTCGAGAACGTCACTGCGATGGCGCTGCAGAAGGATCCGGAAAAGCGCTATAAGACCGGACTGGATTTTGCGGCCGAATTGACCCGCGTGCACCAGAAATTGCGCGCGCAATACAACCGCATCGACCAGCAGGAGCAGTTCAGCCTGCTGCGCAAGCTGAAATTCTTCCACGAATTCTCGCATGGTGAGATTTGGGAAGTTCTGCGCGCCAGCAGCTGGCAGGACTACGCCGACGCTGAGGAGATCGTCAAGGAAGGGGAAATGGACGACCGCTTCTACATCATCGTGCAAGGGCGCGTGAGTGTGCAGCGTCTCGGACGTGCGCTGGGGTATCTAGAAGTCGGAGATTGCTTCGGCGAAACCAGTTACGTACGCGGCGCGAAGCGCACGGCCACCATCAATGCATCGGGCCCGGTGACGGTGATGAAAGTCAGCTCCACGTTGCTCGAACAGGTATCAGCCGAGTGCCAGCTGCGTTTCAATCAGGTGTTTCTGCGCAATATGATCGGGCGACTACAGAGTGCCGAGAGGGGAGTTCCCAGCGCCTCCTAGCTATGCCGCCGCCTCTTTCTCGAACTCGATCATCGCGTATGCCGAGTGATTGTGAATCGACTCGAAGTTCTCCGCTTCGACCACGTAGGCGCGCACGCGCGGGTCCTTGTTAAGGGCCACGGCCACGTCCCGCACCGTATCTTCGACGAATTTAGGATTATCGTAGGCGCGCTCGGTCACGTACTTCTCGTCGGGGCGCTTCAAGATCCCGTAGACTTCGCAGGAGGCTTCGCGTTCGGCGATGTCGATCAGGTCTTCCAGCCACATGTGCTCGACCAGTTTCGCCGTCAAGGTGATGTGCGCGCGCTGATTGTGCGCGCCGTAGTCGGAAATTTTCTTCGAGCAGGGGCATAGGCTGGTGGTCGGCACCACCACTTTCAGCCAGACTTCGGTTTTCCCGTCGCGATGCTCACCGAAAATGGTTGCCTGGTAATTCATCAGGCTCTCGACGCCCGTGACCGGGGCCTTTTTCATGACGAAGTAGGGGAAGGTCATTTCGACGTGCCCGGCGCTGGCGTCCAGGTGCTCGGTCATTTCCTTGAGCATCTTGCCAAAGGAATCGACGGATATCTCACGCTCGTGCCGATGCAAAATCTCGACGAACCGCGACATGTGTGTGCCCTTGAAGTTATGCGGCAAATTTACATACATGTTGAAATTCGCGACCGTGTGCTGCTCGCCGCGGGCGCGATCTTTAACCTTGACCGGGTGGTAGATATCCTTGATGCCGACTTTGTTGATCGGTATTTGCCGTGTGTCGGCATGGCCCTGCACATCCTCCACGGACTGCACTTTGGGCTTTTTGACGGGGACGGCGACGTTCATTTCGGTGTTCCTGCTGGGGCTATCCGGGCTACATGGAGCCGAATCCGCGAATTCCAATAATTTTAGACGATTCAGGCGAGCTTGGGCTGAAACTCAAGGGGTAGGCGGTAACCGCCAGGCGTGCGCCGCGCCCCTACAAGCGCGCTAAACCCGACGATCCACGACGTAGGTGGCCAGCCACGCCAGGATCTGCGCACGGCCGCCGAAGGGCGCCAGGCGGTCACAGGCGCGGCGCTGCAGTTCGCGTGCGCGAAGCTTGGCCGTTTCGAGGCCAAGAACGCTGGGGTAGGTCGGTTTGGCCCTGGCGGCATCGGCGCCTATGGTCTTGCCGAGATCCTGCGTGTTTCCCTCGACATCGAGGATGTCATCTTGGATTTGAAATGCCAGACCGATATCCTGCGCATAGCCGTCAAGCGCGTCCCATTCGTGCGGCGTCAGGGCGGGTGCGCACGCAGCCGCCAGCAGCACGCTGGCACGGATCAGCGCCCCAGTCTTCAGACGATGCATGGCTTCGAGATCCTCCAAACTGAGCGCGCGGCCCACTGCGGACAGATCCAAGGCTTGGCCACCCGCCATGCCCCCGGTGCCGCTCGCATCCGCAAGAATCTGAATCATCTTCAGGCGTGCCTCGAAACTCACGCCGGGCGCGCGATCGCGTGCCAGCAGCGAGAACGCCAGTACCTGCAGTGCATCGCCCGCGAGTATGGCGGTGGCTTCGTCGAAGGCGCGATGGGTGGTGGGCCGGCCGCGGCGTAGGTCGTCATCGTCCATCGACGGCAGATCGTCGTGCACCAGGGAATACGAGTGAATGAGCTCAACCGCGGCGGCAGGCGCATCCAAGGAGCCTACGGCCACACCGAGTGCTTCTCCGGTGCAGTACACGAGCAGCGGCCGCAGCCGTTTACCGCCACTTAGCACCGCGTAGCGCTGGGCGGCATGCAGGCGCTGCGGACTTAAGTCAGCAGCCGGCAATACCGTGCCCAGATAGGCTTGCACGCGCGATTGATAGTCGCGCAGCCGCGCCTCCAGAGCATCCGTGCGCACGACGCCAACCTCAGCCGGCTTTGGATTCGTCGGGAGTGAAGTCTTCAATTGCGGGCTCACCGGCCTTTTTAAGCAAGATCTCGACCTTTTGTTCCGCTTCTTTGAGTGCGGTCTGACAGGCGCGAGTCAGCATGACGCCGCGCTCAAAGGCCGCCAAGCTTTCTTCGAGCGGCAAATCACCCTGTTCGAGGCGTTCCACCAGATCCTCGAGGTCGCGCATGGCCGTCTCAAAATCGGGTTGCGCTTCTTTTGCGGCTTTGGGCGTAGGCATTTGGGGAACGGTACACATGCGCTGCAATTGGGTCAAACCTGCAGCCAAAACGCCACAGTTCGGGCTTCGCCTCAGGCTGATGCCCAACAACATTGTCAAGCCGTGAGATGCGTCACAGCCTCCGAGGCCGCGCAGCCGCCGCATTTGGGTACCATTGCGCGTGGGAAGCTGCATGCCAATTGCAAAGAGATTCATCGTCGCCTGCGGGTGTCTGGGTGCCGTCATTTTGGCCACGGCAGCCTGTAGCCCGCGGCGTATTCCGCCTATGACGGTCGCCGACCTCATGGAAGATCGCGTGTTGCTCGACGGCGTGCTCATGAAGTGCAATCAGAACCAATCCAAGGCGCGCACCGATACCGATTGCTTGAACGCGCGCATCGCCATCGAGCGCCTGGCCAGCCAAAGCGATCCGGTCAAAGAGGCAAAGCGCGCGGAGGATTTCGAGCGCAGTCGCGATCAATTGCGAACCAATCAAGAAAAGCAGCGCAAGGAACAGGAAGCGAAGACGAAGGTGGACGTTTATCACCTGCCGCTGGTGCCCGTAGAGCCGGCGCCGCCGGCGCCTGAGTCACAGTCGCCAGAGACTTCCGACCATAACTCGCATCCGCCCATTGTTAGTCAGTCGACTCCTTAGGATTTTCCATACGAATCGGAAAGATGCACGGCGGTCGTAGCAACCGACCGACTGCTGGACTTTGAGACTTCTCATTCGCTGTTCATGTGCTTGTTCTGCCTGCTGCTGTGCATGGCTTTTTCACCGAGTACCTGCATGCACGGCTGGAGGAGTTGCATAAGGCCGTGCCGGCGACGGCTACCGCTGACGGCGTGCCGCGGTGAGGCTATATTTTGTGAGCCGGCGATGGCAAGCTGTGGCTGGGACCCCTCGTGGCGTTTACACAGAAATTGGAGTATCCAAATGAGAACAATGCGCCTGCAGCGTGGCTGCGCGACAATCGTGATTGCTCTTTTTGCAGTTCTCGTTCAGGCGGCCCCTGCCGAAGAGGTTCGGCCTGCGATCGAAGCGGCCAACGCGCAATTTGCGGCCGCGGTGGCCCAGCACGACGGCGCAGCTCTAACGGCGTTGTATGCTGCGGGAGGTCAAGTGCTGCCGCCCGGCGGCGAACCCGTCAAAGGCAGGGAGGCGATTCAGAAGTTTTGGCAGAGTGCGATGGATTCCGGTGTTGCCGCGATAGAACTCAAGACGGTCGAGATTTTCGGCCATGGCTCGACGGCAACGGAAGTGGGTCAGTACGAGCTGCGCGACGCGTCGGGCAAGGCGCTCGACCATGGCAAGTACATCGTCGTGTGGCGGCGCGCCGGCGGCAATTGGCAGCTGCTGCGCGACATGTTTTCCTCGAACGTGGGGCCGGCCAAGAAATAGCGATTCGCGCCGATTCCCAACGCTCGCGTCAAAGCCGCGGCTGCGAGTGATTGCGGTGCTTGGTCCTGCACACTTCGGGCGAATCCGAGCTTTTGCAGACGGCACAGCCTGCCAAAGACAAAACCAGAATCAAACAGATAAACTTCCGCATGAAGCCCCCAGTTAAATGTCTGCAGCAAGGAACCGAAGTATGATCAAAGTCAGCGTCATGTACCCCAACACGCCCGGCGCACGATTCGATCACGCGTATTACCGCGATAAGCACATGCCGCTGGTCAAGAGCCGCATGGGCGAGAGCTGCAAGTATTACACGGTAGACAAGGGACTTGCGGGCGGCACTCCGGGTTCAGCCGCGACCTACATCGGCATGTGCCATATTTTCTGCGATTCCGTCCCGGCATTCCAAGCTGGTTTCGGTCCGCACGCCAACGAGATCATGGCCGACATCCCTAATTACACGGACTTGTCTCCGGTTATGCAGATCAGTGAAGTCGTCGTCGAATGAGGCGCGCGTCGCGAGGTCACACCGACGCCAGCGCGTACAAATGCATGACATAGGATAGAGTCGCCTCTGCCATGCCTTGCACCGCCGGATTGCTCGACTCGATCACGTAGTATTCGTCCGGCGCGTGTGCACGGCTGCCGTGACCGGTGCCGAAATGGCCGGCCGGTAGATTGACGGGCGCACCGGTGAAGACACAGCCAGGCCACGATCCGGCGAGACGCGGCGACAAGCTGACCGGCATGCCCTCATGCTGGTATACGGAAGTCGATGCCTTGATCAGCGATGAATTCTCATCCGTTTGCGTAGGGTCGTAACCGCCGGTGACCTTGACCTCGATGTCGCCGTAGCCGCGCTTGGCGAGATGCGCCTTGAGCTTGGCCTCGGCATCCGCGGCGGTCTGATCTGGCACCAGACGGAAATCGAGCTTGGCGGTAGCTTTGGATGGCAGAATGGTCTCCCGGACTGAGGTCAGGTCGCCGCCGAACATTGCATCGCTGCCCTTGCCGCGCGCGCCGGCCCGCACGAAGCGCGGCATGGCAAATGTAGCGCCGGCGGCCGCCGCCATAATCAGCAGTCCACGGCGATTCTGTTTATCGACTGTCCGTCCGCTCATTACTGATCTCCGGGAAAGCGCCAATTGTTCAAGCAATATTACACATAATTTCCGCCTCCCAGCGGCCGCCGGACGGCAACGCGCAAATGCTGGTAGTACTTGCAGCGGGCGTGGCAAAATAGTGGCGCAATACACTCAGTTAATATTGCATAACCTTCGTCACGCCTAAGGAAGAAACCCTGCATGTCTCATCGAGGTTCGATAGGCCGCATTTCCCGGCGCACTTCCGCCGCTCGATTCGCGACGCTGGTCGCGATCGCTTACGCCGCGAGTGTCGCGACAGAGCCGGCGCGTGCCGACACGCCGGCGATCACTGTCCAAAACGCCGTGAGCACGACCTGGCTGAAATGCGGCGCGCTGTGGGACGGCCGCGGCGGCAGGACTTTGGGTCCTTCACTCATTGAAGTACGCGGCGCGCAAATTGTCTCGGTGCGGCCTGCGGGCGCTACCGTCCCCGACGGCAAAGTGATCGACCTGTCGCAATTGACCTGCTTGCCGGGGCTCATCGACAGCCACACGCATGTGCTGCTACAGGGGGACATCACGGCCGCCGATTACGATGAGCAGTTGCTGAAGCAGTCGCCCGAATACCGCACGATCTTGGCTACTGTGAACGCTCGCCGCATGCTGTCCTGGGGTTTTACCTCGATACGGGATCTGGAGACCGAGGGCGCAGGCTACGCAGATGTCGACGTCAAGAATGCCATCGAACGCGGCGTGATTCCGGGTCCGCGGATGCAAGTGGCGACGCGCTCCATGGATGTCACCGGCGCCTATCCGCTCATCGGCTACGCGCCCGGCATCGTCGTGCCGAAGGGGGTACAGGAAGTGGACGGAGCGGACGACGGACGCCGCGCCGTGCGCGAGCAAATTTATCACGGGGCCGACTGGATCAAAGTGTATTCGGACCGCAGCTACAAGGTGCAGCCCGACGGGACGCTGGACGACATTCCCACGTTCACGCTCGAGGAACTGCGTGCCATCGTGGATGAGACGCATCGGCAGCGCCACAAGATCGCTTCGCACGCCATGGCGCGTCAGGGCGTGCACAATTCTGTGGAAGCCGGTGTCGATTCTATCGAGCACGGCAATTACATTGCCGATGAGGACATTCGAACCATGGTGCAGAAGGGAATTTTCTACGTACCTACGATCTATGTGGGTGAGTACGTAGCCGAGGGTCGCGCTCAGGCGGGCGCACCTGTCTGGAAGCAGATGGGCGAGATACACGAAAAGACCTTTCGCCGAGCGCTCAAGGCCGGTGTGAAGATTGCATTTGGCACGGACATCGGCGGTTTCGACTGGCACATCAATCCGGCACGCGAGTTTGGCTGGATGGTGAAATTCGGCATGACGCCGGAACAGGCGCTGCGGTCAGCGACTCTAGCCGGCGCGGAACTTCTAGGTTGGACCGACAAGCTCGGCAGCATTGAAGCTGGCAAGCTCGCGGACATTGTGGCAGTGCCCGGCGATCCTCTCGCCGACGTCACGCGTCTGGAGCAGGTGCGCTTCGTGATGAAGAACGGCATCGTCTATCCGGCTGCCGAGACAGCTCCGTAACATTGCTGCGAGGTTACTGTTATTTGGACCAGGTCCAATCCTTCGCTGCGGCGCGGCAGCCGCCGCCAGTCGCTGCGGTCCAGGCTCGGCCACGCACTACTCGGCCGGTGGCCGCGCCGGTCGGTGCTCCGTCCTTGACGGCGAGCTTGCCGTTGACGATGACGTAGCTGACTCCCGTGCTCAATTGATGCGATTTGGCGTAGGTCGCGTGGTCTTGGATGGTGTTTGGATCGAAAACCACGATGTCCGCAAAGGCGCCGGCGGTGAGGCGGCCGCGATCGGGTAAGGACAGATTGTCAGCGGGCAGGGTGGCGAGCTTGCGCACCGCCTGTTCCACGCTCAGCACAGCGTCCTTGCGCACATATTCGGCGAATACTCGCGCGAAATTGCCATATGCGCGCGGATGCGCCGCCGATAGCAGGAATACTCCTTCGGGCGCGTCGCCGGCTTCGTCGGAACCGAAACTTACCCAGGGCAGTGCGACTTGGCGGCGGATATTGTCCTCGTTCATCAAAAAGTAGGCGATGCCTACGCGAGAGCCATCTTCGATGACCAAGTCGATGGCGGCGTCTTCGGGGCTGACGCCGCGCATTTTTGCGACCTCGGCCAGGCTCTTGCCGGTGAGGGGCTTGAGCTTCGGGTTCTTGAACGCCAGCAGCAAGGTGCCGTCGGCGCCCGACGCGGCCAGAAGATTCTCCCAAGTAGCGGGGTGCGGGTTACGCATGTCGGCGATTACTTTTGCGCGCACCGCGGGATCTTTCAGACGTGCAATCCAGGCCTCCAGACCGCCGTCCTGCACCCATGCGGGCATGGCTGCATCCAGCCCCGTGGCGCCGGCGGTATAGGTGTACATGTCGGCCGAAATGCGGATACCAGAAGCCCGCCCCGCGTCCACCATGGCGATTACACGATCCAGCTTGCCCCAATTATCCTTGCCCGCGAGTTTGAGGTGGTAGACCTCCGCAGGCGCACCGCTCGCCTTGGCGATGTCGATGGTTTCCTGAAGGGCGGCTTCTATGCGATCACCTTCGCTGCGCATGTGGACTGTGTACATGCCTCCGCAGCGGGCGGATTCTTGGGCAAGCGCGATGAGTTCGGGAGTCTTGGCGTAGGTCGCCGGTGCATAGATGAGCATGGTGGTCAGGCCCAGCGCCCCCTCTTCCATGGCCTGCTGCACCAGCGTACGCATCTGGTCGAGCTGCGCGGGCGAGGGCTGCACATCGCCTTCACCCAGTACGACGCTGCGTACCGTCGAGGCTCCGACGAAGGACGCCACATTGGGACTGATGCCGCGCCGCTCCAGGGTTTCCAAGTACTGCCCCAGAGAGGTCCACGTAACTGGATACTTGATGTCGTCCTGACGTGCTGCCATCAACTCCTGCATTTTTTGATTGAGCGGCCCCATCGAGAATTCGCCCATCACTTCGAGTGTCACGCCCTGCATCAAATCGCTCAGGGCGCGCCCATCGGCAAACAGCGAGTCTTCGGGGTGCGCGAGCATATTGATGAAGCCCGGCGCAATGGCCTGGCCTTTGACGTCGATGTATGTGTGAGCCGATAGGTCCCGGTGGGGCCCGACATAGGTTATGCGATCGGCATCGATGGCCACGTCTCCCCGGTAGGGGGCCCGGCCAGAGCCATCGTAGAGGGTGCCGTTGCGCAGGACCAGATCGTGGACCATCGTTTCGTCGGATGCGCTGACTCGCCGCCTGGCTTTCAGCAGCACATCGACGGCTTCAGGCCGATCATCCCAATAATCAAGGCGCACCCGTCCGTCGGGTAGCCGGCTCACGGTGGCAGGAGCGGCACTGAAGGTGCAATACCAGCCGGCGGGCAGCACCACGGCGTTGCGCGGTCTCCCCAAGCTACGATCGAACACCAATTCCTCCCCGTCCAGTCTGTAGCTCACCGGGGCGGTGTAGGTCTCGGCAATGCGCAGCCGCAATGTCTGTCCGGTTTGCAGCGACGCGAACGGAATCACCACCACTCGCGCCGCGGGATCGACTTCCTCACCCGCGTTGATCTTCGACCGAAGCATTTCCGCGCCGCTCATCTCCAGCGCTTCCAATTGCTCTCCCGTGTCGAGCACGGTCGCCGAAGGGTGGCTCGCCGAACTACCCTGGCGAACCACATTGGCGTAGCCGTTCACCCCCGGCCGCGACTCCGTATAATCGTGATAGAGCATGAAGGCGTGGGTGTCGGGTTGCTGCAGGAAGTAGACGATATCGCGGTCCTGATGGGCACGCTCCGACAACCGATCCTGTTCGGTCTCGCCTTTGAACGGTGCCTCCCAACTCAGCTGCGTGGACAAGGGTTTGGGCAGCGCCGCCGCTCCCACCTGTGCATCCTTGACCGCCCGCAGCTCCAGCGGCGCTTCGCCGCTTCCGGCGTGCAGGAAGCTGATGGCAATCCGGCCATCGTCTTGTGTCAGGATCTGCGACGGCACTGTCAAACCCACTACTTCATATCCGAGCGGCAGCAGCACTTTATTGCTGTTCACGCCCATCGGTCGATTTAAGTCAATGG
>JBBRQO010000040.1:0-36893 GCA_038226325.1 Steroidobacterales bacterium | reverse complement strand
TGCTGCGGCAACGGCCGCCTACTTCACAGCGAGCGAAGGAAATCGAGCAACGCCTGCTTGTCCGGCTTCGACAGGTGCCGGTAGTTCTCCACCACCTCGTTTGCTTCGGATGCGGGATACTGCGGCACGGCCGGCGAGAAATGTTCTTTGATCGCGACGGCCAGATCGCTCGTGCGGCCGTCGTGAAGAAAGAACATCCGCTGGCCCACCCCCCACAACGGCGCCGTTCGGAATTCGTCGGGACCCGCGGCCCCCTGGATGACCTCGTCCGCGAGACGCACGCCCATGTGGTGCACGAGCAGATCCGAGAACAGATCAACCGGTCGGTTTTGCAGCACGGCGCTGTTCATCACCGGCGCAGTTCGCATTTGCGGCGAGTGACATAGGGCGCAACCGACGTCATCGAACACCTGGCGACCCTTGACGGCACTGGCACTCGGCTGTGCGTCCGGCTGCGGCGCATCCATAAAACGCATCAGCATCTGGAACTGCATCCAATCCGCCAGCATGTGCTTGGGATTGCTGAATGCTTGGTTGCCGCTGTCGTCCAGACTGGTTCGTGTCACGTCGTTCGGCGCAGGTTTATTGGGACCATTGCACTGCGGATTCTCCTCCGTGGCGGTGGGAAACAGTTCATTGGTGATTCCCATCTCCACGTTGTAGGCCTCCGCAGCGAACATCGTGATGGACTTGTTCTGCGCTTTCCAGCCGAAACGGGTGATGGTATTGTCATTGCCGCTGCGATTGGGGTGCCCGCTGATCCCCAGCTGCACCCTCTGCTTTGCCGTGCTCTGGTGCGAGCGCAGAATTTCTCGGTCTTGGATCGACTCGATCAAGCCGAGTCCGAACAGCTGCAAGGGGATGCGAAAGGACAAGTTGCCGGCCGCCTGCTCGGCGGCGAAATCGGGTTGGGCGATATTGCAGTTGCCGATCGTCGGGTCATTGTTGATTCCACTTACCACCCATAACTGATGCACGCTGCCGTCCCGCGTGCCGTCCGGATTGAATTTGAAGCGCACCTCGCGAATGGGGCCGAACTGCTGTTCGAACGACGGCACCAGATTTTGCTTGCCGAAGCGCTGCGGGATCAGACGGAACATGGGATTTTCCGGCGGCAGAGGCCTTGCCTGCCCGGGGTTGGGCACGATGAATCCGCCGGAGCCCCCCAAGGTGGGTTGAGCATGGCAGAGCAAGCATTGATCGGCGTTGTGACGCGCACCGAGGCCGTTGGAATTGGTGTGGAATTGAGGGAATGTGGGGTCGAGTTCGCCCAAGCCTGTCACCGGCGATCCATCCGTCACACTGGCACAGGTATCGCACGTCGACTCCAACTGCCCGGCGCGCAAAATCCCCTCCCGAAAAGAAGTGAGTTCATTGGCTTGGATGTTGGCTCCGTTGCTCGGGTTGCGACCTATCACGGGCGGCGCCGGAATCGGAATCCCTCGTTGCTGGAGCATGCCGGCGGTGTTGACATAACCTCCTCTCACGCCGGGATCCTTGGGTCCGTGTCCATCTTCGTCGATATCGTCGGCACGCAGCGGCGCACTCACGTTCAGCACGGACGCTGCCAGCAACGCGGTCATGCCGATGATCGAGCGGGCGTTGTTACGGATGCGCGGCCGATCGGGCGGCGCCTGAGATATTGAAAATGGCATCGTTGTCTCTCCCTGAGGTAACCGTGCTCGAAATGAGTCGATCGGCTTGCCCAACGCGGAAACCCGGAGAAACCGGACATCGAGTTGACCGGACGCTATACTTGGGAAGCGAGCCAGGGAGTAGTCGTGAGCGATGAACTGGACAAAGCCATTGAAATCTCTCCGCCGGGAGGACTCCCCGTCGGCGCGCTGTGGTCCACGGCTTACGAAGATCTCAAGCAACTCGCCCGCGCCCGGCTGCGGCGTAGCGGTCGTCACACGTTGCTCGATACGACGGCGTTGGTGAACGAGGCCTACATGCGGGTGACAGGGACCGCACCGCTGCAACTCGAGCACCGCGGCCAATTTTTTGCCTATAGTGCGCGCGTAATGCATTCGGTCATCGTCGATCTGGTACGCGAGGCACAGGCTGCGCGGCGTGGCGGTGACCCGCTCCGCATCACGCTCAATACCGACGTGTGCGAAGCCGCGTCCGCGGAGGACGATCCGCTGCAAATCGATGCGGCACTGACGGTCCTCGCGCAAGTGGAGCCGCGGCTCGCACAGGTCGTCGAGATGCGCTACTTCGGCGGCTTGACCGAAGTGGAAATCGGCGAGGCGCTCGGCCTCACCGAGCGTACGGTGCGCCGCGACTGGCAGCGCGCGCGCGCGCTGCTCCGTACGATGTTGACTGATTGAGCGCGTCGTACCGGTCAACCTATTGTCCGATTCCAGCGTACGATCTCAATCAATAGTCTGTCCCCTGGGAATCATGCCGAAGCTGCCCTGCCCACCTGAGCTCTGGCCGCAATTCTCCGAACTGTTGTGTGCGGCCCTCGAGTTGCCAGTGGAGCGACGCTCGGCGTGGCTGCAAACTCTGCCGTCGCAATACGCGCTACTGCGGCCGGGCTTGGCAAAAGTCATCGAGAATTCCTGCAAGCTCGACGGCACGACTTTTTTATCCGCGCCGCATGTGCCCGCCTCCGAGCTCTCGGAATGGCGCGCGGGCCGATGTGTCGGGCCCTACATCCTCGAGCGTGAACTCGGCCACGGAGGCATGAGCTCGGTATGGCTTGCCAAGCGGATCGATGGCACGATGAAGCGCAGTGTGGCGCTCAAGTTGCCGTTGGCCCACCTGCATGGGCCGGCGTACACGGACCGTTTCGCTCGCGAGCGTGACATCCTGGCCGGATTGGAGCACCCGAACATCGCGCGGCTGTACGATGCCGGTGCCGCCGACGGCGGACAACCGTACCTCGCGCTCGAATACGTCGAGGGCGTGACGCTCACCGAATACTGCGACCGCTGCAGTTTCGATGTGCGGCAGCGTCTGCGACTCGTCCGCCATGTGCTGCAAGCCGTGCAGTACGCGCATAGCCGCCTGATCATCCATCGAGACCTCAAGCCCTCCAATATTCTCGTCTCGGAAGCCGGCCAGGTACATCTCCTGGACTTCGGCATCGCAAAACTATTGCCGCAGGAAGGTGTGGCGGACCCACCGCTGACCGAATTGGGTGCGCGAGCCTTGACGCCCGAGTACGCCTCGCCCGAGCAGATATCCGGCGATGCGATCACCACGGCTACCGATATCTATTCCATCGGCGTGATTCTCTTCGAGCTTCTGAGCGGTCAGCGCCCGTATCGAGTCAAGCGCGAGTCACGCGGCGCACTCGAAGAAGCCATTCTGCATACCGAGCCGGCCAAGCCCAGCCAAGCGGTAGGCGATGAAGCTCATGCGGCGGCGCGCGGCACGACGGTCAAAAGACTCCGCAAGATGCTCGCAGGCGACCTCGATACCATCGTTCGGAAAGCCCTCAAGAAATCGCCCGGCGAGCGCTATGCGACTGCCGACGCGCTGATCCAGGACATCGACAGGTATCTCGGTGGGCTGGCTGTACTCGCGCAGCCGGATTCGTTCTGGTATCGATCGCAGAAATTCCTGATTCGAAATAGACTGGCGGCAATAGCCTGCGCTGCGATCATCCTGGCCCTCATTGTCGGACTGGGCGCGGCTCTGTGGCAAGCAGGAATTGCGCGGAACGAGGCGCATAAAGCGCAGGCCCGCGAGCTACAGGTGCGCCAGCTGAGCGCGCTGTCCGCGCAGCGGGCTGCCGACGCGTCCGGCGAGCTTGGGCAATTGAGTGCGTCGCTGGCACAGCTTGCGTATGCCGTGCGGTTGGATCCGAGCAATCTCAGCCTCGGCGCCGACCTGCTATCGCGGTTGCAGCGGCAGGATATTTGGTGGCTACCTCTCGGCGCGCCCCTGCGCCATGAAGATCAAGTTTGGTCCGCGGAGTTCAGTCCGGACGGAACACGGGTGGTCACGGCGTCGGACGATCGCACGGCGCGGATATGGGATGCGCGCACGGGCGAGGCGCTCGGCATAACGGTGCGCCATGACGATCGAATCTACTCGGCCCGGTTCAGTCCAGACGGCGCATGGTTGCTGACCGCATCGGTGGACAACAGCGCCCGAGTGTGGGATGCATCCACGGGCCAGGCGATCGGGGAGCCGATGCGCCACACCGATCGGGTTTGGAGCGCCCAGTTCAGTTCGGACGGCACACGGGTGGTGACGGCGTCGCAAGATTTCACAGCTCGCGTGTGGGATGCGCGCACCGGCGCGCCACTCGGGCCCCCGATGCGTCATCAAGACGCCGTCACCGACGCCGAGTTCAGTCCGGATGGCACGCGGGTCGTGACTGCTTCGGACGATCACACGGCCCGCGTGTGGGATGCACGTACCGGTAAGCCCCTCGGATCTGCGATGCACCATCGCGATATCGTTCTCGCTGCGCAGTTCAATCCCGACGGCACGCGCGTGGCAACCGCATCGTCAGATCACCTAGGACGGATGTGGGAAGCGCTCACCGGCCGGCCGCTTGCGGTACCGATGCTCCATGCAGGAGTCGTCACCGACGTCCAATTCAGTCCCGACGGCAAGCGACTCGTAACCACGTCGCGGGACCACACGGCCCGTATCTGGGACGCAGGCACAGGAGCAGCCCAAACGGCGCCATTGCGTCATGAAGATGTGGTGTTTATCGCCCAGTTCAGCCCGGACGGCACGCGCGTCGCGACAGGATCGAACGATCACACCGCTCGGGTTTGGGATGCGCGTACCGGTCAGCCGCTCGGAACTCCCATGCGCCATGAAGATTCGGTCATGGACGTACACTTTAGCCCCGACGGCAACCGGATGGTAACGGCGTCGGCCGATCATACGGCGCGGATTTGGATCGCGCGACGCGGACGGCCTTTGGCCGCGGCAATGCGCCACGAAGAGCGGGTTCTGAGCGCCGAATTCAGTCCCGACGGCACCCTGGTGGTCACTGCTTCGGACGATCATACGGCACGGATATGGGATGCGCGTACGGGTGAGGAGTTGGGAGCGCCGATGCGTCACGCAGATCAGGTTCGCAGCGCCGAGTTCAGCCCCGACGGCGCGCGCGTCGTGACTGCCTCGGACGATCACACCGCCCGGATTTGGAATGCACGCTCGGGCCTGGAGACGGCGCCGCCGATGCGACACCAAGATCAAGTTCGAACCGCGGCATTCAGTCCGGACGGCACTCGAGTGGTGACGACGTCGTCCGATCACACTTCTTGCGTCTGGGACTCGCACACGGGCGCGGCGGTGACGAATCCGATGCGCCATGCGGACCGGGTCCGGTATGCCGAGTTCAGTCCGGATGGCACGAGGGTGGTGACCGCGTCACTCGATCGTACGGCTCGAGTATGGGATGCACGCACGGGTGCGGCATTGGGAGCGCCGATGCATCATGAAGATCAAGTCGTCGATGCTCGATTCAGCGCTGACGGGGGGCGCATAGTCACTGCGTCGTGGGACCATACCGCGCGGGTCTGGGATGCACGCACTGGCGAGCCGCTCTCGGAGCCGATGCGCCATGCCGACCGGGTTCGGAGTGCCGAGTTCAGCGCGGACGGCACCCGGATCGTGACTGCCTCCGCGGATCGCTCGGCGCGAATCTGGGACGCGCGCACCGGAGTCGCGCTGCTGGCGCCGCTGCCTCATGAAGACCAAGTCGTCGATGCTCGGTTCAGTCCGGATGGCGCTTGGGTCGTGACGGCATCGGAGGATCGCACGGCGCGGCTCTGGGATTCTCGCACGGGTCACCCGCTGAGTCCGCCGATGCGTCACGCAAATATTTTGACGAGTGCACGGTTCAGTCCGGACGGGACCCGCATCGTGACCGCGTCGCGCGACGCAACGGCCCAAGTTTGGCCGATCCTCATTGTCACGGCAGATCAAATGGACCGGCTCGCCGACTTTGCGGACGCGCTCGGCGGTTACACGGTGAACGAGTTGAATTCGGTGGTTCCCCGACGCGACCGCGACCCATTGCTGGCGCGGCTGCGCCGCGCGGCAGCCGCGCAAACAGGCGATCCGAAGACGGACCTTGACCGCCTGATGCGCGAGTTTCTGCTGCCGGTCGACTAGAATCTCAGGCGTGCGCCGACCGACGCCAGGTCGAGCGAATACCGCGGGACGAAGTAACGCTCCCACTCGGCTCGCAATGCGAGGCGCGACGTCAGATCGACGCGAATTCCGGCGCCGCTTAGGCCGGAAAACCGGTTTTGTGCGTCGACTCCGAATCGATGTTCGTGGATATTCGGCAGCAGACAACTTCCGAACCATATCGGTCGCGGTGACGGTGGAACGCGATTGGCCAAGACTCATTCCGACGTAAAGGGCCGATTCGTCGGCGGCTGCCGGAGAAAACGGTGCGACGGCACCGGCTGCAGCCTACCCGCCGCTCTTTGCACTGTCACACTGGCGAGCGGACTCGTCGTTTTCAAGATGGTCAGCACGGCAGTCGCCGGCACGCCCAGTGTTGACCCACCGCGCGCGATGGACAGCTTGCAGCGGATCGTGCACGGTGGATCGCCGGCGGCGACGGACATTTTGCGTCGCGTCCATGCCATGTTCCCCACTGCGAATTTGGTTGAAGTGTATGGCAGCACCGAACTCGCGGCGGCCGCAACCGTCTTAGTCGATGAGCACATGCTGCTGGAGCATCCTTACGGGCGATCCTGCGGCCGACCGGTTCCGGGGGTGGGAGTGCGGATACTCGGTCATGCTAGACAGTTGAGTCAAAGCAAAACGGGAAAGCCGCCGACGAAATCCTCTATGAATCGCGTAGCGCCACAATCTGGAGTGCCACAATTCGAGATCGTCCACTTCCGACGTAATTGGCCGATAAATTCCCGCTGGGTCGATATGTGGCCGATATATGGCCGATATCCCTTGACAGGGTCCTTATGGCCGATATATTGGCCGATAAATGGCCGATAAAACTAACGTCGCGACAGCTCTGGCTCACCGTCCCGGCGATTGGCTCTCCATCGCGCAGGTCAGATCGGTTGTCGGCGGCGTTCCTGAACGAACGCTGCGACGCTGGCTGGCGGAAATCGTCAATGACGGCGCCGCCGAACGCGCGGGCGACCGCAAGGGCACCCGCTACCGCTGGCGCAACCCCGCCGCCGCTGCTGGGAACCCTCCGACATCTACCCCTACCCCAGCAACCATCTTTACCCCCGAGAGCGCGGCGTTGATTCGGCGCATAGACGCGCCGCTCTATACACGAGCTCCGGCAACGTATTCGGAATCGTGGATCGACGGCTACGTTCCGAACAGCACGTACTACCTGTCGGCCGCCCAGCGCGCTGAACTCCATGCGCTTGGCAAACGGCCGCCCATTTTTGGCAAAGCAGGTACGTACATCCAAAAGATATACAACCGCTTGCTGATCGACCTGAGTTACAACTCCGCGCGACTTGAGGGCAACACGTACACGCTTGCCGATACCGAACAGCTCGTCATTCAAGGCGTCGCCGCGCCGGGTAAACCGAATGCGGAACGCATCATGATCCTCAATCATCGGGAGGCGATCCGGTACCTGGTTCAGAATGTGGAAAAACTGGAGGTTTCCGAGGAGACAATCCGGACCCTTCACTACTTGCTGGCCGACAGCCTGGTTGGGCCGGGCATGGCGGGACAAATCCGTGATGACGGCATTGCCGTGAGCGGTACGACGTACGCACCGCTCGAGGGTCGCGAGCGACTTGCAATTCGTCTCACTCGACTGATAGACAAGGCAAAGGCCATTGAAGACCCCTTCGAACAAAGCTTTTTCTTGCTCGGACACATTTCCTACCTCCAGGCGTTCGTGGATGTGAACAAACGGACCGCACGCCTTGCCTCCATCATTCCCCTTATCAGAAATGACTTCGTGCCCCAGTCGTTCGTGGACGTCGACAAGAATGACTACTTGAAAGCGACCATCGTGCTTTACGAACTCAATGACGTCTCTGCGCTCGTCGATGTCTACTGCTGGGCCTATCGACGCTCATGCCTGCAATTTGACACCTTCGTCGACGTGGTCGGATTTGATGAGATCGCCGCGACCTACCGTTCGCAGCGACGTTCGCTGGTGGCGGATATGGTTCGCGCGCACGTCCCCATACCGCGGGCACCCACGTACATCGAAGCGCATATGCCATCGCAAATCGAGCCGTTGCACCGAGACAAATTTACGAAGGACGTTTTGGCTGAACTCCCCAACTTGGACGGTTCGCGCATCGGCGGCCTTGGCCTGACTCGCGAAGAACTCGTCGCGTGGCTCAAGACAAAAGACGGCGATGCCGCGTAGTCCCCGATTGCTGGTCTCTTCTCGCTCCAACGACGGGCAATGAGTATCGAAGATCCATTAAAGCCCCTCGACAAGCTACTCAATCCGGATTCGCGGCGCTCCAATATCGTCGGCACACTGGCCGAAGAGCACGCTGACCTGGAATACATACGGCTGAACGTTGATGTCCCCGTCATCGTCGCGCGATTGCACTTCCCGAGCCACGATAGCGCGTCGCGTATCGCATCGACGGTCGCGCCGATGGGTTCGGCGCGCGTTTGTACGAGATCGATATCCTCGGAATAGCGCAGCGGCTGTTCGAATAGGAGTTTGTGAATAGCCGTGCCGCCGCGAAACGCAATCTTACCCTTTAGCTCAGAAGCGTTAAGCAAATCGCAGAGCGCACGACAAATAATGAGGCCCTGTTCTACCTGCCGCAACTCAGGCCACGGAGCCTTTGCACTCCAAGCCTGAATATACGCTCGGGGGATAAAGAGTCGAACTCCACCGAGTCGTTGATGACGAGCTTCCACCTGGAATTTCTCTCACGAATCTCGGCGAGAGAGGTGACTAGAGGCTTTGCGGCGGGATTCAGCGGCAGAAGCGATTTCGCTTTTTTGACGAATGGCTCCAGCGCCTTGGCCTGGCGCGAATGGCTTCGTAAGTTGCTGATGCACTGAAACATTCAAGAGCGGAAGTGGAACTTTATGAAAGCGAAGACCTTTGATCGCAAATTTGAGTCTGGCGGGAAAATTCTTGACCACGTTGATCTCAGCCGGGCTCGGCGTATCGGTACGGATGCGAAGCGGGTAAATGTGGACTTCCCTGCTTGGATGGTGGATTCCCTTGACCGTGAAGCGCGTCGACTTGGGGTGACGCGGCAGTCGCTGATCAAGCTCTGGCTGGCCGATAGGCTTGGTCAGCCGATCGTTGCCGCGAAGAGGTGAGCCCGCGCATGCAGTGGGCCGAATTTGGACGTGGCCGGGTTTTTGCCTGTTTTACACTGGATTCCGGGATTCCGCGTAGACATCGAACCATGGCAAGCTTTGTAGGCAGCCCCGCGGTCATCGGCCTCAACGAGTCGACTTAACAGCGCTCAAATTGGCGGCTACCACGAATGGGCATCATTGACCTTCTGCCGCCGGTGGTGAATGACAGCTTTCGGCGCGGATCGCCCGTCTACGTCTAGTCTACCTGGTCGCAAGCCTTGCTGCCGGTGCACGCCAATGTCACGAATGCCTCCGATTTCACGCGCCAAGTTCCCGCCGAAGGGATCCACATCGCGAGGTAGATGCCGGTCCTTCGCATTATCCCATCAGGCTTGTTCCACAAGCCCTCAAATCGCCCGGTCTCCGCAATCCGCTTCCCGGACGCGGCTGTAACAATGGACGTTGGCGTGCGTCGGTACCTGACGAACGTCGGGTCCTTGAACTCTTCGTCGGCGTAGCCACGAGTTGCAGCATCCGCGCCGCTGTCAACGTTACCCGACGACCCTAGAATGAGATGATAGTCATCCACCAGGAAAGTACGCAGGCGCACGGCATCGTGGGCGGCAATCGCGGCGTTGTACTCCGCGCGCTGCGCTCGGACGATCGACGTAGGGGCTTTTGGCGTTGATGCCGGGCAAGTTCCAATGCACCCAATAATCATCAGCAAGGCACAGATTCGCGCATTCACGGGATATTCCTCTGGGTGGCCGTACTTCACGCCTAAGGGCAGGCTGTCGCCTTGGTCAATCCATTATGGGCAATCGATTGCCCGGCAGTGATGCCGTCGCCGCTGACCCGATGCTGACGCTGGCGAACGTCGGCTTTGGGATCGCCACTTCAGTCATAAAATGCTGGGGACTTTCTCAGTTTACTGTTTGCGACAAAGTCATGCTGAATCCACAGTGACGCACCAGTTGATTTCAGGAAGTCGTCAATTGCCATTCGACTGCGGCGGGTCTGTTCTTTATCAAAATCGAATACGGGAAACCGGTTGAGCATTTTCTCCTGTGGAAAGTGATACAGGTCCCCCGACAGTAAAACCGGTCCTGTATTCTTTAGCCGAAGCAACAGCATTTGATGCCCGGGCGTATGTCCCGGCGCAAATTTGATAACGACGCTGCCGTCTCTAAATACGTCATATCGATCAGTGTCGATCAGAATCGTTTTGGCACTTTTCAGCCGAGCATATGTTTCCGGTCGAGTGGTCCCCGGCGCGGGTATTGCAAACATGGCGTCGCGCTCAACCCGTCTAACTAGCCACGTCGAGTCGGCGAAAGAGTTGGCGTTGGCCGTGTGGTCATAGTGGTAATGGGACAAGGCGAGATACCTGATCTTCAACGGCGGGTAACGAATCTCGGCCAATTGTTCGCTAAGTGAACGAATGAGGGGGATGTCGCGAGTTTGCCCGTCCGGTAGAGAGAGATGGTGCACAACCGCGCTACCAGTCGGCTGCCACTCCGAGTCCGGTACAGCGCCCACATCCCAGATGAGTGCTCCTTTCGGATGAACAACCAAGAAACACGCCACTGAAAGCTCAGAGGTGTCTACTTCTTCCCGTCGCAATTCGTATCGCGCAGTATCGGCAACGTGAATTTCCCCGCAATCGAGCACATAGAGCCGCAGTAGTTCGGGTAACTTCACTGCGCGTGAGGAAGCGCCAGCTACGGCTGCGAATGGGAGGAGCAAAACTAGGAACGCTGCTCTAACGCGAGCGGTGACTCGATGCATTTTGGTTACCCGTTAGACTGGCTTTCCTGCATGCTAACGCAGACCATGAATGTCGGCTAACAGAAGTGCAATTTCCACTCGTCAATGACGGGGTTTGGCCGAAAACGGCGGTAGTCCTTGCTGTTACCGGCCACTCGCCCCCTATTGGCAGTCAGCTCAAGATACTCACCGGCAGCTCAGGGCCATTGGCGTAGGTGTGGAGCGGGTTTTTGCCAGTTTCACCCTGGTTTCCGGTCTTACGGATTGACTACGAGGCGTGGCAAACTCTGAAGGCAGACCCCTCACTCCCACTCAATAATCTCCCGGCGTCGTAACTCGTGATGCAACTTAAACTTCACAAGAACGCCGCTCACAATACCGTCCGAAATACCGTCAAAGCGATTTCGGTTGGACTGGAGCTAACTCAGATCGTCGTCCAGCCCTTTGTCCGGACTTTCGGATAAATCCTTGGATTTTGCTTCTTGACCCCACTCGGCAGAACGATCTGGGGGATCCCGAGAAGTCTCCCGGGGTTGGTGCCGCTCCTTTAACCAGTCTTCCCGGCCCTTTGCTCGAATCTGCTCAAGGGTCAGAGTCGAATCTTTTTGCTCGCGATGCCCCACCCAATTCTCGCGCCCTTCTTTCCTGATTTGCTCCAACTCGTCTCGAGCGCTCGTGGCAGGGGAACCGGGACGATGCTGCTGTTCAATGTCGCGGCTCAGATCGCTTTCTCGCAATGCATCGACATCAATCAAGTCCTGTGCCCGGCCCGCCGAAAGCTTTGCAACCATCAGGTCCTCACGTGCGATAAATGGCACGGACAAATCCTCATCTATTCGCACATCTACTCGCCGTCTCCATGCTTCTTCAAATTCAACGCCGCTGATTTTCGGCATGATGTCTACCATCACCGGCGGCGTGCCCATGCGAAAGAAGTTATCGGGCTCAGCGAAGTCCTTGGCGCTCAGTCCCTCAACCGGCACTCCGAACTTCGCTAGCGCGGCGTACACGGCTTTGCTGTTTTGAGCGTCTGCGCCAATCAAAATATCCAGATCCTTGGTCGCACGCGGCTGTGCATGAAATGAAACCGCGTATCCGCCGATAATTAGGTATCTAACCTGTCCGACGTTGAAAGCGGATAACAGTTCTTTGAAGTCTTGGTGCATCCGCGGCTTGTCCTTTCATCGCATAAAGGTCAAGGTTGAGGTCCATGACGGCGCGAATCCGTTCGCTTCCAGGCAAGCGTTGCCAGGAACGATATTCGTCAGACTTCATCGCCTTCAGGCTGCTGTACCGAGTGATCCTTTTGTCCATTCGGCAAAACTAGCACAAACTGCTAGGAGGCACACTCCGACTGCCTTGAATTCGACTTGGGTATCTTGGGGGTGAGTTTGGTGCGCGATCTCCGATAGTCCCCGTCACTCCCACTCGATCGTCGCCGGCGGCTTGCCCGAAATATCATAAACCACGCGCGAAATCCCCGGCACTTCGTTGATGATGCGGTGCGTGACCCGATCGAGAAATTCATAAGGCAAGCGCGCCCAACGTGCCGTCATGAAATCGATGGTCTCCACCGCACGCAGCGCAATCACATAGTCATAGCGCCGGCCGTCGCCCATGACACCGACGGAACGTACCGGCAGGAACACCGCGAACGCCTGGCTCACCTTGTCGTAAAGATCGTGAGTGCGCAGCTCCTCGATGAAAATGGCATCCGCACGGCGCAGCAGATCGGCATGCGACTTGTGGATTTCACCCAAGATACGCACGCCCAAGCCCGGCCCCGGAAACGGATGCCGGTGCACCATTTCTTTCGGCAGGCCCAGCTCCACCCCCAGCTTGCGGACTTCGTCCTTGAACAGTTCACGCAGTGGCTCGAGCAATTTCAGTTTCATGTGCTGCGGCAGGCCACCCACATTGTGGTGCGACTTGATCACATGCGCCTTGCCGGTCTTGGCTCCCGCCGATTCGATCACGTCCGGATAAATCGTGCCTTGAGCGAGCCACTTAACGTCCTCAAGCTTCGCGGCCTCCTCGTCGAAGACTTCAACAAACATCCTGCCGATGATCTTGCGTTTCTTTTCCGGATCCGGCTCGCCGGCAAGGGCGGCCAGGAAACGCTGCTCGGCGTCGACACGGATGACGCGCACCCCCATGTGCTCGGCAAACGTCGCCATCACCTGATCGCCCTCGCCCAGGCGCAGCAAGCCATGATCCACGAACACGCAGGTGAGCTGCGTGCCGATGGCGCGATGGAGCAATGCGGCCAATACAGAGGAGTCCACCCCGCCGGAGAGGCCTAGCAGCACCTTGTCCTTGCCGACTTGGGCGCGAATCCGCGACACGCCATCCTCGATGATATTGCCGGTGGCCCAGTCCGCTGCACAGCCGGCAATTTCACGCACGAAGCGCCGCAAAATCTCGCCGCCCTGCAAACTGTGGGTTACTTCGGGATGAAACTGCACACCGTAGTAACGCCGCGACTCATCGGCCATGGCGGCGAGCGGCGCGTTGTCGCTCGAGCCGATGACCTTGAATCCCGGCGGTACCGCGACCACACGGTCACCGTGACTCATCCACACATCGAGCACGCGCCGGCCTTGCGCGTCGCGATTATCTTCGAGTCCGTCGAGCAAGCGCGAGTTGGCGGTCGGCCGAACTTGCGCGGCGCCGAACTCCCGATGGCTGGACAGTTCGACTTGGCCGCCGAGTTGCGCCGCCATGGTCTGCATGCCGTAACAGATGCCGAGCACCGGAACGCCGGCCGAGAAGACTTCGCCGGGCGCCGCCGGACCCTTGGCGTCATAAACGGATTCAGGGCCGCCGGAAAGAATGATGGCCTTCGGCGCGAAACGCGTAATTTCTGCCCCGTCTACATCGCAGGCATAGATCTCGCAATACACACCGAGTTCGCGCACCCGCCGCGCAATCAATTGTGTGTACTGTGCACCGAAATCGAGAATCAGAACTCTGTCAGCATGAATATCCGGCATCAACCTATCCGATAATTGGGCGCT
This sequence comes from Steroidobacterales bacterium, assembly GCA_038226325.1. Lineage (GTDB taxonomy): Bacteria > Pseudomonadota > Gammaproteobacteria > Steroidobacterales > Steroidobacteraceae > Bog-1198. Next base: position 22,893 of record JBBRQO010000040.1, on the reverse strand, counting down.
TCTTTGGTGATGGTCACATCGTGCACGTGACTCTCGCGCACCCCGGCGCTGGTGATGCGGACGAATTGGGGGCGGGTGCGCATTTCTTCAATGCTGCCGCTACCCGTATATCCCATGGCGGCGCGCAATCCGCCCGACAACTGATGCAAGATGGCGACCAGGCTGCCTTTATAAGGCACCCGTCCCTCGATACCTTCCGGCACCAGCTTTTCAAGCTCCGTGGTGGTGTCCTGGAAATAACGGTCGCTGGAGCCGTGCGCCTGCGCCATGGCGCCCAGTGAACCCATTCCGCGATACGCCTTGTAGGAGCCGCCTTGATAGAGTTCTACGTCCCCGGGAGACTCTTCGGTGCCCGCGAACATGCCGCCGATCATGACGCAATGCGCACCGGCAGCCAGTGCCTTGGCAATATCGCCGGAATACCTGATCCCGCCGTCGCCGATGAGCGGTACTCCCGTGCCTTCCAACGCCTTGGCGACACGTGCAATCGCGCTGATCTGCGGCACGCCGACGCCCGCAATGACCCGGGTCGTGCAAATGGACCCCGGGCCGATGCCCACTTTCACGCCGTCGGCGCCGTGCTTGACCAAATCCAGCGCCGCCTCGGCGGTGACGATATTGCCGCCGATCACCTGAATGTCGGGATACTTCGCTTTGATCCTCGCCACCGTCTCCAATACGCCGCGCGAATGTCCGTGCGAGGTATCGACCACGACCACATCGACGCCCGCTTCGCGCAGCGCCGCCACCCGCTCCAACGTGTCCGGCGCGGTCCCTACCGCCGCGCCGACTCGCAAACTGCCCACGCTATCCTTGCAGGCATTCGGGAATTCGGTGGCCTTTTGAAAATCCTTGACCGTGATCATGCCTTTGAGCTCATGGTCGCCGGCAACCACCAGCACCTTTTCGATACGGTGCTTGTGCAACAGCGCCAAAACCTCATCTTTGGGCGCGTTCTCGCGCACGGTGATCAATCGCTCCTTCGGTGTCATCACCGAAGACACGGGAGCATCGAGCTTGGTCTCGAATCGCAGGTCACGGTGCGTGACGATGCCCACCACTTTCTTGCCGAGCACCACCGGCACACCGGAAATATTCTTGGCACGAGTGAGTTCGATGACCTGGCGAATGGTCATGTCCGGATTCACCGTGATGGGATCGCTGATGACGCCGCTCTCGAATTTCTTCACGCGGTCGACTTGGCGCGCCTGATTGTCGATCGACATGTTCTTGTGAATGATGCCCATCCCGCCTTCCTGGGCGATGGTGATGGCCAGCCGTGCCTCGGTGACGGTATCCATTGCGGCGGATACCACAGGCAGATTGACGCGTATTTCGCGGGTCAGCTGGCTTGACAACGAGACTTCACGAGGCAAAACCTCGGAGTAAGCCGGCACGAGCAGCACGTCGTCGAATGTGAGTGCCTCTTCAAGAATACGCATAGGGTAGCGTTCACAGGTTCATCTAAGAGGCGGCGCATTGTACCTTGCGCCCGCTGCGCGGTAAACCGCTATCATTTGCTCATGGAATTGACCGGCAACGCCTCACCTCCCGCCGCGCCCGGGCGCGATATCTACACTGTTTCGCGGCTAAACCGTGAGGTCAGAGTGCTGCTCGAACGCGGCTTCGGCAGCCTGTGGCTGGAAGCGGAAATCTCCAATTTCTCGCGCCCGAGTTCCGGGCACTGGTATTTCTCGCTCAAGGACACCACCGCACAGGTCCGCTGCGCCATGTTTAGACAGCGAAATATGTTGTGTGCGTGCACGGTGCGGGACGGCCAAAAAGTACTGGTTCGAGCCCGCATCGGATTGTACGAACCGCGCGGCGAGTACCAGCTCATCATCGATCATTTGGAGGACGCGGGACTCGGCGCCCTGAAGCGGCAATTCGACGAGCTGAGCGCCAAGCTGGCCGCCGAAGGGTTATTCGCCGCGGAGCGCAAACGCACCCTGCCGGGCCTTCCCAGACGCATCGGCGTCATCACCTCGCCCACCGGAGCCGCGGTGCGCGACATCCTGCATGTGCTGGCAAGGCGCTTTCCCGCGGCCGCCGTCCTGATCTATCCGGTCCCCGTCCAGGGCGCGCAAGCGGCAGCCGAAATCGTTGCGGCGATTGAGCTCGCCTGCCGCCGCGCCGAATGCGATGTGCTGATACTGGCGCGCGGCGGCGGCTCTTTGGAGGATCTTTGGGCCTTCAACGACGAGCGCCTGGCCCGTGCCATTGCGGCCGCTTCCATCCCGCTGGTCACCGGCATTGGCCACGAGGTCGATTTCACCATCGCCGACTTTGCCGCGGACGTGCGTGCACCGACGCCGTCGGCCGCAGCGGAACTGGTGGTTCCCGACGCCGAAGAATGGCGCAGCACCTTCGTGCGGTTCGCTACGCGCCTGCAGCGCGCCATGCATCGACGCTTGCAGTCGCATAACGAGCGGCTGCGCTGGCTGATGGGTCGCGCTGCGCTCGTGGGCCCCGCCGCGCGCTTGGTGGCCCAAGCGCAACGCCTGGATGAGCTTGAACAATCCCTGGTGCGCGCGCTGCGCCGCCGCCTTCAGGAGCATGCCGAGCGTTTGCGCTGGCTGTCACGGCGAGCCTCGCTGGTAAGTCCAGCCACTCGACTCACACAGCAGCGCGAACGTCTAAAGAACCTGACGCAGCTACTGCAGCGCGCAGGGCGCCACAGCATCGCCTCGCGGCGCGAACAGCTGCTGCCCCTCATCCGCACACTGAATGCCGTCAGTCCACTCGCCACCTTGGAGCGTGGTTACTCCATCGTCAGCGTCGACGGCGGTGCCATCCTGCGCAACGCGGCGGACGCGAAGCCCGGCACCATCATCGAAGCACGCCTGGCGCAGGGCCGGCTTCGCGCCAAGGTCGAGGGAGCATCGTGACGCGTCGCCGGCTTCTCCACCGCACGGCTGTGCGCGTCTCGTTTATGGTCGCGAGCGCCGCACTGCTCGCTGCGATGCCGGCGTCCGTGCTGGGCTTCGATTTGCCGCATGAGAATGCCGTGCCGGGAGGGGTCAAAATAATTCGCCTGGACTCGGCCGAGTCGCCCATGCCGTATGTGGACGCCGACGGTCACCGCGCGTTGGTGATTCAGGATGGAGCGAGCTGGGTGGCGGTGATCGGCATTCCGCTGTCCGCGCCGCTCGGGACGCACCAGGCGATAGTGCGCGGTCTCAACGACAGAAAGGTTATCGACTATGCCGTCAGCGACAAGCGCTACAGCAGCCAATCCTTAAAGGTTGCCCCCGGGCAGGTCAATCTATCGGCTGCAGATCTTGCGCGGGTCAACGCAGAAAAACTGCGCATCGATCACGCGTTGAGTCACTGGTCCGAGCCGCCCCCGGAATCCCTGCGCCTGCCTCAGCCGGTACCCGGTCCGCGCAGCAGTTCATTCGGTTCACGTCGCATTTTCAACGGCGAATCGCGCAACCCCCATAGCGGTATGGATATCGCGGCGCCAGCCGGCACCCCGGTGCGAGTACCCATCGCCGGCACCGTCGTCGATACCGGGGCGTATTTTTTTAACGGCAATGCCGTATTCGTCGATCACGGCCGCGGCTTGATCAGCATGTACTGCCACTTGAGTGCCATCGACGTGCGAGCGGGACAGCGTCTGGCTGCGGGAACCCGCATCGGCGCCGTCGGCATGACGGGACGCGCCACCGGTCCCCACCTGCACTGGGGCCTGACTCTCAATCGCGCCTGGGTTGATCCGGAGTTGTTCCAGCCCTAGCAGCCTCATCGATAGGCCTCAACTGGCTCCCAGCATTTGATCGACCGCAGCAGGTTCCAGCGACGGCGACAGTGCCGCTTGACGCAGACGCGCGCTGTGTTCCTGTACAGCGGCGCCGGAGGGCTGCATTTCGATCTGACCCTGGAAAAACGCACCCTCGGTAATACCGACGCGCGGTGCAAATACATTACCCTTGACCTTCGCAGTGGCGCGAATGCTCACCGATTCGGTGGCATATAAATCGCCCTCGACCTTGCCGTCGATGACGATGACGCGTGCGCGAATATCGCCCTTCATTGACCCATCGGTACCTACCGTGAGGCTTTGGGTGTGGGTGATTGAGCCCTCCACGCTGCCCTGAATGATCAGATCTTCTTGGGCGGACAATTCGCCGCAGAATCGCAGCGTAGGGCCTAGCACAGATACGCGCGGAGCCGGCTCCGCTGCACGGACTTCCGGCGCACGCGGCTCGGGGGCTCGCGCCGCGGGAGAGCGCGGTTCGATTCGCGGCTCGCGCGGTTCAGGACGTGTCACCGCAGGTTCGAGCGCGGCGAGGCGGCCGCTCGGATTGGCATTCATCATGAGAGCATCTCCATCAAGAGGTTTCTTAAACCAGGACATTGTTAGGCAGCAGCGCCGGAAGCTTTAGTCAGGCGTGCACTGCCCTCCGCCTTGCCGGCTGGCGCCCCGGCTTGCTGGCCGGCTTTCTTGCCATCCATGTCAATGCTGCCGCTGAAATTCGCGCCTTCCATAATGCTCACTGTGGGTGCGTAAATATTGCCGCACACCTTGGCGGTCTCTTTCACGAATACGGATTTTTCCGCCTGCAGATCACCGTCCACGGTGCCTTCGACGATGATGAGTTGGGCGCGGATGTTCGCTTTGACCGTGCCTTGCGCACCCACCGTCAGGCGCTGCGTGTGGGTGATCGAACCCTCGACACGGCCCTGAATCAACAAGTCCTCCTCGGCGGTCAGATCTCCCTTGAAATACAGTGTCGGTCCCAGAATCGACGCGCGCTCGGTAGCGCTGTTGTAAGGATTGCTCATTCAGGTATCTCCGGTTGCGCAACAGGACGCCAGCGGGAGACTACCTGGCATAATCGATTTCAAAGTGAGAGGCTGATCACGATTTGCCCGCCGCACCTAGCGGCGCGCCCAAGTTGTCGCAAAACGCTGACGAAGGACGGCCGCAGGCGCCGCGCTTAGGCTACTGCGCCGGGCTTGCCGCTGCGGCTGGAGCGGGCGCTGCAGCGGCGGGAGCAGCAGCCTTGCTCGATTTCACTTTTCTCGGCGGCGGCGTCGTCTCCACCAAAGAAATCAAGGGGCAGTTTTGTCCGCGCGCCTTGATGGAGCTGAATTTATCGAAACTACCGTTGGAATTCGCTTCAAAGCCCAGCTGCTCGGCGAAGGGCAAATCAAAACACGCGCTCATCAGCGTCGCCTTGTACCACTTGCGGTTCTGTCCCTGAATGAGCAGCGTGCGCTCGTTGATCACCTGCCAGTTGTAAATGCCGCCATGATTGGCGAAGGGAATCTGAGTCTCGGCGGCCGGCGTATTGGGCGCCGCAGGCGTATCGGCGATGGCGGCGGTCGCGATAAGGCACGCCACAATAGCCGCGAGAAATTGCATGCTCGTCACCGAAGTTCGCCATTCTGATTTGTGCGGCTAAGGTTTTTGTCGGCGACAGGCGGCAAATTCTCAGCACCCTCAAGCTGCCGCTCGATTCGCGAACGAGATATGAGCCCACGTACAGCGTCGGCGCCTTGAGCGTCGGTCTCGACCACCACCAAATGCATCACTCCCACGCCGGAAAATATCTCCAGCAGATCGGAAATCCTGGCGGTCTGAACGGTGTGCCAGCCCAATGTGGGTAGGTCCACCCATTTGGTCATGACGTCGCCTACCCGGATATCTTCGCGGCGGCGAGCATGAGGCCGCTGCGCGAACTGCACTGATCGCGAGCCCTCGATATCATAGGAAGTCACGAGACCAATCACGCTCCCCTCCCGCACTACCAGCATGGCACGCACGCCGAGGCGCACCATGTCCGCCAGAGCCTCGTCGATCTGCCAATCCGGAGCCACGGTAATCGCGATCCGGCTCTTGAAATCCGTCATGACCTGCAGTGCCGGATCTTTCAGCCGCAGCTTCTGATCCTCCGCGGGCTGCCGTATGGGCAACACGCCGGCGGTGTGAATTTTTGGCCCATCTGAAAAATCGCTGTTCATAACGACCCTCGCAGGCCGATAGTTTAGTCCTATCGGCGCAGCCTGCCAGCGAGTCAAAATTGCTGCGTTGAAGCATTGCACTCCGACGGGCCCCGGCAGCGGCGTTTTGGCTGCCCACCCAAGGGTGCTCCGGTCACCTCAGGGACAATTCCAAGCGCACTTCACCGCCTTGATCCTTGGCCTTGTCGTTGGCGACCAGGAATACTCGCGCAGGATCGATTTGCGTGTCCGTCAACAGCAGCTTCTGCACGGCCATCGCGCGTTGTTGTCCCAAAGCCGTGAGCTCGGATTCATCGATCGCAATACGCTCGTGCAAAGCCTTGCTGAGAAATTCCGCCTTGGCGGCGGCGAGTTCGGGCTTTGACTTAATGTCGCTGACGGCCTCGGGAAATTTCGGTTCGCCGCCGAAGTTCTTTTTATACAGCTGTGTCAATAATTCCGTCTTCGCCCCTGCATCCAACTGCCCATAGTCGGGCGTCGGCGCCGGTGTTTTCTTTCGCGCCGCTGTACCCGACTGCATGTCTTGCACCTCGGCCGTGAATCGCGCCTCGATTAATGCCGGTTGATCGAGTTCCTTCACCCAGGCAATCGGTATCTCGATCTTGAGTTGCGGGCGTTCGGTCAAAGCTTTGATGATGGCGCGGGCTTTGTCGACGGCCGTAGTATCGAGCTGCGCCGTTCCCGGGTGAAAATCAACGAATTGCAAGTCCGGTCCGCCGCCGAACAAGGAGCCGAGTAAGGCGAACGGCGCGGTGATCGCCTTCTCCAGAATATTGAGGAACACCTTCCAAATAATAGGACCCAAGCGAAACTTTGGATCATCGAGCGTACCGTTGACGGGAATATCCAAGTCGATGACGCCGTTGCGATCCTTGAGCAAGGCCACCGCCAATTTGATCGGCAGGGATACGGCGTCCTTGCTCGCGGTTTTATCGCCGAATTCAAGCTGCTCCACGGTGATGTGGTGCTGAGCATCGAGCTTGCGGCCATTTACCTTGTAGTGCAGCTCGGTGGTGAGCTTGCCCTTGGTAATGTTATAGCCCGCGAACTTTCCCGAGTAGGGATTGAAGGTGCTGAGTTCCATATTGCGGAAGCTCAAGGCCAGATCTGTATACAACGCCGCGCTTAACACATTGATCTCGCCCGTGATGGCCACCGGCGAGAATTCGCCCACCGCGCCATGGATGTCCACTTTCGCGCGTGAGTTGGGTTTTGAGGATAGCCCCAAAATCGTACCCTCGATCTTCTGAATGCCGGCGGCGAAATTTGGCTGCACCGACAGATCCGCGAAGTTGGCCTGGCTGGAATGCAATTCGACTTTTTTGATGGACAACGGCAGCGGAGCCGCAGCGGGCGCAGCGGCCGCCGTCCCGGTGCTGGTCCCCGCCACGGCCATGGTCTTGGACCGGCCGGTCTTGGCCGGCGTGGGCTGCGGTTTGATATCAGCCGTCGCCACCACCTGTGAGCCGCCGGCAGGCGCTGGGGCCACCACGGTCGCTCCTGGACCCGCCAACACCCGTGTCACATTCAAGGTGGAATCAGGCTCAACCATGACCCGCGCGTAGAGTTTGCGCGCCACCACTTGATCGATGTCCAGACGATCGGGACCTTGCTGAAAATTCATTCCCACAATGTCCAGGCGATCCCAGTTGATGAAATCCTGGTGCAGGGCGTTGTCGACCGTACGCACGCCGGCGACGCTGAAATTGCCCGCCAGCTGCACCGTGGGTTTCTCTGTCCGGTAGCGGAGCTTGGCGTCGCCGCTCAAGCGGCCGTCGAGCAGCGTCATTGAGGTAAACTTTGCAAGGTAGGGTTGAATGGTCTTCAGTTCGATATCCGCCAGCTTCAGCGCCACATTGGCAGACACGGGCTGCGGCGTTACCTCGCCGCGCAGGTTCAAGCTGCCCGTATCGTTGATGCGCGTGTCGAGGGTCACGGTCACGGGTTTGGCGAGATCCAGGCTCGCGCCGTCCACCTTGACGGCAAACGGCGCCAGCACCACCTTCGCCGCCGGCGACGTGCTGCGATCCTCTGCGGATATGTTCGCGTCTTTGAGTTCGAACTCGCGCAAATCGAATGTCCAAGGCGCGGCCGTTGGGGCGGGTGGCGCGCCACTAGCGGGCGACAATGACGGAGACTGCGCCAGCTTCAGGAGATTGACCGACCCGTCAGGTTCCAACCATGTCACCAGCTTGAGTCCCGTGATCGCCAGCGAATCGACATGCGCCTGGCGCTTCGCAAGGTCTACGGTCGTGCCGCTCACGAGCAGCGACGGAACGGTAACCCAGTCCGCCTGCGTGTCCTTGGGCCTGACTGCGAGGCCACTCAATGCAATCTTCGATATGTTTGCCCGGAGATCGACGGCATCTTTCAACGAGAATTTGTAAGTCGCGTTCAAATCGATGGCGCCGGAATTAACGGCGAAGTTCAAATGGTCTTCGAGATATTCCCAGATGGTGTGCGCCTGCAAACCGTCGATCTGAAATTCGCCGTCCGATTCAACGGGCTGCACCGACACGTGACCGTGCCACTCCACCCGCTCGCCAAGCTTCGAGGACCCGGTAAAGGTGAATCGGCCGCCCTCGACCCCGGTGGTGAAGTTCATCAATTGAAAATTGATCGGTTCCAAGCGCGCCGCGAATGCGCTCGCGCGGCTGCGATCTTCGTATACCACCAGTCCCTTGCTGACTTTGAACGAGCCGATGCGCAGGGCGGGCAGCGGCTCCTTGTTTGCCTGCGGCTGCGGCTTTGCCGGCGGCGTCTTCGGTTGCAGCTGCAATAGATTGAGTCTGCCGTCGTTCGCCACGACGGCATTGACATAGGGCGAATCGATTTCGATGTCGGCAAACGAGTATGCCCGGTGCCACAACGAGGACAGCTCGAAATCGATGAACAGTCGCTCGAACCCCAGCAATTTCTGTCCGCCGGCGGCCAGCGATACCTTTTTGATTTCAAGCTGAAAGGTAAAGGGATTGAAGCGGATCACCCCCACCGTAGGGGTCGCACCGAGGGTCTTGGGGATATTTTCCATCAGCTGCGAACGCAGGACTCGCGGCACGATCAGGAATCCCACTAGCGCATACAGGGCGAGTAGCAGGGCCAAGATCGCGAAACTACGGAAGGTCTTTGTTTTAGTGAATTGCAGCACCGGACGTCCCGCCTTTACCGCCTCCCGAACCGGCAGCAGTCTAGCAAATTCTCCGCACGGCCCCGCTGCTAACGCTTGTTGCGCTGTATCAGTCGCTTGCGTTTGCGTACCTGTCGCGGCGTCAAGGGATTGCGCTTGCCGGCATACGGATTCTCATCGCCGCGGAAGGCAACGCGCACCGGCGTGCCCATCAGATCGAAGGCCTTGCGGAACACATTGACCAGGTAGCGACGGTAAGCGTCCGGCACATGGTCGGTCTGATTGCCATGGATGACAATCACCGGCGGATTACGCCCGCCCTGGTGGGCATAACGCAGCTTGATACGTCGGCCGCTGACCAGCGGCGGCTGGTGGCTTTCAACTGCCGCCTCAAGCACCCGCGTCAATTCTGGGGTGCTCATGTCGCGGGTGGCCGCGGCATACACTTTACGCACCTCCGCGAACAGCTCGCCGACACCGCTGCCGTGCCGCGCGGAGATGAAATGCAACGGTGCAAAATCGGCAAATTGCAGGCGCTGCTGAATTTGCTGACGGATCAGATCGCGCTGTTCCGTAGGGATGTTGTCCCACTTGTTGACGGCGAGCACCAGCGCCCTGCCTTGTTCGATTACCGTGCCCAAGAGGCTTGCGTCCTGCTCGGCTACGTTGTCGTGCGCATCCATCACCACGACCACCACATGCGCGGTTTCGATCGCCTGCAGCGTCTTGATGACGCTGAACTTCTCGACCGCTTCTTCGACGCGCGAGCGGCGCCGCAGGCCCGCGGTGTCGATCAGAGTGTAGCGCTCGCCGTCGCGTTCGAAGGGCACCAGCACGGCGTCACGCGTTGTGCCCGGCTGGTCGAAGGCCACCATGCGATTCTCACCGAGCAGGCGGTTGATCAACGTGCTCTTACCGACGTTCGGGCGGCCGATGACGGCGACTTTGATGCCGTTGATTTCCGGGCCGTCATGCGGATCCGGCGTCAGCCCTGCCAGAGCGGCCTCGAGCAATGAGATCACGCCTTGATCGTGTGCAGCCGCGATTGGATGCGGCTCGCCCAATCCCAGTTGATGAAAGTCGGCCACTGCGATGTCGTGATCGAAGCCTTCGGTCTTATTGACCGCCAGGAACACCGGCTTGCCGCTGCGGCGCGCGAGTTGCGCGACGAATTGGTCCTGCGGCGTGACCCCTGCGCGGCCATCCACCAGCACGATGAGTCGGTCCGCTTCGCTGATGGCGCGTTCGGTCTGCGCGATCATCAAACTTTCGATGACGTCGGCGTTCTCGACCAGCCCGCCGGTGTCCACCACGATGCAGGGGACCTCGGTGCGCCGTGCAAAGCCGTACTGCCGGTCCCGCGTCAGCCCAGGCAAATCGGCAACCAACGCATCGCGGGTACCGGTCATGGCATTGAACAAGGTCGATTTGCCTACATTGGGTCGACCGATCAATGCGACTACCGGCAGCATTTAGGGTTTCGGCGGAGGCGTTGCGGGGTCCGACCCCGGTAAGGACTCTGGCGACGCAGGTTCGGCGGGCGGTTCAGACCCCGGTAAGGCGCCCGAAGTTGCCGGCGCGGCTGAATCGGGCGTGGGCGCAGTAGGCGCGACCGCCGCCGCCGCGGGTGTGGCTTTGGCGGAGCCGGCCGGCGGCGTCGCTCGATACGCAGCCAACTTGCCGCCGTCGGTGAGCACAATGACCGTATCGCCGACCGCTATCGGTGCATTGGTGACCCGCTCCTTGGCGATTCGCTCTCGGGCAACCAATTCGCCGGTGGTCTTGTCCAGCCAGTGCAAGTATCCCTGGAAATCGGCGACGGCCACCGCCGTGCTGGTCAATACCGGCGTGCTCAAGCGGCGCAGCTTCAGCTTCTGATTGCGCCACAGCTCGGAGCCATCTCGCTGGCGCAGTGCGACCACGATGCCGTCCGACTGCGTCACATATAAATTATCGTCGTCGGCAACCAGGCCGCGATAGCTTGACATGTCATGCGCCCACCAAATCTGGCCCGAGTCGAGGGCCAGCATCGCGGTGCGCCCTTGAAATCCGGCGGCGAACACATTCTCGCCCACCGCGCGAACCGACGAGTCTATGTCCACCAGCCGATCGAGCTCGGTGCGGCCGTGGGGCGAGGCCAAGGCCGTATCCCAAACCGTGTCGCCGGAGTTGAGCGAGACCGCCATCACCTTGCCGTTGTCAAAACCGCTGATCGCCAATTCCTTGGCAATGATGGGCGTGGCCGTGCCGCGCAGGCTCAGGCGCGGCACCTGCTGTTCGACCGACCACAGCTCCTTGCCGTTGTGCACATCGAAGCCATGCAATCGGCCGTCCACCGAGCGCATGACCACCAGTTTCTCATTGATCGCCGGAGCCGACAGCAATTCGGAATTCACGTGGGCGCGCCACAGCTCGCGGCCGGTGGCGCCGTCCAAAGCCACGACGACGCCCTTGCTGGTGCCGAGCACGAGCAGCCCACGGCCCGCGCCAGGACCTGCCGAAATCGGCATTTTTAGCTTCTTCACCCACACATGGCGACCCGTTTCCAGCGATGCAGCCAGCACTTCGCCCTTATGCGAAGCAGCGAACACCAAGCCGTTATCGGTTGCCGGACCGAGCCCCAGACGCAGCACGATCTGCTTCTTGCCGCCGCCTACGCCCTCGCTCCATAGCTTTTTGACCGGCAAGGTTTCTGGAAATTTCACCAGGGTCGCCGGTGGTTCGACGTCTTTGTCTTTGCTGCAACCGGCAGCGGTCAGCAGCGCCGCCAAGCCCAAAGCAAGCAATAATCGCATCAGGGTTTAACCTTGTTTGGAGTGTCTATGGAAATTGCCTTCCCCACCGGCACCGGGACCGCGCCCAGATCCTGGATCTTCAATTCCAGCAACGAGGCATCGATGCCGCCGCTATCGGCGGCGGCCAGCGCCGCCTGGTACTCAGAGACCGCTTGCGCCGTCTCCTTCTTCACGAAATGGGCGTCGCCCCGTACTTCATGATAGCGCGCTGCGAATGAAGCGGGGATCGGGTCGGCCAGCAGCGTGATCGCCTCGTCCGGCTTGCCCTGATCGGTCATTACCCGCGCCAAGCGCAAGCGGGCGATTTGCCGCAATTCACTATCCTTCGAGCCGTTCATGACCTCGGTCAGCGGCGCAATGGCCTTATCGGCATGCCCATCGTCGAGTTCCAGCCGGGCCAACGTCAGCTGCGCCTGGTCCGCGTAGGGCGAACCCGCATACCCCTTGATGATTGCTTCGGCAATTTGCCGCGACCGCGCATGATCATTCACCTGCAGCGCCGCCGTCATGGCGCTGAATTGTGTCGCGGCCTTGAGCGCCTGCCCATCGGTATAGCTCTGATAGTAGCGATAGCCGAAAAACAACGCGGCACCGACGAACACACCGCCGATGATCCACGGCGCGTACTCCACAAACGCATGTTTGACAACTTCTAATTGTTCGTCATCGGTCAAATATTCTTCTGCCATGGCTTCTCCGCTACCCGCCTTTAAGACCCAACAACACCCCTAAGCGTTCACTGATTTGTGCAATGGGACACTCCTCCTGCGCCATTTCCTGGCGCAAGGCCTTGACGGCGACGACCCCGCGCGCCACTTCGTCATCTCCCAATAGAATCGCAAACTGCGCGCCGCTCTTGTCCGCGCGCTTGAATTGTGTCTTGAAACTGCCGCCGCCGAGATTGATCTGCAACCGAAGTTGCGGCCAGGCGTCGCGCAATTGCTCCGCCAGCTGGAATGCTGCAATCTCCGTGCGTTCCCCCGCCAGCACCAAATAAACCTGTGGATGGGACCGCTGCGGCCCCAAACCCTGCTTTTCAAGGAGCATGACGATCCGCTCCTGGCCCATGGCCCAGCCGATTCCAGGGGTGCTGGCGCCGCCCAACTGCGCCACCAAGCCGTCGTATCGCCCCCCGGCGCACACCGTGCTCTGCGAGCCCAAGGCCTCGGTCGTCCACTCGAAAACCGTGCGGGTGTAGTAGTCGAGTCCCCGCACCAAATGCGGCTCGACATGATACTCGATGCCGGCGCTGCGCAGGTGGGCGCACAACGACTCAAAATGCGTGCGCGACTCGGCGTCCAGACAATCGAGCAGCAGCGGCGCGCCGGCGACGAGGCGCTGCATGTCCGGATTCTTGCTATCGAGGATACGCAGCGGATTGCCCGCGAGCCGCCGCTTGCTGTCCTCGTCGAGAGCCGCCGCATGAGCGCCGAAATACGCCGTGAGCTGCTCGCGATACGTTGCCCGCGAAGCGGGCGTGCCCAGCGAGTTGACCAAAAGCTTCAATTGGGTCAAGCCGAGACGGCGCAATAGGCGCGCCGACAGCAGGATCATTTCGGCGTCCACATCCGGACCTTCGAAACCGAAAGCCTCCGCGTCAATCTGGTGAAATTGGCGGTAGCGGCCGGCCTGCGGCCGCTCGCGCCGGAACATCGGCCCCATGCACCAGACACGCAAACGGCCCTCGCGCAGCATGCCGTTCGAGATCACCGCCCGCACAATGCCGGCGGTCGCTTCCGGGCGCAAAGTGATGTGGTCATCGCCCTGATCGACGAAACTGAACATCTCTTTCTCGACGATATCCGTGAAATCGCCGATCGAGCGCTTGAACAGCTGCGTCTGCTCGATCACCGGCACGCGGAATTCCTCGTAGCCATAGGCAGCAAACACCTCGCGCGTGATGCGCTCCAGGTACTGCCAGGCAGTGATTTGCGTGGGCAACACATCATGCACGCCGCGCAAGGGCTCGATGATCTTGCTCAAGGACCGCTCCGATCAGCCGGTCGGGCGCGCGTTGCGCGATTGCACGGCGGGCGCCGCCGCACCGTGGGAATCACGCCGCAGAACGCCGTCAGCGCCCGCCTCGAATCGCGCCACGTCCCCAGCCACGAATTGCGGTCCGATCGCGACCGTACGGTTGTTGATCTCGAGCTGCACGCCGCTGGCAAAGCCCAAATACACCCGCATGGGCGCAGCGCCCGCAACGGACCTTACGGTGTTTGCACGGCCCTTGCCGGCGAATGCCCGGCGTCCCGCCGCATCGTGAATATCGACCCACGAGTCGGCGGAAAAACTCAATCGCAGGCGCGCGCGGCCCGTACCCACCAGGGCATCGCCTTCGGCCTTCGCGCTCGGTGGCGTAGCCACAGGCAGCGACGCCTGACCGGCTGCCGACGGCGATGCGGACGATGGCAACGCCACCGCGGCAAGGGAGGAATCCGCAGAGACAGCGGCGGAGGCTGGGGAATCGGCCACGGTGTCGGCCGTGGCGGAGGCCGCGCTGGCTGTTGCCCCGCTCGGCGCAACCGTAATTGCCGCCGTCCCGCGTTGATGCCACGGCTTCCACCACAGCACGCCCAGCACCAACAACAGGGCCGCGAGTGAACCCACGATTTGCGGCCACGGCAAGTTGCTGACGGCCGGCGCATCGGTACGCAGCCGGACGTTGGCCGGCGCAGGCGCAGGCGTCTTCGGTATCTGTGAACGGGACTCATAGCCGGCCATGATTTCGGCCGTGGGCAACCCCAGCAACGCGGCGTATCGCTTCAAATGTCCCTTGGCGTATACCGACGGGCCGACACGCTCGTAATCTTCGGCCTCGAGCGCATCGATGACCCAGCCGTCCAAATGCAGCTCATCGGCCGCCTTCTGCGCACTCAATCCTCGACGCTCGCGTTCGGCCCGGAGCCGTGCTCCGCTGTTGACGATGACCTCGGTCATCGATCGACGCCGGAACGCATCATTTGTGCCTGTTGCGAATCCGGGTATTCAGTCTGCACGCGCCGTGCATAGATGGCAGCAGCGACCGTATCGCCAAGCTTGCGCTCCGCTCGGAATCCCAGCCATAAGACTTCGGCGGTCGGCGGATTGACCGCCAGATAGCGCTTCACGATCTCGCGCGCCTGCTCGGCATCGCCGCGATCGAAGGCAATATTCCCGAGCTGCAGCAGCGCTTCCGGCAGATTCGGGTGGATGGCCAACGCCTTGTTGAAATAGCGTTCGGCGTCGAGCACATCGCCGGTGCTTCGCGAGCAGACACCGGCGTTGATCAACGCCACTTCCGGCGTTAGATACAGTGGACTGCTCGCGACTTGGACGAACAGCTTCTCGCCCTCGATGGCTTTGCCGGTGCGGCACAGATATCCGGCGTAGGTATTCTGAATATTTGGGTCGCCTTTGCCCAATTTGTACCCGGCAGAATAGGCGCGATCCGCCTTCGGCATGTCATCCAGCCGTTCGTAGATGAGGCCTGCGGTCATCTGCACATCCGGGCTTGCCGGATTCTGGTCGAGCGCACGCTCGATGGTATCGCGCGACTCGGTCATTTTGCCGAGCCTCAAGTATTCGATCGCCAGCTGCATGTTGGTGGAAGCGGCCACCGCGGGCGGCGCTTTTTTGAAGCCCTTATCGCCGGCGGCGCATGCCGCCAGGCAGCAGATCATAGCCAGCGCAAATATCTTCACCGTACCGGACTTCATTGAATCTCCGCCGCCGTGCGTGTCACGGGAGTCAGTTTCGTGCCGAGCCGCACCAGCGTGCGATCGGTGACACGGCCGGCCAATTGGCCGCATGCCGCATCGATATCGTCGCCGCGCGTACGGCGAATCGTGGCGATGACGCCGTGTTCGTTGAGAATGTAGCGAAATCTTAAGATAGCCGCCGCGGACGAGCGCCGGTAGCGCGTGCCGGGAAACGCATTGAAGGGAATCAAATTAAGCTTGGCCGGCCGGCCCTTGAGCAGGCGGGCCAGCTGGCGTGCGTGTTCGGGTTTGTCGTTGATGCCGTCGAGCATGACGTATTCGAAGGTAACGCTGCGGCCGTTTTGCACCTCGATGTAATGCCAGCAGGCCGCGAGCAATTCGTCGATGGGATGTTTGCGGTTGATGGGCACCAGCTCGTTGCGCAACTCATCGTTCGGAGCGTGCAGCGACACCGCCAGAGCGACGTTGCATTCTTGCGCCAATTTGTAAATCTGCGGAACCAGTCCCGAGGTGCTCAACGTCACCCGCCGCCGCGACAAGTCGTAACCCAGGTCATCGAGAAATACTCGCATGGCCGGCACCACGTTGCGGTAGTTGGCAAGCGGCTCGCCCATGCCCATGAATACAATGTTGGTGATATTCGCACGGGCGTCGCCACGCCGGCCGTTGCCGTGGCCGGGCCGCGATTCGGCCAATTCACGATGCGCCAGCCAGACCTGCCCGACGATTTCCGCGACGCTCAAGTTGCGGTTGAAGCCCTGTTGCGCGGTCGAGCAGAAGGAGCAATCCATGGCGCAGCCCACCTGACTCGAGATGCACAGAGTGCCCCGATCCGGTTCCGGAATGTACACGGTCTCGATTCCCTGCACCGCGTCCATGCGCAGCAGCCATTTGCGAGTGCCGTCGTCCGACACCTGCTCGGTCACGATCTCGGGAACCGTAATTCTGGCGACCTCGCCCAACTGTGCACGAAAATCCTGTGCCAGATCGGTCATGGCCGCGAAATCCGCCGCGCCCCGCCGGTAAATCCACCTCATCAGCTGGCGGGCGCGAAACGGCTTGGCGCCCAAGCGCTCGGCCACGAACGCCTCAAGCTCCGTACGCGGAAGCCCAAGTAAATTTACGCGTTCCGCCGCCACCAAGACATTCTCCTTTGTGCCGCGCCCTACGCTAACGCGTACGCGGGCAGAGCTCGATTTCGCGAAAGAAGTAGCCGATTTCGCGCGCCGCGGTATCCACTGCATCGGAACCGTGAACGATGTTCTCGTCGATGCTGGTGGCAAGATCCGCGCGTATCGATCCCTTGTCAGCCTTCTTCGGATCGGTGGCGCCCATGACTTCGCGATTCTTCGCAATCGCGCCCTCGCCCTCCAACACCTGCACCATCACGGGCCCCGATGTCATGAATCGCACCAGGTCTGTGAAGAATGGCCGTTCGCGATGTACCGCATAAAACCCCTCTGCTTCCGCCTGCGAGAGCTGCACCATGCGCGCCGCCACCACTCGCAAGCCCGCCTGCTCGAAACGACGATAGACCTCGCCGATGAGATTACGGCCCACGCCGTCCGGCTTGACGATAGAAAGGGTGCGCTCGATGGGCATGATGACCTCGGGTGAATTTAAGGACCGCGAAGTGTACTGGAGCGGGCCCGACCAAGCAATCTGGATTGCTCCCGAAGTCCCTGTATTACTTGGAAAAACCCCGTATTAACAAGCCGCTCTGGGCTTTCGTGCTCGCGCAGCAAGCAGCTCGCGGACGGAGTCGCGGCGACCCCGTGACGTGGGGCGCGCGCAGCGCCAAATCACACGTTGAAACTCTCCCCGCAGCCGCATTCGCCCTTGGCCTTGGGATTTTGGAACTTGAAGGCCTCGTTAAGTCCCTGCTTCACGAAATCGACGACGGTCCCATCGATCAGCGGCAGGCTCAAGGGATCGACCACCACTTTCACGCCCCGCGCCTCGAAAACCGCGTCTTCCGGAAGAATTTCATCAGCATAATTCACGACATACGCGAATCCCGAGCAGCCGGTCTTCTTGATGCCGACGCGCAGGCCCAGGCCCGTTCCGCGTTGCGCCAAATGAGATCGAACCCGGTCCGCCGCGGATTCCGTCAACATTATCGCCATACTGCGCTGCCCTCTAAGCCACGGTGCTGCATTGAACCGATGCGCTATACATAACACGCCCAAGACCCCCGCGCACGGAACCAGGGCGCGTTTTTTTCGCATAACCTGGTGCCCGAGATGCCCGGCTTACCTACATATGGGGCTCCAAATCCTCGGTCTCAACACTGCTCACCGGTGTTGCCCGGCAGCCGCAGCCCAGGCGTCTTCAATGATCAATAGCCGGCCGCGCTTCTCGATGGGCACGGCAAATCGCGCGCTCAATTGTTCCACGGTCTCGGGAAGGACGGCCACGACGTCGCGGCCGACCGCCTGCTCGGCGATCCACGCCGCCACCGCTATGGTATGCGGGCAGGCGAAGGCCAGAAACCGCGCCACCTGAATGTGTCCGCAGCTGACTTGCAGGTCGAATTGCACCCAGGTCCCCTGTGCCCGGCTGCCTGCCGCACCGCGCCAAATGTCCGGGCCGTCGAGCGCACCGGCACCGGGCGCGGTCTCGAAATAGCGCAGCGTGAGCGCGTTGTACCTCATGTGCCGCCGATGCGGCGCAGGCGCGATACCGCCTCGTTCACCACGGCCAGCGCCGTGTCGATATCCTGCCCGCTGGTAGGGCGCCCCAAACCGAAACGCAGACTGCTCTCGCTCAACGCCTCGCTACGTCCCAGGGCCCGCAATACATAGGAAGGCTCCTGCAGCGCCGACGTACAAGCCGAACCGGTGGAGACCGCGAGCCGCCCGCGCACGGCGGCTAGCAGACTTTCCCCCTCCACTCCCTCGAACGATACATTCAGCAGTTGCGGCACCGAGTGGGCCGCAGCGCCATTGCGAAAGGTCCCACCGAGCAATTCCAGGCCCTGCCAAAGCCGTTCCCGCAAGGGCCCCAGGCGCGCGGCCTCCGGCTTGCGCTCCGTCTCCGCCACTTCGAATGCCAGCCCCATGCCTACCACCTGATGCGTAGGCACTGTACCGGCCCGCAGGCCGCGCTCCTGGCCGCCGCCGAATTGCAAAGCCTGTAAGTGGATGCGAGCGCGGCCGGGCTCGCGACGCGACACCAGCAGTGCGCCCACCCCCTTGGGGCCGTAGACCTTGTGCGCCGACAGAGACATCAGATCGATGCCGCAACCGGCGAAATCCACTGCGCACTTGCCTGCGCTTTGCGCCGCGTCTACATGCAACCACGCACCGCCATGGCGCTCGCAGATCGCCGCGATGGCCGCAATATCTTGGATTACCCCGATCTCATTGTTGACGTGCATGATGGACACCAGCACGGTGTCCGGCTGCAGCGCCGCAGCCACTTGCGCAGGATCTATCAGCCCACCGTTGTCCGGCTCCAAATACGTGACCCGCCAGCCGCGGCGCTGCAATTCCCGGCAGGGATCGAGCACCGCCTTGTGTTCGGTACGCGAAGTCACGATGTGGCGCCCGGACTCGCGGTACTGCTCAGCGGCACCGAATATGGCCAGGTTGTTGGCCTCCGTGGCGCCTGATGTCCAAACAACCTCGTCCGTCTGCGCACCCACGCACCTAGCGACCTGGGCGCGCGCGTTTTCCACCAGTGTCGCTGCGGCATCGCCGTAGTCGTGGCTCGTGGACCCCGAATTGCCGAAATCCCCCGCTGCGGTCAGGCAGCGTGCCATGGCAGCCGCCACCCGCGGATCGACCGGCGTGGTCGCCGCATGGTCCAGGTACACGGTCCGGCTCCGCACCGCACCGTTATTCACTCGGCCGCTCCGGCGGCGGGCGGCGCTGCGCCGACTGGCCGCGCCGCCCCTGCACCGCGCTCAATAGGCCGCGCAGGATGTTGAGCTCATTGCGGTCCAGCTGCGCCCGATTGAACAGCCGTCGCAGGCGTTCCATGAGATGACCGGTACGATCGTCGAAGTCGATTTCTTTCATGACCTCGAGCAAGTGCGCGTAGAAATGTTCGACATCGCCGGACGGCGCCAAGGGCAACTCCAATTGGAGGCGTGATTGCGGTTGCTCGCGCGACAGGAACAGCTCATAGGCCAGCAGCTGCACCGACATCCCCAAGTTCAACGAGCAGTACTCGGGGTTGGCCGGGATACGTACCAGCACATTGCAATAGTTCAAATCCTCGGTGCCGAGCCCGTAGCGCTCGGACCCGAACAACAAGGCCGCGCGATTTTCCTCGGCCAGTGCGACGATCCGGCCGGCGACGTCGCGCGGTGTGGTGAACTCCCAGTGGTAGTTGCGCGGGCGCGAGGTGGTGCCCGCAATAAATCCGCAGTCGCTGATTGCCTCGGCGACGCTGCCGACGATCCGCGCGCCGTTCAAGATGTCGTCTGCGCCCGCCGCTAGCGCAATAGCCTCTGCATGCGGAAAGGAGCGTGGGCGGACCAGCACCAAATCGCTCAATGCCATGTTTTTCATGGCGCGCGCGACCGAGCCGATGTTGCCGGGATGGCTGGGATCGATAAGGACGATGCGAACGAGGGCCGTCATCCTGTTATTCTAGCGCCAATATGCAGCCCCTCTTGAGTATAGGCATGCGTGCCGCCCGGCGCGCCGGTGACTTGATCGTGCGCAGCCTTTCGCGCCTCGATTCTCTGAAAGTTGACAGCAAGGGGCGCAATGATTTCGTCACCGACATCGACCGCAAGGCCGAGGCCGACATCATCGCTACCATTCGCCGCAGCCATCCGCAACACGCCTTTCTCGCCGAGGAAAGCGGGCGCAGCGGCGACAGCGAGTTCGTCTGGATCATCGATCCACTCGATGGCACGACAAATTTCCTGCACGGCTTCCCGACCTTTGCAGTGTCGATCGCGCTCCAGCATAAGGGGCGCCTGCAGCACGCCGTCGTCTACGATCCCATGCGCCAGGAATTCTTCACCGCCTCGCGCGGCGACGGGGCGCAGCTGGAGGGCAAAAAAATCCGCGTCAGCACGCAGCGTACCTTGGAAGGCTCCCTGATCGGCACCGGCTTCCCATTTCGCACCGGCGCTCACGTCGATGAGTATCTCGCCATGCTCAAAGTGATCATGGCCACCGCCGCCGGTGTGCGGCGGCCCGGTGCGGCTGCGCTCGACCTCGCCTACGTGGCGGCCGGCCGCATCGATGGCTTCTGGGAATTCGGCTTATCGCCCTGGGATACCGCGGCCGGGACTCTGCTGATTCAAGAGGCAGGCGGCCGCGTCGGCACGCCGACCGGAGCTGAGTATGCGCTCGGACCCAATGTCATCGCAGGCAACCCTAAGGTGTACGTGGAATTGCTCGCAGCCTTAGGACCACTCACGCCGGCGGTGCTGCGCCTCTAGTGGGGCGCGGCCGTGCCGCGCAGCCGGCTGTTCTTATAGCCGTAGGCCAAGTACACCGCAATGCCGATGGCGCTCCACACTAGCAAGCGTATCCAGGTCGCGCCCGGCAGAAAGCCGGCCATCACCGAACAGAAAGCCACGCCCATGAGCGAGGTGAACCATACCCACTTCACCCGGAAGGGACGCGGCAGGTCGGGCCGGGTGTAGCGCAGCACCAGTACTCCCAGGCACACCACGATGAACGCCACCAGCGTGCCGATGGACACCAATTCGCCCAAGATACCGATGGGCAGCAGGCCGGCAAAACACATGGCAAGCGCGCCGGTGATGAGCGTCGCAATGTGCGGCGTGCGAAATTTCGGATGCACTGCGCCGAACAACTTCGGCAGCAGGCCGTCGTGAGACATGGTGAGCCAGATGCGCGCCTGCGGAATGATCATGGTGATGATCACCGAGGTGAGTCCGAACAGCGCGCCCCAAATCACCCAGCTCGTGAGCCACGTCAGCTGCGGATGCGATTCGAGCGCCACCGCCACCGGTGCAGCGTCGTTGAGCAGCTTGAAGGGTACGAGGCCGGTCATGACGCTCGACATCAAAATGTACAGCACGGTGCAAATGGCGAGACTGCCCAGCATACCGATGGGTATGCCGCGCTGCGGGTTTTTGGCCTCCTGCGCCACTGTCGAGACCCCGTCGAAACCGATATAGGCAAAGAAAATGATGCCCGAGGCCTGAATGATTCCGGTCCAGCCAAACTCGCCGAAGGTACCGGTGTTTTCCGGTATGTACGGCACCCAGTTCGAAGGGTTGACGTACTTGGCGCCGAACACGATCACCGCCAATACGATGGTGACCTTGATCATCACGATAAAGGTGTTGACCACCGCCGATTCCTTGATTCCCTTGTAGCACAAAGCCGTCACGGCCAGGACGATGGCAATGGCCGGCAAATTGACGATGGCTCCGGTGGCATGCACAGAATAGCCTGCCCCGTCGGCCGCCAGCGGCGCCGCGCTCAGCCAACCCGGAATGAAATTGATGCCGTAGTAATCCAGCAGCTTGATGAAGTAGCGACTCCAGCCCACTGCCACCGTGGACGCGGCCATCATGTACTCGAGGATCAGATTCCAGCCCACGAACCAGGCGACGAACTCGCCCAAGGTCGCATAGCTGTAGGCATAGGCGCTGCCGGCCACCGGCACCATGGCGGCGAATTCGGAATAGCACAAACCTGCGAACATGCAGCCGATTCCGGCAATGATGAACGAGATGACGATGGCCGGCCCCGCATGTTGGGCGGCCGCCAGACCGGTGAGCACGAATATGCCCGTACCGATGATGCCGCCTATGCCGAAGGCGATCAGTGCCGGCGTGCCGAGCGCACGCTTCAGGCTTTTATCCGACGCCTCCTTTTGGTATTCGGCGATCGGCTTGGTTGCGAGCATCCCTTTTATGTTCATTTATCCACCGGGTGTAGCCAATGAAACCGTCGCGGACTGTAGCATGTCGCCGTCGGGCCGCGCCGTTCATACCTTCAGCTGCCGCCGCAATTTTATGTTGATCCACTCCACGGCCGCGGCGAAGGCCATCGCGAAGTACAGGTAGCCGTTCGGTATTTCCAGGTCCAGGGAGTCTGCGATCAGAGCTGCTCCCACCAGCACCAGGGACGCGAGTGCCAGCACCTTGATGGTCGGGTAGCGCTCGATGAAACGGCTCACCGCCGAGGAGACCACCATCATCACCAGCACCGAGGCGACGATGGCCGCAATCATGACCTCGATGTGCTTCGACAGCCCGATCGCCGTGAATACCGAATCCAGAGAAAACACGATGTCGATGATCCCGATCTGCAGGATGATCAGCCAGAATCCATTCATCGGACTGGACTTGCGGCTC
>JBBRQO010000039.1:0-37519 GCA_038226325.1 Steroidobacterales bacterium | reverse complement strand
TTGCTGATGGAGCCCTTGCCGATTGATCCGTCGTTCCCGGGAGCGGCGCTCCACGTCGGGAACGTCAACACGCCATCGATGACGCCCGCGTGCGCATTCGTGCCAGCGATATTGTCGATGAAGCCGCCGTCATGTTCCCGCCATCCAACAAGTCGCACGGCCAAAATGGGCGATAACGGTAAATTGACCATTCCTTCCACTTCATAGCCGAAGCCGCCGTGTTGCACCTTATTGCCGCCGACCTCATAGCTGGCCGCGAATTTCGTAGGGTCCGGCTTATTGGTGATGATGCGAACCGTTCCGGCCTGAGAGCTTGCGCCATACAGCGTCCCTTGAGGTCCTTCCAGAACTTCGATGCGCTGGATGTCATAAATATGCACGTCCACGGTGCCATCGATGGTCGTTACCGGCTGTTCGTCCAGGTAGCTGCCTACACTGGGCTGCGAACCTGAATGATTCGTGCCGCCGCTGACCACGCCGCGCATATAGATATGCGAAGAGCCGGGTTGGCCGTTGCCGCCCTGGCCCTCGCCGCGCACGTACGCGACGCTGGGGGAAAACTTCACGTAGTCATCGAGGTTGGCGATGTGCAGCTTCTCGATCTTCACGCTGTCGAGCACCTGAATGCTGATCGGCACGTTCTGCAAGTTCTCAACCTTCTTCTGCGCCGTGACCACGATTTCGTCGAGGGCGACGCCCTCCGCCTCGGCTGCGGCCTGTGCCACAGGCGCCCCGGCAAGGATGGCTGAAATGGCCGACGCGAGCGGCGCGTAGCGCAGCAAAGTGCGGCGGCCCATGCCACCGGCGTTTTGGCCCTGAGGCCAACTGGTGTTGAAACGACAACGAGTCATTGTTCCCTTGCTCCCTAATAGATGAATTAACAATCAATGCACAATCAAAGCGGTGAAAAACCCGGCACTCCAGGATACTTATCGAGCACCGCGCCCAGAGTCTGCCTGAGAGGTCCGAGCCATGGATCATACTGTTTCCAGTGATCCACCCCGTCGCGGAATATCGGCTGCCGCACCTGTTCCGAGCTCGCGGTGCGTACCGGTCGATCGTTCTCGTAAAACTTCAGGCATGAATCCTCGAACGGCAGGCCGCAATACTCGAGTAGGCGGCGCACCTCGGTCTCAGTGTCTGCAATCATGGATTCGTAAAATACGCGGTGTATGCGGCCCGGCAATTCCGCGTCGACGTGCGCCATCAGCTCCACGTAGTCCCGGTAATACCGCCCGATGTCTTCGAGCCCGTACGAGAAATTCTGGCCGCGCGCGAATTGCTGTTTGAATCCCGAGAAACAGCAACCGAGCGGGTGCCGGCGAGCATCAATGATTTTTGCGTTCGGCAGAATCAGATGAATGAGCCACACGTAAAGGAAGTTGTTCGGCATCTTGTCGATAAAGAATGGTTTGTCGGTCTTGCGCTGCGCTCGAGTTTCCGCCAGATACTGCTCACCGAGCGCACGCAACTGCGGCGGCGGAACGGCCGCGACCGCCTGCGCAAATCCCACCTCGCCCTGCCCGTGGCGCCGCACGATCTCCATGGCAATGCGCGGAATATCCGGCAGCTCCATCGTGCCTTCAACCAGCGAATGGCTCGCCAGGATCTGCTCAAGCAAGGTCGATCCGGCGCGTGGCAAGCCGAGAATGAAAATCGGATCCGGCGCCGGCGAGCCGGCTCCCGCGCGCGCCGCACAGAGCTCGGCCGTAAACGTGGCCTTCGAGCGCTGCACGAATCTCGTGTTGTCATCCGCACTGTAAGGATAAACTTTCTTGCGAATGGCATTGCCCGCCGCGTAGTGCGCGAAAGATTCTGCGTACTCGCCCGCATCTTCGAGCGCTTTGCCCAGGGAAAACTCGAAGTGCAAGCGGTCTTCATCGTCCAAATCGGTACGCGCCAGGGCGCGGCGCATCGCAGCCATGTCCTCGTCCGAAAAGCGAAAGGTCTTGAGATTCGCCAGGCTCCAGTAGGCTTCACCGAGCGTCGGCTGCATGGCAATCGTGCGGCGGTAGGCCGTCACCGCATCCGAGTGGCGGCGGGCCGTCTTCAACGAATGGCCGTAGCTCATCCAAATTTTCGGCTGTTCCGGAAAATCTTTGAGCACCGCCTCATAGTCATCGATCGATTCGCCGCACTGGCCAAGATTGGCGAGGATGGCCGCCCGCAGACTCCGATGACTGGGATTGCGCGGATCCTTGACGAGGAGACGCTCGATCTGTGGCAAGGCCAGCGCCGGCTTGCCCAATCGGTTCAGCACCACGGCATAGTTGACTCGAGCTGCGTCGAAGCTCGGCGCGAGACTCAAACAGGCTTCGAGCAACTCCTGCGCATCCGCATAGCGTTTCAGGCGTGCGGCGATCTCCGCCAGCATGCGCAGCGCGGCGACGTCCTTTGGATGCGATTGCAGGTGCGCGCGAAGACGCATTTCGGCAACCGGCAGGTTGTTTTCAACCAGCGCCGCCGCAGCCTCCATGAGACGCGGGTCCTTGGTCGCCGCCTTGATATGCGCGGCACGCGCTCGGTCCGCGCCGTTCGCGTCGCCGATGAGATCGAGGTGGTCGGCGAGCAACTGCCAGGCATCGATCGAATCCGGCTTCAGTTGCAGCGTGCGCCGCAAAGCGCCGATGGCGTCCGTCGTGCGGCCCGCTTCGCCCAACGCCACCGCCAGTTCGATATGCGCCGGTGCCGAGTGCGACTGTTCGCGCGCGAGCGGGGCCAGGACTTCGATGGCGGTTTGGGTATTTCCGGCGCGTCGATGCGCAGCGCCCAAAATAAGACGGGCATGTGGGTGCCCCGGGACGGCCTTGAGGATTTCGTCCGCCTGTTCTACAGCGAGTCTGGGGTCCCTCTCCAGAAGTCGTGCAGCGTGTCCCAGAGCGACATCGAGCGTTCCAACCGGCTCGGAAGCGCTGTTCAATTGAACATCCAATTGATCCCCGCGGTTGTGATGAGCTTATAAGAATCTCCTGCGGCCCCTTTGTCAAATCCGCAACAGCTATTGCCGGCCGCTCCCAGCCCCGCAAAATACCCGGCAGAAGAGCAACCGCTGCGGCGGTGCGACAAGCAGATATGCTCATAACCCAATGAATTAAATGAGATTTAAATACAGGTACGGAAGAGAACGGGGGCGTGGGCGCGACGGCAGCCGGCCGCGCGGCGACAATTGTACGAACGTTCAGAGACTTTTTTTGCCACAGCCGGTGGCTGGCGCGAAACCGTGCTCGTGGCGGGGACGAGAACCCATGTGGCAGTGACCAGCGTGCGCCGGGTGCTGACTCAAGGCGCCGTCGGCGGTTTGTAACCCGGGCCGCGCAACACCTTGCCGGGCTTGGCGCCCGTCATCTTGCCCTCCGCAATCACGGCCACCCCGTTCACCAACACCCAGTGCATGCCGGAGGCCAGTTCGTTGGGTGAACTGAAGGTCGAGCGGTCGGCGATGATCGCGGGATCGAACACCACCACGTCGGCCCACATGCCGCGCTTCAACACGCCGCGATCGATCAGCCGCATGCGCCCGGCCGGCAACGCAGAGAACTTGCGTATGGCCTCTTCCAGCGACAGGCGATGCTCCTCGCGCACGTACTTGCGCAAGATGCGCGGGAAGGTCCCATAGGCGCGCGGATGCGGATGCTCCCGGCCAAGAATGCCGTCCGGCGCGGCACCCGAACTGTCATTATTTACAGAGACCCAGGGCTGCATTAGCGCCAGCGCCACATCCTCTTCTTGCATGCCGAACACTGCGCATTGCGTAAAGCCATTGTCCTCGACCAAGATGTCGAGCAGGGTCTCGAGCGGATCCTTGCCGCGAGCCTTGGCAATGGCCTCGATGGTCTGGCCCTGCAGGGAGCGCAGCGCCGGATTCTTGACCACGCCGATGAGAATGGATTCAGGCCCCGAAACCTCCTCCCACTCATTGTCCCAGGTCTCGCTCGGCGTCTTGATGTCCTTGACGATGCGCTCGCGCATCGCCGGATCCTTAAGGCGCGCGATCAACTTTTCATTGCCGCCGTCATGCGCCCACGGCGGCACGAACGCCGACATATCATTGAACCAGGCCGTGTACGCATAAGTGTCCGCGGTGATATCGAGCCCGGTGGCGCGCGCCGCCTCGATGCGCTTGATCACATCGGCCATGTGGCCCCAGTTTTTCTTGCCGGCCACTTTCAGATGCCAGATCTCCGCCGGAATACGCGCCTCGCGCGCAATTCGAAACGTTTCATCGAGTGCGGCGGTCATGCCGTCGCCTTCCGAGCGCATATGGGTGGCATAGATACCGCCGTAGGGAGCAGCCTCCGCCGCCAGCGCAATCAGCTCATCAGTGTCGGCGTAGGGCGCGGGCGCATATTCGAGAGACGACGAGACTCCCATCGCGCCTTGTTCCATGGCCTCGCGCACCAAGGCCCGCATGCGATTGAGTTCCGCCGGCGTCGGCCGGCGGTTGTCAGCGCCGATCACCACCTCGCGCAATGTGGTTGCGCCGACATACGAGCCCAGATTAATGCCCATCCCCTGGCGCTCTAGGCGCGAGAAGTACTCGCCCAGCGTCTGCCAATCCGCCTTCAGGCCGTAATGCTCCAATGCCTCGGCCGATTCGAGCCGCGCCTGGCCGGTCAGGGGGCCTGCCGAGTTGCCCTCGCCCGTGATTTCCGTGGTGATGCCCTGATAGATTTTCGACGGCAGCCGCGGATCGACCAGCATGGTGAATTCGGACTGGCCCAACATGTCGATGAAGCCAGGCGCCACCACCTTGCCCGCGGCGTCGATGCGCTGCTTGGCAGTAGCCTTGGCCAATTTGCCGATGGCCGCAATGTGGCCGTCGCGAATGCCCACATCGCCCGAGTACCACGGCGAACCCGTCCCATCCACAATGTGGCCGTTCGCAATGATCAAATCAAAAGGCAGTTCCGCAGCACGCGCCGGCGCGCCCGACAGCAGCGCTACACAGGCAAGCGCCGCGGCAGCGGCCAGGACAGTGCGCGCGGCGGCACGTCCGAAGAAGGGGCGTGGCATGATTTTCATCCCCATAATGCAGTCAACGGTAATTGCATCAAACCCCGATCATAGGCAATGCCATGCTCTCGGTCCGCCGCGTGCAGCAGCGGGCCATCCAAATCCACAAACTCCGCCATTTGCCCGACCACCATCCCGGGCGCCATGGCGAGTGACGTTCCTGCCATACACCCCACCATGACTTGCAGTCCCAGCGCCCGGACGTCGCGCGCCAGCGCCAGCGCCTCGGTGAGCCCCCCGGTTTTGTCTAGTTTGACGTTGACCACCTGGTACAAGTCTTTGACCTTGGCCAATGCGCCGCGGTCCGACACCGACTCATCCGCAGCCAGGCGTATCAAACCCGAGTACTCCCGCAAACTCTCATCTTCACCGCGCGCCACGGGTTGCTCTATAAGCACCACCCCCAAGGATTGCATCTCCGGCGCCAGGCGATTCAGCAGATCGCAGGTCCAAGCCTGATTCGGATCGATGATCATGCGCGCAGCGGGACAGATGCGGTGAACCATTTGCACCACCTGCAGATGCCGCTTGCCGTCCACCTTGACCTTGAGCAGCGGCCAGTCGGCATAGCGCTGAGCACCCGCCGTCACGGCCGCGTCGGTATCGATGCCCAGTGTCATCGTCGTGGTGAGCCGCCGCGGATGCGGCAGCTTTGCCAGTTCCCACACCGTGGTGCCGTGCTGCTTGGCCGCCAAATCCCAAAACGCGCAATCCACCGCATTGCGCGCGCCACCCGCCGGCAGCAATGTCGCCAGGTCCGCGAAGCCATGCCCCGCAGCGCCTGTGCTAGGCGCGCCGGCCGTGAGCGTCGCGCCGCGCTCGAGTTCGCGCTCGATGCCCGGGCGCGCGGCTTCAATCTGCGCGCACAGCAGGGGAACGGTCTCGCCGTCGTAATCCACGCCCGCCGCCTCGCCGCGGCCGATCCGGCCCTGGGGATCAGTGAGCGTCACCACCACCACATCGAGCGCCGTCTCGGCGCCGCGGGACACTCGAAACGGCACCTTGTAGGGCCAGGACTCGGTGGCGATGTGCAGGGGCATGGTGCTGCGGGGCCGCCTCAGCGCGCGCCCACGCCCTTGGCCGCAGCGATAAATTCATCTACATGCGCTCGCGGCGTGTCATAAGAAGTCACCAAACGAATGGCGACGCCCTGTACGGGATTGCACAGCGGCCAGCGATAGAAACCGAAGCCCTGCTTCTCCAATGCGGCTACGGTGGCTTCGGGCAGCGCCACGAATACCTCGTTGGCGTCCACCGACTGCTCAATCGTGGCGCCTGCGACACTGCGCAGCCCTTGCGCCAGAGCAGTCGCCATGGCATTCGCATGACGGGCATTGTCCAGCCACAGGTCGTTCTCGAGATACGCGACGAGTTGCGCGCTCAAGAATCGCAACTTCGACCACAAATGCCCAGCCCGCTTGCGGCGGCGATCGAAGTCGCGGGCTTGCGCAGGGTCGAAGAACACCACCGCCTCGGCACACAGTGCGCCGTTCTTGGTGGCTCCCAACGACAACACATCGATACCCAGCTTCCAGGTGGCCTCGGCCGGGGTGCAGTTAAGGTGCACCAGGGCATTGGCAAAGCGCGCGCCGTCCAAATGTACCGGCAGCCGGTGTTTTTTGGCCGTCGCGGTCAACGCCGCCAGTTCGGCCAATTGGTAGACGGTGCCCCACTCGGTCGCTTGAGTCAGACTCACTGCCGCCGGCTTCACATGGTGCACGCCCATGTCCTCGGCGAACGCGATCGCCCCCGCCACTTGCTCGGGCCGAATCTTGCCGTCGGCCGCGGGCAGCCCCAGCAGCCTGGCGCCGCCCATGAAGAACTCCGGCGCGCCGCATTCGTCGGTAACGATGTGCGCAGAGTCGTGGCAGTAGACAGCGCCGTAGGGTGGTACGAATTGCGACAACGCCAGGGAATTGGCCGCGGTCCCGGTGGTCACTGGAAAAATCGCCACCTCCCGGCCGAACACTTGGCCGGCCAGGGATTGCAGTCGCTCGCTGAACTCATCGCCGCCGTACGATGTGGCCGAGCCCACATTGGCGGCATTCACCGCCGCCATGACGGCATCGCAGGCGGGAGTCACGTTGTCGCTCTTGAAATTTCGGCTCAATGGAAATCCTCAGGTTTTTGGGGTGCGCCGCTGCACCACGATTAGTGTAAGCGATTTGCGGCCCGGCCTAGCCCGGCGAGTTCCACGCCTTCGCCTCGAACTCGAATGTTTCGCCCTCGCGCTGCCAGATGACGGCCGTTCGCCGCACAGACAAAAACCAGGTGTGCTGCTGCAACGGCTTGCGCGGCTTGAAGCACGGGCGCAGCACGGCCACCGCTGGCCCATGCAGGGGATCGCGCACGGATTCATAGCGAATGGCATCGACATTCGCCTCACGCGCCACAGTCGCGAAGGCCTGCGACGCAGCGTAGTCATGCGGGTGGGTCCACTGCGCCCGCGAGCGCTTGAAGGGCGCTTCGGTCAGGTCGACCAGTCGGCCGTCGATCCCGGCCCGAAACACCGTCTGCGGCGATGGCCCCAACGTCTGCAAAGCCTCGCTGTCCATCAAGAATCGCCAGCGCCAATATCCCAGCTCGGCACAGGCCGTGCGCTGCGCCTCGGCGCCATACCAGATGCCGGAATTTGCAGGCGCGCGGAATCGCGAGCCGACCGGCGAGGTGTAGCGAAAGGGAGTGGCCAGCAAGTAGTGTAGATCGCCGGCATCGGGCGGCAGCGGCGGCTTGCTGGCATCGAGCAGCCGCTCCAGCAAGAGTTGCTCCTCGACGTTGTTTACCAGCCGCAGGGTCGAGGCGATGTGCTGCGCCTCCACTGCACGCCACAGGCGCCGCTGCGCCCGCCGCGACTCAGATTCGACCGCGCGCGCAATCCAGGTACTGGACGACACGAACTAAACCTTCGGTACTGCGAATCAGATCGATCGGCCGGCCGGCCAGGCCCTGATTCGGCCCATTCAGCCAGACGCGCGCCGCCGAATCGTTGCAGCCGATCACGGCATCGAGCGCACGGAACAGACGCACGAACAAAGCACCGAGTTCCCATTCCTTCTTCTGCATGTCCAAGGCATAGGCACCGCTCGCCATGCGTGACACCGTGGATGGGCTCAGTCCCAGAATTTGTGCAAGTCCCGATTGTGTTATTTCCAACAGTGCGCAGGCGCGCAGCACAGCGCCGGTGAGCACTCGGCGGGGCTCAGGTTTGCTGTTAGTCGAAGCACGCGGCATGGTATGCCTAGGGAAACGTTTTAACTAATTGCATTCTACTGAAAAATCATTGACCCGGCAAACCACCGTTTGAATTCGCGCTTCCGTAGCCCACGAGTGCGGCGGTGCCTCGCCGGCGCAGGCCGCAGGACGCCGCCGGCAGCGGCGCTAAGCAAGCCTTGCCGAGCCTTTAATTGCGACCCAGTAGACACGCAGGTATGCCTCGCGGCCGGCATGCGTGAACTGCGTCGAAGTCTTTGAAATCGCTTGTATCCAAGCCTCGATTCCCTCGCATAGCATTGCCCTCAAGGTAGATCCATGGTGTGCGATGGGGGGAGTAGGCGATGCCGAGCGGGAAGAACCCGTTGATGTTGATGATGGCCCTGTCCGTGCCCGGTGCGGCGCATGCCATTGGACTGGGCGACATTCGTGTCGATTCAGCACTCAATGAACACTTCGCCGCTGAAATCGATATCGTCGGCGCTACCGCGCTCGAGCTCACCGACCTGCGCGCCTCGCTCGCAAATCGCGAAACATTCTTGCGCTACGGCGCCGATCGCCCTGCATTCCTGTCGTCGGCGACTTTCAAAGTGGTTCAAGACAGTCATGGACGCCCGGTGCTTGCCGTCCGTTCCAGCGAATCCTTCACCGAGCCCGTCGTCAATTTCTTGGTTGACCTGAACTGGCACAATGGAGAACTCGTCCGTCAGTACACCGTACTGCTCGACCCAGCGGATTACGCACAGCCCCTGAAGACTCCGTTGGCCGCTGCGCCACCCGCGGTCGCAACTGCAGCGCCAGTCGCGCCCGTCGCGATGGATACGCCGGTGGTAGTCATCGATACGCCGGCGCTGGTCGCAGTTCCGGCGGTGGCCGCCGCGCCCAGCCGCAAAATGACTCATATCAAGGTGGGCGCGAAAGCCACCCTGCGCGGCATCGCCTGGCGTGTGGGTGAGCGCACGCCGTCCGATTTGCAGAAGATGATGATCGCGATATTTCGCGCCAACCCAGCTGCATTCGACGGCAACATCAACCGATTGCACCGCGGCGCACTGCTCACTATTCCCGCACCTGCAGAATTGGCGGCGATTTCCAAGTCCGAGGCCAGCAGCGAAGTTCGTTCGCAGATGGCGGCATGGCGCAGCGGTGCACGGTCGGTCGCATCGAGTTCGGTCCAGCCCGCGCCCGCCGCGGCAGCACTACCGGAACCGGCAGCGTCCGACAGTCCGGCCTCCGAAGTACACGAGCGACGCATAAAATCGCTGGAACAGGAACTAAGCGAGTTGAACAAGGTGCTGCATAGCACGGACGCGCAGCTGCAGAGCTTGCAGGAGGAAGCGGCGCGCGGCCCAGCGCCGGTACTCGCAGCGACGCCCAGCATGGCTGCTGTGCCGCTCGCGGCGAGTGCACCGAATGCACGCATCAAGTCCGATGTTACGGCCCTGTCGCTCGTCGGCGGCCTTGGGATATTGGGCACGGCCCTTGCGGCACTGTACTTCCGGATGCGCCGCCGCACATTGCCACCGCAGCCTTCGAGCATGGCTATCGATGCTGCGCACGAACCCAATGCCGACACCGTGTTCAGCACCCCCGGCGTCAACACCGCTGAGGACCTGGCCGAAACTCACCCCAACATCGAGCCCCTGCGAGCGCAGCATTCAACCGCAACGGCAACCGTACCAGACTCCGACTACTTGGAATCGAAGCGCGACGAGTCGACCCAACCGCTGTTGCCCATCATTTCCACCGGCGAGCCGGCCGCACGCAGCAGCATTGCCGCCAGCGCCTCCCGCGTCGCATCCCAAGACGTCACCATCAATATGCGGGGCTATCAGGGCACTGTTGGCCTACACACGACGCGGCTCGACTACAACCTTCTCGACCTCGACATGACTGCGCAACACGTGCAGATGCCGAGTGTGCTCAATGAACAGGTGGTGATGAAGGAGCGGCGTACGAATCTGGCGGATGCGCTGAAATTGGCAATCGACCGTGAGCCCGACCGGCACGATCTGCGCCTCAAGCTGCTGGAGCTTTACTACTCGGTCGCCGCCAGCAATCGCCAGGCCTTTCTCGACGTGGTGCAAAAATTTGCGCGCGAGCGCCACCATCTACCAGCCGACCAATGGGAGCGGGTCGCCTCCATGGGCCGCCAGATTGCCGCGGAAAATCCCCTGTTCGTCGACGATCCGCTGGTCGAAGCGGTCGACGATGATTTGGCGGACTGCGCCTAAGACGCGATGGCGGCCGGGGCCGGGGCCGGCCGCGTGCCGTTCAGCTTGATATTCAATCGCAACTCGTTCGCCGAATCGGCGTTGCGGATCGCTTCGTCATACGAAATGTCGCCGTCATTATAAAGTTCGAACAGCGACCAATCGAAGGTGCGCATGCCCAACTCGCGCGACTTCGCCATGATGGCCTTGATCTCGTGGAACTCACCCTTGAGAATTTTCTCGGCAATGATGGGCGTGTTGATCAGGATCTCCATGGCCGCCTTGCGGCCCTTACCATCGACGGTGCGGATCAGGCGCTGCGAGACGATGGCCCGCAGATTGCTGGACAGGTCCATGAGCAATTGCTTGCGCCGCTCTTCGGAAAAGAAATTTATGATGCGGTCGATGGTCTGATTCGCGCTGTTGGCATGCAGCGTGCCCATGCAAAGATGCCCGGTCTCAGCGAAGGCCACCGCATGTTCCATGGTCTCGGCATCGCGAATTTCGCCGATTAGAATTACATCCGGCGCTTGCCGCAGGGTGTTCTTCAGCGCGTGATGCCAGGTATGCGTGTCGATGCCGACTTCGCGATGCGTGACCAGGGACTGGTGCGATTGATGTATGAATTCGACCGGATCCTCGACCGTGATGATGTGGCCGGGGGTGGAGCGGTTGCGGTGATCGATCATGGCGGCCAAGGTCGTGGATTTTCCCGAGCCGGTGGCGCCCACCACCAGCACCAGACCGCGGTTGGTCATGACGATGTCCTTGAGGATATCGGGCAAGGCCAGCGTCGCAAAGCTGGGTATTTCCTTCGGAATGGTCCTGATCACCATGCCCACGTGCTGCTGCTGAATGAAGACATTGACGCGGAAGCGCGCCACTTCCGGAATCGAGATCGCAAAATTGCACTCAAACTCTTTGGCGAACTCGTCCCGCTGACGCTGATTCATCAGCGAATGCGCCAATTCGCGCGTGAATTCGCCGGACAGCTTTTGCGATGTCATCGGCCGCATGGTGCCGTGAGTCTTCATGCTGGGCGGAAAGTCGTTCGATATGAAAAGGTCGGATCCCTCTGCCCTGCTCATCGCAGTCAGCAGTTTAGTCATGTACGACCGTGCTTGTTCTTCTGTCATCGCACCGGAATATATCGATTGCGCCCGCCTCAGTCCGCGATGGAGTTAACAAGCGCGGTACTCGGCTTTCGGGTTATAAGGATTCGCCTTACGAGGGCTTGGTGGGAATTGGGAGTGAATATGTTGAGCCGCGTGATCGGGATTCTCATGTTATGCACCGCCTTCACGGCGCTGGGCGACTCGCTGCCGGCATCGCCTCCCACCTACGGAGTCGAGCTCAAGAGGACCTGGATACCGATGCCGGATGGGGTCCGCCTTGCCGTCACTCTCTATATGCCGGCGGGCCTTAAATCCGGTGCACGCGTGCCCGCCCTGCTGGAATATCTGCCCTATCGCAAAGACGACGACGAGGCGATCCGCGACTACGGTACCCACGCCTACTTTGCGCGACGCGGCTATGTCGGGGCACGCGTCGATATTCGCGGCTTCGGCGCCAGTGAGGGCATACCCCCTGACCGGGAATACTCGGCGCAGGAGCAGCGGGACGCAGAACAGATCATTGCCTGGCTTGCGAGACAATCGTGGTCGAACGGCAAGGTGGGCATGCTCGGGATCTCCTGGGGCGGCTTTAACTCGATTCAGATGGCGCTGCGTAAGCCGCCTGCCCTGAAGGCCATTCTTGCCGTGGCCGCTACCGAGGAGCTGTTCAAGGAAGACGTGCACTATGTCGACGGTGTGTTTCACGTCGACGAGTTCGAGCTGACCATGGACTTGGATCAGGGACGTACGGGGGCACCGGATTTCAGCCTGGATGAGGCGGTGATCGGCCCACGCATGAATTCTGAGCCCTGGTCGCTCAATTACATGAAGCAGCAGCGCGACGGGGCCTTCTGGCGCGCACCCCTGCGGCCGATAGAGACATTGCAAGTGCCGGCCTTTTTGATCGGCGGCCTGCAGGATGGCTATCGCGACAGTATTCCGCGCATGCTGGAGAAAGTGAAATCGCCCCTCAAGGCCTGGATCGGTCCCTGGAACCACGGCTTCCCCAACGGCAGCGATTACGGGCCGCTGTTCGAATGGCGCGATCAGGCCGTGCGCTGGTTCGACTACTGGTTGAAGGGCCGCAATACGGGTGTGATGCAAGATCCGCGAGTGGTCATTTATCAACAGCACTGGCACGCGCCCGAAGCACAGCCGCAGGACATCCCCGGCGAATGGCGCGCCGAGGCCTGGCCTCCGGCGGGGCTCGAGCAGATGCCCTTATATCTTCAGCCGGATCACCGTCTCTCGGCGGATAACTCTCTCGCCGGCCGCGACCAGCTTCGCTATGTGCCCTCGGTGGGAGTCGGCGCGGGCTTTTGGTGGGGAGAGTTATTGACGGATCAGCGGCCGGCTGACGCCTTCAGCCTCACCTATGATTCTGAACCGCTCGCAGAGGAAGTCGCGATTCTAGGCTTGCCGAGGGTCACCCTGCGGGTGGCGGCCGACGCCAAGCTGGCCGATTGGTTCGTGCGCTTGTCCGACGTCGCGCCGGATGGGCGCGTGACCATGGTCACCGGCGCCGGCATCAACGGCGCGCAGCGCGATTCCATGGCTGACCCTCAAGACTTGGTACCGGGTAAGCTCTATGACCTGTCGCTGAACTTGCATCTGGCTTCCTGGGTATTCCCGAAGGGGCACCGCATTCGAGTCGCCGTTTCCAACGCCCTGTGGCCCATGAATTGGCCGACCCCGTATCCGATGACCACCTCAGTCATATTGGGCGGCGGCTCCGCATCGCGTATCACCCTGCCTCGGGTACCCCCGCAGGGTCCCTCGGCACCTACCTTCGCCGCGCCCGAGCCCATCGAGGCGCCGGCCGCCATCACGGCCCTCGGCGGCGCTTCATGGCCGGGCGAGTGGACGGTGCTGCGGGATGAGGCGAGACAACGCAGCACGGTGATCTGGAAGGGTCACACAGCCACCTCCTTCCCTTGGGGAAAATTCGATCACACCGAACAGCTCACCTATGACGTCGACGATGCACATCCGGAGCTGGCGCGCGTGCGGGGAGATTCGCAATACATTCAGTCGGCGAAAGACCATGTGCTCACCTGGCGCGGCCGGCTTGATGTGTCCAGCAATGCCGACACATTTTTTTATAAGTACACCCGCACGCTGCTACGCGACGACGCGGTCATTCGAACCAAGACCTGGGAGGAGCCCATTCCCAGGGACCATCAGTGAGCCGGCGCGCCCGCGGGGCGGGCGCGCGGCTTTGCAGCAGGCTCGCGCGGCGTGGGTGCAGAATCATGGGCCTTGGGCGTTAAATCGTGGGGCGACCTTTGCTGGCGCGCCGCCAGCAATACCTGGTGCGCCGCTTCCTGCGTGGCGTGGTCTTTGCACTTCAACAATTGCTTCAAGTCCTCGGCCGGCCGCCTGCCGGCATACACTTCGCGCTCGATGCTGTCGTCCCAGCCACATTTGGACGCTAACAGCCGACTATAGAACAGCGACCTGAAACCGAGATTCTTTGCATCGTCTGCGGACAACCAGTACGCATCGTCCGACGGATGCCGGAACATTTCATCCACCAAATACTTCGGCACGGCATTTTCTTGCAAGAAGATGCGCACCTGCGTCAACCCCCGGCTCTCGACTGCAACCGCATCGGTCACAGCCCCCGGTGCTGCGTCGGCGTCCGCAAAGAAGGGCCGATTGATGCCAAGCAATCTACCTCCGTCCGCCTGGCGCTGGCCGGCGGCCGCATAGATGAAGAAACAGGCGCTGACGCAACGGCCGGTGACGGGCCCGACGCTGAGTTGCGAATACAGCGACTTGACCAGATTAGCTATTTTTAGCGCCTCCGCCACGTCACCGCCATCCGACGCCACGATGAGCTTGTTCTGCGTCAGGAAACGGTTCTCGTCAGCAAGAATCTTGGACAACAGCGTGTCGTAATCACCCGGAGTGATCTCGCCGGACAGCACCAAGGGCCCGACCGGGCCCACATACTGATCGGTCACCGGATCGTGATCCATGTAGAAGATCTCTGCAGCGCCGCATGGCATGCTCAGCAGCAGCAACGCAGCATGACAAATGGCAATCCGGCGGCTGGGCATGAGTTTCGTTTAAACTAAGGGGAACCGGTCAATTGCCATGGTACCGGCGTTGTCGATGAAAACCAGTGGGGCTTCTTCTTAAATGCCAAGTAAAATTCCTCAGGGCGAAAGCCGCGGCTGGATCGTGCCGATCGGCGGTGCCGAGAACAAGGAAAACGATCGCCACATCTTGGAGCGCTTCCTGCGTGTCTCCGGCGGCGCCGGCGCCAACATCGTCGTCATCCCCACCGCGAGCCGCATGAACGAGACCGGTCCGCGCTACGAGAAGCTGTTCAGTGAATTGGGCGCCGAACAAGTGACCGTCATGGACTTCGACACACGCCGTGACTGTCACGAGGCCGGCCGCTTGCGGCGGCTCGAAGAGGCCACCGGCATCTTCTTCACCGGCGGCAATCAACTGCGGCTGACGACCCTGCTCGGCGGCACGCCGGTGGCCAAACTCATCCGCGTGCGCAATGCCCACGGCATCACGGTGGGCGGCACCAGCGCCGGTGCCAGCATCTTGAGCGAGCATATGATCGCCTTCGGCGACGAGGGTTCCTCGGTGATCTCCGGCAGCGTACGACTGGCACCGGGACTCGGGCTCACGAATCGCTTCATCATCGACCAGCACTTCCGGCAACGCGACCGCCTGGGGCGCCTGCTCACCGCACTGGCCTACAACCCCTTTGCGGTCGGCATCGGCCTCGATGAAGACACCGCGGCCTTCATCGGCCCGGACGAAACCATCGAAGTCGAGGGCAGCGGCGGAGTCACGGTGGTAGATGCGTCCGATGTCAGCTATTCCTCGATCGGCGAGGTGAGCGAAGGGCAGCCGGTCTGCATGCTCGGGCTCAAGTTGCACATTCTGGTCGCCGGTGCGACATTCAACCTGCATACTCGACTGGCAGCAGCCGGAGGGCTGGTCCAGCCAAAAGAATAAATCGACAGCCGCGTCAGCGCGGCGGAGCCAGGCCCATGCGCATACTCGATCGTTCCGTCTATGTTGGCCCATCCCTGTACGCGCGCTTTCCCGTCATTCGCCTGGATCTGGACTTAGGCACCCTGGAAGCCTGGCCCACCGGCCGTTTGGGACCGCAATTTGTCGACGCCCTGTCCGCCGCCCTGCCAGGCCTCGCCGAACATGGCTGCTCCTACAAGGAGCCCGGCGGCTTTTTTCGGCGCATGCGCGAGGATGACGGTACCTGGCTCGGGCATGTCCTTGAGCATGTGGCCATCGAACTGCAGAACATGGCGGGTGAGGAAGTCACTTTCGGCAAAACGCGCAGTGCCGGAGCGCCCGGCGTATATACCGTCGTCTATGAATATGCGCAGCGCGACGAGGGCATCGCGGCGGGTGATTTAGGCCTGCGGCTGCTGTGCTCGCTGCTGCCCGTGGCGCTCCGGCCCGCCGACTCTGTGCCCGAGGATTGGAACT
This sequence comes from Steroidobacterales bacterium, assembly GCA_038226325.1. GTDB lineage: Bacteria > Pseudomonadota > Gammaproteobacteria > Steroidobacterales > Steroidobacteraceae > Bog-1198. The sequence continues at coordinate 21,489 of JBBRQO010000039.1, read as the reverse complement.
GGGACGAGGCACGCGATGAGTTCATCCGCTTCGCGCAGCGCCGTGCCCTCGGGCCATCCACCGCCTCACTGGTGCGCGCGGCGGAACATCAGGGCATTCCCTGGCTGCGCCTCAATGATCAATCGCTGATTCAGCTAGGCCACGGCAAGTTCCAGCAGCGCATCCAGGCCACGGTCACCAGTAGGACCTCGCACATCGCGGTCGAATTGGCCAGCGACAAGGAGGAAACCAACAAGATTTTGGCGACCCTCGGCCTGCCTGTGCCCAAGCAGGAACTGGTGCAGAACGAAAAGCAGGCGGTTCGCGCCGCGCAACGCATCGGCTTTCCGGTTGTGACCAAGCCCTACAACGGCAACCATGGCCGCGGTATTTCGATTCGGCTGATGACCGATGAAGAAGTGACGCAGGGCTTTGTCGCGGCGCGCGAACATTCGCGCTCAGTGATCGTGGAGACTTTCCTGGAGGGTGACGACCATCGTCTGCTGGTGGTGAATGGTGAACTGGTGGCCGCCACCCGGCGCACCCCCGGTCACGTCGTGGGTGATGGCCGGCATACGATTGCAGAACTGATCGACATTGTGAATCAGGATCCGCGCCGCGGCGTGGGACACGAAAAGGTGCTGACGCGCCTGGAACTCGACGCGCAGGCGCAAAAAATGCTGGCGAAGGTGAACCTGCAGGCCGACTCAGTCCCCGCGCCGCAACAGATCGTCTACCTGCGCTCTACGGCAAATCTCTCCACCGGCGGCACTGCCACCGACGTCACCGATGTCATCCACCCCGACAACCGCGAAATGGCGGAACGCGCCGTGCGCGCCATCGGACTGGACGTGGGCGGCGTGGACTTTCTGTCGAAAAATATCACGGAGAGCTACCGCACCATCGGCGGCGGCATCTGCGAGGTGAACGCGGCGCCCGGTTTCCGCATGCACGTGGCGCCGAGTGAGGGGACGCCGCGCGATGTCGCGGCGCCGGTGGTCGGCATGCTGTTCCCGCCGGGCAGCTCCTCGCGCGTACCCATTGCCGCCATCACCGGCACCAATGGCAAGACCACGACGGCGCGCATGCTCGCGCATCTGACCAAAATGGGCGGCTACACGCCGGGGCTAACCACCACGGATGGCGTGTACATCGACGGCCAGCGTACAGTACAGGGCGATATGACCGGACCGATCTCGGCGCGTATGGTGCTGGCCGATCCGCAGATCGACATCGCCGTACTCGAGACTGCGCGCGGCGGGTTGCTGCGCGCCGGCATGGGGGTGCGCGAAGTCAACGTCGGCGCGGTGATTAATGTGCAGTCCGATCATTTGGGCCTCAAGGGCATCGATACTCTCGAGCAACTGGCCGAATTGAAACGCATCGTGGTGGAAGTCGCGACCGATTGTGCCGTGCTCAATGCCGACGACCCTCTGGTGCTCAAGATGTCGGGCTACACCGAGGCCAAGAACATTTGCTATGTGACCCTGAATCCGCAGCACACGCTGGTGCGCGAGCACATTCGCGCGGGCGGCAGGGCCTGCGCGCTCGAAGCCGGCGTCAACGGCCAAATGATCACGCTGTACGATCGCGGCAGCCACATTCCGCTGCTGTGGACACATTTGATTCCGGCGACTCTCGAGGGCCGCGCCACCCACAACGTGCAAAATGCGATGTTTGCCGCCGCCATGGCCTTCTCGCTCAGCATCAAGCTCGATGCCATCCGCCAGGGTCTGCGCACCTTCGACTCGACGTTTTATCAGGCCCCCGGCCGCATGAATGTATTCAACGAGCATCCGTTCAAGGTGCTGTTCGATTATGGGCACAATGCGCATGCCGTCGGCATGCTGGCGGATCTTGCGCAGCGCCTCGACGTTACCGGCAGGCGCATCGTCGTGCTGGCGGGACCGGGCGACCGGCGCGACGAAGATCTGGTGGCAATCGCCAATGCCGTTGCCGGCCGCTTCGATCACTACATATGTCGCCGCGATGACAATCTGCGCGAACGTGCGCCGGACGAAGTGCCGCGCATTCAGGCGCGGGCACTGCGCGCCGCCGGCGTGTCCGAGGGCGAGATCTCCGTCATCCCCGACGAGCAGGACGCGATCGACACCGCCCTGCGCATGGGCGAGCCGGGAGACCTGCTGCTGATATTCGCCGATGCCTTGGTGCGCTCGTGGAAGCAAATCACCAAGTTCAAGCCGAGCGGCGCAGCGGCAGCGCAACCCGGCATCCACACTGCGCCGCCCGTGACAGCGCCGGAGCCGGCGCCCGCCGCCGCTGTTGCCCTCGCCGTCGCCGGTGGAATAAAGGGCAACGCAAATGGCAATGCGGTCAGCAACGCGAATGGCGGCGCGCGCGCGCGCGTGCCACCCGATGCCGGCGTGACCGTAGCCGCGGAGCCGACGTCGCAGTTCAACCTCGAAGGATTGATTCGCGATGAGCGCGGAATTCGCATGGCGCCGGAGAGTGAGGACTGAACGCTCCGCCTGCGCTGCCCTTCGAGGATTCGCGGCGGCTCACGGGCGGCAATCTATTCTTTGCCCGCACCGGCGCCGTGCTCGATGCGCGCGTAGCTCTGGATGATGCCCTGCTCCATGCCTGGCGCACCCGTGTGGAGCGAGCTGCTGAACGCTTGGGTTGGGCTCACCCGAAGTCCGTCGCACGCCGCCACGCATCCGGCACCTCGCTCGCGATTGCGGCGCCCTACGATCAATTGTTCCTGGCCACCGAGGTCAATGAGTGGGCGCTGTGCGCATCACTACTGGAACGCGAACCGGCTCTCTGGCCTGGTCTCGAGCAGGCACTGATCGCAGCGGCGTTGGCAGCCGCCGAGAATTCGCCGCAATCCGCCGCGGATTTACGGCCGGTGCTGGAGGAGTCGGCCGCGCTGGCGCGCTTCGCAAGGCTGGCGTCCGTGGAGTCCCATCCCAAACTTCGCGCGCTGCTCGATGCCGCCGGATCGCGCGGGCTGTCACATGTGGTCGATGACTCGGACCTGACCTTGGGCTCAGGTATAGGTGGTCGCAATTTTGCGCTGGCCGACTTGCCCGATGCCATCGATGTTCCCTGGCCGCAGCTGCACGATATCCCGACCGCCATCGTGACCGGATCCAATGGCAAAACCACCACGGTGCGCCTGCTCGCGGCCTGCGTACGCAAGCACGGCTGGCGTGCAGGTTTTAACTGCACCGATGGCGTATTTCTCGATGACGAGGTGCTGGCGACGGGAGATTATTCCGGGCCCGCGGGCGCGCGGATGGTCATCCGCGAACCCCGCGCACAAGCCGCCATACTGGAAACCGCCCGCGGCGGCATCTTACGCCGGGGAATTGCGGCATCGCAAACCAACGTTGCCGTCATTACCAACGTCAGCGCCGATCATTTCGGCGAATACGGCATCGACGATCTGGCCGGCCTGGCGGATGTCAAACTGGCGGTCGCCGCCGTCGTGCCTCAGAACGGTCTGTTGGTGTTGAACGCAGACGATCCGCAGCTACGGGCGCGCGTGGCCAATCTGCTGCGGCGCTTCGAGCGCTGTCCGCCGCTCGGCTGGTTCGCCGTGGGCGAGGATCAGGACACATTGCGCGACTATAGCCTGCGCGGCGCTTCGATCTGTGGCGTTCGCGATGCAAGGATGCACCTGACCCATGGCGGCGCCGATCACGACTTGGGATCGATCTGCGCCATGCCTCTGTCCATGAATGGGATCGCAACCTATAACGTCGCCAACCTGGCGGCCGCCGCTCTGGCCGCGATCAGCCTCGGCATCGCCGCGGAGACGATCGCCGCCGTCTTCGCGCGCTTTGGCTCCGACCGAAAAGATAACCCGGGACGCATGATGCAATTCCAAGTGCGCGGAGTGATTGTATTGGTGGACTACGCGCACAATCCCGACGGCCTGCGCGGATTTCTCAATGTGGCCACTCACCTTCGCGGCGCCGGCAGCCGCCTCGGCATGTTGCTCGGACACGCCGGCAACCGCCAGGATGCCGACATCGCGGAACTGGCCGGAGTCGCAGCGGAATTTCGCCCGGATCTCATTGTCGTCAAGGAAGACGAAGCTCATTTGCGAGGCCGCGCCCCGGGCGAAATACCGCGCATGCTTCGCGCCGAGCTCGAGCGCCTGGGATTTCCCGAGTCAAACATAGCGCTGCGCGACAGCGAAGTGGCAGCCGCGCTGCACGCACTGCAGTGGGCGCGCCCTGGCGATGTGCTGGCGCTGCCCGTGCATTCCCCGGCCGCACGCACTGCGGTAGTAAACATGCTGGAGACGGCGGGCTAGGTCGTCCGTGGCGGCGGTGTATAAATTATGACTAGAAAGGTTTCGACCGGCGCCCGCGCCGCGATTAGCGGCAGCGGATCATCACTTCGCAAGCATGGCATTATTGCGCGCGATCTCGGTGTGCGCATCGTGTCGGGGCGCATCCAGCCCGGATCGATTCTGGACGGCGAGATTGAAGCCAGCGAACGTTTGAAAGTGTCGCGGACGGCATATCGCGAAGCGGTGCGGATACTCGCGGCCAAGGGAATGGTTGAATCGCGGCCGAAATTCGGTACGCGGGTGAGTGAGGCGTGGCGCTGGCATTTGCTCGACCCGGATGTCATTTCATGGATTTTTAGCGCAGATCAGCCCGACGAGCGGCTGCTCGAAGCGCTGTTTGAGCTCAGAACCATCATCGAGCCGGGAGCCACGGCACTCGCCGCCACGCGCCGCACCGACGCGCATCTTCAAGGGCTGCGGCGCGCGCTGGATCGCATGGCCGAGCGCTCGCTTGCCGGCCCAGCGGGCCAGGCGGCGGACCGCGATTTTCACTCCTTGCTGCTCGAGGCCTCCGGCAACGCCTTCTTGGCATCGTTCACCAGCGGCGTGGCGGCCGGCGTCGCGTGGACCACCATTTATAAGCAGCGTAAGAGCCCATTGGCGCGCGACCCAATTCCCGATCATGAGCGGGTCTACGAAGCGGTGGCCAGGCGCGATCCGGCAGCAGCGCGTGCCGCGATGACCCAACTGATTAAGCTCGCGTTACTCGACACCACCCGCGGCGGCAATCCGGTGGCTGCTAAGCGAAGAGGCGGCAAGAAAAACTAGTACGCCTTCGGCCACACGCCAGGCGTGTGGCGGCACGCGGCATCATCCCAGCCCCTCGACAGCCAATTCCTCGGTGGCACGGCAACCCCACACCGCATAGCCGAGCACGTATACATAGCACGCCGCCGGCATCAGATACGAAAGCTGCAGCCCGATATGGTCGGCGAGCACTCCCTGCAAGGCCGACAACGCACCGCCGGCGATGGCCATGATCAGCAGCCCCGAGCCTTCTTCGGTCAGCGGTCCGAGGCCCCGAATGCCGAGAGTGAAAATGGTTGGAAACATGACCGAATGACATAGCCCAACGGCGATCATGCTCCACATTGCAAGCTGACCACTGCCGAAAATTGCGATCAGTATCAGGACCAATGCGCCGATCGTCACGGCCGCCAACAATCGATCGGGCGCAATCCACCGCAACAGCGCCGCTCCCGCAAACCGTCCGACCATTGCGCCGCCCCAGAACAGCGACAAATAGCTTGCAGCGTCGGCATGGCTCATGTTGCCTATCGTCGGCATGGAAATAAAATTAACCAAAGTCGAGCCGATGCCAATTTCGCAGAGTAGGTATAGGCAGATGGCCGGTACGCCGAAGACTAAATTGCGGTGTCGCCATAGGCTGTGCTTGGCACGCTCGGCCCGGGCCGCTCGGCGGCTTTGCTGGCCAAGATCCGGCAGGCGTACCCGCCAAACCAGAACGGCGAGAGCAACCAGCACGGCGGCGATCATCAGATACGGCAATTGCACGGCTTGCACATCTGCGGCACGCTGTTGCGCAGTCAGCACTGCCGCGCCGTCCGCGCTGCTGCCCGAGGAACTACGGCTCAGTATCAACATTCCGCCAAACAAGGGTGCGAGAGTAGTGCCGGCCGAATTGAAAGCCTGCACCAGATTCAGCCGGCTGGATGCTGTCTGCGGTGGTCCAATCACCGCAACATAAGGATTTGCCGCGACCTGCAGCAAGGTAATTGACGACGCCAGCAGAAACAGCGCCACCAGAAACACGCCGTACGACTCAAGCCGCGCCGCCGGCACGAAGACTAGTGCGCTGCCCGCCATGCCCAACAGGCCCAGCACCACGGCGGTCTTGTATCCCGTACGCTCGAGCAGTTTGGCGGATGGGATCGCCATCAATAAATATCCGAGGTAGAAGGCGAATTGGATAAGCAGCGATTGTCCGTAGTTGAGGCTGAAGACAGCCTTCAGATGGGGCACCAAAATGTCGTTTAATACCGTTGCAAAGCCCCACATGAAAAATACAGTGGTCAGCACAGCCAGCGCGCCGGTGTAACTGGGTGCGGGGCCGGCACGGCCAACATGCGACGCGGAACCTTCGGGAATGATTGCCACGTTGCAGACCTCGACTGTGATTTTACCGGTACACGCCCGAACAACGGCCTTTGTTTCCCCCCGGCCCGCGCGAATCGATTTAGAATTATTGATTCGCATACTGAATCTAGCGGGTCGCTTGCAGCGTGTCAATATCAACTCAGACAAATAACTAGCACGGATGCGAATGAATGTCTGAGTTAATATCCCTGCAACGTGTGAGCGTATTGAATAAGAGGATTTCCATGATCAGCGGTGCGACAGACGCCCTCCTTGCGACGCCAGCATGACATTACGGCTTATACAGCTCGCCACTGACGCAGACCGTTTCGTAGCGGTGCTGCAGTCAAAACGCTGGGCGCTACGCCTGTGCGGCGTCGCGTCGACCTATGAGCTGGCGATGACCGCGATTCGCGATGGGCTATCACTTCAACAGGCCGTCAGCGCGCGTCTAACGGAGCAGCAAATCGATCTTGACGAATTGAGCGCGGGCGCAGCCACCGGCACGGGTCTGCGCTGGCTGCCGGCGATCGATCACCCCGATCCGGCGCATCTATACCTAACCGGCACCGGCCTGACCCACCTCGGTTCAGCCGCGAGCCGTGACGCAATGCACGCCAAGGCGAATGCCAACGCCACGCAATCCGACTCGATGCGCATGTTTCTGATGGGTCTGGAAGGCGGTAAGGCGCCAGCGGGTGCGATCGGTGTTCAACCTGAATGGTTCTACAAGGGCGACGGCTCGAGCATCGTCGCCTGCGGCGAGCCGCTGCAGTCCCCCTGCTTCGCGTTCGACGGCGGCGAAGAACCGGAAATCGCGGGTATTTATGTAATTGACCCGGCCGGCAATCCGCGGCGCCTGGGATTTTGTCTGGCCAACGAATTTTCCGACCACGTGACCGAGCGCGGCAATTACCTATGGCTTGCGCACTCGAAACTGCGGCCCGCGGCGCTGGGCGCGGAGTTGCTCACCGGTTCATTGCCGGGTGACGTCAATGGCATGAGCCGAATCCTGCGTGGCGGAGAAATCGTCTGGCAGAAACCCTTTCTGACGGGCGAGAACAATATGTCGCACTGGATCGGCAATCTGGAACATCATCATTTTAAATATCCTGGATTTCGCCGACCGGGCGATGTCCACGTGCACTTCTTCGGCACGGCCACGCTGTCGTTTGCCGACGGCGTGCGTGCGCTGGACGGTGATGTCTTCGAGATTGAGGCCGACGCATTCACACTGCCTTTGCGCAATGCGTTGGCACGTGCGAGCGTCGCCGCGCCAACTCTTAAGGTGTTGTGAATTATGCGCGCATGCGCAGCTTGCGTTTATGGGAGGGATCTGACAAATTGTCCGAGTATTTAACCCATCCCTGTTTTGTGTTGTAACTAGCAAAATTAGAGGACTTGCCAGCATGACTCGCCTGCCCAGGACCATGGCAATTCCAGTGGCCGCATGCCTTCTCGGCTTGGTTTCGGCGGCAGCATCCGCGGCCGACGCACGCCGCACTTCATTCGGCGCACTGGCCGACGGCACACAGATCGAGTCGGCGGAACTGAAGAATGCCGCCGGCATCACGGCGCGCATCATCACGCTCGGCGCTACGCTGCAAGCACTCATGGTTCCCGACCGCAACGGCAAGTCCGAAGACATCGTGCTCGGCTACACCCGCGCACAGGAGTATTTGGATAAGCCGCAATACTTCGGTGCCACGGTAGGGCGATTTGCGAACCGCATCGCCAATGGCCGCTTTACTCTTGACGGCCAGGAATACCGGTTGGCGGCCAATGACCACGGCAACTCGCTGCACGGCGGCCTGCGCGGCTTTGACAAGGTGGTGTGGCAAATCGATTCTCTGCAGAGCGGTCCGACAGCAAGCGTCACTCTCTCGTATCTAAGCCCGGCCGGTGAGGAAGGCTATCCCGGCAATTTGCATGTGCAGGCGGTGTACACACTCAATGAACACAATGAACTCGGTGTGCAATATCGCGCGACAACGGATGCACCGACCATTGTCAACATCAGCAACCACAGCTATTTCAACCTCGCGGGTGAAGCGAGCGGACGCTCTGTGATGGATGAGTTGCTGCAGATCAATGCCGAGCAGTTCACTGTGGTGGATGAGCATCTGATTCCGAGCGGCGAGCAACGGGCCGTTGCCGGCACAGCTTTTGATTTTCGCAAATCCACCGCCATCGGCCTGCGGATACGTGACGGTGGCGACGCCCAAATTCTCTATGGAAGGGGCTACGATCATAATTTCGTGGTGGCGGGTAGCGCGGGCAAATTGCGCAGCGCGGTGCGGGTGTCGGACCCGCAGTCGGGGCGCATGATGGAAATCTTGAGCACGGCGCCAGGCGTTCAGTTTTATTCCGGTAACTTCCTCGATGGCACCATCATCGGCAAAGGCGGGAAAGTGTATCGGCAAGGCGACGCTATCGTGCTTGAACCGCAACTTTTTCCGGATGCGCCGAATCATGCTAATTTCCCATCCGCGCGCCTCGCACCCGGCAGTACCTACGAAAACATTATTGTGTATCGGTTCACCGTGCAGAAGAGCCAACCATGACGGATGCACCGGGGAATCCCACCGCGCCACGCAAGCTGCGATCTCGCTCCTGGTTCGATGATCGCACGCACGCCGATACCACCGCGCTATACCTCGAGCGCTACATGAATTTCGGTCTAACGCTCGATGAATTGCAGTCGGGACGGCCCATCATCGGGATCGCCCAGACTGGCTCGGACCTTGCACCTTGCAACCGACATCATCTGGTCCTGGCGCAGCGCGTGCGCGAAGGCATCCGCGACGCCGGCGGCATTCCGCTTGAATTTCCGGTGCATCCAATACAGGAGACCGGCAAACGGCCCACCGCCGGATTGGATCGCAACCTCACCTACTTGGGATTGGTCGAAGTGTTGTATGGCTATCCGCTCGACGGTGCGGTACTCACCATCGGCTGTGATAAGACCACACCGGCAACGCTGATGGCGGCGGCTACCGTCAATCTGCCGGCCATCGCACTATCCGTCGGACCCATGCTGAACGGCTGGTTCAAGGGCAAGCGCACCGGCTCCGGCACCATCGTCTGGCACGCACGCCAGATGATGGCACTCGGCGAAATCGACTATGAGGGATTCATCAAGCTGGTGGGATCCGCAGCACCCTCGGTGGGGTACTGCAATACCATGGGCACGGCCACCACGATGAGCAGTATTACTGAGGCCCTCGGTATGTCGCTGCCGGATACCGCAGCCATACCCGCTCCCTACCGCGACCGCCAGGAGGCTGCCTACCGCACCGGCCTGCAGATCGTGGAAATGGTTGCCGCGGATCGCAAGCCTTCGGATATTATGACTCGCGAGGCTTTCATCAACGCGATCCGCGTGAATTCCGCCATCGGCGGTTCCACTAACGCGCCGATTCACGTCAATGCCATCGCACGGCATATCGGTGTTGAACTGAGCCTGGATGATTGGCAGAAATACGGCTACGACATCCCGCTGCTGGTAAATATGCAGCCGGCCGGCGAGTATCTTGGAGAGGATTTTTACCGCGCCGGCGGCGTTCGGGCCGTGGTCGCCGAGCTGATGAGAAAGTCGCTGATCCACGAGGACGCACTCACTGCCAATGGCCGCACCCTCGGCGAGAACTGCCGTGGGGTGCAAATTGCGGATCCGGAGGTGATCCGCTGTTTCGACTCGCCGCTCAAGGACAAGGCGGGCTTTCTGGTGCTGCACGGCAATCTATTCGATTCGGCCATCATGAAGACCAGTGTCATCTCCGAGCAATTTCGCGCCCGCTATTTGTCGGACCCTGCCGACCCGGAGGCCTTCGAAGGGCATGCGGTGGTATTCGATGGACCGGAGCAGTATCGCGATCGGATCGACGATCCGGCGCTAAAGATTGACGCGAACACTATTCTATTCATGCGCGGCACCGGACCGATCGGCTATCCCGGCGCGGCCGAAGTAGTCAACATGCGGCCGCCCGCCTACCTCATTCGAGCGGGCATTCACGACCTTCCTTGCGTCGGCGATGGACGCCAATCTGGAACGTCCGACAGTGCGTCAATCTTGAACGCCAGTCCGGAAGCAGCCATCGGCGGCGGCCTTGCCCTGGTTCGCAACGGTGATCGCATCCGCATCGATCTGCGCAAATGTCGGGCCGACGTTCTCATCAGCGACGCAGAACTCGCGAGCCGCCGCGAGCAGCTACAAGCAGCCGGGGGCTTCGCCTATCCAGCCAGCCAGACGCCGTGGCAGGAAATCCAGCGGCGCAGCATCGGGCAGCTGGACACCGGCGCCGTGCTCGAAGAGGCTGTGAAGTATCAGCGACTGGCGCAGACGCAGGGCGTACCGCGGCATAACCACTGAGGCCGACCATGAACCGACTCTCGCGACGCTCGATGCTGCAACTATGCGGCCTGACTGCGATAGGCGCACTCGCCGGCAAGGGATCCGGCACGGGGCGCGCCTCGCCGGTCTCCCCGCTCATGAGACCGGCCGATTATGGCGCCGTTACCCTGCTCGACGGGCCTATGCGGGAACAGTTTCGCGCGCAACACGCGACGCTGCTCGCGATGGACGAGGATGCGCTGCTAAAGCCGTTCCGCCGGGCCGCAGGATTGGCCGCACCCGGGGAAGATTTTGGCGGCTGGTACAGCGCATCAGCGCAGTTTAATCCGCCCGGCGATCTGCATGGATACATACCTGGCCACAGTTTCGGACAGTATGTTTCCAGCCTGGCGCGTGCGCATGCGATAACCGGCCACGAAGCAACGCGACGGAAGGTGCTGCGGTTAAACAGCGGTCTGGCAAAGGCCATCACGCCGAAATTCTATTCCGGCTATCCACTTCCGGCCTACACATTCGATAAGCTGAATGTCGGGCTCATCGATGCGCACGCCTTTGCCGCCGATGCCGCCGCCCTGGACATTCTCAACCTGGTTACGGATGCCTCACTGCCTTATTTGCCGGAAAAAGCCCTTACCCGGCCGGAAATGGCGGCACGACCGCACCCAAACGTGGCCTACACCTGGGATGAATCGTACACGCTTCCCGAAAATCTCTATCTCGCCTGGCAGCGCGGTGCAGGCGAGCGCTATCGCGCCCTGGCTACGCGCTTTTTATTGGATGGCAGTTATTTCGACCCGCTCGCGAGGGGGGAGAATGTCCTGCCTGGCAAGCATGCGTACAGCCACGTCAATGCGCTCAGCTCGGCAATGCAGGCGTACTTATCCGGCGGCGATAGCAAGCACTTGAACGCCGCAAAAAATGGTTTCGACTTCGTTCTGGCGCAAAGCTATGCAACCGGAGGCTGGGGTCCGAATGAGCGCTTCCTCGTTCCCGGGTCCGGCGAACTCGGCGAGTCACTCAGCAACACGCACGCGAGTTTTGAAACACCATGCGGCGCCTACGGACATTTCAAGATCGCCCGCTATTTGTTGAGCATGACCGGCGACAGCCGCTACGGTGACAGCATGGAGCGCGTTCTATACAACACCGTGCTCGGATCCTTGCCCATGAAGCCCGACGGCACCGCCTTCTATTACTCGGACTACAACGACACCGGCGCGAAGACCTATTACGACCTCAAGTGCTCATGCTGTTCGGGCACTCTCGGGCAAATCGTCGCAGACTACGGAATCAGTTCCTACTTTCTGAATCAGCGGGGAGCTGTAGTGAACTTGTATGCGCCGTCGCGATTTCGCTTCAGCCAAAGCGGCCGCGAAGTTAGCATCGAGCAGAAGACCGCCTATCCTCTTGACTCCGTCACGGAAATTTTGGTCAAGACGGCAACCACGCAGACCTTTTCCATCAGTCTACGTATACCAGCCTGGGCCGGTGCGGGCACCACAGTGGCAGTGAATGGCAAGCGCGTGGATCAGCCCGTGGTTGCCGGCGGCTTTCATGAAATTCGTCGCTCATGGCAGGACGGCGACCGGATCATCCTGGTGATGGACATGGCGGTCCGTTTGGAATCGGTCGACGAGAAGCACCCAGATCTGCTTGCCGTGATGCAGGGCCCGCTGGCCTTGTTTGCGGTCGGCGATCGTTTCCTGCCCTTCAAGCGCAGCGAGTTGCTGACGGTGCGGCAGACCGCCGTACAGTCGAGCGATTGGCAGGTGACAACAGGCGACGGTGTACAGACATTCAAGCCCTATTACACGATAGGATCTGTGCCGACGCGCCTCTATCAAACGGTTTCCGGATAGGACTTTAATAATTTGAAGATGCGCAAATCAACGGCGGTTGTGTTCCTGAGCCTGGCGGCCATATTCGCTCAGGGCAGCGCTGGGGCCGGGGAAATCCCCGCTTCTGCACCGGCTGCGAGCGCGGTGATACACGCCGATCAACCGGGCCCCACAATTGACCGGCATATATACGGTCAATTTGCCGAGCATCTAGGACGCGGTATTTACCAGGGCATATGGGTAGGCCGGCAATCCTCGATTCCGAACCGACGCGGGTTTCGCAATGACGTGCTGGCGGCATTGCGCGACCTGCATGTGCCCGTGGTGCGCTGGCCGGGCGGGTGTTTCGCGGATGAATATCACTGGCGCGACGGGGTGGGGCCGCGCGCCACGCGACCCGTCACTCTGAACACAAATTGGGGCGGAGTTCCCGATACGAACGAGTTCGGTACCCACGAATTCTTGGACTTCGCAGAAATGATCGGCGCCGACGCCTATATAAACGGCAATCTAGGCACGGGATCTGCGCGCGAAATGGCAGAATGGCTGCAGTACATGACCTCGGACAAGCCTACGTCCCTGACGGCAGAGCGCGCCCGCAACGGCCACCCCAAACCGTGGAAAATCGCCTATTTCGCGGTCGGTAACGAGGCATGGGGATGCGGCGGACAGATGACACCCGAGCACTATGCAGATCTGTTTCGGCAATATGCAAATTTCCTCAAGGCGCCTGCAGGCGCGCGTCCGACCATCGTGGCAAGCGGCGGCAATGACGATGATACGTCTTGGACGGAATCTCTCGCGAAACGCGTACATCAGGACATGGGAGCCATCAGTTTCCACTACTACACCCTGCCCGGCGATGAGTGGCGGGCCAAGGGACCGGCCGTCGGCTTCGGCGAGGATCAGTGGATCTCGACACTCGCACACACAATGCGGATGGATGGTTTCATCGAACACAACACCGCATTGCTGGACCTGCACGACCCCGCGAAAAAAATCAGCTTCGCAGTGGATGAGTGGGGCACCTGGTACGATCCCGAGCCGGGCCGCGAAGAACAATTTCTCTATCAACAAAATACCCTGCGCGACGCCGTGGTGACTGCGCTCAACTTCAATATCTTTCATCGTCATGCCGATCGCGTGCGGCTGGCCAATATCGCTCAGATGGTCAATGTTCTGCAGGCGATGATACTGACGCAAGGTTCGCAAATGTTGCTGACCCCCACCTATCACGTGTTCCATATGTTCAGGCCCTTTCAAGATTCGACATTCCTACCGGTGGATTTGCAGTCGCCGTCCTACTCCTTGGGCGGGGTGACGGTGCCCGAGGTGAGCATGTCGGCGGCCCGAACCACCGTCGGCACGATTGCGACCGCAATGGTCAATCTAGACCCCAACCACGCCGTCGCGGTATCGGTGCGCATCGTCGGCGCCAGCGTATTGCATGCCGACGCGGTTGTTCTGAGCGCCGCTACGATGGATGCACGCAATTCATTCGAGAACCCGAACGCGATTCACCCCGCGCCCTTGCAGGGGGTATTGCTCAACGACGGTAGGCTGTCGTTGACCTTGCCGGCGAAATCCGTGGTCGTCGTCGACTTGCGCTAACTTCGAGCGAGCCTGCCCAACCGCCCCCCCAAATACCGGCGTCGTGCAGCAGTGCGAGGCTCACTGTATGATTGAAATGCCATTCGCTCCATGCGGAAAGCGAACACCGGAGGCTGCCATTGGCTGGAAAATCCGCATCTGACACTCGTGCTGCGGCAGGGGGCGGTAGGTCACTGCGCCTGCACGGCACGATCGCTCGTGATCTTGGCGTTCGCATAGTGTCCGGTCGCATCCAGCCCGGATCCATACTCGAAGGTGAGATCGAGGCAAGCGAGGGATTGAAGGTCTCGCGAACAGCGTATCGCGAGGCAATGCGCATATTGGCGGCCAAAGGCATGGTCGAATCTCGGCCCAAGTCAGGAACTCGCGTTAGCGAGCCTTGCCGCTGGCACCTGCTCGATCCCGACGTGATTTCGTGGATCTTCAGCGCGGAGCAACCCGACGAGCAGCTGATCGAGGCATTGTTTGAGCTGCGCACCATCATCGAACCGGAGGCGACCGCACTTGCGGCGGCGCGTCGCACGGATGTGCATTTGCAGGGACTGCGGCGGGCGCTGGATCGGATGGCCGAGAGATCTCTGGCCGGCGCCGCGGGACAAGCGGCTGATCGTGAATTTCACTCCTTGCTGCTGGAAGCGTCGGGTAACGCCTTTCTGGCCTCGTTCACCAGCGGCGTGGCGGCCGGCGTCGCCTGGACGACAATCTACAAGCAACGCAAAGGGCCGTTGCGGCGAGACCCCATTCCTGACCATCTGCGGGTATACGAAGCCGTTGCCCAGCGCGACCCGACCGCGGCGCGTGCCGCTATGACCAAATTGATTCGCCTGGCGTTACTCGATACCACCCGCGGCGACAAGCGGCCTGCGGCCAGGCGCGGTGGCGGGGGCGGGGGCGGCAAAATGCCCAAGCCCACTCGTGCCCGGTCGGCCTAGCTTAAAATCCAATGCGACCCGGAAGCGTCTCGCGACGCGAGCTATTGGCCCTAATCGCGGTGTACCCGGGGGTATTGGCCGCGGCGGATTTCCGCAGCCTGGCGCCGCGCCCGCCCATGGGCTGGAATTCCTGGGATAGCTTCGGCCCAACCATCCATGAAGAGGCAGCCCGGGCCAATGCCGCGGTGATGGCCAAGCGTCTGCTGGCGCATGGATTCAATATATTTACCATCGACATTCAATGGTACGAGCCCGGCGCCGACGGCTACGAATACCGTCGCGGCGCGGAATTATCGATGGATCAATGGGGTAGGCTGGTACCCGCGCCAAACCGCTTTCCTTCCGCCGTAGCGGGCGCGGGATTCAAGCCGCTGGCAGACTACCTCCATGGTCTGGGCCTGAAATTCGGTATTCACATGTTGCGTGGAGTGCCGCGTCAGGCAGCGGAACGAAACTCCCCTATTCTGGGGTCGCGTTACCGCGCCGGCGACATTGCCGACCGCGTGAATGTCTGTCCCTGGAACTCCGACATGTACGGTATCGATATGTCGAAGCGTGGCGCCCAGGAGTACTACGACTCGGTGGTTGCACTGTACGCGTCCTGGGGAGTTGACTTCATCAAGGCCGATGACATGAGCCGGCCGTATTTGCGCAACCAGCCCGAGATTCATGCCTTGCGGCGCGCACTCGATCGTTGCGGGCGTCCCATGCTCCTGTCGCTGTCACCAGGCGAAACGCCGCTGAATGCCGCGTCCGACCTCGTGCAAAACGCCAATATGTGGCGCATCAGCGACGATTTCTGGGACACCTGGCCGTCGCTTAAGCAGCAGTTCGAGAGGCTGCGGAACTGGAGCACTTTGCGCCGCGACGGCAATTGGCCGGACGCGGACATGCTGCCGCTCGGCGTACTGGAAATGGGGCGCCGTAAAACACGGCTGACCCGCACCGAACAGATCACTTTGCTCACCCTGTGGTCGATCGCGCGCTCACCGCTCTTCATGGGCGGCGATCTCACCAAGCTCGACGACTTCACGCTGTCGCTGCTCACCAATGACGCAGTGCTCGCCGTCAACCAGTCGAGCGAGGACAACCGGGAAATATTTCGCAGCGATGGCTTGGCTGCGTGGCAAGCCAGGGCGGCGCGCAGCGCCGACACCTATCTGGCGCTTTTCAATCTGCGCGATGCCACGCCTGCGGCGGCCGATGTACCCATTACGATCCGGCTCGCGGATTTGGGATTGAGCGGCCGGGTCCGCATACAAGACCTATGGCAACCAGCGGCGCAAGACACGGCACGGGATGTCATCGCACCCCAGGTTGCGGCCCACGGAGCCAGGCTTTTCCGCCTGTCACGCGCGTAGACTGCGGAAGTAGGAAAATGCTTACACGCGGTGACTGGGTTCCGGGTGCCGTAAACCGATCGCAATCACTGCACCGCCGCGGTGAATGAGCTATGTTCTGGGCGCCAAACTCAATAACACGGAAGCGGCAGCTGTGAATACCGAAAAAATAACATCAAAAGAACATAAACCCTCGGCACTGCACGTCAAACAAATCACCGCTATTAAGGTACTGGTGTTCGGCGCCATCGGCTTACTCTTGTACGCTGCGCACGTCGCCTTCATTCCTATCGCCTTAGCACTGCTCTGTGCGCTAATCCTGTCGGGACCGGTTGAGGCGCTGTACAAGGTGCACGTGCCGCGTGGTCTTAGCGCGACGATTATTGTGATCGTGGTGATGGCATTGCTCGCCGGCGCTGTGAATCTCATGTGGGCGCCTACCCAGCAATGGTTTGCGGCCGCACCGCAGACTGTACGGGTCATTAAACGCAAGCTGAACCCGGCCATCAAGTTCATCACCCATGTCGAAGAATTACGTAGCAGCGCAGGCAGCCTCGGCGCGACGGGTCAGCCGGCAGCCGCGGCCCCGGCGCCGGCCATGGATAAGGAAAGCGCCCCTGTGCTCTTCATTGATGCAACTCGGGAGGTCATGGTAAGTCTCCTCACCTTCGTGATCGTTACGCTGTTCCTATTGACCGGCGGGCCACCCATGCTGGCGCGAATGACGGCGGCGTTTGTCGATGACCTCAACTCCGCACATGTTCTGTCCATCATTGAGAAGGTCCGCGGCGAGGTGGGCCGATTTTACGTAACCACCGCGATCATCAATGTGGGATTGGGCTGCGCCACCACCGGCGCCATGATGCTCTGTGGAATGCCAACGCCCTACTTGTGGGGCATCATTGCAGCGGGCCTTAATTTCATTCCCTATGCCGGATCGACGCTGACGCTCATCATCGTTACGCTCGTGGCATTCGTGACCTTCGATAATGTCGGGCGAGTCCTGGCAGTGACCGGGTCGTATCTGGTCCTTGCCATGTTGGAAGGTCAAATCATCCAGCCCTTGTTTGTCGGCCGGCGCCTCAAAATCAACCCATTGCTGATTTTTCTCGCTCTTTGGTTCGGCGGCCTATTTTGGGGTATCGCCGGGGTCATCCTCGCGACTCCGGCGCTGCTCACCCTCAAAGTTATCGCCGAGCATTCGATTGGCGGTAAATCCGTCATGGAGTTTCTCGGCCCAAACAATCAATCTGCAGACGCCGGTAAAACCTTGCGCAAGCTGGTACGGCCAATGGGTCGAATGTCTGGTACCCCGGGCTAGCAAGGTCGAATCTGCCTGGGCAGCCTCGATGTATAATGTTAAACAGCGCACACTGCGCACGAGATGCTCGCGTGTACGCTTGCAATGGCAATACAACCAAATCGGGTGCCGGTATGCATAAATTAAAGCTTGTAGCGTTAACCCTGTGCTTAGCAGCGCTGCACGCCTGCGCCACATCGCATGTGATGATGGGGCAAGCGCGACCACCCATATCCCCGACACTCGTGCAGATCTACTTTCATCCACCGGCGACCCGATACGAGGAGATCGCGATGCTCGACACGTCGAGCAAGGGCGGATTTGGCTTCACTGCCCAGGGCAAAACCGACGTCGTTCTCAGCCGCCTCAAGGAAGAAGCTGCAAAACTGGGGGCAAACGGCGTACTCATACAGGGCATAGGCGAACAACCCGGCGGCTCGGTGAGCACCGGTTTCGGCCAGTCGAGCTACTCCGGCAGCCATGCGTCCGCGGGCGGCATCGGCTTTTCAGGGAACGTGACACAAAAGATCGGCAGCGGAGTCGCGATCTACGTCGAGCCCAACTGAGGCCGCGCTGCATATCATCCAATCCTCGCTAAGGCCGATCTGAGGCAGTGCGGTATCCTTAGGGCCCAGAACCGGCGGGAGGATTGGATGCGTCATTGGCCATGCTGGATGCTAATGTCGGTATGCGCCTCGATGGCGCTTCATGCCTCCCCCGCGGGTCATCCTGAGGCCGAAGGTCAAGCGCTTGATCTGGTGAAAAAGGCAATCGCGCTGCGCTCGGTGCGCGGCCCCGGCAACCAGACTCCTGAAGTCGCCGCATTGTTCAAAGCCGCACTGGTTGCCGGCGGCTTTCCCGACAAAGACGTCACGATTACCGCGGTCGATGACACCGCCTTTCTGATCGCCCGTTGGCCGGGGAGCAACGTCGGGCTCAAGCCGCTGGTGATTTCGGGGCACATGGACGTAGTCGAGGCCATGCCCGCCGACTGGCAGCGCGACCCGTTCACCGCCGTACTCGAAAACGGCTTTCTGTTCGGACGCGGCGCCAGCGACATGAAGCTCGACGACACGCTGGCTATCGCGGCGCTTTTGGAGCTCAAACGACAGGGCTACAAGCCGAAGCGCGAGATCATCCTGGAATTCTCGGGTGACGAAGAAACCACGATGAAGACCTCCGCAATCATTGCGAAGCAGTTGTCGAATGCCGAACTGGTGGTCAACATCGACGGCGCGGGCGGGATGCTCGACAAGGACGGTAAGCCCGTGTACTGGACGTGGCAGGGAGCGGAGAAGACCTACGCCGACTTTGCATTGACCGTCACCAATCCCGGCGGCCATAGCTCAGCCCCGAGCGACGACAATGCAATTACTCAGTTGTCCACCGGCTTGGTGAATATCGGCAACTATAAATTCAAGCCTGAGGTGAATGATATCACTCGCGGATATTTCACCGAGGCAGCACGCTACGAGGATCCCGAGACCGCCGCCGCCATGCGCGATTTCGTTGCCGATCCCAGCAACATGCACGCCGCCGCCGTGCTGCGCGCCAACCCCTCGTTGGTGGGCAGTATCGGTACCACCTGCGTTACCACCATGGTAAACGGCGGCCACGCTCAGAACGCGCTGCCGCAGCGGGCCACCGCCAACATCAACTGTCGGATCTTTCCTGGCCATCCGCCGGCCCAAATTATGGCCGAACTGCAGACGGCGGCCGCCGACCCTGCCATTCAATTCAAGGATGTCTCACAGGGCAGCACCATGACCGACGCCTCCCCCATCCGCCCTGATCTCGTGTCCGCGGTCACCAAGGCAATACGCATAGGCTATCCCACCGTTCCCGTGTTCCCATCCATGTCCGCCGGTGCCAGCGATAGCATGTGGTTCCGGCACGAGGGCGTGCCAAGCTATGGGGTCAGCCCACTTTTCATCAAGACCACCGATCGCTTCAGTCATGGGCTCAACGAGCGCGCGCCGCTCGCCAACATTCCGCCGTCAATCAGTTACTTCCTGTCTCTATTCAAGGATTTGTCGAAATAGCCGCAAAGGCAAGTTGAATTGCCACTTGCTTGCAAGTCTCTTCTCGACGAGCGGAATCATGCACTTCAGAGAATTGGCTAGGGGTCACTCTGCCGACGTCATCGTGCGCGGTCGTGCGCCTTGGGCGCTGCCCTCACTCTGTTCCGCATCGATGAGCCGACCTAGGACTCGTCGAAAATGCGCAAGCGGCGCATCCGCCTGTATCCCCAGCATCTGGAAACTCGGATCCTCGTCCAGCGTCCTCTGCTGCCGTTCGATGATCTCTTTGTCTTCCATGAAGCCTTCGATGAGGCTGTCGAGGAGTGACCGGGAAATTGTCGAATCCTCACCCTCGAAGTTGTTGAGATAGGTCCAGAAGAAATGCGTCGTTTGCTCAGTTTCCGGCGTCATGAACTGACAATTTCGGTATTCCATGGCGCCGGCGAGTTCCGCGTTCTCGCCCTGCCCCGCCGCCGCGAACAGGGTTTCCATATTAAAAATGCCAGGCACGGTCATCGTCGCGATATTGCGGCGGTCGAGCTTGGCGGTCTTATCGTGAATCACTTTCTTGTGGAATGGCGGTGGATCGCTGTTTCGGTGCCAACGCTCGACCCGAAAACCACGCTCCAATCGCTCGACGACGGTGGGTTTGGTGACAAAGGCGTATTCCTCCGATCCGCCCAGCGTCTTGGTATGCACGAAGGCGAGATGCGAGAAATCGCTCAGGTTGTCGACAATCAGCAAGTAGTTGGCAGCGTAGTGAATATACGCGGGAATACCCTTCCAAGTGGCGTCCTGTAGATAGGGAAGCTCGAGGATCGACCCGGGATCCGCTTTCGCCGCGTCCCCCATCCACACCCAGATGAAGTGGCCGCGCTGCACGATGGGGTAGCTTCTAACCCGCAACTTGGGCGGGATCATATCCTGCCCGGGAATCTGCACGCATTTGCCGGAGCCGTCATATTTGATGCCGTGGTACATGCATCGCACCGCATCGCCCTCGAGGCGTCCCTTGGAAAGCAGCGCGCCTCGATGTGGGCACCGATCATTCATGGCGATGACGCTGCCGCTCTCGCCGCGATAAATCAACAGATGCTCGCCGAGCAGCGTGCGGCCCAGCAATTTGCCATCAATCAGTTCGTGGTCCAACGCCGCAACGTACCAGCAATTTTTAAGAAACATGCAGCCCCCTTGGTGCGTAAATCGGTGCCAATTGTTTCGCTCAGCGAAACTATGTTTTGTCTATTATACATCCACCAACCCGGCAATCACGGACGGAGGGAAGCGACGGACTGCAATCGCTGCAAGCCGCGTTTCGATTCTTGCCTGGAAATCGCCTATCCCTTGATGAACGCGAGCAGTTCTTCGTTGACACGATCCTTCAACGTGGTGCACATCCCATGAGGCGCGCCTTTGTAGATGACGAGCTTGGCGTCTTTGACTATTTTGGACGATAGCAAAGCGGAGTCGGCATAGGGCACGATCTGGTCATCGTCTCCGTGCAGGACCAAGGTCGGTACGTCGAATCGTTTCAAGTCCTCTGTAAGGTTGGTTTCCGAGAACGCCTTGATACAAAAATTCGACGCGGGGAAACCCGCCATCATGCTTTGCAGCCAGAAAGATTCGCGCACCCCTTCGGACACCTTGGCCCCGGCCCGGTTGTAGCCATAGAATGGCAGGCTGAGTTCCTTCC
>JBBRQO010000038.1:0-40643 GCA_038226325.1 Steroidobacterales bacterium | reverse complement strand
CTGCCGCAAGGTAATCCCAGCCCACGGCAGGGTTCTGCTCGTTGAATTCGCCGTAGCCACCGGGAACCAAGCCTCGCTCGGCAAGGACGCCGACATGATCATGATGGCGTTTCCCGGCGGTATGGAACGCACTGAAGCAGAGTATCAAGCCCTATTCGAGCAGTCGGGATTTCGTCTCAGCAAGGTCGCGAAGACGAAATCCGCGGTCAGCGTGGTGGAAGGCACACCCGCGAGTTGAATTCAGAGCCCTGCCTCCGGCGGGCCCGCTAAACTCAATTAAAGACCAGCCGTATGTCAGTAAGTCCTCTCTAACCTCGTGTTACCTAGCAAGCGGTGTCTCTTACATCGCCGCAGGGATCCGAACTTAGAGGGCAGGACAATGAGCGAGAGGCGATTCCACAGGCGCGCGGCAGGCGTGCCCGCAGGCATGGGTGCCGCGCTGCTGGCCTGCGTAGGCGCGTGCCACGGCCCGACGTCAGGCCCGCCCCAGGGGTCGACCGCAACCCCCGCCGCGGCGAAATCCCAGACACAGCGCGAAGCAGAGGTGCGTTTCGGCGTCTCCCCGACGCGCAATAGTCAGGTCACGTATCAGCCCGGTGTTATCGTCATGGAGCATGGGGCGGAAGCCATCCATTCAGAAAACGACGACGGCTTCACTTGGAACATTGACGCACATGCCCCCGGCTCAGCGGAGATCCAGCGCGACAAGATCCTGTTCGCCACTGGCAGAATGGTGGGACGCGTACTGGCGGTTAAACGCAACGGCGATGAACTGGCGGTTACTCTGGGACCTGTCGAACTGACCGATCTCATAAAAGAAGCGCACATCGACTACCAGGGTCCGATCGATCCCAGCACCATGATTGTCTACGTCGCCGCGCCGGGATATCCGGGCTCATTTCAGAGAGACGCACCCGCCCCCGATGAGGCGCCAGCCTCTGACACCGCACCAGCGCCGGATGGCGCGCCTGCCGCGGACCCGCCGAGCGCGCATCGCCTCAACGGCCTCTCCCCGCAGGTGTACACCGTCTCTCGCTCAGGCGAGCTGGTGCCGTTTCAGCCACAGTCAGCCGGCATGCAAAGACCCCGAAAAGCGACCCACAAATTCAATGCCGAGCTGCAGCGGCCACGGCTGATCGCCACGAGCTATATCGCCTCCGATTGGGCGGACCAAGGCTTCCACAGCGGCCCGTTAGAACGGTCCTGGCATGACCCCATGAACGCACAGTACGTCAAGGATAGCGGTCCCAGCGCCACTACGAATGCGATGACGGGCGTCGCCAAAGTGTTCATGGACGGTTTCAGTTTCGTGCCATCCTTCAGCG
Organism: Steroidobacterales bacterium; assembly: GCA_038226325.1. Classification (GTDB taxonomy): domain Bacteria; phylum Pseudomonadota; class Gammaproteobacteria; order Steroidobacterales; family Steroidobacteraceae; genus Bog-1198. The sequence goes on along the minus strand of JBBRQO010000038.1, from coordinate 39,318 downwards.
ACGGCTTACAGCTGGACGTGCCGTACGAAAAGAACGGCTTGAAGTTCAACGCGCACGCACAGCTGAAACTCACGAATCCAGAATTCAAATTCCATCTCGACATCCTGAATGGGCTGAAAACGGCCTCGATCGAATTGAGCGGCGTGGGAGGGATCGATGTGCAGATCTCCGGCGGCACGAACGGCAAGTTTGCCAACGTCCACGAGAACTTCTATATCCCTGTGGACTTCTCCATCCCCATGCCCGTACCCGTACCTTTTTCTGCAATATTTCGACAGACGGTGCGCATCGATACCGTGATTACCAGCAACCACTCGGTCATAAGCGCGTTCGGCAGTTATGCGCTGGGCGGCAAAATCACCGCCGGGCTGATCAACGGTTCCGCCACGGCGACAGCGCCCATGTACGTGAAAACCAATAACAGCATGGTGGACTCACTCAAGGGCCTGTCGATAGGAGTTAACGGTTTGGTGATTGGGTGGGGCGGCAAGCTCATCGTCGGACTCGGAAAATTCGGGCTTGTGGTCGGCCCCTACGCCAGCATCAACGTTGCCGCCGGCGTCACCTTGGGTTCGGCACTGCAGGCCGGCTACACCTGCCGCGCGTCTGAATTGGATCTATCGCTGAAATACGGCATGGGCTTTGCCATACCCGGATGGACGGTCGCGGCCCTGAACACGGCGCTCAGCTTCTTCGGCTTCAATCCAGTCAGTTCAAGCTATGACGCGGAACTCGGCACCCTGCCGATTAAGCAGGCGTCGGAAGGCGTGCCACCGAAATGCGCATCGAATGCGCCATGAGTAAAATGCTAACCTGCCTCGGGCCGTGCCCGGAATGTCGCCTTCAACTTACGCGGATTGTGACCGCTCTCTTTACTTCATCCATCAAGGAATATTCATGAGACACACCCTCTCGGTGAGCACGTTCTGCGTACTGGCCTGCGCAAGCGCCGGACTTACTCACGCGGCCGACGATTTGACCGTCATTTCAAACGCCACGACCAACGGCAAGCCCTCCGGCACCGAAACCCAGTACATCTCCAGCGATCACATCCGAACTACGCAGGGATCGGGGACGGAGATCATCATCAATCTGAAAACCGGCGTCATGACCAACATCGACGACAAGAAAAAAACCTATTACGACGTGACCAAGCAGGACCTGGAGAACTTTCAGGCGAAGATGAACGAGAAAATGAACGATCCAAAGATGAAGCAGGCCATGGCGATGATGCAGGGGATGAGCAATTCCATGGCGAGTTCGACCGAAGTGAAGAAGACCGGAGTGACGCGCAAAATAGCGGGTTTCTCTTGCGAGGAATGGAGCATCAAAATGAACGCCATGATGACCATGACCGAATGCGTCACCAATGACCTGAAGTATCCCGTGCAAAGTTGGACGGCTCTCCAGGAATTCAGCGCGTCCATGCGCAAATCGATGAGCGGCTTCGGTCCTAGCGCCAAATCCGGCGAGGAATTCGCGGAAAAGATGAAGAGCATCCATGGCTTTCCGGTGGCGACCTCATCCCTAGTCGACGCCGGCATCACCAAAATGACGACCACCAGCGAAGTCACCGAGGTTCGTCACACACCCATTCCCGATTCCACCTGGGAAGTACCGGCCGGCTTCACCAAGATCGACAACCCCATGATGAAGGCTTTTCAGGACCACGGTCGCTAACCGCTGCTAGGAGCTCGCGGACCTCACTTAATTCCCTGGCGCGAGGTGGCTACGAGTTGCTTTAGCGTATTCAGATCCGCAATGCCCGGCACGAGTTGCCGGCCGATCACAAGACCGGGCGTGCCCTCGAGCGTCAATGCGCGCGCCTCTTGGTCATTGCGTTCCAGCAGTGCAGCGATCTCCCTCGCATGCGTAACCCGGTCCTTCTTGAGGGACTCCAGGTTCACGCCCGCTTTCTCCAAGATCGGGTCCACCTGCTCGTTCTGCGCCAGGCGCGGGCCGATCAACAAGGCATCGTGCGCCGCCAGATACTTTCCCTGCCATCCCGCAGCCAATGCCGATGACGCCGCATACACCGACACCGGACCCAAGATCGGCCAGTCCTTGTACACCACGGCCACCTTCGGATCCTGCGCCAGCAGGGCGTGCAGCGCCGGCACCAGCTTCTTGCAATACGGGCAGTTGTAGTCGAAGTATTCGACGATGGTCACATCCGGCTTGCGGGCGCCGACCGGCTCCGTGCCCGGATTCGCGAGCATTTGCTTCTGCCCTGCGACAGTAATGATTGGAGTGTCCTGCGCCGCCGCCGTTCGCAGCAGCAGAACGCAACCGAGAACTGCGAACAATTTTCGTGCCATGTGCATGCACGCATCCTATCCTATTGCCGACTTTCAGTGGACCGGCCGAATCAGGCCCACGTCGTCCGCCGCAGGGGAGTTGATTCGCGGGCTGACCGCATGTGCTTGCATCCATTTGGAATCGTAGGTTTGCACAGCGGCCTTGGCTTCTGCGGGCGTGCCGTACAGCCAGGTGCGGTAATCGCGGCGCCGCAGGATGGCCGGCATAGCCGCCGCCATTCCCGGCAGCCCCCGCGCGATGCCCGTCATGAGGTCATTGGCGGGGACGCAAATCACCGAGCAGCTCTCGATTACATCGTCGTCTTCACTGACCGAGCGATCCCACACCGCCGCCATCCCGAACACGCCGCGATTGAGCAGGCTCAAGAAATAGGGTTGTCGGTAATTCGCTGACGTCAGTTGCCACGCATAGAATCCAGACGCCGGCAGAATGCAGCGTTGTCCGCTCAGCCAAGGCATCCGATACGCTTTTGAGCGCTCCATGCTCTGCATATCGGTGCACAACGCGGGCGCTCCGAGCGACTTTCCCTCGGCCCACGACGGGATGAATCCCCAACGAACCATCAGGCCTTCGGTTTGTCCAGCGTGCACCCGTACGGACGGCACGTACTGCTGCGCCGCGACGTTGAACCGGGGCGCGAACTTCCACCAAACCTGTGTCGGCAGGAACTCGCGTTCAGCGGCGGCCTGCTCGGATAGGACATAACGTTCCAGCATAGGGGCCAGATTACTGTCATCGGAACCGCGAAGCTGTGATGGACTTTTAGTCTTCGACAATTTGCCGCGTTAGCCCAGCACCCGCTCCGCTTCGAGCAACGCGCGCGTGATGCGCCCGGCCCATTGAGTTTGTCCCGCCTCGTCACTCACTAGATCCTGCCGGATTTCGATTTCCACATGCGGCAGCCCGCGCGCCTCGCCATGGTGCGGAATGCTGTAGTCGGTCGCATCGCTGACGAAGTATGGCTGATTGTCGGCAATCACAAATTCCTTGTCCCTGCGCAGTGCCTCGAGGACCAGTCCGGCGCAACGTCGATCGCGGTTGTACAGCACCGCCGCGTGCATCTTCCGTCGTGACCCCTGGTACACATCGGTCATCGTATGCTGCGCCACCAATATGGTGGGTCGGGCGGCCGCCAGTCTTTCGTCGAGCAGCTCGCTGATGCGATTGTGATAGGGATCGAAAATCTCCGCGCGTCGCGCCGCGACCTCCAAGTCACTCAACTCGATATTGCCGGGTATCTCGATGGCCTCGCTCTTGCGCGGAATGGACGTCGCCACTTGTGGGTCGCGGTTGCAGTCGATCACCAACCGTGAATAATTCTGCGCCACCAGCGTTGCATCGAGCGCCGCCGCCACTTGCCGGGCCACACCCAAGGCGCCGATATCCCAGGCAATGTGCCGCTGCAATTCTGTTGCCGGCAGACCCAGGTCTTGCAATCGGCGCGGAATGCGCCGGCCCGCATGATCCACTACGATGAGGAAATTCGAACGACCCTGCCGGCCCATCTCAATGAAAGGCGCTGGTTCATCGGCTGCGAGCAGCGCGAAGGCGCTCACCAGCCCACCGCCTCGCCGTCCTTCCTGAAATCCGATCCTGACCGATAGGAACCGTCCACGAACATGATGGACTGCACACCGCCGACGTCTTCGCCGTTCACGGATTTCACCGTGTGCCCCATCGCCGCCAGCTGCGGCCCCACCAAGTCGTACAGCGGCGCCTCCAGACTCAGCACATTCGATACCTGTCCGTGACGAAAGCGCGCCATGTCCGCCGCTGCCTGTGTATTAGCACCCAAGTCCAGGATGTTGACCAGCAGCTGTGCATGTCCCTGCGCCTGCATGTCGCCGCCCATCAGCGTCACCGTCATCAACGGCGCACCGCGCTGCATGACGAAACCTGCCGCCAAAGTATTGAACGGCCGCTTGTGCGGCTCAATCATGTTCGGACTATTGGGATTCAGCGTGAACAGTGCGCCGCGGTTGTGCAGCACGAAGCCATAGCCGGGCACGGTGATGCCCGACCCAAAGGTGGTGAAATTGCTGTTCACCCACGACACCATGTTGCCATCGCCGTCAGCCGTCGACAGCACAATAGTGTCGCCGGGCAGCGGAAAATTCCCCTCTGGGCCCGGTGTCGACGCGCGCTGCGGATTCACCTTGGCACATAGCGATGCCGCATAAGGCTGCGACAATAACTTGTCCAGCGGCACCCTCACAAAATTCGGGTCGGCGTTGTACTGATACAAATCCGCGTAGGCGAGCTTCTTGGCCTCCACCATCAAGTGCCAGTACACAGGATTCGCTGGACCCAGCGACGCCAGCGTCGCGCCCGGCGACCATGCCGGCACGCAGGCCTGCAGAATATTCAGCATTTCGTTGCTCGCCCACGCCTGCGACGGGGGCGGCAACTCCAAAATATCGAAGCCATGGTACTGCGTATGGGAAGGCTCCACCCACTCGCCATGGTAGGCAGCCAAATCCTCCAATGTCATGCTGCCGCCCACTGCCCGCGACTTGGCGACAATGGCCGCCGCGATCTCCCCCTTGTAGAAAGCGTCGGCACCCTTCGCCTGCAGCACGCGAAACGCCCGCGCAAGATCCACATTTTTGAACATCTGTCCGGCCTGCGGCGGCCGGCCGTTCACGTACCAGGCTTTGAGCGAGTCAGGATCGGGCCGCGAGCAGCATTTCTCGAGTGGCAGCGAGTTGGGCATCTGCCATTCGTGCGCGATACGCTCGGAAACCGCATACCCTTGCTCGGCGTACTGCACCGCCGGCTCCAAGACCTCCCGGAAGGTGAGTTTGCCGAAGCGCTTGAGCGTAGCCGACCAACCCCACACCGCGCCCGGCACAGTCACCGGTAAGATTCCGTTCACCGGCATTCCGGAGCCAGGCCCCCAGTTCTTGGGATTCCACTGATACCCCAGCGCATTGAAATGCGCCAGCGTGGCGCCGCTCGGCGCCATGCCACTGGCATTCAGCACATAGATTTTTTTCTCTTTTGCGATGTAGAGAACCGCGAATAGATCGCCGCCCATCCCCACCATCATGGGTTCCGTGACATTGAGCACCGCGGCAGTCGCCACCGCAGCGTCGATCGCGTTCCCGCCGCGCATCAGTATTTGCAGCCCGGCTTGTGCAGCCAGCGGTTGGCTGGTCACCACCATCCCGTGCTGCGCCATGACTTCGGAACGGCTTTGCGCCGGCCAACCCTCGGCACGGGCACCGCGCACCGCGCCGCAAAAGGCGGCGGGCGCCTCGGATCCGCATCGGGCACTCGGCAGAGTCTGCGCGAACGCACTCATGCCGCCGGGCCCCAGCATCAAACACGTCACCGCGGCAATTAGTCTAAGTATTTGCATGACCCATCCCGATCAATGACAAGGCCGCAATTCAGATGGCCCGCATATCTTGCAGCACACTCCCCATTCGAAGTGCCTCGCTCTCGTGCGGCTCATCCCGCAGTGTTTCTTTTAGCGCATCGGCATACCATTCTCGCATGGCAGGCCTGTCCAGCACCTGATCTGCGTACGCCACCGAAGCAGGATCCAAGGTCAGGTCATAGGTCTGCACTCTGAAAGTCACCGGTGCGAAAAAAGCATCCACAGCGGTGAATGCCTGGCCGGCGAGATAGGGGCCACCGAAGCGGCGCAGGCCCTCGTTCCACAGCGCACCCAGCCGCGCCACATCACGTTCCAGCGCCGCAGGAAATTCATGCAGTCGAATGCGCTGACCGCAGGTCATGGAACAACGATTGCGCAGTTCGCCAAAGCCCGAGTGCATCTCGGCCGCCGCGCTTCGCGCCCAAGCTCGAGCTACCGCTTCCGCCGGCCACACGCCCACATGTCGCTCGGCCAGATATTCCGCGATGGCAAGCGAATCCCAAACCACTGTGTCGCCATCGATCAGACAGGGCACTTTGCCGGTGGGAGAAATCTTGCGAAAGTTTTGCCAGCTCGACTCCTCACCGAAAGGCAGCAGATGCTCCCTGAATCCGATCTTGAGTTCGCGCATCAATACCCACGGCCGCAGCGACCATGACGAATAATTCTTGTTCGCAATGTATAAATCGTACATACGCTCACTCCCGCTTAAAGTCCCCGACTCAAGATACATCAGCCGGCGACCGGCGTTTAACATCGAACTGCCTCTCTTTGCAGTGAATAGGCTAAAAATAGCCTATTAAATCAATTACTCCATAATAATAATCTAATTATAGACTTTTCTATGCTTATATATAAATTTGGTCTAATATTAGTCCTCTATTGCGGATTTTGTCTGTAGCGGTCTATTTTTAGTCTATGTTCCTGAATCATCTAACCAACACCGAGATCGCCATGCGCCTGGCTCACGCCATTAAGCAATGGCGTATCTCACCGCAAGGGGCCGCTCTATCTCAAGTGGACCTGGCGCATAGGAGCGGCATAGGCCTGACGCCGCTCAAACGCTTCGAGAAGACAGGCGCCATCACCTTGCGCAACCTGATTGCATTGCTGCGTGCCTTGGAGTTGCTGAACGGATTGGAAACCCTCGTTCCGGCGCCGGATAGCCCGGGCCCGCTGGATGTGCTCGCCGCGGAGCAAAAGAAAACTCGGCGTCGGCGAGCGCCGCGCACGGTTAAGGCTCACGCCACGACGGACGGCAAGCATGGCTGATCTCCATGTGGTTGAGGTACGCCTTTGGGGAAACCAGGTGGGTGCGGTCGCTCCCCTAAGAGCCAAGCCTGGCTACTATGAATTCCAATACGCGCCGGCATACGAAGATAGCGGCGTGGAACTATCACCATTGCGCATGCCGCTGAAATCTAGGCGGCGCTTTAGCTTCCCCGAATTGGCGCAGGACACTTTCCACGGCCTGCCGGGCCTTTTGGCCGACGCGCTGCCCGACAAGTTCGGCAATGCACTCATCGACGAATACCTAACTCGCCATGGTGCCCAAGTGGATGCAATCACTACTCTGCAGCGGCTGGTGTATGTCGGCCGCCGCGCGATGGGCGCACTCGAATTCGAGCCCGCCGTCGCGGAAACCCGCAGTCCGGCAGCAGTGGTGTCCCTCGATATGGCGCATCTCGTCGAGGACGCACGCCGTGCACTGCGTGGCGACCTCGGCACGATTGCCCAGGAGATTCTGGATGTCGGCAGCTCGGCCGGCGGTGCGCGCGCCAAAGCCGTCATTGGATGGGATCCTCAAACCAATGAGGTCGTCTCCGGTCAATTCGATCTGCCGCCGGGATTTGAACACTGGTTGCTCAAGTTCGACGTCGGCACCGAGGCAGCTCTGAACAGTTCGGCGGGCTTTGGCCGTATCGAGTACGCCCACTACCTCATGGCCACCGAGGCCGGCATCACCATGAGCACATGCCGCCTATTGGAAGAAGGCGGCCGTGCACATTTCATGACCAAGCGCTTCGACCGGCACGGCAATACCAAGGTGCACGTTCACACGCTGTGCGGAATTGCGCACCTGGACTTCAATACGCCCTATGTGCATGGCTACGAGCAATATCTACGCGCTGTGCTCGATCTGAAGCTCGACGCCCCTGCTCTCGAGCAAGCCTGGCTGCGCTGCGCATTCAATGTGGCCGCCGTCAACTGCGGCGATCACACCAAGAACTTCGCGTTCATGCGGGATCAGGCTGGCACCTGGCACATCGCTCCGGCCTATGACACCTGCTTCTCTCACAACCCCGCCGCCGGAAAGTGGACCCGCCAGCATCAAATGCTGGTTCGCGGAAAAGCTTGGGACATCACGGCCGAAGATCTCATTGCGCTTGCGGACAGCTTTGATGTGCGCAGGCCCAAGGAATTGCTCAGGCGCGTCGCAGACGCCGTGGCTGGCTGGCCCGATTTCGCCGCTCGAGCCGGCGTCCCGCAAGCCCAGATCGCCCGCATCAAGGCATTCCAGCCGGACTGGGTCAGGGCGCTCGGCACCTAAGTACGCGATGCGGTTCGCCCTAGCGGGCGCCGGCATGCCGCAACGCCGCCGCGATGGCGGGTTGATTGCTATTCATAGCCGCTTGCAAAGGCGTCACCCCGCCCGCATCCGCCGCATTCGCATCGGCGCCGGCGCTCAACAACTCCTCCACCGCACTGCGCTGCCCATGCAGGGTTGCCAGCATCAACGCGGTGCGCCCGCCGCCATCGCGCCCGTCAATGTCAGAGGTCTTTTCCAATTGTATCTTGAGTGCTCGAATATCGCCGCTTTCAGCCGCCTGCCGCAATTCTGCAGCGGAATCTTGGCGGCGCGCATCCGTCACACGCCCCGCCTGTCTCGCTGTGAGCGCTTCAGTTATGCCCGACGCCTTGTCCTGCGCCGACTCGGCGTTCGCCGCCACGTTACCGGCGGCGGCGCGATCCTTTGCCATGCTCTGCGCCTGCGCCATCACTGGCGGTGAGGGCACCGGTGATTGCGATACCAGCGGCTTCGTTGGTGCTGCCGACGGCGGTGGCGCTGCTGCCGACAGCTGCGGCGGCGGCGCCTCAATTTTTGACTGCGCCACGATACTTGGCTGGCGGCGCGGGAGATACTGTGGCGCAATCAAAAGTCCAGCGAGTCCCGCCGCCGCCAGGGTGCCGAATATCGCCGGCCGCCTCCAGCGTTGATTTGCTACGGATCGTTCAACTCCCAGCCTTGTCGGAATACCTCCAATCGGCCGTACCTCCGCAGGTCGGGCTGCGGCGAGCCGCTCCGCAGCCAGTTTCGCCGCATGCTCGAGTACGGCCCGACGCATCGAATCGCTTGGCCGGCTGGACTTGAGCGCGGCGGCGCGGCGATACCGATCATCGAGATCGACATCATCCGGCGGACCTGCGTTCGGCGGCAGCTCACTCATGCATGCTCCTCGAGCAGTTCGCGCAGTTTCGTGCGCGCGTAGCGCAGCCGGCTTTTGGTGGTCTCGAAATTAGTGTGGGTAATCGCTGCGATCTCCTCAACGCTCAGGTCGCCCTCCACTTGCAGCAGGAATGCTTCGCGCTGTTCGGGCGGCAATGTCTCGACGGCTTGAATGAGCGCTTCGGCCTGATCCCGCGCCACCGCGACGGCGTACGGTCCGGCACTCGGATCCGAGGTGAGTTGCTCTACCACCGCCTCCGCCTCGTGCCCGAGGCTGTCCAAGCTGGTTTGCCGCCGATTTTTGCGTATCGAGTCGATCATCCGATGATGGGCAATCGTGAACAGCCAAGTCCTGAAGCGCGCCGAAGACACATAGCGCGTAGCTTCCCGCGCGACGGCAAACCAAACCTCCTGCATCAACTCGTCTGCCGTCGCGCGATTGCGCAAATTTCGTTCCAGATAACGCCAAACGCGCATCTCATGCCGCCGATACAGCACTTCGAAGGCCGCGGCATCGCCGCGGCCATAGCGCGCCATCAGGTCTTCATCACTCTCATCGGCGGCCGTCATGCATCGAAGTATCGCACTTCCGTCGCGCTTTATCCCCGGGGATCCGCCACGTACTGCGGCTCAGGCGATACGGGGAAGGGGTTGAGTGTTGGCGCCATCGGCCTCGGCCGCTTGATGATGCCCATGGCCAACAGGTTGTCCATGCTGTCGTAGCGAATGCGTACGACCTCGTTGGGCTGGGACTGCATGCGCGTGAAGTCGGTGTGATTGATGTAGGAGTATTCTCGCTCACCATGACCCGTGCCGAGTTTAGGCGCAGGCGCGGCCAAGGCCTGCCGAGCGTCACTTTCAGCAACGGAATCCCCAGCGCCGGCCGCGGCTGCCTTGTCCGTGGATTGCCGCGATGCGGACTCCGGTTGATAGCTGTGTGGCGCTTCCAGCCGACCTGCTTGATCCTTGAAGCGCTCTTGTTCCGAGGAACGGCCGATCATGGGTGATTCGTAGCGCGGCTGCGGGGGCCGCTCGCGAAACAGCGCCACACCGATAACGCCGACATTCGCGGCACGCCCCGTACGTTCCGCGTATGAATTGGATGAATCGGTGAAGGTGAACGCGGCGATTTCCGCATCGGATTTTCGCCAGCCGGTGATTTGGTAGCGGTCGCCCGGACTGAACACATAGCCGGTTTGATCCCAGCCTGCCGTTGCACCCGAGACGACGTTAACTCCATCCACCGACGTCACTGCTAGCAGCCGTTCACCCAGCCGATTGCGGATCTCGATGGCGTAACGCGCTCCGGGGGTTCCCGCCACCCAGTACTCGCCGCGATAATAGTGCGGACTCAAAACCGCACCGCTGTCGCGGTCGATGACGGTGACGTCGGCTATACCGCCGACTGCGTGCGCCTTACAGGTCATTGCCAGCCACACGAGGATGGCAACAGAGAATATACGGTTCATGATTGCTCCAGTATTGAAATGTTCAAGGACTGAAGCGGCGCAGGCGCCCCGATGGGGTTAAACAATTACTCTCAACGCGAATCCCAAAATCCCGTTAATACGGGACATAATATGAGCGAAGCGGCGCATCCGCGCTTGCCACCCAGCCACGGAGCTCGCATGCTGAGATTCTTCTTCAATGGATCGCCCAACCCACTCAAGGTCACGCTGTTTTTGGAGGAGTCCGGCCTCGCCTACCAACCGGTGCCGATCGACGCCTTGAAGGGCGACCAATTCAAGCCTGAATTTCTCGCCATCAATCCGAACGGCAAGGTGCCCGCCATCGACGACGACGGAGTGGTGGTTTTCGACAGCAACGCCATCTTGCTGTACCTCGCCGAGAAGACCGGCAAGTTCCTGCCGTCCAACACTCCCGCTCATCGCGCTGAACTTCTTTCGTGGCTCATGTTCGTGGCGAGCGGAGTCGGCCCCTTTTCCGGGCAGGCTGTGCATTTCAAACATTTCGCACCTGCGACCGAGTACGCGAATCAACGTTACCAGTTCGAAGCTCGACGTCACTTTGCGATCCTCGATGAACGCCTTGCCAAGCGCCGCTACATGCTGGGCGACATCTACACCATCGTCGACATGGCCATGTGGGGTTGGGCACGTGTCGTGCCCTTCGTGATCGGTGATGACGCGTACGGCGCCTTCCCCCATCTGAAGCGGCTGGTCGATGAAATCTCGGCGCGGCCGGCGGCCGCTCGCGCCACGGCGTTGAAGGAGCGCTTCACATTCACCTCCGGGCTGGACGAGGAAGGCCGGCGCCACATGTTCAAACACGTGCAAGCCGCCACCGGCTGAGCGGATCTCAGCGCGCGAGTTGGACAGCGTCGGTCCTTGCAGAATGCTAACCGCTCACTGCACTCTGCGCTCCGGTCCCAGGTATCGCGCCATCGCCGACAGGACACTGACCGCGGCGAGCGCGGTAGCCGGTCTGCGGCGTTGCAAAATACTTCGCGTGAGCCACGCCGCGCCTACGCTGGCACCGCCCGCACCCGCGCCCGTAAATTTCCCCGTCGTCGCCCGGTCCTGCGCATCCACCTCGAAACGCGGACACCCGCCGAAGAACCAGGGACCGAGATGCGACAGCTCTCCCGGCGCGCAGCGCGCGTCGCCCGTGGCGCGGATCACCCCCGGGTAGCCCGCGGGATACACCAAAGCCCCGCGCGCCGGCATTGCCGCTACGATGAGGCAACCCATCCCGACAGCGCGCTCCACCGCGGCCGCGAGTACCGGTCGGTCCGCTCCCAGTCCTAAGCTCATGTGAATGAGATTTGCGCGCGATGCAATCGCCCAGTCGATGGCCGCCGCGACCGTCGCGGCGCTGGCCGCTCGCGCAGCGAGGAATACCTGCCCGAGCAACAATTCCAATGCCGCATCGCCGGCCGTGAACAATTGGGCCACGCGCGAGCCATGTCCAGTGGGGTCAGCTACCGGCTCCCGCCGCGCGACTTTCCCGCCGTCGTCCGCAAATGCCACCGCATCCGAGGCCCCCGGCCAGGTTCCGCAACTATCGATGAGCGCAATCCGCCAAGTCACGGTCAGCCGACCAGCCGCGCGGGGCGAAGTCGACCGCCCTCCAGTTGCCAGCAAACATTCGAGCCTTCGATATCGCCCGCCCGGTGCGTGATGATGATCCGAGTCCGCTGCGCGAAGGCCGCATCGAGCGAACGATGCACGGCGCGCGCCGCATCGGCGTCGAGACCGCTGGTGGCTTCATCCAGAATCACGATCAAAGGCTGCGCAAGCGTGGCGCGTGCGATCGCGATACGTTGCCGCTGGCCGGTGGATAGGCCTGAGCCGCCCTCGCCCACCTGGGTCGCGTATCCATCCGGCAGCTCGCTCACAAACTCATCCACCAAGGCTGCGTGTGCCGCCTCGACTGCAGCCGCCTCGTCGACATGCTCATGCCCATAGCGCAGATTGTCGAGAATGGAGCCGCGAAACAGCACCGGCGAGTGCTCGACCACCACGATGCGCCGGCGCAAATCGGCCAGCTTGAATTCCTGCAGCGGCCTCTCGTCCAACAAAATTCGCCCCGAATCCGGATCGACGAAGCGCCGTAACAGGTCGGCCAGTGTCGACTTTCCCGCACCCGAGGCGCCGCGCAGCACCACCTTGCTGCCCGCCGGAATATCCATGCTGATGGAATCGAGTACCGGCCTATCGTCGATATTCGCGGCCACACTCACAGACTCGAAGCGCAAGTCGCCGCGCGCACCGGCCGGCACCGCGATCGCCGTCGCGGCTTCGGTCACGCCGGCAAGTTCGAGCAACTCCTCCACTCGCGCCAGACTCACCAGTGCGCGCTGATACCCCGTGTACAACGCAGCCATGGAAGCGGCGGATCCGGAACTGCGTCCGAGGTAGGCCACGAACGCGACCAGGGTGCCCACACTCAAGCTCCCCTGCAGCACATACCAGCCGCCCAGCACAAATACTCCAGCAGTCGCGAGGTGGCCGAGAAAGGCCGCGAACGAGCCCGTGGCATAGGTCACCCATTGCTGACCCAGAACCCGGCCCAGGTAATCATGCCCTAGAGCGTCGAGCTTGCGCCCCTCGATCTGCTCCGCCGCGGCCGCTTGCACATGGCGCGCACCGGCCAGGGTCTCGACCAAGAAGCCGCTCAAACGGCTCGCCGCTTCCCGCAGCGCGCGCGTACTGGCCTCGATGCGCGGCCGCGCGTACCGACGCACCAGTAGCTGCAGCGGCAACAACGCGGCGACCAGCAATGTCAGCCGCCACGACAGCCCGATCATGACGGCACCGACGATGATGAGACTCAGCGCGCTACTGATGAACGAGGGTGCGGCATCCGTGCCGAAGCGCTGCACTTCGGCGATGTCCCCGTCGAGCCGGCTGACCATGTCGCCCACAGGAACTCGTGCCAGGCGGCGCGGCGAGACGCGGAGTAGATGCGCATATACGGCGCCGCGCAACGAGAACAACGCCCGGCCCGAAGCGCGCACGTAAATGAAGCGATGGATGCCGCCGAGCGCGAACCCCGCCACGGCGAGTGCCAACATGCCGAGGCAGGCCCCCAGCAGGCGCGGAAACTGCCGGCCGATGAGTCCCTGATCAATGACGATGCGCGTCAGCAGCGGCTGCGCCGCCGACAAGGCCGCGATGAGAAGCCCCAGCAACAGCGCCAAGATCAGCGTGCCGAGTTGCGGTCGCAAATGCGGCCACAACAGCCGGCGGATCCCCAGAGAGTTATTTGCCGGGGATGACACGCAGCGTCGACAGCGTCTGGTCGCTGCAGCCCGGCAACTTCAAGATTGCCTTCTTCTCGAGAGTCGCTGCATCATAAAAGCCGACGTCGCAATTCGTGCCGCCAAGATAGATCTCGCGTCCGTCCGAGGACACGTTCACAGCGTAGAAAGTGTGATCCAGCGATACACGTTTCTCCAGACGATGCCCTTCCACGTCGATGCTCGCCAGCGTCGTGTAGACACCGTAGGCGTGCTTCTTGTCGGGGCTCAATATCGTGGAGAAAATCAGCGCCGACAGCGGCTCAAAATCCGCGTAGGAAAGATCGCCTGATTTCAAATTCAGCGACATCAATGCCGTCATGGGTACGTTGCCGCCAGCCCGCTTTAGTTCTGAATAGACGGGGCTGGTGAACACGCCCGTGGGTTCGCTCACCGGCCAAAATGCCAGCAGATCGGGCTGCGAATGCTCGGCGAGCGCCCATTTCTGAATGCCGCGTGTCCCCAATAGCTTGCCGGTTTTGACATCGTACTCATAGAGATCGAAACCCAGGGCATAGAAGCTCTGGCCACTGGGGCGCGCCAGCAACATGTGTATACGGCGCGGCGCCGGATAACTACGCGCCGGCTTTGCCGCCAGCCCCGCGTCGGTGCGGAACACGGCGAAGCGCGGCTCCTCCACCGCGTACTCGCTGGGCTTGAGCTGCGTCGGCAGCTCGTACGCTATCAGCTCCTTGCCGTCGGGCGTGACCATCAGCGCGAAGAAGTCCTTGACCCGCTCACCGGAGGTGGACAGGTCCGCGCGGAACACCTCGCGCCCACTGCTTAACTCGATGCCGACGATCCGCTCCATGCGGTCGACCAGCAGGTAGGCGATGCGCTGATCGGGCGACAGCACAATGGTGAATATCTGGCCGTTGGCGCCCGTCACATGGTGCTGGGTGCGCACTGTCCGGGCCGCCGCATCGATGATGAACAGCTTATCCGGCTTGGCGGCCGTCACTAGCAAGTCCGCAGCCGGGGTGGTCGTGTGCGTGCCGGCATTCGCGTGCAGCGCCATGCACATGGACAACGCCAATCCAAAACCCGCGCTCCCGATCCGATGCCGCCATGCCAATGACATCCTCACTCTCCTGCTCATTTTTTGGGAAATACGGAATCGAGCTCGCGCCAGTCGCCCGGCGCGGACGGCTTGCCGGCATCCCAGCTCGGGTAGGTGCTCATCGTGTCCGGCACCTGCGCCGGCCACCAGCACGGATCGGAACAGCCGTACAAGTCCGCCTCCATCGGCTGACACAAGGAAGCCACCCCGCCGAACGGATCGACCTCCCAGCCGGGATCAAAGGTGGTTGAGCAACCGGCGACGGTCTCCATGGCCAGCACTTCGGCAACGTGGCCTTCGGCGACCGCATCCAGCAGCAGCCCAGCCTTATGGTTGGTGGGTTTAAGTTCGCTCATGCGAGGCGCTCCGCGGTTCGAGGTGGCGAGTAAAGAAACTGGGATTATGGCGCTGAATGTCGGCGTATACACGTACGCCGAAGTCCACCCAGCTGCGCAGCAAATCGCAGTAATGATAGGTGCGGTGGTGTGCATCGCCGAACCGCGAATAAGATTCGTGGTAGCAACCTCCCGCGCACAGATTGCGGATCCGGCAGCTCTCGCAATGCGTCCCTCCACGATCGAGCGCCTTGTCGATGAAGGCACCCAGGCGAGCGCCGTCGACCCCCGTGGCCACATTGCCGAAGGTGGGCAGATCAGAGCCCGTGAATCGATGGCACAGATTCAGTTCACCGTCGCCATCCACCGCCAGCAGCCCCACGCCGGCACCGCAGGGCAGCGACTTACGCCGTCCCTCGTGCAAATCCGTCATCAATTGGTGCATGTTGGAGAAACCGTTGCTCGCGCCGCGCAGTGCCGCGCGCCGGTAGTCCTCACCCAGGCGTTCGAAGGCGCGATGCACTTCCTGAAGTTCGGCATCGGACAAGGCATGGGCCGCCTCGGCGGCAGCCGTCACCGGCGCATAGCCCACTTCGTGGAAGCCGATCTCGCCTTTCAGGTGCGCGTGGATAGCCTCGACCTCCGTCGTACCGCCGCCGAGTGTCACGCGCGCGCCCACCGGCCGCGAACGATAGCGTTCAAGCAGCACCCGCACCTTGCGAGCGACCACGTCGTAGGTTCCCCGCCCGCCGACGCTCTTGCGATGCCGATCGTGAATATCCTTCGGTCCGTCGATGGAGATCGAAATGCCGAATCGATGGGCGTCGAAATAATCAATCAATGCCGGCGTCAGCAAGGTGGCGTTGGTTGTCATGGAAAAATCCATTTGCTTGCCGGCGCGCTGCGCCTCCGCTTCGGCGTAACCCACGACCTGCTTGATCAGTGCCGTATTGCTGAGCGGTTCGCCGCCGAAGAACACGATGTTGACCCGTTCACGCGCCGCACCCGCCTTCAGCAATAGATCGACACTGCGCGCCGCCGTCACGAAATCCATCTTGCGCCCGTCCGCCGGCTTGGCCAGGTCCTCCTTGTAGCAATACGTGCACGACAGATTGCAGCCCGTGTTCACATTCAACACCAAGGTGCTCAAGGGATAGGCATTCACTTTGACGCTGCTGGGATTGATGGGCTTAAGACTGCCCGAAGGCTGCAGCATCTCCAGCTTGCGCAGCTCCGCGGCGAATGCCCGCACCCGAACCGGCGGATAGCGGTCGGCGAGCAGCGCAACCAGCTCATCGACGCTGCGGCCGCCCGGCTCCCGGCAGTGCCCGATCACCGCGAGGCCGAGCCCATCCACGCCGAACACTGCCGTCGTCGGCACATGCAGCAGGTAGGCGTCCGCCTCCGCCTGTACCAGATGCCCGTTCCAGGAATTCCACTCGAGGCGTTCGGTTGTCGTATGCATAGGACCTTCAATAAATCGGTGGAGTGATCCAGCGCTGCACTGTGACCACAAGATGCCCGCGCCCCTCGACCGTGCGATTGCCGTCGGCGGCGCGCGCCACCACGGTAAGGTTGCCGAGATTGTCGCCCGAAAACTCGCGCGCCGGATTCGGGCCCGCTGCGTTCGGCAGGAAGCGACCGCGCATGTCGAAGTGGCCGGCGAATTTCTCGTCCTCCGTGCGCTTCGCCTCGGCATCGAAGGGCGTCGAGATCCACTCCGCCGACACAGGCCCAACCGCCAGCAGTTCGCCGCCCGGCAGACGAGTGAACCCCACCGCCTCGAATTGCGCTGACACCGGCTCGACCCGGCCGCCGCCGACTCGCGCGATGGCGTAGCCCGGGACCACGTTGATCTGATCGATTTGCGCGTATACGGCTAACTTGCCCACCGCAGGGCCTGTCGACACCGCCCGCATGCCCGGAGCCGCGCCGGCCGCTACGGTCACCAGCGCGCGAATCCGCTGCGCGCTGCGCTCCAGTTTCGCAACGCTGGTGCCCTCGCCGAAGGACACAGGGAGCGTGGCGGCACCGAGCCCATTGCCGAAGATGGTCACTGAGGTCGTGGTACCGGCGCGCAGCGCTTGCGGCCACACCGCAAGAACCGCCGGCGCCCCACCCTCACGCACTGCGGTCCATTCGCCGCCATCCTCGGCATGCTCCGCATCGAACCACCGGCCCGTGATGCGATTGCCATCCTCGGACACCGCATACACCTCGCGCAACGAACGCTCGCCGACTTGCGCGCTGCCGCGCCATTCGTAGCCCGTATAGAGGATGGCCTTGGAGTCGCCGCCAAACTCGAAACCAGCGACGTCCGCCAACTGATAGTGCGCCTTGAAATCGCCGCCTACGTCACGCTCGATGCGCGCCGTACCGTAGAAATCCTTGCCGCCCGGCACATGGCCGACGACCACCCAACTGCCGCCGAGATCCGCAGCGGGGCGCGACTTCCATTCGCTCCAAGCGCTCGATGAGAAAGGGTACAGCGCCGCGAGCTTGCCCGGCAGCGGGCCGCTCGCGATCTGCCACCAAGGCCGGTCACGCCCCGATGCGGAATATTCGATGGAGGGCCACTGCCCCACATGCGTGTGCGCGAGTTTTAACCATTCGTTCTCGTCGCGGCGCTGTAAGGAGACGCGCGCCAGCGTGTGGCAGCGACCGCACATCACACCAATGTCCGGCCCGAGATCGAGATCCTGCACATTCGGCCGCCGCTCCAGGGCGAAACGACCGGCGGCGGACTCGGCAGGCGCCAGCCCCTGCGTGTCCGCCAGATAACGTACCAGGGCGTCGCGCACATCGTTGCCGAGATTCAGGCCATGCACCTGGCGCATGCGAAACAAAGTCATCACCCAGCCCTCGGGAGTCTTGCGGATGTCGCTGATGCGCTCGAATTTCCCCGCGTGTTCCTGATGACAACCGCTGCAATTGCTGCGCAGCAATTCCTGCCCCGAGACGGCCGCCGTGCCCTGCGCTGTTCCCCCACTCAAGGAACCTAGCAGCAGCATGGCCGCCAACGATTTCCAATATTTCTCGACACCGATCGACACGGTTTAACCTCCTGAGGAAACGCTGAGCTGTGGCTGGCGCATATGGCCTGCCTTCTGCAGCCAATGTATGGCCGTTGCGATGGCGGCAGGCGACCGGTCGAGCGCAGCGGCAGCACCATCAATGGTCGCGTGCTCCGCAAGCTCGAAGTATTGTTTGAGGTTCGCGAGCGACACACCGTCGATGTGCCACACGCCTCGCGGGTGAGCGGCGGTGACAATGACCTCCCGCTCGAGAATACGGCCCCCATCCAATACAGGGCGGCGCTCTATACGGGCCGCAGTGGCAAGCTGCGCGGCCGGCGTACTCGCGGGCAGCAAGGCGGCATAGGCCGTGGCTGTGTCATGCCAAAAGGCGCCGCGCCCACAGTTCTCACGATAGAAATCCCCGGCCACGCGCACCCCGCGCAACCAGGCTTCTACGTAGCGATCAGCGATGAAGCGATGCGCGAGCGCCGCATCACAGCCCTCCATGACCGATTGCACCGCCGCCGCCACCAAGCGCGCGCCACGCAAGGCCTCATAGATGCCCTGCCCGGACAATGGATCGAGTGCCAACGCGGAGTCCCCCACATGCCAGCACGTGAGATCCTGTCCCAACAGGCCGAGGCAGGCATGCGCCGGCCTGGCCACCGCATCGCCCCAAAGAGACGCTCCATCAAGCGCATGGGCTAGCGCTGGAATCTGTACTGCCGCCGCTGTCATCCACGCAGCCGGATGGCCCGCGCCTGGCCTGCCGATCACCTGCACCCACAGCACCTGCCCGTGCTTGGCCCACCAGCACCAACCGAAATCGGCAACGCCCATGCCGGTCGCGGATGTTGCGGAGCAATCAAACGCGCCACTAGCGATAGGCGCGCGCATACCCCGTCGCAGTTCTCGCCCGCGTTTCAACCGCTGCCCAATGGCCAGTAACGCCGGCCCACGCCGCTGCGCAACGCGTCTGCCGCGGGCGTCGATCAGTAGCGGCGCCGCAAGCACTACGTCGCCGCGCAGGCGTACATTCCAGGAATCGCCGACGCGCTGCGTATTCATGACCACGTTCATTCGATGATCGACGCCGGAGGATGTCGCCGCGGCGCACACCGCTGCGGCGAGTTGCGAGCGTTCCACCAGCCATTCGCTTCCTTCGACCGCATGTCCTTCCGCCCACTCCCCACGACGCGGGAATGGCCCGGCGGTGACATCTGTCGCATCGTCCAGTCCCTCCTCGTCAAGCAGTGCGCGGCTGCGTGCGGACAGACCTTCCCAGCCGGGTTGCGACGTCATGCCAACCAGTGCCACACGCGCGCCCGCCGTTGCCAGCCGACGCGCAACGGTTCCGCCGGCCGGCCCTGCCCCACAGACGATTACATCATGCGTCATGCAGTTGCATCTTCGGTCAGGCCGAGTTCGATACGCAGATGCTCGCGCATCAAGTATTTCTGCACCTTGCCGCTGATGGTGAGCGGAAAGCTGTCGACGAAGCGCACGTAGCACGGCACCTTATAATGCGCGATCTGCCCGCGGCAAAACCCGCGGATGTCTTCCTCGGTGACAGTCATGCCCGCGCGAAGTCGGATGCAAGCGCAAACCGCCTCGCCGAACTTGGTATCCGGAACACCGACCACCGCCACATCCAACACCGCGGGATGGCGATATAGAAAATCCTCGATTTCCCGTGGGTAGACATTCTCACCGCCGCGAATAATCATGTCCTTTAACCGGCCCACGATGTTGCAATAGCCCTGCTCATCGATCACCGCCAGATCACCGGTGTGCATCCAGCCGCCGCTGTCGATGCAATCCCGCGTCCGTTCGGCATCTGCCCAGTAGCCGCGCATTACACTGTAGCCGCGGGTCAACAGTTCGCCGGAAGTGCCGCGCGGGGTGACTCGGCCATCCGCATCGATGATTTTCACTTGAACATGCGGGTGCACCCTGCCGACGGTGCCGACGCGCAGCTCGAATGGGTCGTCGGGCTGGGTCTGGAAACTGACCGGGCTGGTTTCCGTCATGCCGTAGCATATGGTCACCTGCGGCATGTGCATGTCGGTGACCACCCGGCGCATGATCGCGGTGGGACAGGGCGATCCTGCCATGATGCCGGTGCGCAGTGACGACAGGTCGAACTCTGCGAATCGAGGGTGATCCAGCGCCGCGATGAACATGGTCGGCACGCCGTGCAGCGCCGTGCAGCGCTCCGCTTGCACGGTCTCGAGCACCGCCAGCGGCTCGAAGCCATTGCCGCAGAAAACACTGGCCGCTCCGTGCGTCATGGCGGCGAGCACGCCCAGCACCATCCCGAAGCAGTGATACATGGGCACTGGGATGCAAACTCTATCTTCCGCGGTGAGCTGCATGCCCTCGCCGACGAAGAACCCATTGTTCACGATATTGAAATGCGTCAGCGTCGCACCCTTCGGCGTGCCGGTGGTGCCGCTCGTGAATTGGATGTTGAAAACCTGGTCCGCGTCGAGTTCCTGTTCGATCGCCGCCAACCTCGCGCCGCCGGCATCGTGGCCTGCGATGATGAGATCTTCGAATGACAATGCGCCGGTCAACGGTTGTGCGCCCAACTGGACCAGCAGCCGCAGCTGCGGAAAGGCTGCGCACTCCAGCCGTCCGGGCGCTGCCGTAGCGAGTTCGGGAATTAGGGACTGCAGCATTTCCGCGTAGTCGCTGGTTTTGAAGCGCGGCGCAAACACCAGCGCGCGGCAGCCGACCAAGCGCAGCGCAAACTCCAGTTCCGTCGTGCGGTAGGCGGGATTGATGTTCACCAACACCAGCCCCGCTCGCGCCGCGCCGAACATGGTCAAGATCCATTCGGCGCAATTAGGCGCCCATATGCCGATGCGGTCGCCCGGGTTGAGTCCGCATGCACTCATGCCGCGCGCGACCCGCTCAACTTCGCGGTCGAGTTCGGCGTACGTGTAACGTCTCGATTGATACGGCACCACCAGCGCTGCGCGGTCCGGCACCTCGCCGGCGGCCGCCTTCAGTACGCCGTCGACAGTACGGTAGAGCAGGGGCCGATCGCTGGTCCCTGACACGAAGCTCAAACGTGGCCCGCTCGTCGGATGCATGAGACCTTAAGCAGTTCGTCTGCTAAAAATGATAGTGCGCGTCGACGCCGTACATGCGCGGCGTGCCGACGTGACGGTAATCGAAGCCGAAGCCCTGCACGTCCACCGCGTTCGTCAAGTAGAACTTATTAGTCATGTTACGCCCCCACACCCCGACGTCCCACTTGTCACCCGCCGAACCTAGGCTCAATCGCCCGTTTAACAGCGAGTAGCCACCCTGGGAGATCGCATCCTCATTCGGCAGCGCCAGATACTGCTTCGAATTGTAATTGTTGTCGAGATGCAGATTGATCTTAACTGCATCTGTCTGCCACGCTTTCCAGTCGGCGGCCAGCGTGCCGGAGACATGCGGCGCATATGGCAGCTGTTGCCCATTGATGGAACCCGTCGAAAGCGTTCCCTCTTGGACCTCGGAATGCAGGAAGCCGACGCTGGCGCGCAAGGTCAGGGCGCGTATCGGTCGGGTGACGATCTCGAGCTCGCCGCCGTCTATTTTCGACTTGCCGAGGTTGATCAGCGGCTGCTGCCCGGTCGGATAGACGTTGATGATCTGCTGATCCTTGTATTGGTAGTGGAACACCGCACCATCCACTTGCAACCGATGGTCGAACCAGGACGTCTTTAAGCCCACTTCGTATGACTGCAGCGTTTCAGGCTTCACCGTGGTCAGATCGTCCGGCGTGAACAGGAACTGCGCATTGAACGCCGCCGAGCGATAGCCCTTGCTGTAATTGAAGTACAGAAGCGAATCCGATGTCAGCGCGAAATCTATGCCCGCGCGCCCCGTCACCGCCGTGTTGTGGGCATACTGGCTACGTGTCTGGTTGACCGCTGCGTCGTAACCCGGAGAACCCGGCAGCACCAGCGTCGGACCCACCGTGCCGCCGGGCTGTTGGGTAAAGAAGCCTAGATTGGCAATGGGCACCTGATCGCTGCCGCGCAGCTGGTCAAGGGCGTTTTTCTGCGCGCCGTTGTCGTGGTTGTAGCGCAATCCGCCGCGCAGGGTGATCCAATCCGCGATCTTGTAGCTGTCGTCCGTATAGGCCGCCCAGCTGTTGCGGATCTGATCGAATGAGTTGTAGTAGTCGCAGCCCAAATTGATGTTCACACCGGCGTTATAGCCCGCGCCGGGAGCGAAGGAACTCGCGGCGCAGTCGCGGTAGTCATTGAAGGTATTGAACGCCGGATCGGTAAAGATCCGATTTTCAGTCGAATTGAAGATGATTTCGTGCTGGTAATAGGCGCCGACAATGTAGCGAAAAGGCGCATCCCCAGTAGAGGTGAGGCGCAGATCCTGCGCGACCTGGCGCGTCTTGCCCGTATAGGGAATTTTCCAAATGCCGTACGGCGCTCCGTCCGTCCCCTCAGGATTGAATAGCGCGCCTTCGTCCCAGGATGTGATCGAGGTCATTTTGTTGGTGGGCGACACCGCCCACTCGCCTGTCAGCTCAACCGCCTCATTGTCCTGGCGACGGCGCGGCGTGTAGTTCTGCGCCACTTGATAATTGGTCAGCGGCACGCCGCCGGCGGTGCCGTCCTGAGTACGGAAATAGCCGGTGAAACCGGCGCCGCCCGGATTGCCGGACGACGGCGCAGCGAGGCGCCCGTCGACGATCGCGTAGTTCTGCGGATCCTGCATGCTCTTCGACGCCCGCAGCGTGAATTCGAGATCATCGGTTGCCTTGAAGAGGAGCGACAAGCGCACCCCGTATTGGTCCACGCCCTCCAGATCGGGAGCGCCCGGCAGGACGTTCTGAATGAAGCCATCGACTTTGGTGTAGGTGAACGCGAAACGTACCGCCAGCCGGTCTGGAATCAACGCAGTCTGAAATGCACCCTCGACTTCACGGCGGTTGTAGTTGCCGACTCCTATCTTGATGTCGCCCTCGGTGTCGAAACCGGGTTTTCGAGTAATGAAATTGATCGCACCGCCGGTAGTATTCTTGCCATAGAGAGTTCCCTGCGGTCCGCGCAGCACTTCGACGCGCTCCAGGTCGTAGAGCTCGACGCCGAACAGCGTGAAGTTGCCCTTGTAAACCTCGTCTATGTAACTCGCCACCGGACTCGACTGGTTGAGGCTGTAGTCGAACATGGACACGCCGCGCAGCGAGAACAGCGGCGAGCCCTCGCCAACAATGCCGTTCACTTGCAAATTCGGTACCTGCGTAACGAGATCCGAGGGCGTATCGAGCTTTAGCTGGCCGAGTTGTGCTCGGGTGAGCGCGGTGACGGAGACCGGCACGCTTTGCAGGGATTCAGAACGCTTCTCCGCAGTGACGACGATCTCCTGGATGGCATCGGAATCGGCCGGCGGACTCTGCGCCTGCGCGGCCATCGCCGCCAGCATCGCAATACCTGCGGCCGGCAGCAGCAACCGGCAACTCGTCAACAAGCGCGCTTTTTTGTTATGCAAAATAATCCCCTACCCTGATATATCTAAAAGATGAATAATTCTGATTTCGGCCTTCGCCGCATCATGCCGTAATGTTGATGCACACGGATTTGCTTTCGAAGTACGAGTAAACCGCCTCGCCGCCCAATTCGCGGCCCCAGCCCGATTGTTTGTAACCGCCGAACGGCATGGTGGCATCCAGCACGTTATGGCAATTCACCCAGACCGTGCCGGCGCGCAGCTTCGGCGCCAGCCGCAACACCTTGCCGATATCGCGCCCCCAGATGCTGGCCGCCAGACCGTAGATGGTGTCGTTTGCGATACGCGCGATATCGGCCAGGTCATCGAAAGGCTGGGCGACCACCACCGGCCCGAAGATCTCCTCGCGCACCACGGACATATGGCTGCTTACGTTCACGAATACCGTCGGCTCCACATAGTAGCCAGGCGAGGATAACGCGTGACCGCCCGCCGCCGCGCTCGCGCCTGCCGCCACGCCATCCTTGAGGTAACGCGTAACGCGCTCGCGCTGAATCGAGGACACGAGGGGACCGATTTGCGCACTGGGATCCAGGCCCGGACCCAACTTCATGTTCTTCGCCTGATCGGCGATGCCGCCGACGACCCGGTCGAAGTGCTGCGCCGCGACGTACAGCCGCGAACCCGCGCTGCACACCTGGCCCTGATTGAAAAATATGGCGCCGGCTGCCCCCGGAATCGCAATATCTAAATCCGCGTCGGGGAGAATGATGGTCGGCGACTTGCCGCCCAACTCCACCGTCACCTTCTTCATGTTGCCGGCCGCTGCCTGCACGATCAGTCGCCCCACCTCGGTGGAACCCGTGAACGTGATCTTATCGACGCCTTCGTGTGCCGACAGTGCCGCCCCGGCGGTGGGACCCATGCCGGTTACGACATTGAGTACACCCTTGGGCAACCCCGCTTCCAGCGCCAACTCGCCCAATCGCAGTGCCGTGAGCGGAGTTTCCTCCGCGGGCTTCAGCACCACAGTGCAGCCTGCGGCGAGGGCCGGTGCGCATTTCCAGGTCGCCAGCAAAAACGGGAAATTCCAAGCAATGATAGCGCCGACCACGCCGATGGGTTCGCGCGTCGAAAAGGCGGCGTACTGTTGGCCGGGCACCAGAGTGCCGGACAGAGGCAAAGTCTTACCCTCGAGCTTGGTCGGCCATCCGGCCATGTAGCGCCACACTTCGAGTGCAGCCTTGACGTCGACATGACGCGCCATCACCACCGACTTGCCGTTGTCTATGGCCTCGAGTTCGGCGAGTTCGTCTGCATGCGCCTCGATCAGGTCGGCCAACCGGTGCAGCACCCGTTCCCGATCGACAGGCTTCATTTGTGCCCAATCACCCTCTTCAAAGGCGCGGCGAGCGGCCGCGACCGCCAAGTCTACGTCGGCCGCGTCGCCGAGGGCGCAGTGCGCGATAACCTGATCGCTGGACGGGTCGCGTACTTCGAACGTCTTGCCGCTTGCTGCCGCTACCCAGGCTCCATCGATGAGCAACCTGCGCCGCTTGGCCAGAAAGGCCGCGTTGGCAGGCATGATCGAGGACAGGTCGTTGGTAAGAGTGCTACGCGGAGTTGGGGCTGCAACGGCGGTATTCATTCGAAACTCCTGACGGAAAGGAACGATGCGGATTGGCTGGGCGCTCCAGCTCCATGTTCAGTATCGCCGCCGGAGTGCTAGTTAAGGTATAAGTCGTAAGGAGCAGAGGGACTAATACTTTAGTATCAACCCGCCGCCGCGGTTGCTGGGACACTATGATGATCACACCGAGCACCGCGGGTGCACCGCCCCGCGTCCTAATAGCCGACGATCACCCGCTCTACTGTGATGCGCTGCAAGCCGTCGTGCCGCAAGCCTGCCCCGGGGCGGACATCGGCGTAGCGGCTTCGCAGGAAGAAGTGCTCGCCGCGGTCACAGGCAAACGACCGTTCGACCTGGTCTTGCTCGACCTTAACCTCCCGGGAGCAGCCGGACTCTCTTGTTTGCATGCGCTGCGACGCGTGGTCCCGGCGACGCCCATTGTGGTGGTATCCGCCGTCGGCGACCCAAAAATCATGCAGGACGCCATCATGGCCGGCGCCAGCGCTTTCATTCCCAAGTCTGCGCCCAGCCAAGTCCTCATCAATGCACTTAAGGTCATCCTCGCGGGGGGCACCTACATGCCTACCGGAATCCTGTCAGCCTTGCGCAATGCCGAGGCACCCGCCGGCCGCGACGAACTGACTCTGCGTCAGCGCCGAGTGCTCGAGTTGCTGTCCACCGGACTGTCGAACAAGCGCATTGCGCGTGAATTGGCCATCAGTGAAATCACGGTGAAGGCACATGTGTCGGCGATCTTCCGCAAGCTCGGTGTCACCAATCGCATGCAGGCCGGGCTCGAGGCCAGGCGCCTGCTCGATTCCAATTACTGACGGCCGATCCGTTCCAGCAAGCCGCGCAGTTCAGGCAGATTCAGCGGCTTCGCCAGCAAGGCGAATCCCTTGTCGCGCAACGCGGCATGCAGCCGCGGATCAGGATCACTGGTCATGATGGCAGCGGGCGGTGCCCGGTCGAATTCGCGGCGCACTTCTTCGATTGCGGAATCACCCTTGATCGACCCGGTCAGATGATAATCGCTGATAATGAAATCCGGCGTGAGGTCCGCACCGATGAACTGCACCACCGCCTCCGTGGCCGTGGCCGCGGCGATCGGTCGATGACCCCATTTGACCAGCGTCGCTGCAAGACCCAGGCGCACCCCCGGATCATCGTCAATGACTGCGATGGCGAGGCTCAGGCCGGCGGCAGCGCTGCCGGCCGCCGTCATACGTGATCGAGTCCGCCCGCGCGGCCGGCCGTAAGGCACCACCAAGGCGAACAGCGAGCCCCGGCCCGGGATGGACTTCACCTCGCGCTTTAGCGACAGCAGGCTGGAGATTCGTTCCACGATCGACAAACCAAGACCGATTCCCGTGGTGCGCGCGCGCCCGCCCGCCGGGACCTGGTAATACGCAGTAAAAATAGCCTCCAAATGCTCGCGCTCGATTCCTATGCCGGTGTCGTGAACCGAGATGAGCAGTCCGTCGCGCCGACGCCGGCACCCGACCAATACGCGTCCCCGCAACGTGTAGCGGATCGCGTTGCTGATCAAGTTGCGCAGCACGGTTTCCAGAAGGTGCATATCGGTTCGAACCCACGCACTCGAAGCAACGTAGTCCAATTGCAGACCCGCGGAACGCGCCACGCTGCCGAACTCAGGAACGATCCGGTCGAGTACTGCGCCCACCGGGAAGTCGGCGTATTGTGGTTCGATTCCGCCGGAATCGAGACGCGCAACATCGAGCAGCGTGTCGAGCAAGTTGCTGAGCGAGGCCAAGGCCACCCGCGCCTTGTGCAAGTAGTCCAGGTCCAACCCCTTAAGCGCAGGCTCGTTGATGGACTCCAGAAACAACAACGCTGAGCTCAAGGGTTGCCGCAGATCATGACTGGCAGCGGCCAGAAACCGGGTTTTAGTTTCGTTCGCGCGATCGGCGGCCTCCTTGGCCTGCTTCAGCGCCAGCTCGATCTCACGCCGCGACTCCAATTCGCGCTTCAGCCGCAGATTGAGCTGCTCGTACTGCTCGGTGCGCTGGCGGATTGCCTCTTCGAGGCTGGCCGCGGCCTGAAACCAAGAGAACGCGCTGCCCTGATCATCGACGGTTTTTTCCACCCGGACCATCAGGGCTTTCACCGATTTCTTCAGCGCCCGGTTCTGCGCGCGCAAACGAGCGATCGATGCCGCCGCGCGCTTCTCGTTCACCGCACCCGACTTTGGCGCTTTGCGTGGCGCTCCTGCTGCCTTGGCGCGCGGGGATCGAGCCTTCATGACGGCGCAGCAACCCCCAAGCAGGTGAAGGAGTTATTGGCGTGGATGGTGTTGAATTGTTCGCCCAGCGAGGAGAAGCCGGTCACGGCATGCCGTTGCAGCAGCGCTTCGATGCCCTTGGTCAGCCCCTGGCGCTCCATGTAGTCGGTACGGGCTGCGCAGTCGAAGCCGATGACCAGCTCGGGCGCGCCGATCCGCCGCCGCATCGTCGCGAACAGTGCATCGAGGCTGGCGATCATATCTCCGGGTTTG
This sequence comes from Steroidobacterales bacterium, assembly GCA_038226325.1. Classification (GTDB taxonomy): domain Bacteria; phylum Pseudomonadota; class Gammaproteobacteria; order Steroidobacterales; family Steroidobacteraceae; genus Bog-1198. Next base: position 11,381 of record JBBRQO010000038.1, on the reverse strand, counting down.
GCAAGCACCACCACCAGCCCAGGTTCGAGCGCGCAGGCGAACTCGAGTGCGCCATCCGGGTAGATTCGCTGCATGCCGCGCGCATAGTAGTGACCGCCGATGCGAATCATCAGCGGGAACGGTGCGAAGTCGCCGCTCTTGCGCGGCGGCCGCCGAAAGCCACACGCAGCCGCGTACACGGCCAGCGCTGGGCGCCCGTCGATTTCCCGCACCAGCCGGCGTGCCGGATCGGCATCGGTAATGACGAACTTCTTGTCGCTGGGCATGTGGTGACTATGGCAGTAGGCAACGACGGGCGATGCCGAGGCCACCAGGCAAAGAATGGCGGCGCCGCGCTTGGCGCTGCCGTGGTACAGCAATCGCGTGCTCCCCGGCGGATGGCCGAGCGGGTTGAAATACAAATCGCCGGCCGAACCGCCGATCAACGGCACACCGTTCAGTTCCATGCCCAGTACCGCCGCAAGGCGCTCTTCGCAGCGCGACTCCGCGTCGACCAGCAGCAGAGCGAAGCGATGTTGGAACGCGCCACCCGGCCCACTGCCAAGTTCGAGCTGCAATTGGTGCACGCGCGCGCGCAGTTCGGGCAGCCCCATCCCGGCCACGTCCTCTAACAAGGTGTCGGCTGCGGCGAAGCGGCCCGCCGGAAGATGAAACCCGCTGACGCCACGCGGCGCAAATCCTTGCTCGCTGATGATGCGTCCCGTGGACGCGCCGACGACTCGTGTGACGCCGCGCGCCGCAAGTTCGGCGCCCATGGCGGCGAGATCATGGTCGGTGGTTGCGAAGACCACGGTCAGTGCGCTATCGCCTCGATCGGCGGCGATCGCCGTTGCGGCCGCGGCGCTGCCGCCCACCGTCTGAAAGCAGCTGATCTTCTGCTGCGGCATGCTCATCGGTCGGAACTCTCGCCTCCCGCGCGGCGCAGCTCCGGGAAGTCCTCTTCCCAGAATTCGAAGGCGCGGCGCACACCCTGAACCACCGGCTGATTCTCCGCCAGGCGCAGTTCGACGCGACGGATTTTGCCTGAGATGGTTTTCGGCAAATCCGCAAACTCGATGCGCCGGATGCGTTTGAAAGGGGAGACTCGCCCGCGTACATATTCCAATATGGCACGCGCCGTCGCCGCGTCGGCCACCGCGCCGACAGTGAGCACGACGTAGGCCTTGGGCACCGAGAGCCGCAGCGCCTCTGGGCTCGGAACCACCGCGGCTTCGGCGACCGCCGGATGCTCGATTAGCACGCTCTCGAGCTCGAAAGGACTGATCCGATAGTCAGAGGACTTGAACACATCATCGAGGCGGCCCACATAGGTCAAATATCCGTCGGCATCGCGACTCGCCACGTCGCCGGTATGGTAGTAACCGTCGCGCATGGCGTCGGCGGTCTTCTCCTCGTCATCGAGATAGGCGTGCATGAGCCCGACCGGACGCCGGCGTAGGTCGAGGCAAATCTCGCCCTCATCTCCAACACTGCCATCGGTCGCAATCAGCGCCACGTCATAGCCAGGCAACGGCCGCCCCATGGAACCCGGCTTTAAAAGTTCACCAGGCGGATTGCCGATCTGCGCCGTCGTCTCGGTCTGGCCGAAGCCGTCCCGGATCGTCAAGCCCCAGGCTTGCTTGACGCGATCGATGACCTCCGGATTCAGGGGCTCGCCCGCGCCCACCACCTCGCGCAACACCACCGGCCAGCGCCGCAGGTCCTCTTGAATGAGCATGCGCCACACCGTCGGCGGGGCGCAGAACGTCGTCACCCGGCAGCGCACCAGTTGATCGAGCAGCGCTGCGGCCTGAAATCGCTCGAAGTGATAGGCCAGCACCGTCGCTTCGGAATTCCAGGGAGCAAAGAAGCACGACCAAGCGTGTTTCGCCCAGCCCGGTGAGCTCAAGTTCAAATGCACATCGCCCGGCCGCAGCCCAATCCAATAAGCCGTGGACAAATGCCCCACCGGATATGACGTATGAGAATGCGCTACCAGTTTGGGCTTCGCCGTGGTTCCCGAGGTGAAATACAGCAGCATCAGGGCATCGGCCGGAGTCGGTGCAGGAGGGTGGAATTCCGACGCCGCTTGATGGCTGTCCTCGAATTCGATCCATCCCGGCACCGCTCCCCCCACCGCAATGCGGATGGGAGCGCCCGACAGCGCATCGAAATTCCTGGCCAGCGTCCGATCCGTGACCACCGCAAGCACTCGGCCGCGCTCCAGCCGATCCTTAAGATCCGCGGGCTGCAACAAGGTCGTTGCCGGAATCATCACGGCACCGAGCTTGATGGTCGCCAGCATGGTTTCCCAGAGCGCGACCTCATTCCCCAACATGATGAGCACGCGATCCCCCGGCCCCACCCCCCGCGCGGCCAGAAAATTGGCGACCTGATTCGAGCGCAGCGCCAGGTCCGCAAAACTCATGACCCGATCGCCGCCTGCATCGTCGACCACGCGCAGCGCCGGACGGTGATTGCCCGCGGCGATCCGGTCAAAATAGTCCAGCGCCCAATTAAAGTACCCAATCGCAGGCCAATGAAATGCCTGCGAGGCCTGGCTCTGGGCAACGCCGTCGAGCAGAAGTCGGTCGCGCAATTCGATAAATGTATTGCCGCCGTCCACGGAATCACCTCACTTATGGCTGGAACCGTTGCAAGTCATCATGCCAGCGTGGGAACCCGCGCGAACCCCCTCTTCGAACCAATTGACAAAGCACCGCGGAGTGCTTTTGAGGTGCGCGAGCGCAAGCCTCGACCGTCCGGCCTATGCGGCGTCGGCTGCTTCCCGGCGCCTCTGCCGAGCCATGGCTTCTTGGCGCTCTTCTTCGATCTGATCCAGCACCGCGGCGACATCCGGCGCGGTAGGGTCGGGAGTAAAGCGGCCCGTCAGGGAATGTTCCGGGGTCAACTCGCCCGCTTCATACAGCTTCCAGATCTCGCGGGCATACTGAGTCTCCAGCAACTCAGGCGCGGCGCGGCCGAAGCTCGCGCGCATATTGTTCACATCGCGCGCCAGCATCGCAAAAGCATTGTTGTTGCCGGCGGCATTCACCGCCTGGGGCAGATCGATAATTACGGGGCCGGTCGCGTCCAGCAGCACGTTGAACTCCGACAGGTCGCCATGAATCAAGCCGGCGCAGAGCATTCGCGTGATCTGCCGCATCATGAACCTGTGCCAGTCGCGCGCCTGCTGTTCAGTGATGTGAACTTCATTGAGCCGCGGCGCGGGATTGCCCTGTGCGTCGCGCACCAGCTCCATCAGTAAAACCCCCTCGTGAACCAGGTGCGGGGCGGGAACGCGTACGCCGACGCCGACCAGGCGGTACAGGGCGTCAACCTCGGCGTTCTTCCATTCTGCTTCCTGGACTTCGCGCCCATGCCGACCGCGCTTACCCATGGCGCGTGCATCGCGGCTGCTACGAGTCTTGCGGCCTTCCTGGTATTGGGCCAGCTTGTGAAAACCGCGGCGCTCCGCTTCCTTGTAGACCTTGGCACAGCGCAGCTCGGTGCCGCAGGCCACGATGTAAACCGATGCTTCCTTGCCGCTTTTGAGGCTGCGCACCACCGAGTCGATCATGCCGTCGTCAATCAGCGGCTGCAGGCCTTTGGGGATTTTCATCTCAGCCAGATTATCATTGCGGCCGCGAGCGCGGCCTGATTGTTTACATTTAGCCGCAGCCGCCCTCGGCGACACGACTTATTTCCAGTGCGCTTCTTGCAGCGGATTAGCGGGTAGCCGCGGACTGCGCCGGTGGAGGTGTCGCAATATCCTGTGGCACGATGGCCGCAAGCTCCTCATGAATGCCGATTTCTTCAACCAGGAATCGGAGGCGATCGCCGAATGGCAACGTACGCTGCGCCATGCCGCCCGTCGCGTCGAATTCGATGCGCTGACCGAAGGCCGTGCCAATCACCGCGGCATGGCGATTAATACGCACTTGCAGCTCGTAGTTAAACGGGCTCCACCCTCTCGAAAGCTCGTGTCGCTGCCGGAAGGTCATGGCACCGACATCGAATTGATCGATGCGGCAGTCAATACCTTGCGGCTTGTGCAGAGGCCGCCAGCGGATGTGCCAATGCCCGTCGCGTAAACGGCAAGCAGCCTTCCAGGCGCAGCCTGCGTCGGCGGTTGAAGCGTTTTCGTCGAACGACGGCAATTCAAGGAGCAGCAGTGGCTCATCATGCAAGATCGAGGCATCTACCAGGTAGCGAGCGCCATCAAATAACACCGTGGTGGTACCGTGGTTCGGCGGCAAATTCGGCGCGACGAGCATCGTGGCCAGCGCACGCCGCGCATCGAAACCCAACACCGTGAGCAGGCTGCAGAGGGCGCCATTGCCTGCCCAGCAAGTGGCGCCGGCGCCGTAACGTATCCAGGCATCAAAAAAATCCTCGGCATCATCACCGGGCAGCACTCCCGAGTCTCCGCCACGCACGTGAATGAGCTTACGAATATTGTCGAAGGGCACGTGGCGGCACCACGCTGAGTAAATCGCGCGCAGCCCCTCCAAGGTCGGCTCCGGCCGGCCGGGCAATTGCAACTTCGCCAGCACGCGATCGACCAAATCTTCCCGAAGGTCCATTAGGTGGCTTCAAACTCCGCATATTCTCGCGCTGTCATTTCATCGCAACTCGCGCGCAGCAATGCGTGTAATTGGCGCAGAGGCGCGCCCGCCCCGTGGGCGCGCTTGCCGGACTTTGCGATCGTGCCTAGCCGCCCGCCCAACGTGCGCAACGCTCGAGGCAGCGGGGCGTCGCGAAACTCCAAGGCCAGCGATGCGGTCATGGCAAGTGTTGCGAAGCAGGCGTCGAACGAACGCGCCACGATGCGATGTTTGCCGTAAGCGATGAAACCGAGGCTCACAATATCCGACTGATTGCCGACTGGATCTTGCAGACCTACGTCCAGCGTCGTCGCTTCCGCCGCCCGGCGCGCACTAGCCAGCGGCTCGGTCATTCCCCATGCCAGGTATTCCAAACCAACGCCATCACCGGGTTTCGCCAGCAGGGCCGGCAAACCCAGGCCCACGCCATCCAACAGATGCCCGACCTGACGAGACGCGAGCACACAAAGATCCATCAGAACGCCGTTGACTTGATCGATGGCTTTCGCCGCTCGATGGTCGTGATACCCGCCGCCGGAGACCACCAGGTCTGTTTCGCCACCTGCGGCGCTGCAAAGAAAGGTCGGATTGTCCTTCAAGGATTGCAGCCCGATTTGCGCGTATCCCGACACTTCCGCCAGCGCCTGCAGAGCGGCCGCCAGTACATTGGGCAGCACCCTCCATGACGTCGGCGCTTGATGAGTGAGCTGCTTACGCGAGGAATCGCAAAGAAGTGCTTGGAGACGCTCCAAACTCTCCTTGTAATAGGGGTCGGGCCAGCGATCGGCCAGCCGTCTATCGAAATGCCCCGCCGGGCATTCGGCGGCCTCGGCGCTGAGCGCGAAAATTCTCTCCGCCAATTTTATGCGCCGCTCCGTCGTCAGCGCGACATCGCAAGCCATGGCGGTGGCAAATGGCGAGCCGTTGATCAACGCCATTGCTTCGCCAATGGCCAAAGGCATATCCGCAATCGGCTCCATCAACCACGATAGCGGCATGATCTCGCCCGAACACGCGACATAATCCAGGGGAACCTTGGGCGGGTTTCGTAATAATGCGGCGATCTCCTGAGCCGTATCCACGCGCAGCTTTCCGCACCCCGTCATTGAATTAGACAGCCTAGCAAAAAGGGCCAACCGCACGCAGCGCTCGGACAGCATCGCCCCTTCCAGCCCCGCCTGCATCGCGATGAAGTTGCGCAGCGTCTCGCCCTGGCTCCTCACGGCCTCCGCGCTTAGCAACACCTTAGCGCGTGATCCGGGTGCCGTGGTCGAGCCGTAGACGTATCCACGTTTTGAGTCCAAGTAGGCCTCGAATCGGCCACGGCCTTGCGCAATGATCGCCCTCGCTGCATCGCCTAGTTCAACGCTCGCGTGATCGAATGCGATGCGTGCTGCGTTTGCCAATGTCATGTCGGATAAAGAGCGAAGCACTACGACTTCAGTCACGCGGGATACCTCAACGGATGTGATGTGCGTTTTTCCAAAGCACGGAACAAGCTGGGGAAGCCTACGACCAGCCCCAGCCACCTGCTCGGCAGCGCTGCGCAGCTGGATGCTACGGGGCGCTGGTGGCGGCATGAGACAGGCCGGATCCGACGCACACCGCGATAACCAGCGGCCACCGGCTGCTGAGAAAATGCGCCAGACCGCCTGCGGATTTCGTCAAGTCATCCTCATTCGAACGCCCTACAATCTTGGAAATTCCGTACAACTTGACCGAACCATGCCATATTATCCATCGGAACGCCTCGGCAAAATACTTCCATCGGCCCGAGATCTCCCGCATGACAAGCAGTGAAACACGCGAGCTAAAGCGCGGGATCGGCACCCGGCAGCTGAGCATGATCGCTATCGGCGGCGCCATCGGCACCGGTCTGTTCTTCGCAAGCGGCACGGCCATAGCCCAGGCCGGACCGGGCGGCGCCTTGTTTGCATACGCGATCATGGGTATCGCGGTCTACTGCATGATGCAGTCACTCGGCGAAATGGCCACGCAATTGCCCATTCCCGGCTCCTTCGAGGCATACGCGGAAAGATTCGTCGATCCCTCTCTGGGATTTGCAGTGGGCTGGAATTATTGGTTCAGCTGGGCGATCACTTTGGCGGCCGAGCTGGTGGCCGGCGCGCTCATCGTCCAATTCTGGTTCCCGCATTCGAACTCCACATTGTGGGCGATGGGGTTCTTCATCGTGTTATTGGCGCTGAACTTACTCTCGGTCAGAGCGTATGCGGAGGCGGAATACTGGTTCGCGGGAATCAAAGTAGTGACCGTGATCATCTTTCTGGCGGTGGGCGGGCTGATGATCGCCGGCATGCTCGGCGGTCACAATGCCGGCTTTCACAACTGGACCATCAGCGATCCGAAAACCGGTACTCACGCTCCTTTTGTCGGCGGGTTAACGGGGGCGCTGGCGGTCTTCCTGGTCGCGGGCTTTTCCTTCCAGGGCACCGAAGGAGTCGGCCTCGCCGCTGCGGAAACCGCTGACCCGGGCAAGAGCGTCCCCAAGGCTATTCGCAGCGTCTTCTGGCGCATCTTGCTTTTCTACATCGGCGCTATCTTCGTGGTCGGCACCTTGGTCAGTTACACCGACCCCAATCTGCTCAATGCCGATGAGAGCCATATCGCCTTCTCGCCTTTCACCATGGTCTTTGGCCAACTGCCGCGATTTGGGTATTACGCCGCCAATCTCATGAATGCGGTGATTCTATCCTCGGTGCTGTCCTGCGGGAATTCATCGATGTATGTGGCGTCGCGGATGCTGCATGCCATGGCGCACAGCCGCAAAGCGCCGCGCGTGTTCGGTAAACTGAACGGGCGCGGAGTCCCCGTGGCCGCGCTCCTGGCCACCGGTCTGATCAGTGCACTCGCCTTCTTCTCCACGATGGTGGGCGAACATAAGATCTATCAGGTCTTCTACAACGCCTCGAGCTTGAGCGGGTTTCTGATCTGGCTCGGGATCGCGATCTGTCACTTGCGCTTTCGCAAGGCCTGGGTGGCCCAGGGGCGAAGTCCGGACGATCTGAAATTCAAGTCCAAGTTCTACCCGTACGGCCCTTGGCTCGCGCTAATCTTGTTCTTGGCCGTGCTGTTTGGCGCCAATATCGGCGTATTCCAGGCGCCGGTGTTCTCGTGGTTCGACTTCATCACCGGCTATCTCATGATTCCGGTGTTCGTCATCCTCTATCTAGGCCACAAAATTCGGAACAAGACGCGCCTGGTGCCGCTGAAGGAATGCAATTTCGAGCTGGAGTGAGTCGCGCGTGGAACAGAACGTCGATATCCGTAATTTCCTGATTGAGCGCGATATTGAGCACGTCAAAATCGGCGTCTTCGATACCGACGGAATCCTGCGCGGTAAATATATAAGCCGAGACAAGTTCCTGTCGGCTGTGGACAAGAACCTGGGCTTCTGCGACGTCATTCTCGGCTGGGATTCGAACGACCAGCTATACGACAACACCCGGTTTACCGGCTGGCACACCGCCTATCCCGACGCCATGGTGCGCGTGCTTCCTGAGACGCGGCGCGATATTCCCTTCGAGCCGAAAACTGTTTTCTTTCTGGGAGAGTTTGTCGGGACCGCCGAAGCGGTTTGTCCGCGCGGCACGTTGCGGCGCGTGTTGGAGCGCGCGGCAGGCATGGGATTTCTGGTCAATGCCGCCGCGGAATATGAATTCTTCATGTTCGAGGAGACGCCGCAATCGGTGCGCGAGAAGGGTTACCGTTCGCTTAAGACCATGACGCCGGGGGCCTTCGGCTATTCGGTGCTGCGCAGTTCCGTGCACTCGGATCTGTACCACGAGCTTTTAGATCTCGGACAGACTATGCGCTTCCCCATCGAGGGTCTGCACACGGAGACCGGGCCGGGTGTGCTCGAGGCGGCGCTCACCTACTGCGATGCGCTCGAGGCCGCCGATCGAGCGGCGCTTTTCAAAACCTTCACGAAAGTGCTCGCTCAGCGTCACGGCCTGATGGCAACTTTCATGGCAAAGTGGTCCAACAGCGTTCCCGGTCAGAGCGGTCATCTGCACATCTCACTGCGCACTCCCGGCGGTGACAGCGTGTTTCACGACCCATCGAAGCCCCACGAAATGTCGGACACCATGCGCTGGTTCGTCGGTGGCCAACAGGCACTGATGCCGGAATTGCTCGCCATGATCGCCTGCACCGTGAACAGCTACTCGCGACTGGTGCCTGGATACTGGGCGCCGACGTCGGCTACCTGGGGTATCGAAAACCGCACTACTGCGCTACGGGTGATCCGTGGCGGCCCATCCAGCCAGCGGGTCGAATACCGCATCGCTGCTGCCGACATCAATCCCTACATTGCCTTGTCAGCGGCGATCGGCGCCGGTCTCTGGGGCATCGAACACCGCATCGAGCCAGATGCGCCCATCATCGGCAATGCCTACGACCGCGAATATCCGCCCGATCGGCGCCTGCCCGCGACCCTGTACGAAGCTGCCGAGCGCCTCGCCGCATCCAAACCCGCGCACAGTCTGTTCGGCGAGGCCTTCGTCGAACACTATGCCGCGACCCGGCAGTGGGAAGAACGGGAATTCCGCAAGGCTATTACCGACTGGGAACTGGCACGATATTTTGAAATCATTTGAGCAAGTATGACCGAGACGCTGAAAACCATTAGTCCTGTCGACGGCCGCATCTACGTCGAACGGCCTCTGCACAGCACTGCCGATATCGATCGGGCGCTTGAAGTCTCCCAAACCGTCCAGCCGGCGTGGGCGGCGCTGTCTCTGGCAATGCGTTGCGACGTTCTGGGCAAAGCCATCGATGCCTTCGTCGCCAAAGCCGGCGACATTGCCTCCGAAATCACCTGGCAGATGGGTCGGCCCATTCGTCATGCACCGGGCGAGATCCGTGGCTTCGAAGAGCGCGCCCGCTACATGCTGGGGGTGGCGCCGCAGGCGCTCGCCGCCATCCTGCCCGCTGACAAACCCGGCTTTCAGCGCCAGATCAAACGCGTGCCGCTCGGCACCGTGGCGGTCGTGGCGCCTTGGAATTATCCCTACCTGACGGCGGTTAATGCCGTACTGCCGGCGCTGATTGCCGGCAACAGCGTGCTGCTCAAACATTCGCACCAAACACCGCTGTGCGCCGAGCGCTTCCTTGAGGCGTTTGCAATCGCGGGCGTGCCGCGCGGCGTGTTCCAATACCTGCACTTGTCGCATGGCGACACCGCGCGTTTGATGAGCGACCCGCGCGTCGCCACTGTCTGCTTCACAGGCTCGGTGTCCGGTGGACGCGCGGTCGCCGCCGCAGCCGCTGCGGGATTTGCCACGGCCGGCCTCGAACTCGGCGGGAAGGACCCCGCCTATGTACGCGCCGATGCCAACCTCGCACACGCCGTCGACTCGCTCACCGATGGCGCCTTCTTCAATGCCGGCCAGTCCTGCTGCGGCATCAAACGGATCTATGTCGCTGCACCACGCTACGAAGAGTTTGTCGCCGGAGTCGTCGATCTGACTCTGAAGTATCGCTTAGGGTCGCCGCTCGATCCGGAAACCACATTGGGACCGATGGTGCGAATCTCTGCGGCCGACGCCGTGCGTGCCCAGGTACGCGAAGCACTTGCCCGCGGCGGCCGCCAACTGATCGACGAGACATTCTTTCCCGCCTCCGCTCCTGGTACGCCCTACCTTGCACCCCAAGTCCTCGTCGATGTGGACCACTCGATGGCCATCATGCGCGAAGAGACCTTCGGACCCGCCGTCGGCATCATGAAGGTCAGCTCCGACGAAGAAGCCGTGCGCCTGATGAACGACAGCGAGTTCGGTCTCACGGCCGCCATTTTCTCGGCCGACGCGGTGCGCGCCGAAGTGCTCGGCGACGCCCTCGAGACCGGCACGGTGTTTCTGAATCGCTGCGACTACCTCGATCCCGCCCTCGCCTGGACCGGTGTCAAGAATTCGGGCCGCGGCTGCACTTTGTCGCGCGTCGGCTTCGAGCAGCTGACGCGGCCGAAGTCTTATCACTTCAAGGTATCGCTATGAGTTTGAATCTTCGCGGCAACTGGAATTATCCGACCACTATTTGGGCCGGACCCGGGCGTATCGCTGAGCTTGCCAAGGCCTGTGCATCGGCCGGCATTGAGCGACCGCTGATCGTCACCGACGAAGGATTGATCGGCGCACCCATGATCAAGAGCGCCCTGGCGTCGCTCAAGAACGGGGCACTGTTCGGTGCCGTCAGGGGAAATCCGGCGCTGAGTCACGTCGAGGCGGGGCTGCGTGCGTATCGCGCCGGGGCTCACGATGGGGTCGTGGCCTTTGGCGGCGGCTCGGCACTCGATGCCGGCAAAGTCGTGGCCTTCATGTCCGGTCAGACGCGACCGTTGTGGGATTTCGAGGACGTCGGCGATTGGTGGAGCCGAGCGGACCCCGCCGGCATAGCGCCGGTGGTCGCGGTCCCGACCACCGCAGGCACCGGCTCGGAAGTCGGCCGCGCCGGCGTCATCCTGAACGAGGAGACGCATCAGAAAAAGATCATCTTCCATCCGCAGATGATGCCGCGCATCGTCATCTCCGACCCGGAACTGACCGTGGGCCTGCCGCCCGCAGTCACCGCCGCGACGGGTATTGACGCCTTCGTCCACTGTTTCGAAGCCTACTGCGCGCCGGGATTTCATCCGCTGGCGGACGGCATCGCGCTTGAGGGTATGCGGCTCATCCATCGCTATCTGCCCCGGGCTTATGCAGACGGCAAGGACATCGAAGCACGCTCCTACATGTTGGCCGCGGCCTCGATGGGTGCCACCGCGTTTCAGAAGGGTCT
>JBBRQO010000037.1:0-42365 GCA_038226325.1 Steroidobacterales bacterium | reverse complement strand
TGCCAAACAACCCAAGGTCGGCGACGCCGCGTACCCCTACACCGGCCGAAGCGGTTACGAGTGCATGCCGTCCTACTATTCCGACAGCCAAGGCCCGTTCGGACGAAACCTTAACGCCACGGCGCAAATTCGCGCCGCCGTGCGCGCGGCGGGATTCACGACTCCGGTGATCGCTGTGGGTGGAATCCACAGCTTCGAGCAAGCCGAGGCCGTTCTCGAGGGCGGTCAGGCGGACGTCGTCGGATTCGCGCGCCAGGCGCTGGCCGACCCGGATTGGTTCCGCAAAGTCGCCGCCGGCCGGGGCGCGGATGTGCGGCTGTGCCTGTATACCAACTACTGCGAGGCCTTGGATCAGCGCCATCGTCAGGTGACCTGCGAACTATGGGATCGCGAGGCGCTTGATGAGCCTGGCGTCAAACTCTCCGCCGACGGCAAGCGCCGCCTCACGCCGCCCGCTTGGACGCCCCCGCCATGACCAACCATGTCGAGGCGTTCGAGCATGAGCACCGCCGCCAATGAAAGACACCGACGTGGATGCGTCCGCCATTGCCGGCCGCGAAGCGGGACTACACAAGGATTTGACCCGCGCGCAACTCGTGATGATCGGGCTCGGCGGCGCGATCGGCACCGGCCTGTTCATGGGCAGCGGCCTCGCCATCGGCTACGCGGGTCCGGCGGTGATCTTAAGCTACGCGATTGCCGCCATCGCCGCGGTTGCGATGGTGTTCAGCCTGTCGGAGATGGCGGTCGTGCATCCCACCGCAGGTTCGTTCGGTACCTACGCCGAGATCTACTTGAACCCCTGGGCAGGCATGATCGCCCGCTATTCCTACTGGATGGCGCAGGTCATCGCGGTCGGCGGTGAGGCCATCGCCGCCGGCGTCTACATGACTTTCTGGTTTCCCGGTACGCCGGTCTGGCTGTGGTCTGTCAGCTTTGCCTTCGTGCTGCTCTACTTCAATTCGAGATCGGTGAATAATTTCGGTTCCATCGAATACTGGTTCGCACTCATCAAGGTGGTAGCGATCGTGGTGTTCATCGTCCTGGGGCTCGCGACCATATTCGGACTCTGGGCCGAGCCCATCGGCTTTCACAATCTCACCGGCCTCCCCGGCGGATTTATGCCGCGCGGATTCGGCGGTGTGTGGATGGCGGTGATCATCGGCATCCTGTCGTTCAACGGCATCGAGGTGATTGCCGTCACCTCGGGCGAAGCGCAGGACCCCGTGCGCACCATCCCGGCGGCATTGCGGACAATGGCGCTGCGGCTGTTCCTCTTCTACATACTTGCACTCACCATAGTCGTGACTTTTGTCCCGTGGACGGAGACCGGAGCCACTATCGTCACCCAAAGTCCTTTCGTGCGCGTGTTCGCGCATTCCGGAATCCGCCATGCGGCCGGAATCATGAATTTCGTGGTGCTGAGCGCGGCGCTGTCGAGCATGAACACGAATGTGTACCTTTGCTCGCGCATGCTGTTTTCACTGTCTCGAGGCGGATACGCGCCGCGCCTGTTGGGGCGCCTGAGCAAGAACGGGACACCCATCGCAGCCATTCTCTTCTCAGGTACCTGCATATTGATTGCCGCGGGCCTGTCGAAGCTCACGCCGCGCGCTTACAACTATTTGTTCGGCGTCGCGCTGTTCGACGCGATGATTGTCTGGATCATCATCCTTCTCAGTCATTTGAGTTTCCGGCGCCGGCACAAGGCGACCGACCTGCCGGTACGCATGCCGTGGTTTCCGGTAATACAAATCATAGGGCTGGTACTGTTGTGCGCAGTGCTGGTAACGATGGGCCTGGATAAGGAGACCTGGCAAATCTCTTGGATCGTCGGAGTGCCGTGGCTGCTTCTCGTGACTGGCGCTTACTTCATTCTCAAGGCGCGCGGCGCACTCGGGAGAGCCTGAACACCCATGCGGCACCATCGAGACCTCGGACCCAATGCTCGCCTCATCGGAGAGCCGCGCTCGCGCCTGGCGCTGGCGACTCCCGCTGTGATTCTCGACCTCGCTGCTTTCGAGCACAATGTGAAAGCCATGGCGCGCCTTTGCAAGCGCGCCGGCCTGTCGCTACGGCCCCACGCCAAGACCCACAAGAGCGTCGAGATGGCGAGGCGGCAGATGGCGGCGGGCGCCGTCGGCATCTCGGTGGCAACCATTCGCGAGGCCGCGGTGATGGTGGAGGCAGGACTGCCCGGCGTGCTGCTGACCACGCCCGTAGTTGGTGACATCAAGATCGACATCCTGTGCGATCTCGTCGACAAGAGCGAAGAATTCATGGCCGTGGTCGATAACTTGGCGAACTTGAAAAGAATTGAAGCGGCTCTAGAGAAGCGCGGCAAGCGGCTCACAGTGTTGGTGGACATCGACATCGGCATGAGGAGGACCGGAGTACCCGATGTCGCCGGCGCGCTCGCGCTCATCCGCCGAGTGCAAGCCTCTCGAGTTCTGACTTGGGCGGGCTTGCAGTCCTACTCGGGCGCAGTCCAGCACATCGCGCGGATAGTGGATCGGGAGCGTATCTATGGGAGACAGTTGCGGCATTTGCAACGCGTCTTGAATGCCGTCGAGAAAGCGGGACTTGTCCCCGGCATCATTTCCGGCGGCGGCACCGGCACCTTCGATATCGACCGGCGCACCGGTCTGTTCACCGAGTGTCAATGTGGCTCCTACGCGGTCATGGACATCGAATATGAGAAAGTGCAGTTGTTCGCCGCCGGACAGCACCCCTTCAAGACCGCGCTCTACGTGCAATGCATGGTGGTGAACAACAACCATCGCGAATGGCCGACGATCGACGGCGGTTTCAAGTGCTTCTCGATGGACGGGCCGATTCCGCGCCCCGCGCGCGGCGCTCCGCCAGGCGCCGTCTACCAATTCTACGGGGATGAATTCGGCAAGATAGAGTTTGCTCGAAAGACTGATTCGTTGAAACTCGGCTCTAAAATCGAGTTCGTCACCCCGCATTGCGACCCGACCGTCAATCTGCACGATTTTTACCATTGCGTCAGAGGCAATATGCTGGTGGACATCTGGCCGGTCGATGCGCGTGGCTCACTCTAGAGCGACTGCAGATGCTCCCTGAGCACACCGTGATTGACCGCGCTGTAATAGACGCCGAATACGATCCGTCGCGGCGCGTAGAGTCGCGCCAGCCTTTCACGGAATGGTATGTGCGCGAAAGCGCGCTGACGCGCGACTCGCTCGACGCCCGGCTCGACATTCCCTTCGGCCCAACGCCGGCAGAGACGCTCGATATCTTCCCATCCCGGTCAGCGGACTCGCCGGTATTGCTGTTCATTCACGGCGGCTACTGGCGGGCGTTCAGCAGCAAGGAGTTCAGCTTTGTCGCGCGCGGAATGGTGCCCCGCGGCATCACCGTCGCCGTCATGAATTACGCATTGTGCCCGCAGGTGTCGATCGCCGAAATCACCCGCCAGAGCGACGCCGCCCTGGATTGGTTGGCGCGCAACGCGCAGCATTACCGCGGCGATCCCGGCCAAATCTTCGTCGCGGGACATTCGGCCGGTGGCCAACAAGTGGGGATGCTGCTTTCGGGCGCTCACGAGCGACAGAGCGCAGCCAATGCGGGCTGCCTCAAGGGGGGCATCGCCATCAGCGGCGTCTTCGATATCCGCCCTCTGCAACATTCGTGGCTGCAACCGACCCTGCAATTGACCGATGCTCTGGCAGCGGAGCAGAGTCCTCTCCTACACATCCCGAAACGGGCCGCCCCACTGCTCCTGTCCGTGGGAGGCGACGAGTCGGAAGCGTTCTTGGGCCAGTCGCAGCGCTATCTCAGTGCCTGGCGTAACGCTGGCCTGGAGGGAGAATATTTAGCGCAGCCGGGTCTCAATCATTTTGAAGCGATCTATGGTTTCGCCGATTCCGGGAGCCTGCTTGCGCGCGCAACGGCGGACTTCATCGACCACGCCCGTACGGCGTAGTAGAACCGCGCCAGCGGCCAGGCGTTGGAGCGCGTGATCCGGCCTTCGGCCTGCTACCCCGGCGTGCGTCCCTCGAGTATCGCGGCGAGCATCGAACTGTCGAGATTTCCACCCGAGACGACAGCGCACACCTTCGATTCGGCATAGCGCCCGGAGAGCGCCGCCGCGACCGACACCGCCCCCGCTCCTTCGGCAATCACACGGTTACGCTCTGCCAAGATTTTGATGGCGGCGGCCACTTCCGCGAGCGAGACCGTAATCACCTCGTCGATCAAGCTCTGCACAAGCGGCCACATTTCGGGCAACACCGTCCCGAAACCGACGCCGCTGACGAAGCCGGGTTCGTGCGGCGTCTGGGTCGGAGCGCCGGACTCAAACGCAGACTTAAGGGGATGGGCCGTCGTCAGTTCGCAGGCAATTATCTTCACATTGCGCCGCTGCGCGCGCACGGCGCAGGCAATCCCGCATGCCAGACCGCCTCCGCCGAAAGGAATCAAGATGGCCTCGATATCCGGCGCTTGCGCCAAGATCTCCAGGCCGATCGTCGCATCGCCGGCGAGCGAAGCAGGATCGCGTACCGCGTCGATATACACACCGGACTGACCCTCGAGAGACCCCGTCTCGATTGCACGCCACCACTCCTCGCTGGAACGCATATCGATGTGCGCCCCCAAGCGGCGTAACTTGTCGAGTTTCGCGGCAGGCGCGTTGGCCGGTACGACGGCGGTGGCGTTGATACCGAGCCGCTGCGCCATGAAGGCCACTCCGAGCGCGCTATTGCCAGTGCTCGTGGTATAAATCCCGCGCGACAAATCGGCCGGCGCTCGCGCCAGCACGGCGTTGCCGATGGGGCGGATCTTGAATGATCCGCTCGGCTGCAGGTTCTCGAGCTTTAAACCGATACTTTTGCCGGCCGGCGCGACATCGCAAAAGACCAGGGGCGAGATCATGCTCAATCCTTCCAGACGCGCGCGCGCCGCATCGATCTGCGCCATCAGGACCGGTTTGACCTCATCGAACATCGAAGGCACTCCTTGCGCAGCATCGCGACGACCGCAGCTACCCGCGCTGATAATTGCATACTTATATGACATTGCATATAATTATGCGAGACAGCCCAACCCGGGCGAAGGCCCCCATTCAGCGCTGCAGGACTCATTGACCATGGAACCGAATTTTCAGGCTTTGCGCAGGGAATTTCCGGTCCTCGCACGCAAAACCTATTTGAATAGCGGGTCGTATTGTGCGCTCGCGAACGACGTCAAGGCCGCCTTCGATGCCTACATGGATGACCGCCTCCTGGTAGGCGCGAACTGGGACATGTGGATCACGAAGAATGAATCGGTACGCGCCCTGACGGCGACGTTGCTGCACGCATCTCCTGATGAGATCGCGGTCACTGCATCGGTCTCCGCCGGCTTGAACGCGCTCGCCAGCGCGTTCGATTTTACCGGCACGCGCGACAAAGTGGTCGTCAGCGATTTCGAGTTTCCCACCAACGCGCAGATATGGCACGCCCAAGAGCCACGCGGCGCGCACGTCGTCCATGTGCCGCCGGCTGCTGACGGCTATATCCCGCTCGAGAATTTCGCCAAGGCCATCGACGACAAAACACTGCTCGTGGCGATTACACAAGTCTGCTTCAGAAATGGTGCGAAGCTCGACATTCCCGGCATCGTGCGCCTGGCGCGGGCCCACGGCGCGCTGGTCCTGCTCGATTGTTACCAGGCGGTCGGCTCGCTGGACATCGACGTCAAAGCGCTGGACGTCGATTTTGCAGTAGGTGGAATGCTCAAGTACTTGTTGGGTACCGCGGGCATCGGCTTTCTCTATGCGCGAGACTCGATCATTCGCTCCCTCCTGCCCACGAACAGCGGTTGGTTTGCGCAGGCTAATATTGGCGCGATGGACATCACCGCCAACCGCCCCTCGCCGACGGCCCGCCGCTTCGAGGCCGGCACGCCCCCGGTGGTAAATTGCTATGCCGCCGAAGCGGGCCTTAAGTTCCTGTTGGCGGTCGGCACACCGGCCATCGAAAAACGCAATCAGGCGCTGACGCGGCGTTGCATGGAGCGTTTGCGGGAAATAAATTGGGCGAGCGTGACGCCCGAGCAAGATGAACGCCGCGGAGCCACCGTCGCCGTTCCGTCGCGGAATAGCGGCGGACTGTCGGCTGAGCTCATGAAGCGGGATATCGTCACCTCGCATCGCGATGACAATGTCAGGGCTAGTTTTCATTTCTATAACGACACGAACGACGTGGACTCCTTCATCGCTGCCATGAAGGAATTGCGTGGCTCGTTTGGCCCGCGCTAGATAAGCAATGCGGGGCGGCGCACGCGCCGCCGAGCTTGGATGCGTTTGCCGGGGAGTTGACGTGGAAATTCGAATTTTACGCGGCGCCGAGGTGCGGGAGCTTCTGCCCATGGCCGAATGCATCGACCTGATGCAACGCACCATGATCGCCGTATCGGAGGGACGCGTCGTGCTGCCTCTCCGCTCGGTCATGGTCATGCCGGGGGACCGCGGAATGCTGGGCAATATGCCCGGCTATCTCGCCGAACCCGAGTGCTTCGGGGTGAAGCTCGTGAGCCTGATTCCGCGCAACAAGCCTCCGCTCTATTCGTCGCACCTGGGGTTGGTATTGCTGTTCGAAGCCGAGCACGGGCAACCCGTGGCGCTGCTCGATGCCGCTGAGATCACCGCCATTCGCACGGCTGCCGCAAGCGGCCTGGCAACACGGCTGCTGGCAAACCCAGATGCCGGCAATTTGGCGCTGCTGGGCGCGGGCGAGCAGGCGCGCAGCCATCTTGAAGCCATGTTGACCGTGCGCACTTTGCGGCGCATTCGGATCTGGTCGCGGGACGGCGCAAAAGCCGCGGAGTTCGCGCGTGTCGAGGGAGCAAAGCACGGTATCGCCATCGAGACAACTCCCAGCGTGCGGGATGCCGTGACCGAAGCGGACATTATTTGCACGTTGACTAAGGCTCGCGATCCCATTCTTCTCGGCGACTGGCTCTCACCCGGCGCGCACCTTAATGTGGTCGGGTCGAGCATCGCGGGCGCGGCGGAAATAGATACAGCGGCAGTCGTAAAATCGCGATTCTACGTCGACTATCGAGAGTCCACTCGCAACGAAGGCGGAGAATATCGGCGGGCTCTCGAGGCGGGCGCCATCTCTCCGGCACACATTCTGGCCGAAATTGGCGAGGTGGCCAACGGCTCCCAGATCGGCCGGCGCTCGTCATCCGATATCACTGTGTACAAATCCCTGGGTATCGCGCCGCAGGATCTCGCCTCGGCGCACTACGTACTGCTCCGGGCGCGCGCGGCCGGCGTGGGACAGGTCATCGATTTTTGAGTCGCCGCGTCGCGCCAGGCTACACCTTGACCCACTCCACCTTGACCCTGCCGACCGGCGACGATGTGGCAGCGGCGCGCCGCAATATCCACGGGTTTGCCCTGCGTACACCATTGCTCAAGCTGGCTGTCGACATTCCGGGCATCAACATTTACCTCAAACTCGAGAACCTGCAGCCGCTCGGCTCGTTTAAAATAAGAGCTGCCCGTAACGCGCTCAAGAGCATGGATCCGCAAAGCCTGCGTCGCGGAGTGTTGACCGCGAGCGCCGGCAATTTCGGACTCGGCCTGGTGTTCGCGGCTCGCGACATCGATGTGCCGTCGACGGTGGTGGTGCCGGAGGGCTCGGCGAAGACCAAAGCTGACGCGCTGGCCGAACTTGGGGCAAAAGTTATACGACTGCCCTTTGACGAGTGGTGGAAGGTCCTGACGGGCCGCCGGTTTCCCGGCGAAGTCGGCGAGTTCATCCATCCGGTGGCGGAGTCGGCCGTGATCGCGGGCAATGCCACCATCGGCGCGGAGATCATCGAGGATCAACCGGATATCGACACCGTAGTCGTTCCGTTTGGCGGCGGCGGCCTCGCCTGCGGCATTGGCTCCGTGATGCGGCGCTTGAAGCCTGGGGTGCGGATGATTGTCGCGGAATCGCAGGCCGCTCAGCCGGCGGCGGCGGCACTATTAAATGGCAGGCCCACGCAGGTGCCTCATATCCAGAGTTTCGTCGACGGCATGGGCAGCACTACCGTGCTCAAGGACATGTGGCCGCTGATTCGCTGCATGGTCGATCAAGCGGTATGTGCCTCGTTTGCGGAGATCAGCGATGCGATCCGGGTGCTCGCACGCCGACATCACGTGATCGCGGAGGCCGCCGGCGCCGCGTCGGTCGCGGCTGCGATGTCGGGACGGTGCGGAAAAGGCAATATCGTCTGCATCGTGTCCGGCGGTAACATAGATGCGCCCAAGTTGGGCGCCATCCTCAACGGTCAGAGCCCATTCCAATGACGCGACCCCGACCGGCAAAAACCGATAAACCGCTGTTCGCCGACTTCCTGCCTTATCTGATCACGCGGCTGGCCTACGAACTCAATGTCGATCTGGTGGAGAAGTTGCGGCGCGAGGGCATCAACGTCACGCGCTGGCGGATTCTGGCGGTTCTCGCCATGGGGGATGGCATCACCATTCTCGACATCATCGACCGCGCGATGATGCAGCAGTCGGCGCTCAGCCGTGCCCTTATGAACATGGAAAAAGAGGGCTACGTGCGCCGCGTTCCGGGCCGCAAGGACGCCCGCTGCGTCGAGGTGTTCCTGACGGCCAAGGGCCGCGACTTGTTCGATACTCTCAACGTGGTGGTGCGCGGACGGCAACGACGACTGCTTGATGGTCTGTCCGCTGCCGACCGTGCGGCTGCCTTCGAGCTGATCCGGCGCTTAAGCCGCAACATGACGAAGTGACGAGACCCCCTTCCGGCTGAAATTCGGCGATGCTCGCGCTTTAAATGTGCGCCGGACGCAACAACCGGCGACTTACTTGATATTTCATATGATAACTCATATTGTAATTGCACCACACGGGAGAAACATCAATGCTGCGATTTACTGCGGGACTGTCACGAGCCAACGACTATAACGTTTCAAATCGAGTTCTTGCGCTGAGTGCTGCCGTGGCCGCTGCGCTGGCCGGTTCCGCAGCTGTCGCGGCGGGCGGCACCGCCGATACCACCGGTCTCGATGAAATCGTGGTCACGGCGAACAAGCTCAACTCGCAGAAAGTTCTCGACCTGCCTCTTTCAATCCAAGCGATCAGCGGCGACTCGCTGCAAGCGAGCAATGTCTCCGGCATCATGGATATTGCGGGCCGGATTCCCGGCCTGTCGATTCAGGACTTGGGCCCCGGCGACAAGAAGTACGTCATTCGCGGCATCAATTCCACCGGCGATGCGACCACCGGGGTCTACTACGGCGAGGCCGTGATCAGCGGCTCGAATGGCGATGACGGGGGCGGCTTTGAATCGGATATCCGCCTTTACGATATGGACCACATCGAAGTGCTGCGCGGACCCCAGGGCACACTGTATGGCGCCAGTTCCATGAGCGGCACCATCCGCTTCATTCCTAAATCGCCCGACCTCCACAACTTGGGCGGCTATCTGACCTTGGAGGGTTCGCACACTGAGCATGCCAGCGGCAACTATAATTTCAACGGCGCAATGAATCTGCCAATCATCGAAGGCGTGCTGGCCCTGCGTTTGGTGGCCTGGAAACAGTACGATAGCGGCTACATCAACCAGATCCGCGTCGGCGAAGGCGTCAACGTGGGAACGGCCATCAACCCGATCTATAAAACCGCCGCGATGGGAGCCGGGTTCGTCAAGGGTGTCAACGATGACGAAGTTGGTGGCGGGCGCGTCAGCATTCGATATCAGCCTACCGACAACCTGACCATCGACGCCAACTACACGGCGCAAAACGAAACTTCCGGTGGATCCTCACGTTACACTCCGGCCGGGGTGACGGCCTTCCACGAGGCGCCTATCCTTGCCGTGCAAGGTTGCGACCTTTGCAATACGGACGTCACCCTCAGTCCGTGGAGCGACAACATTAAAATCTTCGGTCTGACAGTGGCCTACAAGACTGCACTGGGTACGGTGACGGGAACCACGAACCAATTCAATCGGACCACCGACTTCACCTTCGACTCCACTCCGGTCTTGGTTTCGTTCAAAATCCCGGTTCCCGCCGAAACCCTCGAGCCGCGAACGCGGAAAGTCAATTCGAGCGAGATCCGCTTCGCGAGCGATCTGCCCACACCGGTCAACTTCGTGGCCGGTGTATTCCGAGAACATGAGAGCCAGGATCTCGCCGTGCAAGTGCTCACCACCGGCGCCAACGGCCTGGTCACGGGTCCCTTTAGCACCTTGACCTCGGCCGATGCGTTGGATTTCCCCGGTGTCGGCAACACCTTCTTCGGGCGCACGGACAGCCGCTACGACACGCAATATGCAGGCTTCGGCGAAGCCACTTGGAAGATCACCGACGCCTGGACGGCGGTGGCCGGCATTCGCTATTTCACGGAGACACTGAATGGCGTACAAACCCAGACCCACCCCTTCGGCGGATTTCCGGGCGCACCGAACTTGGTGCCAGTCGTGGACCCACAGCAGACCTTCAACAAGGTAACGTGGAAGGTGAACCTTAGCTACAAGTTCAGCGAGCAATTACTGGCCTATGGTACGGTCTCCACCGGCTTCCGCAGCGGCGGTTTGAACGCGGTCAGCGAGCCCTTCGAACCGATTCCCTCCGCTTATTCGCCCGACTCATTGACCAATTTTGAAGTGGGCGCAAAGGGCCGGCTGTTTGACGGTATGTTCGACTATCAGGCTGATGTGTACTTCATCAAGTGGGACAATATCCAGGTCCAGGAGACCACGGCCGACGGCGCCTTCGTATACCTTGGCAATGCGGGCACCGCTCACGTCAAGGGCATGGAATTCGAATTCACCGCCCACCCGATTGAAAACTTGAGCGTGAATTTCGCTGGTTCATATCAGGATGCTTACCTCACGGACGGCGCCAACCCTCAGCAATACGCACTCAATCCCACGCTCGGCAGAACGGGCGACGCCATTCCAAATGTGCCGAAGTTCCAACTTAATCTCGGTCTCAACTATACCGCACCGCTGGCCGGCAGCTGGCAGGGGGTCGCTGCGGCGGATGTGAGCTACCGTGATGCGGTGAACGCTTATTTCGCGTCCAATAAGGATTTCAACATCGGCCTCGCACCTTACACGCTGCTCAATCTGCGGCTGGGCTTAATCAATGGGCCGTGGACGGCGAACCTGTTCGCCCGCAATCTAACGGACAAGCGCGCTGAAGTGTCCGCCATCAATTCTTCCCAGGACCCCCACGGGTTGTTGACAGTGCGGCCGCGGACGATTGGCGTTAACCTGACTCGCAAGTTCTGACATGATCCCCTCGCGTCATCCGGCGCGAGGGGGCTATCTATAAAGGTGATCGCGGCATGACGTCCGGCAGCACTATGGCGCTGGTATGGCTGATGGCAGCGGCGCTGTCGACGGTGGCCGGCCAGTCGGTGTGCGCCATGAAGGCCTCTGACAAAGTCGCGAGCAGCTCCGGCCTGTCGCTCTGGGATTTCTACGACTCGACGCTCAAGAACGCCAAGTACATCGACTTGACGCATGCACTCGCGCCCGGCGGACCGATCGGCGCGGGCTTCTCCGACTTCACCGTGGGGCCGACGCTGGCAGGGGTTTCAATACCGGGGCTCATCAAGCAGGGCGAGCCATTCACCTATCAAAGGCTGGGCGTGGCGATCACGGCCTACACCTTGCCGATGGATCATATCGGCACACAGTTTGGGCCGCCGGCGCATGAGAACGAACGCGGAGCCACCATCAGCGACATACCACCCACCGTGGCGCTGCGCCCGTTGGTGGTGATCAATATTGCTCCCAAGGTGCTCCTCGATCCCGGTTATCAGGCCACTGTAGAGGATGTCAAAGACTGGGAAAAACGGCATGGGCCCGTGCCGGCGGGTTCGGTGGCCATGATTCGATCCGACTGGTCAAAGAACTGGACTGATCCGAAGCGTTTCACCACTCAACCTTTCCCCGGTGTAACACTGGCGGCACTCAAATATTTGCACCTTGCGCGACATGTTTTGATGCATGGCCACGAGCCGCTGGACACCGACAATACGGCACCGGAATTCGTCGGCGAAAGCTGGCTGCTGAAGCATAATTTCGCGCAGGCGGAAGGCGTCGCAAATCTCGACCAGGTTCCGGAAAGCGGCGCTCTAATCGCGATCGGATTCGCGAAATTCGAGGGGGGCACGGGCGGCTTTGCGCGCTACATCGCGATTGCGCCGGCGAGCTGGCCCCACGGCATGTCCATCGACAAACAGCCGGGAGCTCCCCTGCCCACGCACCAACATCCGCTGCGCCGCGGCGTGGATGGTGTGTTGCGAGAATCGAAGTGACCGATTCCAAGGTTTTTCCCGTCATTGCACATCGTAAGGGTTTTTATCACGAGCTCAAGGCGGGCAAGCGTTATCTGTGGTGCAGCTGCGGACGCTCGGCGACGCAGCCTTTCTGCGACGGGTCGCATATCGGCACCCCGTTTCTACCTATCGCGTTCAAGGCCGAGCGGGACGAGGACGTGATTTTCTGCGGATGCAAACACACCGGCACAGGCCCTTTCTGCGATGGCGCGCATAGCAATCTGCCGGGCGGCTATTTAACCGATGATCCCGACAGCGCCGACAATCGAGCGGTGCCCTCGATCACAGCAGGCGATTCGCCCATCGTGCAGCTGGATGGACAATGCTATGTATTTTCCACCTCGCGAGCGACCTTGGTGTCGCGCGGCGCGATGTTGTACTGCGTGGTGGTGAGTCCCGCCATGGGTGCGCATTTTCAATCCCAGTTCTACGCGCAAGTTGCCCGGGGAGCCTCGCCGGTAATCTCGGCGGACGGGAGGCATACCGTGCTATTCGTGAGCGAGGGCCACGGTGAGGTCGAGATCAGCGGCCGGCGCTTCGCGGTCAGCGCGCGTACCGGAGTCTATATCCACCCGTCCGAAGCGTACCGCGTGCACAATGCGGCCGCGACCGCCCTCAAGTTCTTCATCTCCAACGGTCCCGGCAGCGAGGACCTGGTGTGCCTGGACGACATGCCTACGGCGTTTGACACGCGGTATCCACACCGCGATGCCGCCGTTGATCCTGCGCAGCGCCATAAGATGGCCGAGCGGTACTACCAAATGCTGGTGAATCGCGAGCAGGGTTCTATGCTGGTGACCCAGTTCATCGGCAATATCCCCCTCTCCAAAGCGGAGCCTCATCGGCATCTGTACGAAGAAGCCCTGATCTTTCTCAATGGCGCGGGCGTGGTGTGGACGGAGCGAACCAAGACCCTCGTTCGGGCCGGCGATGTCTTGTTCCTACCGCGCAAACAGCTGCATTCGGTGCAATGCACGACTCCGGGCGGATTCGACGTCGTCGGTGTGATTTATCCCGGCGACAACCCCTCCATCAATTATTGAACGCGCTCACCGCACGGGCGGTGGCGGCGCGAGCGGAACGACGCCGGTAGGCAGGCGTACCCAAAAGCCGACGTTGAAGCGGCCTAGTGCGGAGGCGCAGTGCTATCGCGCTGATCAAGAAACTCACGTATTGACAAATTCACCAGGTCGGGTCGGTTTTGCAGGGTCCCGTGGCCAGTGCCCGGTACTATGATGAGCTGGGCATTCGGTATACCCCTGAATAATTCCACCGTTTCTTCCAACGACGTGAAATCGTGATCTCCCGCCATGACGAGAACGCGAGCCGGGATTTTCTTCAAGTCGGCAGGTTCGATCACGACGGGTGCTATCCACATGAGATAGCACTTCGCCAACAGTTTCATCCAATGCCCGGGACCATCGGGAGTTACTTCCCCATAGTCGGTGCGAAAGTGTGGCGGCATCGAGTTCGTTATTGTCTGCAGCTGGACGGCAAGTTGCTCCGGTGACCAGTGGCTTCGCCGCCGCACCTCTTCAGCCGACAGGTCTGAACGAAGATTCGCACCCGAGATTACTACACGATTGACGAGCTGCGGGTAATCGCGCGCGAGAAGCAACGCGATATTGCCGCCGTCGCTTTGTCCCACAATGTCAACGCGGCCGAGGCCGAGCTGCTCGATGACCGCCGCCGTATCATCCGCCATCAGCTTGTAGGTGAGAGTCCACGGTCCGTCAGGGCTATGACCGTGGCCTCGCTGATCAATTCCGAGGACGGTGTGAGAACTGGCAAAGTAATCGCGTTGCGATGCGAAGTTATTATCAAAAAACTGCATCCCGCCATGGAGAAACAGAATCGGCCGCCCGCGGCCCAGCTTCTCGGTGTATAGCTTGGCGCCCCGCACCTCGTAGAATCGGTGTGTGATCTCGGCGCTATCCGCGGACGCCGCGACGGTTGCGCCCCCAAGGATTGTAGTAAGGCAGCTGAGCAGCAGCAGAATCATGATCAGGGCCAAGCCGCGAGCGAAGTGAAAAACATGGCTCACTATTTCTCTCCAATTTTTCCAAGCAATCCTAACTCATTCTTGCCCATATCGATGAGCGTGCGGCCGCGCAACCACGATGCCACGGCGCGCTCGGCCCCCTTCTTTATACAGTGTTTGCAATTGCTCACTACTGTATGAAACCTACAATAGCTAAGCCGGCAGTCCAAACCCTCGCGATGCAGATGAATGCGCGTGTACTATGGAGCGACGTTCGAGCAAACCGTAAGCATCCTCATGAGTGGTCCGACTCCCCTGCTGACTGATCGCCTCCCGGCACGGTTCTATTACCTCGATCACTTTCACACCGCCTTGTTGTGGCTTAATGAACGCTACGGTGATCTGTTATCGCCCGCGGAGAGCGAATTCATCGCGGAATTCTTGCGCCTACCGCGTGCATCGCAGGCGTTGTTGGTGCGGTTGATCATGCGCCGCGGTCAGCTATTTCGGGCCACGAAGATTAGGTATTCAGAAGTAGGGCCTATCGACGCGGCGTTTGGCGCGTTGATCGCGCTTAACTGGGTGGACCCGCATCCGTTGCTGTCGATCGATGACCTCGTGAAGCTGATCACCCGCGCCGAGATCGCGGAGGCCTTCGCCGATCTGCCAGCCGGCCTCACCAAATCCGAGGCGCACGCGTTATTGCGCGAGACCCATACCGAAGCGCGTTCACTTGAGGAATGGCGCGGCAATGTGAATGAACGTGTGTACCGCGTAGCCGTGGCGCCGCTCTGTACCCAGCTACGTATTTTATTCTTTGGCAACTTTCGCCAGGAATGGTCGGAGTTTGTACTCGCCGATCTAGGGATCTTTAAATACGAGGCAGTGCCCTTCTCGAAGGACTCTCGGGCCTTCAGCACGCGGCGTGACATCGAGGATTTCTATGCCCTTCACGAGTGCCGCCGCCGACTTTATGAGGAGCAGCCGCTGCAAGAGGTGCTGGCCCAGGTACCCAAAGTCTCGCTGCAACACGAGTGGCTGGAGAGCCGTAGGTCAAAATTGCTGTTTCAGATCGCCCGCCTGCACGAGCGCAGCGGCGATCGAGCAAGTGCGTTGACGCTATATATGGATTGCCGCTATCCCGGAGCCCGCTTGCGCGCCATTCGCAGCCTTGAAGTCGCCGGCCGCCATCGTGAGGCCTTGGAACTGGCGACCCAGGCGCAAGAACGCCGGGAAAGCAGCGCAGAGGCGCAAAAATTGGAGCGCATTGGGAAACGCCTCGAGCGAAAGGTGGGTGTGCCGGCAACCTCACGCCGGGTTGCCGCTCGCCCCGAACGTATCGATCTGATCGTGCCACCGCCCGCAGGGGGAGAATCCGTTGAGCTGGTGGCACGTGAGCATTTGGCTGAAAGTGATGCGCCCGTGTACTACGTCGAAAACAGTCTGATCAATTCACTCTTTGGGCTGCTGTGCTGGGAGGCAATCTTTGCGCCGGTCAGCGGCGCGTTCTTTCACCCGTTTCAATTCGGGCCGATGGATCTATTCAGCCCAACCTTTCGCTCGCGTCGAGCGGGCGTATTCGAGGCATGCCTAGGTTCACTGGAAGCAAACACCTACGCTGCGCGTATCAGGCGAACCTTCAATAGCAAAAACGGCACGCAGTCGCCCTTCGTGGCGTGGGGTCTGCTCAGTGATGAATTACTGGAGCATGCCCTGACCTGCATTCCGGCCGCCGACTTACGCGGGTATTTTGAGCGTTTGCTGGACAATTTGTCGGAAAACCGCAGCGGGTTGCCCGACTTGGTGCAATTCTGGCCAGCCGTGCGGCGCTATCGGATGATCGAGGTCAAAGGACCGGGAGATCGTCTGCAGGACAATCAGCTGCGCTGGATGGAATTCTGTTTGCATCATCACATCTCAGTGGCTGTGTGTCATGTGCGCTGGGCAGAGGCGCTGTGAGTTTTCCGGTCTCGGTGAAGGCGCTGTGTCATTTCACGGCCAAGAAAGGCGATCTTGACCGGCGCTTCACGCCGGCGCCGAGCGCCCAGGAGGGCATCTGGGGTCATGCACAAGCGGCAGTTCGACGGGGAGCGTCTTACGAAACAGAAGTGGCTTTGAGTACCACCGAGTCAAACCTCACCGTTCGCGGACGTGCCGATGGCTACGATGCTGCCTTACGGCGCATCGATGAGTTCAAGACCTTTCGTGGCGACCTTGCGCGCATGAAGGGGAATCACCGCGCCTTGCATTGGGCACAGCTCAAAACCTACGGTGCGCTGCTCTGCCGGCGCGACGCGTTGAATTGCGTCGATTTGGCGCTGGTGTACTTCGATATCGATTCTCAGGAAGAGACGGTACTGACGGAACGCGTCGAGGCCGAAGTTCTGAATTCGCAGCTTGTCGAAGCCTGCGCACAATTCTCCGCCTGGGCTGATCACGAGGCGGCGCATCAAGTCGCACGCAATTCAGCCTTGCTAGGCTTGCCATTTCCGCATGCGGATTTTCATGCCGGCCAGCGCCTGCTGGCAGAAGCGGTTTACAAGGCGGTTTTGCGCAGACAATGTGTCCTTGCGCAGGCTCCCACCGGCATCGGTAAGACGGTGGGTACGCTCTTTCCCATGCTCAAAGCCATGGCCCAGGGAAGGCTCGACAAGATTTTCTATCTGGCTGCAAAGTCCACCGGGCGCCAGACGGCGCTGCATGCGACGCAATTGCTTGCAGTCTCGAAGCCCGATTTGACGCTGCGCGTGCTCGAACTGGTAGCGCGTGAGAAAGCCTGCGTGAACCCTGAACGTTCCTGCCATGGAGAGTCCTGTCCGCTCGCCAAGGGATTCTACGATCGTCTGGCCGGCGCGCGTAGCGCTGCGCTCGCTATTGGGCACATGGATCAAGCAGCGCTGCGCAGCGTTGCCGCCGCGCACCAGGTGTGCCCCTATTATTTGAGCCAGGAACTGGTGCGCTGGGCGGATGTCGTGATCGGCGACTACAATTATTTCTTCGATACGGGCGGACTGCTGTTCGGCCTTGCAACTGAAAACGATTGGCGTGTTGGCCTACTAGTGGATGAGGCGCATAACCTGATCGAGCGCGCTCGGGCCATGTATACCGTGACTCTAGAGGAAGCTGACTTGCAGGCCGCTATGAGTAGCGCACCCGCACCTCTCAAGCGCGCCCTTACTCAGTTGTCGCGTCGCTGGACGGACCTCTGCGATGCGCAAATCGGCGGATATTGTGTGCTGGACAAATTACCTGCGCACTTCTTGACCGCTGTACAGCAATCCGTCGCCCGCTTAAGTGAGTTTGCCGGTGATCAGATTGAATTGCTGGGTGAGCCGCTGGAGCGACTCTATTTCGATGCGCTGCGTTTCTGCCAACTTGCGGGCGAGTTTGCCGAACACTCGATCTTTGATATCGAGGACACTACGATCTGTATCCGCAATGTTGTTCCCGCACCATTTCTAAAAAGTCGTTTCGCGGCCGCCCATGCCTGCATTCTATTTTCCGCCACCCTCAACCCGCCGCATTTCTATAGAGATTTGCTCGGGCTTCCCGACGCTAGCGTTTTCCTCGACGTACCTTCCCCTTTTAATGCTGAACAGCTGGCCGTGAGGATCGTCGGCGATATCTCAACCCGCTGGCACGATAGGCGGGCGTCGTTGCCACCCATTGCGACGGTGGTGGCCGCGCAATATCGCGCGCAACCGGGGAACTACTTGGTCTTCTTGAGCAGTTTTGATTATCTGCAGGACCTGCACACAGAATTAAGCCGGCGCTACCCGTCGATTCCTACTTGGCGGCAGCATCGCTCCATGAGTGAAAACCAACGAGGCGAGTTCATCGCTCGATTTTCACCAACCGGCGCCGGGATCGGCTTCGCGGTATTAGGTGGCGCCTTCGCCGAAGGAATCGATCTGCCGGGTGATCGACTCATCGGTGCATTTATTGCGACGCTTGGCCTGCCGCAGGTCAATCCCATCAATGAGGCAATCTCTGATTCTCTCCAGGATAGTTTCGGCGTTGGCCACGAGTACACCTATCTATATCCGGGACTGCAGAAAGTAGCGCAGGCAGCCGGACGCGTGATTCGTTCTACCTCCGACCGGGGAACCCTCTATTTGATCGACGAACGCTACTTGCGCCCAGACGTCAGACGGCATCTGCCGCGATGGTGGAAGCCAGAGGCGTGGCAGGCGTGAGACCCCTCATCAAGCTATTGCAAGAATTACTTTCGGCCATTCGGCCGTTGGCCGATCACCTAAGTTCTTGCCTTCACAGCAAGAACTTAGGCGACTTGGTTCGCCAGCCGCGGGGCTCCGCCGCCCGCACCGTCAGCCCTAAGGGGTAGCGGCCTTTACATCGGCCTTTGCACGATGGCGATGGTAATGCGCCTTTGCCTTATGCATGGAAGCCTTTGTCTTGTCCATTGCCTTCTCGGGACCTGAATGCATGGACGCCTTGGCATTATCTGCGCCTTCCTTGGTGCCTTCTGCCATCGCTTTGCCAGTTTCCTTAGCGGCATCAACAGCTTGAGCATACGTTGCTGACGAAGCTGCACCCAGAGCAATACAAAGCAGAACTGTTTTAATCATCTTCCAATCCTCATTGAGTTTCGCGGCGTAACTGCCGCCTATAGAGCATAGCAGTCAACAGGCAATGAAAATAACTCAGCTGTCGGTCTAAGACAACGTGCTAAACCGTTCCATTCACCCTAGGAGCCTTCCTACATGCTCGGATCAAGGTTGTGCTCGCACAGGACTGGCCGGCCTTCGCGCTCCCAGCGAAACGGCGGCCGGGAGCCGGGCGGCATCCGTTTACTCCTTGCTGAAATAAAACTTCTCGACCTACGGTCATCTCTGTCAACGGGCTTTTCTTTGCCGCCACCCTCTGGAAGTCCAAATATGCGATTCACCACCTGTATTCTGGCGATCGGCACGATGCTTAGCGGAATCGCTGTGGCGGCTGTGCCCGATGATCCTCATTTCGTGACTCCAGTAGAAGTCAATTCAAGCGCGCCGGCATTTGTCGCTAAAGAGGTGGACGGTCGAGACTTTAAGTTTACGGCCGGCGTGCAGAAACAACCCACGCTGATAATTTTCTATCGAGGAGGTTGGTGCCCCTACTGTAACGCTCAGCTGCAGGATTTGCACACGGTCGTGCCGAGGATTGCCGCCATGGGATATCAAATACTATTCCTAAGCACGGACCAGCCTAAGCTGCTTTATTCCAGCCTCAAGCAGAAAGTGGACTACCACATTCTGTCCGACTCCACGATGGATGCGGCTCATGCCTATGGGGTGGCCTTTCACGTTGACGCGGCGACTCTCGAGAAAATGAAATCCTACGGAATTGATCTTGAGGCCACCCAAGGCAGCACCAAGCACGAATTACCCGTCCCCGCGGTTTTCATTATAGACAGTGGCGGCACCATTCGATTCCGCCACTACGATCCTGACTACACTGTGCGGCTCGATGCCGCCCATGTACTGGCGGCCGCCCAGAACGCGTTGAAGGTAGGACTGCAATGAAGACAATCACAGACTGGTTAATTGTATGGCCCGAGCGAGTGGCGATTCCCCTACAGGCATTGGCGCCCCTTGTGGCCCGTGTCGTCGTGGGCTACGTGTTTCTGCTAAGCGGCTGGGGAAAACTTCACAACCTCGCTGCGACCACGGACAATTTCGTGGGCTGGCACATTCCCGCAGCGCATTTTTTAGCGCCTTTCGTTTCGGGGGTTGAATTCTTTGGCGGATTGTTCCTTCTCTTGGGATTGCTCACCCGCATTTCCGCCGGTGCGCTCGGCGTGACAATGATCGTAGCCATCGCCTCTGCTAAATGGGATCAAGTCGATTCACTTGAGACTTTGCTGGGCTTTGACGAAACTGAATACCTTGCCCTCTTCCTCTGGCTTGCTATCGCAGGCGCCGGGAAACTCTCGCTGGACTTTTGGCTCACCCGCAAACCTGGCGCCTCAGGTAATGCATAAGAACGAGGCGCGCTAGAACGGGCGCGTCTCTCGGATCGGTGGACCGACTAAGGGGTCGCCGGACAGTGGTCCACCACCCAGGCGAGCCCTCGCAGGCACCTTCACGGAATCTTCGCGCAACCAGCAGCCAATCTTCCCTGAAGGTTCAAGCGGCCGCGGATGCACCCGGTTATACCTGCCCCCAGATTCGACATATAACCCGGGGAGCGTCATATCGTGACTATCAGAGCAATCCGACTGACTGCAGCCGTGCTGGTCTGCGCCTCACTACTCGCGTGCGGGGGCGGAGGCGGGAGCGAGCCACCGCCGGCTACCCGCTTCGTGGTCACGCCATCATTGGCAACCGCTGCGCCGGGCGTCGGCTTCACCGTAAAGGTGGCTGCGCTGGACGCCGCCGGCAACGTCGCCACGAGTTATTCGGGATCCGTGCGGCTCTCGAGCAGCGACGGTGCGGCCGTGCTGCCGGCACCCGCGCCACTAACCAATGGCCTCCAGACCCTCTCTGTAACGATGGCGACGAGCGGGCTTCAGACGATCAGCGCGACCGACACGGTTACATCCTCGCTCACCGGCCAGTCGCAGAGCATCGCCGTCACCGGCCCGGCTACGCACCTGCTTATGACGGTCCCGGCGATGGCGTTCGCCCGCGCGGCCGTGCCGATCACGGTGACCGCGCTTGACGCCTCTAACACCGTCGTGACGAGCTTCAGCGGTAGCGTGCTCATCACAAGCAGCGATGGCCAGGCGCTGCTGCCAACAGCGGCCGTCCGGTTCGTTAACGGCAGCGTCGCCTTCAACGCCACGCTTCTAAGCATCGGCACGCAGACTTTGACGGCGACGGACACCGTTCAAGCCTCGATTGCCGGCACCTCCCCGAGTATTGACGTCAGCGCAGCGCCGGCGATCGCCATTACGAGCGCCGCACTGCCGGGCGGCACGGTTGGGTCCCAGTACAGCCCCCGCCGGGTCTGTCGGGGCTATAGGTGCTTCACTTTGTACGGCTTCTCGCTGTTGGCCTCAGAAGGCCTCGGAAATTTCACATGGGCATGGGCAGCGGCTCCCGGGTCGTCCCTTCCCCCCGGTCTGTCGCTCACCGGTAACGTAATCGGCGGCACGCCGCCCGTCGGCTCAGTCGGCAGCTACCACGTCATCGTCACGGCAACCGACGGCGGCACGCCGGCGGCCCAAGCAAACTTTCCGTACACAATATCGATCGTGAATCCGGCGCCCCCTTTTATTGCACCAATGCCGGGGCCCCAGGGTGCGACGCTCAACCAGCCCTACCGCTATCAGTTCCAGGTCAGCGGATTCGCGCCCTTCACCTTCACCGCGACGGGCGCGCTGCCGCCGGGCCTCGCACCACTGACGTCGACGGGACTCATCGCTGGTACACCCGCCAGCCTAAACCTCTACCCAATCACGGTCCATGCGACCGATCCGGCCGGACAGGAGAGCGCGCAGACCTTCACGATCGGCGTATTCCAGCACGGCTTCTCGCCCACCGGCAGCATGCAAACGACGCGCTGGTTGCACACCGCGACATTGCTTCCGAGCGGCCAGGTGCTTGTTACGGGCGGAATGGCCTCGCAGGGAAGCCTCAATTCATCGCAGATATTTACTCCCACGAGCGGTAGCTTTGTAGCAACGGCCGCGCTGCACGTCGCTCGCTACGAGCACACGGCCACCTTGCTGTGCGACCTCGCCGCGCCGCCCTGCGCTAACTCGAAGGTGCTCGTCGTCGGCGGCTCGACCGACACAGGCCTCGCCGGCAGCGCTGAGCTATACGACCCGACCGCGGGAACCTTTACGCTGACCACCGGCAACCTGGCCACCGACCGCGTGAACCACTCGGCGACGCGGCTACATTCCGGCAAGGTGCTGATAGTCGGCGGCACCGGCGCGAACGGAGCCGTACTAGCGAGTGCGGAGCTATTCGACCCAGCCACCGGCACCTTCACCGCGACGGCCGCGCCGATGGCGAGCACGCGCATCTTTCACACTGCCACGCTGCTGCCCAGTGGCAAGGTACTCATCGCCGGCGGTGTCGGCGCCGATGGCATACCGCTTGACTCGGCCGAGCTCTATAATCCTGTCACCGGAACCTTCAGTACTATTGCCAGTCCGATGACGGTAGCGCGCGACGCCCACACGGCGACGTTGCTGCCGGGCGGCAAGGTGCTAATCGCGGGCGGCGCGGCCTCGAGCAAAGTCGCCGCCGCGGAGCTCTACGATCCGGCGACCGTGGCGTCGGCAGCGAGCTTCACCGTCACCGGTGTGCTCGTGACGCCGCGTGACTCACACACGGCAGTGCTATTGCCGAGCGGGCAAGTTCTTATCGTCGGTGGGCTCTACCAGGGCCAGTTTCTGCAGCACGCCGAACTGTACGACCCGGCGACCGGAGTGTTCGCGTCCACGGGCGGCATGCAAACCGCGCGCATCGCTCACACGCTGACCTCACTCGGCAGCAGCGGCCACGTGCTTGTCGCGGGCGGCCTGAACGGCAGCATCTTGAACCTCGACAACGAGGTAGTCAGCTCAGCGGAGGTCTATCAGTAGAACGCCGGTAGCCTGCGCGAACGACATGTCCGTCGATCACTGACACCGAGTGTGGCTCAAGACCGCTTGCCGTTCGAGGCAATCTGATCATACTTATGACCCTGAATTGGTCGCTCTTGCATAAATAGTGGACCTACATTTCGCACGACCCGAAGGAGTCTATAGATGAGTCTAATTGGTTTTATCGCCGATGCAGGTGAAAAGCTCTTCGCTGCGGGTGCCCCGGCACCCTCGCCGGCGGCGAAACCGGATATCGCAACGTTAAACGCAACAGCGGGCGCAGCCATTACCCATTACATCGCGTCGCAAAATTTAACGGCGCAGAATCTCAGCGTCAGATACGACGGAGCATCGAAGACGGTAACCGTATCGGGGGTCGCCCCCGACCAAGCGACAAAGGAGAAGATCGTCCTATGCTGCGGCAACGTCTCATCGGTAGCCAAGGTCGATGACCAGCTGACCGTCGCTCAGGGCGCTACGCCTCCCTCTACCTATTACGAAGTGAAATCCGGAGATTCTCTTTCAAAGATTGCCAAGGCCGCGTATGGCGATGCCAACGTCTACATGAAGATATTCGAAGCCAATAAGCCAATGCTTTCGGACCCTAACAAAATCTACCCTGGGCAGCAGCTTCGCATACCGCCTAAGTCATAAGCACGACGAGCACACCTCAATGCAATATATAGGGCCAGTTTAATGAACAATTTCAACGCTATGAGTGATTTAGTCGCAGATGCAGAAGAGCTCCTTTCAAAATTAGGACAATCCGCCAGCCCAGAGATCCGCGAATTGAAGTCACGGGTCGAGTCGTCGATTGGGGAAATGCAAGGAGTATTTCGAGACAGGATAAAGAAGGGCGAAAATACCCTTCGTGGTGTTACCGCGACCGCCGTAAACTTCGCGAAGCACAATCCGTCCATGTCCATCGGCCTCGGACTCGCGGTGGCCGTCACCGTTATTTGTATGATGCGCCCTGGAAATGACGACTGACCTGGCATGTTTGCCTCCGCGGTGATTCACACGCGCTCACGCGACCTCCTTGGACGCTCTGCTATGATCCTACGTGGGGCGCCAAGGGGATGGGCCGAGCCAGGGCAAGCATTCGATGTTCAGACGTCGAAATTCCATCCTACAGTGCAATCGCTGCGGGGGAACTTTGCTTACCATCGCGTTTACTGTATTTGCAACCTTGTTGGTTGTCATATTAGTCGCCAATCTTAAGACACCGGAAAAGGAGCCAAACCATAAGGTCGAACATCTTTTTGCGGTAAAGGATCCGCAACTCAGGCGCGAGATGGGCATCCTCCTGGGTCCAGCCATTTTGCCGGGCAACCGGATTCTGGCATTGCAGAATGGCGACGAGATTTTCCCCGCCATGCTGGACGCGATTCGTAACGCCAGCGCCACAATTACTTTCGAAACCTTCATCTATTGGTCGGGGAGCGTCGGAGATGAATTCGCAGCAGCGCTAATCGAGCGGGCGCGCAGCGGAGTTCGCGTCCACGTCATGCTGGATTGGGTGGGAACGTCGAAGATGCCTGCCGACCTGGCTACCCGGATGACGGGAGCGGGAATTGAAGTAGTTCGCTATCACGCGGTTCGCTGGTACAACTTGGGCAAACTAAATAACCGCACGCATCGCAAGGTGCTCGTCATCGACGGCTCGCTGGGCTTCACGGGTGGCGTGGGGATTGCGGACGAGTGGCTCGGCCACGCGCAGGACCCGCAACACCGTCGCGATATGCACTTCAAAGTCGAAGGACCCGTGGT
Organism: Steroidobacterales bacterium; assembly: GCA_038226325.1. Classification (GTDB taxonomy): domain Bacteria; phylum Pseudomonadota; class Gammaproteobacteria; order Steroidobacterales; family Steroidobacteraceae; genus Bog-1198. Next base: position 17,747 of record JBBRQO010000037.1, on the reverse strand, counting down.
AGCCCAGATGCAGGCCGCATTCCTAGATAACTGGATAAAGACCACGGGCAATGTGTTGCATGGCCACGCATACTTTCCATCAATCAGCAGCTGCGGTGACCAGGACATGCAGATGTTTATCAGTTCGCCCAAGGGAGGGAGCGCCAGCATGCGTCTCATGTACCTTACGGCCATCACTGCAGCCGAACACTCAATCGATATCGAAGCCGCCTATTTTGTCCCCGATGAACTGATGAGCGGCGAGTTGATCGGAGCGCAGAAGCGCGGTGTGCGGATCCGAATTCTGCTGCCGGACAAGTATCTGGACTCCCAAACGGTCAAGATTGCGTCCAAGCGCGAATGGGGTCCCCTACTGGAATGCGGCGTAGAAATCTATACGTACGAGCCCACCATGCTACATTGCAAAATGTTGGTCTTCGATCGTTACTTGGTCTCCGTGGGGTCGACGAATTTCGATTTACGCTCGTTCGAATTAAACGACGAGGCCAGCTTAAATATTTACGACGCGGGCTTCGCCGCGCAAATGACCGAAGTATTCGAGCGCGACCTGCGCAGTTCAACGGTCTTTACCCTGCAAGAGTGGCACAATCGGTCAACATTTCAAAAAATCGCGGAAACCGTAATCTTGCCGATCAGGTCGCAGCTATGAGTTGGACATGCTTTTCAGACTGCGCCCAAGGTGTGCGAAATTGCAGCACTCAAGTGCTCTCGATCATAGGGTTTTGATACCGTTAAGACTGATTGATTGACGCCGCCGACAGAGATGTTATCGCCGTACCCTGAAGCAAAAATAAAGGGGACACCCAATCCGCGTAGTCGAACTGCAAAATCAAGGCTGCTCTCGCCACCCAAATTGATGTCCAGCACCGCAAAATTAGGATGTTCGTTTTCGAGAATTTGCGATGCGGCGGCAATCGTCGATGCCGCGTGCACCCATTGGGCGCCCAATGCCCGTAGCGTCTCCTCCCCTTCGAGCGCAACAATCAAATTGTCCTCAACGAGCAGCACCGAAAGACCCTCAAGCGGTCGTGCTCGACCCGGTGCGACGATCGCCATGGATGGATCCGAAGCGAGCGTTGCCGCGAGGTCTGCACGGGCATTGAAAGCCGAGGCGATATGACGATCGGGAATAAAGAAATCGCCTTGCAGCCCGTCAGGGAGATAGTGAACCAACGCGGTGCCCTGCAGATCATACGGTAACACGCGTTCAATGATGACCGAACCGAATCCGCGACGTGTCGGTACTTGCACAGGTGGACCACCCGATTCGCGCCATTTGAAGTAGAGGCCCGTGCCTGACTTGTATTCCAAAGTCACCTTAACGAGGCCGTTATCGGACAGCGCACCGTATTTGGCGCAATTGGTGACCAACTCATGAACGATGAGCGCCATCGCAGAATAGGCTTGGGGATGAAGATGTACTTTAGAACCATCAATGGTGAAACGCTGGCGTTGGGACGGCACATAGGCTGCGATTTCATCTTCGAAGATGGCATTGAGCGGTCCTGGGCCCCAGTTTTGTTGAGTCACTCTGTCGTGTGCGCGAGCCAACGCCTGAACGCGACCGTTTAAGGATTGTACATAGCTCGTGGCATCCCCACCCTCGCCGTTGGTCTGTGTGATCAAGCCACGAATGAGTGCCAACACGTTGCGGACCCGATGGTTGAGTTCTGCGATCAGCAACTCCTGCCTCTCGGTCGAGCGCTGGCGTTCCGCATCGACGTTGCGCGATCCGCAATTGATCAATTCTCGAAGCGCAGCTCGCATCGTTTCAGCCGTCCGCTGTTCAAGAGGGGTGAAGGGCCGCGCTTGGCCATGAACCGATTCGACGAACGCATCAAAACTTCGCCGTGGGGATAACCTGCCAATCCCGCCCTCAATACTGTCCGCCTTGGTAGGCGCGCCAGCCCATAAGATCTCATGCTTGCGCTGACGCCTAAAGAGCATGAGGTAGTTGTTGTTCTCATGCGACAACGGGATCGCGAGAACGCCCGCCGCCCTGTCCACGTAGAAGTGCGCACCCGCGACCAAGGATCCAATCTGATCGCTCATCAAAAGCCGAGTCTCCGGTCGTTGCGTCATGAGAGCCGCGATCTCCTCGACCGCCGACGCCGGCGGGGTGGATCCACTCAAGGACAGACGTCCATCAAAACGCGCAGCGACGCCGTCACATTCGATCAAATCGCCCAGTGCATCCTGCAGCCAGCTTGCGTGGCTCAATTGATCTGGATTCCCGGCGATGGCGGAGATCATTTGCTCAGTGGCGGCTCGCGCATGGCTATCTTTGAGATCCTCGGCCTGACGCAGCCGGCTTTCGAGCTTCATCGAATACATTTCTCCGAATAACTCGGCGGCCGTACGGATCACGAATGTCGGCAGCCGAGGCGCACGATCGTGACAAACCACCAGACCCCAGAGGCGCCCCTCGACAATGATAGAAATCGAAAGTGAGGCTGCTACACCCATGTTGCGTAGGTATTCGATGTGCACGAGCGAGACCGCACGGGTGATTGCGAGTGACAAGTCCACAGCAGGCTCCCGATCCGAAGGAGAGGCTACGATGGGGATGGTTTCTGCGTTGACGTTAGCAATGATTCGAAAGGGATTGAGTAAGTAGAGCGCTCTCGCCTGAACGGGGATATCCGAGGCGGGAAAGCAGAGCCCTAGAAAACTCTCCATTTCCGACCCAACTTCCTCCGCAACGACTTCGCCGCTCCCATCGGTGCCAAAACGGTAAATCATCGCTCTAGTAAAGCCCGTCATTCCGCGGAATTGGTGGACCGCGTCGCGATGAAAAGCGTCAAGGGTGTGGTGCTTGGTAAGGCGCGCGACCATGGTCCTCACCAGCGATGCCGCGTCGATGCGGCAGTCCGATCCCGCCGCCTCGCCTTCGAGAATGCACAGACCGCCGGCATAGTGCACGGCGAGATCGAGCGCCGGACGCCCCGCCACCAGCAGGACGCCATACAGGCGTTCAATGCCGCCGATCGAGGACAGACCTGTCATCCGATTTCGCAGGTCATGCAGCGCCTCGGGATCGACGAGGGCATCCAATTGCTGGCCGATCGCGTCGCCGGCCTCGGTGCCGATGAACTCTTCTAGGTTAGCGGAAGCGCGCAATACAGACCAATTACTGGTCATCACCAAGAGAAATCCGAATGATTGGATTCGTTCCAAGCGCGTAATGGGTTCCAGATCACATTCGGTCAGATCGGAAGACACCTCGGGGTCAGAGGTCACGTTTTGTGCTCCCGTGTCGCGTGACCTCACCGTGTTACCCAGCGAAGCTCTCGGCGAGAGGAGGGGAGAGACTCGCGTTTGAGCGCGGCAACCTTACTCATCGCGGGGTGAGAAACTCATAGGTGAGCCGTTTTAGACGACGACCGCGAATTGCCACGGACGACACCAATGCCGGCAGACGTTGACACTCTGTTTCGCTTCGATAACCAACGCGCGGAGAATTCAGAGAGACAGCACCGTCAATGCGCGTAAAGCGCACCACCCACATATACGCTATTTAGGGAAATAATGCGCGCATTACGCAAAATTAGCGCCTTAAGCAGCCGGGCCACTTTCATCGCTACGGTCCGTGCGGTTGCCCACATAAAGGCCACAGACCCAACACATATTTAGCAATCGCAATGTTGCTGAAAATTCTCAGTTGCCGCGCTTCTCCTTTGCAATCCACGCATTCACACGCTCTTCCAGTATCGGCAGCGGCAGCGTTCCGTCCCCAACAACGACGTCGTGAAAATGTGAATAGGTAAATAGAGTGCCGAGCGACTGTCGGGCACGCTCGCGCAGCTCCAAGATCTTCATTGCCCCCACCTTGTACGCCAACGCCTGGGCGGGGGTGGCCATGTAACGTTCAATCTGATTTCTGGCCGCGGCTTCTGAATATCCGAGGGCGTCTACGGTATATTCGATGGCTCGTTCTCTGCTCCAACCCTGCGCGTGCATGCCCGTGTCTACCACCAGGCGCACCGCACGCAGCAACTCATTGTTCAAATGTCCGAAGTAAGCATCCGGCTGGTCATAGAATCCGAACTCCTTGCCCAAAGTTTCGCAATACAGGGCCCAGCCTTCCGTGTAGGCGGCCGTGTCCAGATTTTCGGTGTTGAACTTGCGATAATCCGGCAAATTCATCTCTTTCAAGAGGGCCGCATGCAAGTGATGGCCCGGCACGCCTTCGTGCAGGAATAGCGTCACCATGCCCACGGTGCTGTAGTCCTTAGGATCATTCACTACAGGCCAGAATACGCCCGGGTGCGAGCCGTCGGCAGCCAGCGGCGTGTAGTGATCCGAGGCGGTCGCACGGGTCAACTCTGGCTCGAGTTGCAGCGAAAGTTTGGCTTTGGGAAGGATATTGAAGTACGCCGGCAGTTGCTTGCTGACTTGCCCATAGATTCGCTCGTAGGCTTCCAGCACCTGATCGGCTGTAGTAAATGGATTGAACTTCCTTTGTTCCGAAACCCATTGTGGTAATTTTTTTGCCGGGCCCTGGTAGCCTAATTTCGGCCCGAGATCGGCGAACTGCAGCTGTATCCGCGCCACTTCCTTAAGACCCAGCTGGTGAACCCAATCTGGAGTCAGCGGCAGGTTGGTGCTGTTTTTTATGCGCGCCAGGTACCAGGCTGCGCCATTGGGCAAGGCGTCGAGGCCGGTGCTGGTCCTGCTCGCCGGCAGATAGACGTCCCGTAGAAATCGATTCAGGCGTTGCTGCGCCGGCGCTATTCGCGTCGCGATCACATCTCGATATTCTTCGGTGAGTTGCTTCTGATCTTGCTTGGAAAATTTCTGCGGCAGGTTCCGAATCGGGGTATAGAAAATGCTGTCCTCAGTGGTCGCGCTCAGCATTTGCTCGAATTGGGGAATCATGGCGATCGTAATCGCTTTCGGCTGAACGATGCCGCCGCGTATACCTTCACGCATATTGAGAATAGCCTGATCGATCCACGCCGGCAGTTGCTGTAAACGGCTCAGATAGGCGTGATACTGCTTCGGCGTCGTCAACGGCTGCGACCCGCTACCACTGGCGTAATTGGCCAAGGTACTCGGCACATTATCCATTTGGCTCAATGGCAGCAAATGTTCTGGGAAGGGCTCGAGGTCAAGCGAGCTGTTGAGTTCGAAGGCGAGAATGTCGCGATTGAGTCGCTCTCCCTCGTTCAAGGAGGCGGGTGAAATTGTGCGCAACTGCGTCTGCAGGCGATGGAGGTGTGAAAAATAATTGGCCCGGACTTGCGGCTCGATAGTCATTCCCAGTTGGTCGTCATAGCGGCTGTCGCCATTCGCGGTCGCGTAGTTCAGCGGGTCGAATTGAGCGCGCGCGCCGTAGAACTCATCAGCAATGGCCGACACGGCATCGGCCGCCGCCTGTTTTGCCGCCGGCACGGTCGCCGCATGAGCCGCACAGGCCAGACATGAGGCAATGACGGCCGAGACGAATGTAGCGCGAGCGGTGCCTGGAGCACGTTGGGTGAGCATTAAGCATTCCTTGTCGGTGTTTCGCGCCTATGGGCGAGCGCAGAGATCGAGATTATGTGCGTCGGCGCGATAGCCGCCAAGGGGCAGCAACCGCCCTATTCCCGCCCATAAAAAAGGCCCCGAACCGTTTCCAGTCCGAGGCCATATCTTTAAATACTTCTTATCGTTGTTATTCTATTCGGCCGCTTCAGTGTCCCCCGCCGGTACTGCATCGTCCGAGCCATCCGCACCACCGCTCACATCCATGAAGCTGCGTCGGCGGGTGTCGTCGAACGCGCGTCGTCGTCGAGCATGATACGCGAAGCCGGTGCCCGCAGGAATCAGCCGTCCAACGATGACGTTTTCCTTCAAGCCGCGCAGATCGTCCTTCAGACCCCGCACCGCCGCTTCGGTCAGCACACGGGTTGTCTCCTGGAACGAAGCTGCCGAAATAAAGGACTCGGTCGCCAGCGAAGCCTTGGTGATGCCCAACAGCATGGGTTCCCAGGTGGACTGGTGCTTGCCTTCAGACTTCTGCTTCGCAATGACGTCCAGCAACCGGCCACGATCCATCTGTTCGCCGCGCAACAGCGCCGAATCGCCCGCGTCCGCCACTTCGATCTTGCGCAGCATCTGCCGCACGATGACTTCGATGTGCTTGTCGTTGATCTTCACGCCCTGCAGGCGGTACACATCCTGAATTTCCCGTACCAGGTAATTCGCCAGTGCCTCGACACCCTGTAGACGCAGAATGTCATGCGGGTTGGGCTCACCGTCGGCGATGACTTCACCCTTCTCGACCTGCTCGCCTTCGAACACATTGAGATGGCGCCACTTCGGGATCAGCTCTTCGTACTTGTCCGAGCCCTCGTTAGTGATGATCAAGCGCCGCTTGCCCTTGGTCTCCTTGCCGAAACTGACCGTGCCGCTGACTTCCGCCAGAATCGCCGAATCCTTAGGCTTGCGTGCCTCGAACAGGTCGGCCACCCGCGGCAAACCGCCGGTGATGTCGCGAGTCTTCGACGACTCTTGCGGGATACGTGCAATGACATCGCCCACCGACACCTTGGAACCGTCTTCCAGGCTGACGATCGCGCCCGCCGGCAGCGCATACACCGCCGGAATGTCGGTATTGGCGAAGGTCACTTCCTTACCCTTGGCATTGGTCAGACGCACCACCGGTCGCAGGTCCTTGCCGCCCGACCCACGCTGCTTCGGATCCAGCACCACGGTGCTGGTCAAACCCGTGACGTCGTCCACCTGGCTCGTGACGGTGATGCCGTCGACGAAGTCGGAGAACTTGATCATGCCGGCCACTTCCGTGACCACAGGATGAGTATGCGGATCCCAGTTCGCCACAGCCTGTCCGGCCGTGACGATGTCGGCATCGTTCACCGTAATGGTCGCGCCGTACGGAATCTTGTAGCGCTCGCGCTCGCGGCCGAACTCGTCGACCACGCCTAACTCGCCGGAACGTGACACCGCGACCAGGTGACCCTTCTCGTGGCGCACCGTCTTGATGTTGTGCAGGCGAATCGTGCCCTTGCTCTTGACTTCGACGCCATTGGCCGCTGCCGCTCGCGAGGCCGCGCCGCCGACGTGGAAGGTACGCATGGTGAGCTGGGTGCCCGGCTCGCCGATGGATTGCGCCGCAATGACGCCCACCGCTTCGCCGATGTTGATGCGATGACCGCGGCCCAGGTCTCGGCCGTAGCACTGGGCGCAGACGCCGTAGCGTGTTTCGCAGGTGATGGGCGAACGCACCATGACCTGGTCGACCCCCATCTTCTCCAGCAACTTCACCAGCTTCTCATCGATCAATACGCCTGTCTTGACCAGCACTTCGCCGGTGGCAGCGACTGACACGTCTTCTGATACGACACGTCCCAGCACCCGCTCGCCCAAGCCTTCGACCACATCGCCGCCTTCGACGATGGGGGTGATGGACAGGCCGTTAATGGTGCCGCAATCGATCTCGGTAACCACCAAGTCCTGCGCCACGTCGACCAAACGACGGGTCAGGTAGCCTGAATTCGCAGTCTTCAAGGCCGTATCGGCCAAGCCCTTGCGCGCGCCGTGAGTTGAGATGAAGTACTGCAGTACGTTCAAGCCTTCGCGGAAATTTGCCGTGATCGGCGTTTCGATGATGGAGCCGTCGGGCTTCGCCATCAGGCCGCGCATGCCGGCCAGCTGACGAATCTGCGCGGCGGAACCGCGCGCGCCGGAATCGGCCATCATGAAGATGGAATTGAACGACTTCTGGCGGACCTTGTTGCCCTTGGTGTCGGTCACCTCGTCGGTGCCCAACTTCTCCATCATGGCCTTGGCCACTTGGTCATTGGTACGCGACCAGATGTCGACCACCTTGTTGTAGCGTTCGCCGTTGGTGACCAATCCCGAGGAGTATTGCTCCTGGATTTCCTTCACCTCTTTTTCGGCAGTCGCGAGGATCTTGGTCTTCTGCTGCGGCACCACCATGTCGTCCACGCCGATCGATACGCCAGACCGTGTCGCGTATTGAAAGCCCGTGTACATCAGCTGGTCGGCGAACACCACCGTTTCCTTGAGACCGACCGTGCGATAGCACATGTTGATGGTGGCAGAAATGATCTTCTTGGTCATATCCTGATTGATGGCATCGAACGACAGGCCATGCGGCAGGATCTCGGACAGCAGCGCCCGTCCCGCCGTGGTGCTGACCACTCGAGTCCTCTTTATCAGCTCGGCGCCTTTCTCGACACGCGTCCATTCGGACAGGCGCACCTTCACCTTGGCCTGCAAATCAAGGTTGCGGCTCTCGTAGGCACGATGTACTTCGGCAACATCGCTGAACGCCATGCCCTCGCCCTTGGCGCCGACGCGCTCGCGGGTCATGTAGTACAGCCCCAGCACCACGTCCTGCGACGGTACGATGATGGGATCGCCGTTGGCGGGCGACAGAATGTTGTTCGACGACATCATCAATGCACGCGCTTCGAGCTGTGCCTCGATGGACAGCGGTACGTGGACGGCCATTTGGTCGCCGTCGAAGTCGGCGTTGAACGCCGTGCACACCAGCGGATGCAGCTGGATGGCCTTGCCCTCGATCAGCACCGGCTCGAACGCCTGAATGCCCAATCGGTGCAGGGTCGGCGCGCGGTTCAGCAGCACCGGATGCTCGCGGATGACTTCCTCGAGAATGTCCCACACCTCCGGTCCTTCGCGCTCCACCAGGCGCTTTGCCGCCTTGATGGTCGAGGCTTCGCCGCGCAGCTGCAGCTTGGAGAAAATGAAGGGCTTGAACAATTCCAGCGCCATTTTCTTCGGCAGCCCGCACTGATGCAGACGCAGAGTGGGACCGACGACGATCACGGAACGGCCGGAGTAATCGACGCGCTTACCGAGCAAGTTCTGACGGAACCGGCCCTGCTTGCCCTTGATCATATCGGCCAAGGACTTCAAGGGGCGCTTGTTGGTGCCCGTGATGGCACGGCCGCGGCGGCCGTTGTCCAACAGTGCATCGACAGCCTCTTGCAGCATGCGCTTTTCGTTGCGCACGATGATGTCGGGCGCGTTCAGCTCCAGCAGCCGGCGCAGGCGGTTGTTGCGATTGATGACGCGACGATACAGATCGTTCAAATCCGAGGTCGCAAAGCGACCGCCGTCCAGCGGCACCAGCGGACGCAGGTCGGGCGGCAGCACCGGCAGAACGGTGAGCACCATCCACTCCGGTTTGTTGCCCGACTCCATGAACGCTTCGATCAGCTTCAGGCGCTTGGAGAGGCGCTTGATCTTGGTCTCGGAGTTCGTGTTCGCCATGTCCTCGCGGACTTTGACGACCTCGGACGGCAGGTCCATGGACTTGAGCAGCTCATGCACTGCTTCAGCGCCCATTCTCGCGTCAAACTCGTCTCCATGCTCTTCGATCGACTCGAGATACATTTCGTCGGTCAGCAATTGGCCGCGCTGCAGCGAGGTCATGCCCGGATCGACCACCACGAAGGCTTCGAAGTACAGCACGCGCTCGATTTCCCGCAAGGTCATATCGAGCATGAGGCCGATGCGCGAGGGCAGCGACTTCAGGAACCAGATATGCGCGGTAGGACTCGCCAGCTCGATGTGGCCCATGCGCTCGCGGCGCACCTTGGACTGGGTCACTTCGACGCCACACTTCTCGCACACCACGCCACGATGCTTGAGTCGCTTGTACTTGCCGCACAGACACTCGTAATCCTTAACTGGACCGAATATCTTGGCGCAGAACAGGCCGTCGCGTTCCGGCTTGAACGTCCTGTAATTAATGGTTTCCGGTTTCTTAACCTCACCGTAAGACCAAGAGCGGATCATGTCCGGCGACGCGAGCCCGATCTTGATCGAGTCGAAATTCTCGACCGGAACTTGCTGCTTGAACAACTTGAGTAAGTCTTTCATATCTTTAAGCCTCGCTCTCTAGTTCGATGTTGATGGCCAGGGATCTGATCTCCTTGACCAAGACATTGAACGACTCCGGCATGCCGGCTTTCATTTCGTGGTTCCCGTCGACGATCGCCTTGTACATCTGCGTGCGGCCGTTGACGTCGTCCGACTTGACGGTGAGCATTTCCTGCAAGGTGTACGCGGCGCCATAGGCCTCGAGCGCCCACACTTCCATTTCGCCGAAACGCTGTCCGCCGAACTGCGCCTTGCCGCCCAGCGGCTGCTGGGTGACCAAGCTGTACGGCCCGGTGGAACGCGCATGCATCTTGTCGTCGACCAGGTGGTTCAACTTCAGCATGTACATGTAGCCCACAGTCACCGGCCGCTCGAACTGCTCGCCGGTACGTCCGTCGTGCAGCGTGGTCTGGCCGGAAGTCGGCAGATCCGCCAAGGTGAGAAGATTCTTGATCTCCTCTTCGCTGGCGCCGTCGAACACCGGGGTGGCCATGGGCACGCCCTTCTTCAAGTTGCTGGCGAGTTCGATGACTTCGGCATCGCTCATGGACTTGATGTCTTCTTTCTGGCCGCCGGTCTCGTTGTAGACCTGACCCAGGAACTTGCGCAATTCCACGACCGCGTGCTGGGCTTCCAGCATCTTGCCGATCTTCGCGCCCAAGCCCTTGGCCGCCCACCCTAGGTGGGTCTCCAGGATTTGCCCGATGTTCATACGCGAAGGCACGCCCAAGGGATTCAGCACGATGTCCACCGGCGTACCGTCCGCCATGTACGGCATGTCCTCGACCGGAACGATGGATGAGATCACGCCCTTATTGCCGTGACGGCCCGCCATCTTATCGCCGGGCTGCACGCGGCGTTTCACCGCCAGGTACACCTTGACCATCTTGAGCACGCCCGGCGCCAGATCATCGCCTGCGGTGATCTTGGCCTTTTTCTCTTCGAAACGCTTTTCAAAGGCCTTGCGCTGGCCCTTCAGACGCTCCGAGACGGTTTCCAGCTGCGTATTCGTGTCCTCTTCCTTGAAGCGAATCTCGAACCACTGCTCACGCGGCAGATCGGCCAGATACGCATCATCGATCTGCGTGCCGGATTTTATTTTCTTCGGGCCGGCTTCCGCGGCCTTACCCTCGATCATGCCGCGCACGCGCTGGAACAAATCGTCTTCCAGAATGCGTTGCTGATCGGCCAAGTCCTTGCGTACCCGCTCCAGCTCCGATTTCTCGATTGCCAGGGCGCGCGAATCCTTTTCCACTCCGTCGCGAGTGAACACGCGAACGTCGATCACGGTGCCATCCATGCCCGGAGGCACGCGCAGGCTGGTGTCCTTCACGTCCGACGCCTTTTCGCCGAAGATCGCCCGCAGCAACTTCTCTTCCGGCGTCAGCTGCGTCTCGCCCTTCGGCGTGACCTTGCCCACCAGAATGTCGCCGGCGCGCACTTCGGCACCGATAAAGGCAATACCCGCTTCGTCGAGTTTCGCTAGCGCGGAATCTCCCACATTGGGAATGTCGGCGGTGATTTCCTCAGGCCCCAGCTTGGTATCGCGAGCGACGCAAGTCAGTTCTTCGATATGAATGGTCGTGAAGCGATCTTCCTCGACCACCCGCTCGGAGATTAGGATCGAATCCTCGAAGTTGTAGCCGTTCCAAGGCATAAAGGCGACCAGCAGGTTCTGGCCGAGCGCGAGCTCGCCCAGGTCCGTTGACGGACCATCCGCCAGCACGTCGCCGCGCTTGATGGCATCGCCGGCCTTCACCAGCGGACGCTGGTTGATGCAGGTGTTCTGGTTGGAACGGGTGTACTTGGTGAGTGAATAAATGTCGACACCCGGTTCGCCGGCCGTCGTTTCATCGTCATTCACCCGTACCACGATGCGCGAGGCATCGACGGAATCCACACTGCCGCCGCGGCGTGCCACCACGGTAACACCGGAGTCGATGGCGACCGCTCTTTCCATGCCGGTGCCGACTAGCGGGGTTTCCGAGCGCAGAGTCGGGACGGCCTGACGCTGCATGTTCGATCCCATGAGGGCGCGGTTCGCATCGTCATGTTCCAAGAACGGAATCAGAGACGCGGCCACAGAGACGATCTGTTTCGGCGATACATCCATGTAGTGGATCTTGTCCGGTCCGGACAAGGTGAACTCGTTCTGCGTGCGGCAGGAGATCAAATCGTCGGTGAACTCGCCCTTCTCGTTCAGGGTGGCGTTCGCCTGCGCGATCACATACTGGCCCTCTTCGATGGCCGACAGGTAATCGATCTTGTCCGTGACCTTGCCGTCGGACACGCGCCGATACGGAGTCTCCAGGAACCCGTAGTCGTTGGTGCGCGCATACACGGCGAGCGAATTGATTAGGCCGATGTTCGGACCTTCCGGCGTCTCGATCGGGCACACCCGGCCGTAGTGCGTCGGATGCACGTCGCGTACTTCGAATCCGGCTCGCTCACGCGTCAGGCCGCCTGGGCCTAGTGCAGAAACACGGCGCTTGTGCGTGACTTCGGACAGCGGATTGTTCTGGTCCATGAACTGCGACAGCTGCGAGGAGCCGAAGAATTCTTTCACCGCGGCCGCCACCGGCTTCGCGTTGATCATCTCCTGCGGCATGATGGGCTCGCTCTCGGCGATGGTCAGACGCTCCTTGACGGCGCGCTCGACGCGCACCAAGCCGATGCGAAAAGCGTTCTCGGCCATTTCACCGACACTGCGCACCCGGCGATTGCCCAAGTGGTCGATATCGTCCACGTGACCGTTGCCGTTGCGGATGTCGATCAAGGTCTTCATGACCTCGATGATGTCTTCCTTGCTCAACACACCCGAGCCCGTGATTTCACCACGGCCGACGCGGCGGTTGAACTTCATGCGCCCCACCGGCGACAGGTCGTAGCGCTCGCCGTTGAAGAACAGATTCTGGAACAGGTTTTCGGCCGCATCCTTGGTGGGCGGCTCGCCCGGACGCATCATGCGATAGATTTCGACCAGCGCCTCGAGACGAGTCTTGGTCGGGTCGATGCGCAGGGTGTCCGAAATGTACGGACCGCGATCCAGGTCGTTGACGTACAGCGTGCGGATTTCCGTGATGCCGTTTTCGATTAGCTTGCCCACGGTCGGAACGGTGAGGATTTCATTGGCCTTGGCCAGGATCTCGCCGGTTTCGGTGTTGACGATATCGTGCGACAGGACCTTGCCCTGCATGTATTCAGTGGGCACGGGCAGCCGCTTGATGCCGGCCTCCTCGAGTTCCTTCACATGGCGCGCAGTAATGCGGCGGCCTTCCTCGACGACGACTTTCTTGCCGACGCGGATTTCGAACGCGGCCGTCTCGCCGCGCAGGCGCTGCGGGATGACCTCGAACTCGATTTCTTTCTTCGACAGATGGAATATGTTCTTCTCGAAGAAGATGTCCAGCACCTGCTCCTCCGTGAACCCTAAGGCACGCAGGATGATGGTCACCGGCAGCTTGCGGCGGCGGTCGATGCGCGCGAACACGCAATCCTTCGGGTCGAACTCGAAGTCCAGCCACGAGCCGCGATACGGAATAATGCGGGCGGAGAACAGCAACTTGCCCGATGAGTGAGTCTTGCCGCGGTCGTGATCGAAGAACACGCCCGGGCTGCGATGCAGCTGCGAAACGATGACGCGTTCCGTACCGTTGATGATGAAGGTGCCGTTGTCCGTCATGAGCGGCAGTTCGCCGAGGTATACCTCTTGCTCACGCACGTCTTTGACGGGCTTCTTGGCGCCGCTGGCTTCCTTGTCGAGCACAACGAGGCGCACTTTGACGCGCAGCGGGGCCGCGTACGTAAGGCCGCGCAATTGGCATTCCTTGACGTCGAACACTGGCTCGCCGAGGCGATAGCTCACATACTCGAGCGTCGCGTTGCCCGAATAGCTGGAAATGGGGAACACGCTGTCGAAGGCGGCGTGCAAGCCTATTTCGTCGCGTTTGGACTCCGCTACATCCGCTTGCAAGAATCGCCGATACGAATCCAATTGGATCGCCAGCAGGTACGGCGTGCCGAGAATGCTCGGGCGCTTGCCGAAGTTCTTGCGAATGCGCTTCTTTTCGGTGAACGAATAGGCCATTTGAAGATCACCCTTTCCAGTATCAACAGGCGCTACGCGCCAATTAGCGAGGTCTGAAGCGACCCCGCCTTAAATCAAAATCGAGGCGCAGCCGTGGGCTGCCGCTGATGTCGCGGCAACCCCCGATCTGCGCATATCGTCAATAATCACTACTTGATGACAGCCTTGGCTCCGGCAGCTTCGAGCTTCGTCTTGATCGCATCGGCATCCGCCTTCGGAATGCCTTCCTTGACCGTCGAAGGTGCGCCCTCGACCAAGTCCTTCGCTTCCTTCAATCCCAAGCCCGTGATTTCGCGGATAACCTTGATGACGCCTACTTTGTTGGCGCCGAACTCGGTCATCGTCACGGTGAACTCGGTCTGCGCTTCCGCCGCCGGAGCAGCAGCAGCGCCCGCGCCTGCGGCGGCAGCGGCTACCGGAGCAGCAGCCGTGACATTGAACTTCTTTTCCATATCGGAAATCAGCTCAACCACTTCCATGACGGACATCTTGGAAATTGCGTCGAGGATTTCGTCTTTAGTAACAGCCATTATCGTCTCCAAATAAATGTGGGGTCGTTTTTGAACCCCGAATCAGGATTAATTCGTTGCCGCCTGCGCTTCACCGCTCTTCTTGGCTTCAAGAACAGCAGCCAGCGTCCTAACCAACTTCGAGTTGGGAGCAGCCAACGTACCAACGAACTTACCAATCGGCGCCTTCAGCACCCCCAACAACAATGACAGCGCCTGCGCGCGCGTGGGCAATGAAGCCACGCGCTCGAGTGCATCGGGTTTGAGCAATTGCCCGCCCAAAGACACCAGCGTCGTCACCAATTTGTCGTTGTCCTTCGAGAACGCCTTGACGATGCGAGCGGCCGCGCCCGGATCATCATTGGAGAACGCGAGAACAATGGGCCCTTTCAGTGCCGGAGAAATGCACTCGAAAGCAGTGCCGGCAACCGCCTTGCGCGCGAGCGTGTTCTTGACGATCCGCAGATACACCCCTGCCTTGCGCGCCTTGGCGCGCAGGTCAGTCATCTGCGTCACGGTCAAGCCACGGTTCTCTGCGCCGACCACGGACAGGGCTTTCGCCGCGACCGCGTTGACTTCTGCCACCACGACTTTCTTCTCTTCTAACTTGAGTGCCATATAGGTCCCCCGGAAAGAAGCGTCACACACCAGGTACGAGCGCCACCGCGCGTACCCACCCTTGAGTACGCCTTCGTACTCTTTGGTGCGACCTTCACCAGGAATTCCTGATTCGGGTCCCACCATCTGCGCAGGCTGTCTTTAAGAGCCACAAGCTTCCCGCGAAACTCCAAGCTCACCTGCGGTCTTCGATGGTGGTTGCGCATAGCCTTGCGGCTTCACGCAGCCCTCCATCAATTCAAAATTAGCCGTCTAGCCCAAACCTAAGCTGGTCGAGTCGACCGCCACGCCCGGACCCATGGTCGAGGACAGAGTCAGCTTCTTTAAATAAATGCCCTTCGAGGTCGCGGGCTTGATCTTCTGCAGATCCGCCACCAGCGCCAGTAGGTTTTCCTTGAGCGCGGTTGCCTCAAAACTAGCGCGACCGATTTGCGCGTGAATGATGCCCGCCTTATCGGTCCGGTAGCGGACCTGTCCGGATTTGGCATTCTTCACCGCTTCGGCCACGTTCGGCGTCACCGTCCCGACCTTCGGGTTCGGCATCAAACCGCGCGGACCCAAAATCTGGCCCAGCTGGCCGACGATGCGCATGGCATCGGGACTGGCAATGACCACGTCGAAATCGATCTGCCCGGCCTTCACTTTCTCTGCCAGATCTTCGAACCCGACGATGTCCGCGCCGGCAGCCTTGGCGGCGTCGGCGTTCTTGCCCTGGGTGAACACGGCCACGCGGACCGTCTTGCCCGTGCCGTGCGGCATCACTGTCGAGCCGCGCACCTGCTGGTCCGACTTGGTGGCGTCGACACCTAAATTCACCGACACATCCACCGATTCGTTGAATTTCGCCGTGGCGAATTCCTTGACGAGCTTGAGCGCGTCATCGATGGGGTATGTCTTTCCTGGCGGCAGTTTTTCCTTCCAGGTCTTCGTTCGCTTCACTGTCGTCGCCATTTTAGAGCCCCTCCACGTCAACGCCCATGCTGCGGGCGCTGCCCGCGATAGTGCGCACTGCCGCGTCCAGGTCGGCGGCGGTCAAATCGGGCATCTTCATCTTGGCGATGTCCTCGAGCTGCTTGCGCGATATCTTGCCCACCTTGGAGGTGTTCGGCGTGGCGCTGCCCTTGGGAATGCCGAGAGCCTTGGCAATGAGCACCGACGCCGGCGGCGTCTTCATGATGAAGGTAAAGCTGCGGTCGCTATATACCGTGATCACTACTGGGGTCGGTAATCCTTTTTCCAAGGCCTGGGTCTGCGCATTGAATGCCTTGCAGAACTCCATGATGTTCACGCCCTGTTGACCCAACGCGGGGCCCACGGGTGGTGAGGGGTTCGCCTGGCCTGCAGGGATCTGCAGCTTGATATAGCCGGTAACCTTTTTCGCCATTTATCTAAACTCCTGTGGGTACAAGCGCTGCTCTTACGAACAGCTCCCCGGTTTGATCAACCTTTCTCGACTTGCGAGAAATCCAATTCCACGGGGGTCGAACGCCCCAGGATCTGCACCGCCACCTGCAGCCGGTTCTTTTCGTAATTCACGGACTCGACCACGCCGTTGAAATCGTTGAACGGCCCATCGGTCACTCGCACCACTTCGCCGGGCTCGAACAGCACCTTCGGCTTCGGCTTGTCCACGCCCTCTTCGACGCGGCGCAGAATCGACATCGCTTCCTTGTCGGTAATGGCTGCCGGCTTATCGCTGGTGCCGCCGATAAACCCCAAGACCTTGGGCACCTCTTTGACCAAGTGCCAGGTGTCCTCGTCCATTTCCATCTGCACCAGCACGTAGCCGGGGAAGAATTTACGGTCGGACTTGCGCTTCTGGCCGTCGCGCATTTCCACCACTTCCTCGGTGGGCACGAGAATTTCGCCGAACTTGGCTTCCAAACCGGCGCGCTTCACCCGCTCCTTGAGCGACTCGGAGACCTTGTGCTCGAAGTTAGAATACGCGTGAACGACATACCATCGCAGGGACATAGACAGCTCCGAATTCTTCAGCCGGATTGACCGCTCAGCAATCGAGTCAGCAAGGTGAGAACCCAGTCGAGTCCCCAGAAAAATAGACCCATCAGAACGGCAAAGCCGAAAACGATATAAGTCATCTTTATCGTCTCTTCGCGCTCCGGCCACACTACTTTGCGCAGTTCAATGCGTGCCGCCAGCGCGAACTGC
Source organism: Steroidobacterales bacterium (assembly GCA_038226325.1). Taxonomy (GTDB): domain Bacteria; phylum Pseudomonadota; class Gammaproteobacteria; order Steroidobacterales; family Steroidobacteraceae; genus Bog-1198. Next base: position 488 of record JBBRQO010000037.1, on the reverse strand, counting down.
CAAAACTCGCGGCCATACCAGCTAAACCACATGAGGCCGGTGGCCGCCGCCAGTCCGGCAATCACCATCGCGACGCGAATGAACAGCGCCTGCTCGTCATACCAATAGAACGCCACGATGCCGGCGAACAGCACCAGAATCGACAATGTCATGAGCACGCTGTCTTTTACCGACGCGCCCGCGGATGTTTGAACTTCGGCCATGTTTACTTAGCTTGTACCTACAGACCCGAGCACCGACTGGCAGGGCAGGAGGGAATCGAACCCCCAACCTGCGGTTTTGGAGACCGCCGCTCTGCCAATTGAGCTACTGCCCTGTATTCGATGAACGACGATGTTTATGCAATCACCTTGGCGACCACACCTGCCCCGACGGTTTTCCCACCCTCGCGGATGGCAAAGCGCAGGCCCTGCTCCATCGCGATCGGCGCGATCAGCTCGACCACGATCTTGATGTTGTCCCCAGGCATCACCATCTCCGTGCCCTCC
>JBBRQO010000036.1:0-42483 GCA_038226325.1 Steroidobacterales bacterium | reverse complement strand
TATGGAAGGGCCATCGCTCAACGGATAAAAGGTACTCCGGGGATAACAGGCTTATTCCTCCCAAGAGTCCACATCGACGGAGGAGTTTGGCACCTCGATGTCGGCTCATCACATCCTGGGGCTGTAGCAGGTCCCAAGGGTATGGCTGTTCGCCATTTAAAGTGGTACGCGAGCTGGGTTCAGAACGTCGTGAGACAGTTCGGTCCCTATCTTCCGTAGCCGTTGGAGATTTGAGGGTGAGTTGCTCCTAGTACGAGAGGACCGGAGTGAACGTATCTCTGGTGTTCCGGTTGTCACGCCAGTGGCACTGCCGGGTAGCTATATACGGACGGGATAACCGCTGAAAGCATCTAAGCGGGAAGCCCCCCCCAAGATTAGATCTCCCTAGACCTTTAAGGTCTCTAAAGGGCCGTCGAAGACTACGACGTTGATAGGCTGGGTGTGTACGCGCAGTAATGCGTTTAGCTAACCAGTACTAATTGCCCGTGAGGCTTGACCATATAACACCCAAGCGATTTGCCTAACGTCGAATCGCGATGGAGTGCTCGATTGATTATCTTGAATGCGACTAAACGTCGAAACAAATTGTTGAATTCGTGAAGGGGCGGAGCCATGACTCGGCCCCTTTGCAACCGGTTTGCCTGGCGGCCATAGCGAGTGGGAACCACCCGATCCCTTTTCGAACTCGGAAGTGAAAACGCTCTGCGCCGATGCTAGTGTCGACTTTGTCGATGTGAAAGTAGGTCACTGCCAGGCTCTTAATTTGACGAAAATGAACCCTCACCAGCGAAAGTTGGTGGGGGTTTTTTCGTTTTGAGCTGCGATGCCCAGTCCTTTTACCCAATGATTTTTGATTTCATTGGGTAAATATTGGCAAATTACCCTGTTTATGAGATCATTTACCCAACGAAATCAATTTTCATTGGGTAAATGTCCACTAATCACTTTCTTTATCGCAGCCAGGAGCTTGCCTTTCGCACCCAATACGCGGAGCTAAAGGAACGCATACGTGCGGCGGGGAAGCTACTCGTCGGAACCCCCGGTGCCCTAACCAAGCGTAGCGGCACCGGCTATCACTATTGGTATCGCGTCTACTATCCCGTCCCGAAGACTCAAGCGGAAGAACTGGTCGGATCCGTTGACGACGAGACCGCTTACCGACTCATGGTGGAGAGGATCGAGTTCTCTAACTGGGTGAGCGAGCAAGTTGGGAATCTGAGGCAATTACAGTTCCAGGTTGCCGACAAAGCGGTCGCGAGCGTGCTGGTAGAGCTCTACAACCGCGACCTTTTCAAAGCAGGTCTCGTGGTCGTCGGAACCTTGGCCTACATGAGTTGGCTCAACGAATGCGGCGCCATTGCCGTCGCTGACCGCACTCAGGATATCGACTTAGCGCGCCGTCAGCGTCTTAAGCTCGGCGCCCCAGTGTCATTCCTATCGAGTGTCCAGGCAACACATCTGCCATTCACATCAATTCCGGGGATGCCGAGTCATGCTCCTTCGACGTCAGTGAAACTGCCCGGCCGAGAAGGCTTGCGGGTCGATGTGCTCGCGCCGGGATCGACGATCGGTGCGGTGATTCAAGTACCGGAACTCGATTGGCACGCGCAGGCGGTTCCTTATTACGACTATCTGCTCGAAGATAGTCGTCAGGCGGCAATTCTGGCGGGCAGACACTGTATCCCGGTGCTTCTGCCGAACATCGAACGAATGATCTGGCACAAGGTGTACTCGAGCACCAAGCGGATCAACGAGCCGGAAAAGGCCGAAAAGGATCTCGTTCAAGCAGTGACTCTTGCGGCCATCGCGGTCGAACAGGAAGGTGCGAACTTACAAGAGTCGTATCGCAACGCGCCGCAGGCGCTACGCCAAGCCGCGGTAACCAGAATGCCCCGCATCCTGGCGCTGCTGGACGAACACCCGCAAGCACTTGGCGCTTTTAGCGCTCTCCCTCACGTCTAGAATGGAAACTTGCTGCGCTTACTGAAGCGAGGCGCGCTGCTCGGCGACCGCCGCTTCGAAGCTGTGTTGAGCTTGCGTAATGAACGCCTGATAGCCCATCGGATCGATGAATGCGGCAGGCCCCTCTTTGTGCATGCGGTCGAGCTTCGGTAATAGGTCGAAGTACTCGCCGTGTGCGCCCAGAAAGATGTCGCATGGGAGCGCATGCAAGGTGGCAAAGGTGTGCTCAAAGTCGCCGGCGATGCCGGGGTAGGATTCCGGACGGCCGCGCGCGGCAATGAGGCGATAGTGCGGGAGTGCGAAGACTCCGCCGACGATGACGATGTCGCGCAGCTTGTCGGCGGGGTCGCCCGGGACATGGGCGCGCAGAGTGAATGTGGTGCAGCCGCGGGTGTGGCCGGCGGTTTTGTGTGCGATGAGCACCACGCCGCCGTGTTTCGGGTCGCCGAGCGTGATCACGCTGCCGTCGTGAAGGACACCATCGACGCGGGTCGGCGTGAAACCGGTGGTGATGTCCTCGCCCAAAGCGAAGTCGGCCTGACCGCCGGTGGTCATGACCTTGTCGTCACCTTCCATGACCAGGTTGCGGGCACGGGTCTCGCGCAGGATTTGGGCGGCCCCGCCGACGTGATCGAAGTGCGCCTGGCTGTTAAGAAAAATCTTGGTGTCGGCCCAATGAAACCCGAGTTGTTCGATGCCGGCGCGGATCTGCGCGGGTGAAGTATCGAGATTGGCGTTGATGAGGATGTTGCCGGCGGGTGTGGTGATGAGATAGCTGGCGAGGTCACGGCTACCGACATAGTAGAGGTTGTCGGCAATGCGAAAGGGTGTGAGGGTGCTGGTCCAGTCGGGGTCAGGCTGGGCGTGGAGCGGAAGGGCGAGGAGGAGAGCGAGCAGCGGCAACAGACGGCGCCACATCAGCGCTTCCCCTCATTGCCCCAACCTCGCTGCAGGAAAAGATACCGGTCGCGGTGTGGGTCACTCGCTGCGGCCGGCTCAGCCCTAAGGTGCATCACCTGCCATTTTCCCTCGGCATCGTACTCGGGCCAGTTCGGCAGTCCGCTGCCGCTGGGATTGCCGTTGCGGGCGAAGTTGATCCAGTACGTCTGCATCAGATCAGAGAGTGCGTAGTCCTCGGGGCGCCACACCGCGCCGGTGCGCGAATCGAGATTGCCGAACACGTATTCAATCTCATCGGAATGAAATGCTCCGAGGGACGCCGCATGATTCGGATCGCCGGGTGAGGCCAGGTCAAAACTATAGCGGTAGACCGGCGAGTTCCCGGACTTAAGATGTGCCTCGAGCCAGCCCCATGTGGAATAGGCGATGAAGGTGTCTCCGGCAAAGTCCTCGGCAACCCGCAGCGCCTGTGCGTCGTTGTTCGCCGCATAGACCTGCAGAAACTTTTCGGCGCGCGCGCCGAAGCGCTGCGCCGCCATCGTCCGGAAACTCTGCAGCGTCGGTTTCTCCGGCGAGCCGACGATTTGCCAGGAGCCTTCGTCGCGGTTCCAACCCGCCAGCAGCGGCACCTGCGCATTTTTTCCCGCGGCGTAGATCTGCGGAATGGCCTGCGGCAGAAAGTGTCCGTCGACATCCGGTGAGCTCACGCCGCAGTCATCGGCATCGCATGCTTTCGTGGTTGCCTCGAGCAGATCGCGGGCGCTTAACGAGCGCAGCGCCTGCAGTCGCGAATTAGCAAACGTTTTTTTGACGAATTCCTCGCCTTGTTTTTCGGCCTCCGCCAGCGGGCGCGACTCACGGCCAAAAGCCCCGCCGCTCTCGCCGATGGCGTGTGCAAATAACCCGCGCGCCACGGGCGAAGCGAGCTGTGCGTTCACCGACATGGAGCCCGCGGATTCGCCGAAAATGGTTACGTTGTTGGGATCGCCTCCAAAGGCGGCAATATTCCGAGCGACCCAACGAAGCGCCGCGGTTTGGTCCAAGAGGCCATAATTTCCCGCTGAATGATGCGGTGACTCGGCCGCGAGCGCAGGATGCGCCAAGAAGCCGAAGATGCCCAAGCGGTAATTCATGGAGACCACGACAACGCCTTTGCGCGCCAGATGCCCGCCGTCCTGGCGGGGCTCAGACGTGCCTCCGGCCTGAAATCCACCGCCATAGATCCAGACCATCACCGGCAACTTGGGCTGCCCGTTTCCGGCCGGCGTCCAGACATTGAGCGTCAGGCAATCCTCGCTGATTCCCGGATCGCGAAATACCATGTCCTGGTAAATGTTCGGCTGCATGCAACGCGATCCGAACGTCGTGGCCGGCCGGACACCGCGCCAATTCGCCGCCGCTTGCGGCGCCTTCCAGCGCAATTTCCCCACCGGCGGCGCTGCGAAGGGGATGCCGAGAAAGGCCCGCACCTGCCCGTCCGCACTCAATTGGCCTGCCACTTTGCCTGAGGCCGTCGCTATCTGAAGCGGCTCGCGGGCATGGGCGAAGGCGGGTAAAATTAGCGCGCAGGCAGCCGTCAGGCGCAACCGTCGAAGTGTGCGAACAACACGCGCCGCTCGAAGGATCCCCGGAATTGCACCGCGAATGATCACGATTCGCGTTTGATCAGTCCGTGCCGCTTTTTGCCCACTGCGAGTCGAGCTATGCCGCGCTCGTCCAGATCCGTAGCCGACACAGTGGCAGTGGCAGACGTCACCGGTCGGTCATTCAGTTTCACGCCGCCTTGATCGACGAGCCGGCGCGCTTCGCTCTTCGACGCCGCCATGCCGAGCGCCACCACGGCGTCGAGCACCGACAGCTGCGCGCCCGCGGTCAGCGCAATGGTGGGAAGGCCTACCGCCGCCGCACCGGTAAAGGCCTTCGCTGCGGTGTCACTCGCTGCACGCGCCGCAGCATCGCCGTGGCAAAGACGCGTGGTTTCGGTGGCGAGAATTTTCTTGGCCTCGTTGATCTCGGCACCCGGCAAGTGCTCCAGGCGGTTGATCTCGGCCACAGGCAGGTCCGTGAACATGCGCAGGAATCGCCCGACATCACCATCCTCGGTGTTGCGCCAGTACTGCCAGTAATCGTATGCCGACAGGCGCTTATCGCTCAGCCATACGGCGCCGCCCGCCGTCTTGCCCATCTTGGCGCCCGATGAGGTGGTGATGAGAGGGGAGGTGAGTCCATAGAGCTCGGTTTCCCGTACGCGGCGTCCCAGCTCCACCCCCTGCAAAATATTGCCCCACTGATCCGAGCCGCCCATTTGCAGAGTGCAGCCGTGGCGCTTGTGCAGTTCCACGAAGTCGTAGCCCTGCAAAATCATGTAATTGAATTCCAGGAACGAAAGCGGCTGCTCGCGCTCGAGGCGCAGCTTCACACTATCCATGGTGAGCATTCGATTGATGGAAAAATGCCGGCCGATGTCGCGCAAAAAAGGGATGTACTTGAGCCCCGACAGCCAGTCGTCGTTGTTGCTCATCAGCGCGCCGGTCGGGGAGTCGTCGAAGCGCAGAAAATGTCCAAATATCTCGCGGATGCCTGCGATATTGGAGTTGATTTGCTCATCCGTCAGGAGCTGCCGAGTCTCATCGCGCCCCGACGGATCCCCGACCTTGGTGGTACCGCCGCCCATCAACACGATGGGGCGATGGCCCGTCTGCTGCAGGCGGCGCAGCAGCATAATTTGCACCAGGCTGCCCACATGCAGGCTATCGGCGGTGGCATCAAAGCCGATGTAGGCGCTAACGATGCCAGAAGCGGCCCGTTGGTCGAGCCCCGCGGCGTCGGTTTGTTGATGAATGTAGCCGCGCTCGGTGAGCACGCGTAAGAAATCGGATTTCAATTCAGTCATGACTCAGCGAGGTACCACGTCGTTCCAGTGTAATTGCCCACGGGCCGGCAGGCCGATGATCATACACGTCGGCATTACGCCGCGCGGCAAACACGCGGGTCCTGTTGTATGAGATTCTGGGGCCCTTCCAATATCCCAAACTCCCTTGAAGGAGCACCGCGTGAATCACACCCAGAAAGCCCTCGCCGCAAGCCTGCTCGGCCTCTGCGCGATTTCCGCAACGGCGCAGCAATTCACCTCGACTCAGGCAAGCTTCAAGGTCATCGACAACCCGGGCGGCGGCCAGTATATCTACGGCCCGCTGAATGGCAGGGGTAGCATGCCTGATGCGATCGTTTATATGCTGCGGCAGGTACACAACTACGTCGGCGACCGGCCGGAAGTAGGCAAGTTCTTCCAATCGCGCGATGGCAGTTCGGTATCGACCTTCTTCACCGCTAGTGCAAAAAATAGAGGCAATCTGCCCATAGCCGGCCTGCTGATCGTGTCCCGGGCTGCGGACGGCTCAGCATCTGCCGCCGTGCTGTTGGACGCCAAATCTCATTTCGGCACTGCTGAGCCGGGCATGATGAAATCGCTGTCGGCGGTGTGGCAGCCGGTAGGAGCAAGTTCGCCGGGCGCCGCTGCGCCGGGCGCCGCTGCGGCGCAGGGAAATTCCGCGCCGCCGCGTCAGCCTGGGCATGCGCCGCTGGTTCAAACCACCGGCGGCGATCATAGTGCCGTGATCAGTCTTCCCGCCGGTTGGAAAGTCACGTCGGTATCTTCCGGAACTTTGACTGCCATCGGCGCAAACGGCGAGATGCTTTTCCTAGGGGGGCTGTATCAGGGCTTCCCCATGGGGCCCGACCTATTCGAAAATTTTGTCACTATCACCAATCAATATCGCCGCAATAGCGGCTTGCAGGCTGGAACCTATCGCCTCATCAGCAAGAGCAATGTGCCGGGTAACGCCATTCAGGTCATGTTCAAAGTGGATCTGAATGACGGCGTCGGATTGCGCAAGGGCAGTGTGCGGCTTGGCTTATGGGGCCCCAGGGCGATGAGCGTCGATGGCTCGAACATCCCCGAACGGTTCGCCGAAGAAGAAAACGCCACGCTGCTGGCGGTGATCCGTTCCTTCCGGCAAAACGAGCAGATGATGGCGCAGCTGCGGCAGGGCGCGATGAACAGAGTTCAAGCCGACGCTGCACGCGCCAACGCGCAGAGCATCGCACTCAATGAACGCCGGGAGGCCAGCAACGCCGCGTTCGATGCTCATATGGACAACCTCGATCGGTCTAGCAAGATCAATCAGGACTACATACTGGATCGGACGGTGGTTCGCGACAACGAGAATGCCGAGCGAGGCACGCTGAGCAATAGCTACGCGGACTCGCTGGTGCGCAGCAATCCCGATCGCTTCCAGATCGTTCCCAACCAAGACCTTATCAAAGGCAAGGACTATTGAGCGCGCCCATTGAATGTGTCGATGTGCTGATAATCGGCGCCGGCCTGTCGGGCATCGGTGCTGCCGTACACTTGCAGCGCCGCTGTCCTGCGAAGATCTACGCGATTCTCGAATCCCGCCATGCCATCGGCGGCACATGGGATCTGTTTCGGTTTCCGGGCGTGCGCTCGGATTCGGACATGTTCACGCTGGGCTACTCCTTTCGGCCATGGGCCGGTGCCAATGCCATCACCGATGGTGCCTCGATCAAGAGCTACATCGCGGATGCGGCGCGAGAGGCGGGTGTGGTGTCGAGAATTCGCTTCGGTCACAGGGTCACCAAGGCCACCTGGTGCAGTGATTCCGCCCGCTGGACCATTGAAGCGGTCCGCGGCGGCGCGAAGAGCCCCGTGCGGCTGTGCTGCCGATTCCTCTACGTCTGCAGCGGTTATTACAGCTATGAGTCGGCCTACCGTCCCTCATTTTCAAATGAGTCGGCCTATGGCGGGAGCGTCGTCCACCCGCAGTTCTGGCCCGACAAGTTGGACTACACCGGTAAGCGGGTCATCGTCATAGGCAGCGGCGCCACCGCGGTTACTTTGATCCCAGCCATGGCGAAATCCGCGGCGCATGTGATCATGTTGCAGCGATCGCCCTCCTATGTATTCAGCTTGCCCACGAACGACGTGCTGGCGAATGGACTGCGCCGCTGGCTGCCGGCCGGCCTGGCTTGCCATGTGGCGCGATTGAAAAACGTCCTCATCGGCATGGCGTTTTTTCAACTGGCGCGCAGAAGACCGGATCTGGCAAAGAAGCGCTTGGTCGGAATGGTTCAGGCGCAGCTGCCCACAAATTACGATGTGGCAAAACACTTTACGCCGCGCTACAACCCCTGGGATCAACGGGTATGCGTGGTGCCGGACGGCGATTTGTTCAAGGCCATCAGCAATGGGAAGGTGTCCGTCGTCACGGACGAAATCGCTGCCTTCACCCACGACGGAATCCGCCTCAAGTCCGGGACGGAATTGCCCGCGGATATCGTGGTGACGGCGACGGGTCTGACATTGAGTCTACTGGGCGGCATCGAGTTCACGGTGGATGGCTTGCGGACCGACGTGTCCAAGCGCGTGGCGTACAAAGGCGCAATGCTCAGCGATGTGCCGAATATGGCGTTTACATTTGGTTATACGAACGCGTCCTGGACTCTTAAGGCGGATCTCACCGCCAAGTATGTGTGCCGCCTGCTCCGGTATATGGATTTACATGGGCTGGCGGGGGCGACGCCGCGGCGAGATCCGGCGATGGCAGAGGCACCCTTTCTAAATTTCACATCGGGCTACGTGGTACGCGCGCGTGAAATTCTGCCAAAACAGGGTGCGCTGCGGCCATGGAGGGTCTACCAGAACTACCTCTTGGATGCGTTCGCTCTGGGCCTGGGCAGAATCGATGATGGCGTGCTCGAGTTTGCGCCGTTACTGCTGCGCCGTGAAGCCGACGCATTGAGGCCAGGCGACTAGCGCGTGGGGTAGGGTTTCCCGTCCTTGTGGGAGTACCCTGCGCCACCCTTGAGGAATCGCAAGTCGATGTCCGGATACTCGCCTTGGTCCTCCGCAGTCTTGCGGGAACCGATTTCCAGGAGCACGGCCTCGCGCTGCGATCGATTTTGCAAGTGGTGGCCGTCGGTAACACCCGCCTTGAACCCCGCGCAATCTCCAGGCTTGAGAATCTCCTCGCCGGCATCGGTCACGAGTACTACCTCGCCTTCCACGACAAATACGAATTCGTCCTCAGCCGAATGCCAGTGCCGTTGGCTTGACCACACGCCGGGCGCCAGTCGCAGCAAGTTCACACCGAAGTCGGTCAACCCCGCTGCATCGCCCAGGCGTTGCCGGGCGCGAGCCGCACAGGGTGCATCGAACGGTAACGGGTACCGCGAGCCTGTGTGCACCGGCAGTTTTTCCAGTTCAATTCGCTTGCCCATGAAACCGGTCCTAGAGAGATTTGGTGCCCATGGCGACGTTGACGGAGCGCACACGCTCCTGAGTGTGCGGCGCCCACCAGCGTTCGACGTTCAGACTCAGACCCGCGAGGTCGAGGCCGGCGGCTGCAAGGCAGGTGTCGCGCGAACCGTGTTCGATGAAGCGGTCCGGGATGCCGATGTGATGCAGCGGCAGCTGCACGCCCGCGGCTGCGAGTAATTCCCCGACGGCGGCACCTGCGCCGCCCATGACGGCATTTTCTTCGATGGTGATGATGGCGCGGTGACGTCCCGCAATCGCCAGCACCAGCTTCTCATCGAGCGGCTTGACGAATCGCATGTTGACCAGCGTGGCATCCAGGCGCTCGGCAATTTTGCGCGCCGACTCGAGCAGCGTACCGAACGCAAGAATCGCCAGGCCGCTACGCCCTTCGCGGCGTACTTGAGCGCGACCGAGCGGAAGCGCCGTCATTTCTGTGGCGATGGCCGCACCCGGGCCGGTGCCGCGCGGATAGCGCACCGCCGACGGGGAGGACAGTGTTGTTGCGGTGTATAGCATCTGGCGGCACTCGTTCTCGTCAGCCGGCGCCATGATCACCATATTGGGGATACAGCGTAGAAATGTCAGGTCGTAGCTGCCCTGGTGCGTCGCGCCGTCGCTGCCGACGAGGCCCGCCCGGTCGAGCGCGAATATCACCGGCAGGTTTTGCAACGCGACGTCGTGAATGAGCTGATCGTAGGCGCGCTGCAGAAAGGTCGAATAAATCGCCACCACCGGCTTGAGGCCTTCGGCCGCAAGTCCCGCCGCGAACGTGACCGCGTGCTGCTCGGCAATTGCGACATCGTGGTAGCGCTCGGGGAAGCGCTTCGAAAACTCAACGAGACCTGAGCCCTCGCGCATTGCCGGCGTAATGCCGACGATGGCGGGATCGCGCTCCGCCATGTCGCACAACCACTTGCCGAAGATTTGCGAATAGGTCGGCCCGGTACTCGCCTCTTTGAATATCATGCCGCTCGCTGGATCGAACGGGCCCGGTCCGTGCCACTTGATCGGATCCGCCTCGGCAGGTGCATAGCCCTTGCCCTTGCGCGTCACGACATGCAGAAACTGCGGGCCGCGCAGTTTCTTCACGTTGGACAATGTAGTGATCAGGGCTTTGACGTCGTGACCGTCGATGGGGCCGATGTAGTTGAACCCCATTTCCTCGAACAACGTCCCTGGCAGGACCATGCCCTTGAGGTGCTCTTCCGAGCGACGCGCCAGCTCCCACACGGTGGGCATCTGACGCAAAACCTTCTTACCGCTTTCGCGCAAATGCGAGTACATGCGTCCCGACAGGGCGCGAGCTAGATAATTAGAAAGGGCACCCACGTTCTCCGAAATGGACATATCGTTGTCATTTAGAACGATGAGCAGATCCGTGGGCAGTGAGCCTGCGTGATTGAGCGCCTCGAAGGCCATGCCCGCGGTGAGTGCGCCGTCGCCGATGATGGCCACGGCCCGACGCTGCTCTCCGCGTTGCGCCGCCGCGACGGCCATTCCCAGGGCGGCGCTGATCGAGGTGCTGGAGTGCCCGACCCCGAAGGTGTCGTATTCGCTCTCGGTACGCGTCGGGAAGGGCGCAAGTCCCTTATCCTGCTTAATGGTGTGCAGCTGGTCGCGGCGGCCGGTCAGCACCTTGTGGGGATAGGCTTGGTGGCCTACGTCCCATACCAGCCTGTCATGGGGGGTGTTGAACACATAATGTAGGGCAATGGTGAGCTCAACTGTGCCCAACCCCGCGGCAAAGTGACCGCCACGGGTGCTGACACTATGGATCAGGAATTGGCGCAGTTCCTGGGCCAGTTCCGCCAATTTGGCGGCCGGGAGGCGGCGCAGATCTGCCGGCGAATCAATGGATTGAAGCAGAGGGTATTTTTCCGATTCGACACTCATTCGCGGCAGTTTATACTGCGGCACCGGCTTAGTGGCAACGGTTAGGGCCCTTGTTGCAAATTTGCACCAGAGCTGGCCCGCTGACATGATGCTATCCTCTAGCGTTTCCGAGATACTGTCCGCATGGATTCCGTCAGTTCAGATGAAGTCTATCAAGACCAGATTCTCCCCTACGTCTCGCGCACCTTTGCGCTGACCATCCCGCAACTGCCGGGAGGGCTGCGCACGGCGGTGACCTGCGCCTATTTGCTGTGCCGCATCGCGGATACAATCGAAGACGAGCCGGCGCTGTCCCCTCCCGAGACACTGGCCTTTCTGCAGCGTTTCAGTGCCGTGTTGGCGGGTGAAGATGACCCTAAGTTGCTGGCGCGGGATATCGGGCCCCGCCTATCGGACCGCACCTTGGCCACGGAACGCGATCTGGTGGGCAACATGGACCGCGTGATCGGAGTGATGCAAAGCCTGAATGCGCCGCAGCGCGCCGCCATTCGCCGCTGCGTGGAGCTTATGTGCTACGGCATGCCTCGGTTCCAGTTCTCCGCCAGCGTCAAAGGACTGGCCCGGTCGAACGACCTGGATGACTATTGTTACTATGTCGCGGGTGTAGTGGGGGAAATGCTTACGGATCTATTTTGTGACTATTCCCCCGACATTGCCCGCCACCGGCCGGCGCTGAGCGCGATCGCCGCGTCGTTTGCACAGGGCCTGCAGATGACCAATATTCTCAAGGATGTATGGGAGGACCGCAGCCGCGGTGCCTGTTGGCTGCCCCAAGAGGTATTCACTCGCTACGGAGTCGATCTGGCTGAAGTTGCGGCCGAGCCCTTTGACCCACGTTTCGCCGCCGCCTTCCGCGAGCTCATCGGGGTGGCTCATGCGCACCTGCGCAATGCGCTCGACTACACGTTATTGATTCCGGCCAGGGAAACCGGCATGCGTCGCTTCTGCCTGTGGGCCATCGGACTTGCCGTACTGACGCTGCGCAAGATTGAACATAATCCTCGATTCACCGCCGGTAACCAAGTTAAAGTGACACGCTCAGCGGTGGCCATGACCCGGGTATTGACCAATGTCGCCGGACACGCCGATTGGATGCTGCGCCTCCTGTTCGCGCAGGCGGCGCGCGGTCTGCCGCTGGCGCACCTCTCCGACTTGCGCCGCCAGCGTCCGTTGCCGGTGAATCCTTCTGATTCGGCCCTTGAACCGGAGCACGCGCTGCGCCGCTCCTACGGGAACTCAGGATCGTGAGCCGGATCGCACCGAAGCCGGGTTCCTACCCGGCACCACTGTCCGACGCGCGCGGGGACATCGTCTCGCACACGTTGCGCCGGGTCATCGACACACCCCTGGACCGCGCGATCGTGGATGCCCGCGATGCGTTGCTGGCGCGGCAGAGTGCGGAAGGATACTGGCTGTTCGAACTCGAAGCAGACTGCACCATCCCGGCCGAGTACATCATGATGATGCACTTTCTGGACGAGATCGATGCCGCGCTGGAAGTGAAGCTGTGCCGCTACCTGCGCGCAGCGCAGGGCGACAACGGCGGCTGGCCGCTGTATCACGGCGGCGACATGAACTTGAGCTGCACCGTCAAGGCTTATTACGCGTTGAAGCTCGCCGGAGACAGCACGGATGCGGCACACATGGTGCGCGCACGCGCGGCCATCTTGCAGCGTGGCGGCGCCGCCTCTTGCAATGTATTCACGCGCATTGCGCTGGCTCTGTTCGGCCAGTTGCCGTGGCGCGGCGTGCCCTATATTCCCGTCGAAATCATGCTGCTGCCGCGATGGTTCCCATTCCATCTCGACAGGGTGGCGTATTGGTCGCGCACCGTCATGGTGCCGTTGTTCATCCTGTGCACGCTCAAGCCCGTCGCCAAAAATCCGCGCGATGTGCATATTCGCGAGCTGTTCACGATCCCGCCCGAGGAAGAACGCGATTATTTCCGGCGCTCCGGGCTGGTGGCCAAAATCTTCCTCGCGGCCGATCGGCTTGGCCGCATGATCGATCCCTTGATTCCGGCGCGCGTGCGCGCGCGTGCCACGCGACGGGCCGAGACCTGGATGCTGGAGCGGCTCAACGGCGAAGATGGTCTCGGCGCCATATTCCCGGCCATGGTCAACGCCTTGGAGGCCATGGTATTGCTGGGTTATGCCGCCGATGACCCGCGGCGGGTAACCGCGAAGCGGGCCTTGCAAAAGCTCTTGGTGGAGAGTCCGTCGAGCGCCTACTGCCAGCCCTGTGTCTCGCCTATCTGGGACACCGCGCTTGCCAGCCTGGCGATGCAGGAAGCCGGCGATTCCACGTCTACCAAGGCATCGACCCGCGCGCTCGATTGGCTGCGCAGCAAGCAATTGCTGGACGAGCCGGGAGACTGGCGGGTGAATCGTCCTGGGCTGGCGGGCGGCGGCTGGGCGTTTCAGTTCGCGAACGACTACTACCCGGATCTCGACGACACGGCCGTGGTCGCATGGGCCATGCATCAGGCTCGCGATTCGGAGCGCTATGCCGAGAGCGTGCGCAGGGCACTCGATTGGCTGGTCGGAATGCAAAGCAAGGATGGGGGCTTCGCCGCCTTCGATGCCGACAACACTCACTACTATCTGAACAAGATTCCCTTCGCCGATCATGGCGCGCTGCTTGATCCGCCCACCAGCGATGTCACTGCCCGGGTGGTGACGGTGCTGGCGCGTGTCGGCCGGCCGCAGGACAAGGAGGCATTGGACCGCGCCATCGCCCACCTGCGCGAGGAACAGGAGAGCAATGGGTCGTGGTTTGGGCGTTGGGGCACGAACTACATTTACGGGACTTGGTCGGTGCTCACCGCACTGGCGCAGACGCATGTGGGCGCCGAGGATCCCGCCGTGCGGCGCGGCGCGGAATGGCTCAAGTTCAAACAGAACCCGGACGGCGGCTGGAGCGAGAGCAACGACAGCTACGCGCAACCGGCGGGCGCCGATCCAGCCGGGCAGGGCGGAAATTTTCCGAGCACCGGCTACCAGACCGCATGGGCGTTGCTGGGTCTGCTCGCCGCCGGCGAAGCACGCTCGGATGCCGCGCGCCGCGGCGCTGAGTTTTTGACGCACACGCAGCAGGCGGACGGATTGTGGAATGATCCGAGCTTCACGGCGCCCGGTTTTCCGCGCGTGTTTTATTTGAGATATCACGGCTATTCTGCATATTTCCCGCTCTGGGCGCTCGCTGCTTACCGCACTTTGTCACGCCGCGGAATCGCACATTGAATGTGCTGGGTGTCGTAGCGGCGCTCAAGTCGGAAGCGCGCACTCTGGGCACCGCGGTGCAGCGGCGTGACGGACTATCCTCGTTGGCTGACGGCGCGCTGCTCGCGGTCAGCGGCATGGGCGGCGCGCTGGCAGCGATTGCCGCGCGCAGTCTCGCCGACGCGGGAGCCGAACGCTTGCTGAGCTTTGGCATGGCAGGTGGCCTCGATCCGAAGTTGAGCGCGGGCACGGTGATTCTGCCGACCGAGGTTATTTCCTTGAGCGGCACCCGGTTCGCCACCTCGGCACAATGGCGCGAGCAACTCAGTCTTGCCTACGCGTCAGCGAGTACGCGGGCGGACGGCGCTTTGCTCAGCAGTGCAATGCCCGTCGATACCGTCGCGGACAAAGCGGCGCTGTTTCAAGGGAGCGGCGCGGTCGCGGTCGATATGGAGAGCTTGGGCGTGGCGGAAGTCGCCGCCGCCCGCGGTCTGCCGTTCATGGCCGTCCGCGTGATCGTGGATACGGCCGGGGACGTGTTGCCGCACGCCGTGGTGGCGGCAAGCCAAGCCGGTCAGGTGAACGTGCGGCGGCTCATCAGCGGCCTCGCCCTGGCGCCGCTGGAAATGATTGCCGTCATCCGATTGGCACATCGCTACCGTGCCGCGCTACGCTCGTTGAACGCAGTCGCACGTGTGGGTTTTTCGCTGCCGCAGATCGCAGGCGCTCGCGTCGCATGAAGGCGTTGGTTACCGGTGCGACCGGCTTCGTCGGCGCGGCGGTCGCGAGAGTGTTGGAGAACGCCGGCTGGCAGGTTCGGGTGCTGGCGCGCAGCGGCTCTGACCGCAGCAATCTCAAGACGCTGGCAGCGGAGGTTGTGGAAGGCGATCTTGCACAGGTGCGACAGCTGGAGCGGGCGCTCGAAGGCTGCGACGGTTTGTTTCATGTCGCAGCCGATTACCGGCTGGGTGCGCGCGATCCGCAGCCGCTGTATCTCACCAATGTCGAAGGCACCCGCAATATATTGGATGCCGCTCGCAAGGTCGGAGTCGCCCGCGTTGTGTACACCAGCAGTGTCGCGACCATCGGTATTCCGAGGGACGGCTCGCCGGGCACCGAAACTACGGCCGCGAGCTTGAGCGACATGATCGGTCATTACAAACGTTCCAAATATCTTGCGGAGGTAGTGGCGCGGGATGCAGCGCGTGCCGGGCTATCGGTGGTCATCGTGAATCCGTCGACCCCGGTCGGTCCGGGCGATATCAAGCCTACACCGACGGGACAGCTGGTCCTGGACGCGGCCTCAGGCCGCATGCCTGCCTATGTCGATACCGGACTCAATATCGTGCACGTAGATGACGTCGCGGCGGGGCATCTCCTGGCCTTCGAACGGGGCATCTCGGGCGAGCGCTATATCTTGGGCGGGGAGGACATGACTCTGCAGTCCATTCTCAACGATATTTCGCGGCTCACGGGCCGCAAGCCGCCGAGTATCCGCCTGCCGTATGCCGCGGTGCTGCCGATTGCATACCTGGCCGAAGGATTCTCCAGAATCTCCGGCCGCAGCGGCCGGGTGACGCTGGAGGGCGTGCGCATGTCGCGCAAGCGCATGTTCTTTTCTAGCGCCAAAGCGGTCCGTGTCTTGGGGTACCGGTGGCGTGCGCCGCAGCAGGCCTTCGAGGATGCGCTGCGCTGGTTTCGCGACCACGACCTTTTGGTATAAGACAGCTTCGAAGCTGAGCGGCTATTATCCGGCGCATGAGTGACTTTACCGCCACGGCAGGCGATGTTGCCGCAGACTCGGACACACTGATCCTGGTAGATGAGGCCGATCATGGTGTCGGCCATTTAAGCAAGGTGCTCTGCCATCAGGGCCGCGGCATTCTGCATCGGGCCTTCTCATTACTGATATTTAATGACCGGGGCGAATTGCTGTTGCAACAGCGCTCGGCATCGAAGAGGCTATGGCCTCTGTATTGGTCGAATAGTTGCTGCAGCCATCCGCGCCGCGCCGAGACCATGGAGGCGGCGATGCGACGGCGGCTTGAGGAAGAACTGGGACTGCGCTGCCCTCTGCATTTTTTGTTCAAATTCCAGTATCAGGCGCAATTCGACGAAACCGGGGCCGAGAACGAGCTTTGCTCGGTATTCATCGGCCGCAGCACCGATTCCGTCAAAATCAACGCTGATGAGATACACGCCTGGCGCTGGGTGCAGCCGGAGGCGCTGCAGGCGGAAATGACCGGCGGGGGCGGCGATTTTACGCCATGGTTTATGCTCGAGTGGGCTAGGGTTTGGCGCGATCACCGCAGCCAAGTGCTTGGATTGCAATCTGAATTGGGCCAAGAGCCCCGCTCGCGGTAAGATAGCGTATGGCCATTCCACTACTGCAAATGTACAAGGTCGCGCGCTACATCGCCGGCCGCAAGCTGCGCCGTGATAAGCGCTATCCCCTGGTTCTCATGCTGGAACCGCTGTTCCAGTGCAATCTCGCCTGCTCCGGCTGCGGAAAGATCGATTATCCGAAGGAGATCCTGCAGAAACGGGTCAGCGTCGCAGACGCCATGCGCGCCGTGGACGAGTGCGGCGCACCTATCGTGTCGATACCGGGCGGCGAACCGTTGATCCACAAGGAGATGCCGCAGATCGTTGCCGGCATCGTCGCGCGCAAGAAATTCGTCTATCTGTGCACGAACGCAATTCTGCTGTCTAAACATATCGACGAATACCAGCCTTCGCCCTATCTTACCTTTTCGATTCATCTGGACGGCAATCGTCAACGTCACGACGAGTCGGTGTGCCAGGAAGGTGTATTCGACAAAGCCGTGGCGGCAATCGAACTCGCCAAAGCCAAAGGCTTTCGCGTGACCATCAATTGCACCTTGTTCAACGGCGAAGAACCGGCGGACGTGGCAGATTTCTTCGATACCGCGACACGGCTCGGCGTCGAGGGGATCACGGTGTCGCCCGGGTACAGCTACCATCACGCGCCCAAGCAGGACGTGTTTCTCGCACGCAATGCCAGCAAGCAGCTGTTCCGCAGTATTTTCAGTTTGAGCCGCCGCGCCTCGGGGCTGTCATGGTCGTTCAACCATTCCGCATTGTTTCTCGACTTTCTCGCCGGCAACCAGACCTATCAATGCACGCCGTGGAGCAATCCCACGTACAACGTATTCGGCTGGCAGCGCCCTTGCTACCTGCTCTCCGATGAAGGGTATGCACCCACCTACCGCTCGCTGATCGATGACACGGAGTGGGATAAATACGGCGTCGGCAAGAACCCGCGCTGCGACAATTGCATGGCACATTGCGGCTTCGAGGGCACCGCCGTCAACGACGCATTCAGCCATCCGCTCAAGGCCTTGCAGGTCTGGATGCGCGGTCCGCGCGTCACAGGCTCGATGGCCCCCGACTTGCCTGTCAAGTACGCCGACGGCCTTCGGTCTGGCACGATTGCGTCGATCCCGCTCAGCGAAATCAAGCGTGTGAGCCGGGAGAGCGCATGAACCGGACGAGCGTATAGCTGAGAGTCCGAGGGCTCCCTACGCGCATGAACGACGCAGCCGATCGCCGCATCCCGGTGCAGGAAGAAACCCCCAGTGCGGACGCATTCGGTGCGCAGCTCGAGGCGTGGCGTGTGCGCATGGAAGACGCGCTAGCGGCGCGACTGCCGGACTCCAGCGCGGTGCCTGCTCGCCTTCACGGGGCGATGCGCTACAGCGTATTGGGGGGCGGTAAGCGGATCCGTCCGGCATTGCTGTTCGCCACTGCCCGCACCCTGGGCCTTGCTGAGGACGACGTCGAGGCTGCGGCCTGCGCCATTGAGTTGGTGCATGTCTATTCCTTGGTCCACGACGATTTGCCGGCGATGGATGACGACGATTTGCGGCGCGGCCGGCCGACTTGTCATAAGGCGTATGACGAGGCCACTGCGCTGCTTGTGGGGGATGCGCTGCAGCCTTTGGCGTTTCAATTGCTCGCCACCGATCCGAAGCTGCCGGCCTCACCGGCCATCCGTCTGCGACTGATCGATATGCTCGCGCAGGCCAGCGGTACTTTCGGAATGGCGGGCGGCCAAGCCATCGATTTGGCCGTCCAGGGCATGCGGCTCGACATCGGTCAGGTCGAAGACATGCACGCTCGCAAGACGGGAGCGGTGATTCGCGCCAGCGTGTTGATGGCCGCCGAATGCGTGCCGCGCCTCGATCCCAACCTGTATGCCGCGCTGACACGCTTCGCCGTGGCCGTCGGACTTGCATTTCAGATCCAAGATGATTTGCTCGATTTGATCGGTGATGTCTCTACTTTGGGCAAGGCAACCGGCGCGGACAGCGAACGGGCGAAACCCACCCATCCAGCGGTGATCGGCATACCGGCTTCACAGCAGCGCGTGCGTCATCTGCACAGCCAGGCAATCAACGCGTTGGCACCGTTCGCTGAACGTGCGGAGCCGCTGCGTTCCTTGGCCCACTGGCTGCTGTCGCGGCAGTATTGACGATGGGCGCCTAGGAATCTTGTGCGTGGCTTGTTCGCGGCGTGCATCCTTGGCTCGATCGGCACGCTGATCCCGCTCGGCGGGCTTGCCGCCGAACCCACCTACCAGATACAAGCTCTGAACGGCGCCGTGACGAATCCCACGGTTGGGGAAGTCGCGTCGGGCGCGCTCGACGAAAAATTTGAGCCGCTTGCCGGATCCAAGTTGCGCGGGCACGGTGTCTTTTGGCTGAGGCTCACATTGCCGGCGCGCTCCTCGAGCGGCGCATCGGCGGGCGGCATACCGGTGGCCGGCATACCGGTGCTTGTGATGCACGCGGTACCGCAAATTCAGGCCGAGATCTTCGCCGCGCGGCGCGATACGGTGGTGCAATTACCGCGGGCCTCCCAGTTGCCGGGATTTCGCGGCACCCAGGACACGGTGTTCGCTTATGTTGATGGACTTGACATAAGACAGTCCCTCTACGCGCGCGTGAGTGTCGGCGGCGGCGACTTCGATGTCGTGACCTTCAACGATTCGACTCTCGACCGCACACTGGCGCGCGGCGCAGAGCATGCGCGAATGATTGCACTGGTGTTCGGTGCGCTGATAGCGATGGCGTTGTCGGCGCTGTTGATCTGGTTCGTGCTGGTGGACCGATTGTTCATTTTGTATGCGACCTTGTTCTTCCTGCAGGCGCTGTACATCGCGTATCTGTCGGGCCAGGGTTTCGACTGGCCCTGGCTGTCCTACGCACAGCCACTTGGCTCCTTTGCCTGGAACGTGCCGGTGAGTATGAGTGGTGCCGTGGCATGCCTATTCACCCGCGAAATCGCGGACCTGCGGCATTCTTCGCCGCGGATCTATGCGATGTTCGGCTGGTTCGCCGCGGGCTTCGTCGCCGTCACCATCGCGAACCTGCTCAAATTCGTGGGATTGGGGATGTGGGTGACGGCGTCCGGCAATCTGCTGTTCATCGCGACCTCGATATTTACCGTGGTGGTGTCATTCCTTGCCTGGCGGCGCGGTAATCGCGCGGCCGGATGGTTTTTGATCGCTTGGGGATTGCTGGAAGGCTTCACTATTACTGCTGCGGTGCGATTTCTTTTCATCGCCTCGGTGGATTCAAGCCCTCTGCTCTATTACTACGGTCTGCCCTTGTCGATGGTGGCGGCGGCGGTGCTCATTGCCTTAGGTGTTGCGGATCGGCTGCGTGCGCAGCGCCTGGCATTGAGCGACGCGGAACGACGTGCGCAGACCGATCCTCTGACCGGCGTCTTGAATCGCCGCTCGCTCCTTGAGCGCCTCGATGCCGCCTGCCTGCGCGCGCGCGCGCGGGGTCTGCCCATTGCGCTGCTATTCATCGATTTAGATCATTTCAAGCAAATCAACGATTCCTTCGGTCATCAGGCCGGAGACGCCTGTTTGCGCGCAATCATCGACCCCATTCATGCGGAATTGCGACAATCCGACGTGATCGGCCGCTACGGCGGCGAAGAATTCGTCGTGATCTTGAGCAGCGCCGACGCGGCAGCCGCGAGTCCCATCGCACAGCGCATCCTGGAACGGGTGGCCGGCGTGCGAGTCGACGGCTACGGGAATCCGATTCGTCTGACCTGCAGCATCGGAATTGCCGCGAGCGATACTCTAGGCGTTTGGGGGGAACATCTCATCGCACAGGCAGACGCCGCCGTTTATGTTGCCAAACGGCGCGGCCGCAATCAGGTGCAGATGGCGGCGCCATTGGCTGCGTGAATAAGAATCCTGCGTCGACAGCCGCGCACCTTATATATTATGCATCAGCACTTGTCATCGCCTCGGGATTAGGGCTAACTACTAATCTCATTCGGGCAGCTACTGTCCACAGTCGACAGTAAAAAACGCGGGAGGATCTGCAGGGTGCACCGCAGCGCGATTAGTCATTCCCGTCTTATGCGCGAATCCACTGACCGGATCGAAAGCGCGTTGCATGGTGGCGACGACAAAGAAAAGCTGGTCGCGCACCGCTTATCCGAGAATCCAACCACCTGGCAGCTCTGGGAGAACGAGCATTCGGGACTGATGCGCCATGTTGCAGACTATGGCGTATTACGCGTGCAGGCGGCGGCGTTGCGACAAACCAGTCTTCGCTTGGTTCACAGCAAAGCACTATTCGAGTACTTGCGCCGTAACGAAGTCCGCGGACCGCAGCGCATGCGGATTCTGAAGCACTTCTATCCGACGCGGGGCTACCAAGCTGCGGTTATTGCCGAGCATGGTGGTTACGTGCGCAAGGCCGGCAGCTTCATGTGTGCGAATCATGTCGGCACTGGGCTGGTGCACGATCCAGCATTCCTGGATCCGATGGAGCACTACGAGTCGCTGTATGCCGAATACTTCGATCTGTATTGCAGTACGCTATTTCCCTCGGACACTGGCGTTGAGTCTGCTTCCGAGCGCTCGTTGCTGCCGCTGCTCAAGCATCAGTTGAACGAGTGGCGCTGGCTAATCCTCAATCCGCGCCGGGGCCAGTCGCGTGTCAATCAGGAGCGCGACCTACGGCGCGCGACGGGCGAGACCCAGCGCCTGCCGCAGCTCAAGCTTCGTTTCAAAGACGGCGGCTAGTGCCAATCCGGCGGCGGCGGGCGATTTACCATTATCGGTCGGCATTTCTTGCTATCGTGCGGCAAATAAATAGTGCAATTGGGTTGCATCCACCCTTGCTGTCGCTGCGAATAAGTCCATAAGGCTATCAATGAGTCCGTCCGTGCTGCAACGCATTGCCAGCGGCGATTCCGCCGCGGTGCGTGAGTGCATCGAGCAATACGGTGCTCTGGTGTGGAGTTTGGCGCGACGCCTGTCGCGCTCGCCATCGGATGCCGAGGACGCGACGCAGGAAATCTTTCTGGACATCTGGCGCAGTGCCGCTCGTTTCGATGCATCGCAAGGCTCCGACAAGGTGTTCATCGCGATGATCGCCCGGCGACGTCTCATCGATCGCTTGCGCAAAACCAGCGCCGAGCCGCCCATGGATCCGGTCGAGACATTGGAAGCGGTGGCGTGGGCAGATCCCGGCACTGCGTCGGAAACTTCGCTGGAGGCGGAACAGGCCACGCGGGCGCTTGCTGAGCTGCGTCCCGAGCAGCGGCAGGTGTTGGAACTTGGGCTGATACACGGCCTGACTCAGTCCGAGATAGCGACTCGTCTCAGTATGCCGCTGGGCACCGTCAAATCGTTTATGCGTCGTGGTCTGATCAGGGTACGGGAATTCATGAACATAGATGCCGACAGCATCTTGAGTGAGGGCTGATGGCCGAGCCGGGTCCACAAGGTCAGCTCGATGAAGCCATGGTGGACTTGCTGGTCAAGCAAGTCACCGAGGGGCTGTCGCCGGCTGAGCAGCGTGCACTCGACGTTGTGGACAGTGCAGTGGCGAGCGCGAATTTGCGTGGCTTCGAGCGCGCGGCCGCGGCAGTGGCGCTGGCGGGAAGTGCGAGCGTGCCGCCGCTGCCGGCCGATTTGGCGCAGCGCATCGAGCGCCAAGCGCGGCAGCATTATGCGGAGGCCGGCTCACCGCAGGCCGGCCAACCGACCGCGCATGCGCGAGCTGTGCCGATTAGACCCGCGCGTTCGGCGCCGAAGTTCGGCAACTATGGCTGGTTCGCCGCCGCCGCGTGCCTTGTTCTGGCGGTAATTGCCTGGAATCGTTCGCCGCCGCCGGTTGTTGCTGTTACGCCGGCGCCCGCCGTGATCGCACCGCAAGCCAAGCCGCCGACTGCCGCCGAGGCGCGTGAGGCGCTGCTGGCGCAATCCGATTCCCTCAAGCTCACTCTGGGTGCGACCAAGGATCCGGCGGCCGCGGGCGTCAGCGGCGATGTGGTATGGGATCCGGTGACGCAGCGCGGCTTCCTGCACTTCGTCGGCCTTGCACCGAACGATCCGGCACTGCGGCAATACCAACTATGGATATTCGACGGCGGCCGCGACCAGCGGTATCCGGTGGATGGCGGCATCTTCGACATTCCGGCGAATGCGACTGAAGTAGTGATCCCCATCCATGCGGCGGTGCCAGTGCTGTCGGCAAAAGCATTCGCTGTCACCATTGAGAAGCCGGGCGGCGTAGTGGTGTCCGGGCGCGAGCATGTGGTGGTGCTCGGCGCGGCAAGTTAAGTCGCCGGGGTCCGCCCCGGCACGCATACCGCCGGGCTTGCAGCCCCTAAGTCAGCGCGGCCTTGCGTTCTTTCAACGACGGCGGCGTCCATAAATAAATCCAAGTTTCCGTCAGCGGCCTGCCATCGATGCGCAGGTACAGACGCAAATCGATTGGCTCGACGCTGTCCTCCGGCGGCCGGATATCGAACAGTGCGCGGTAGCCGTGGAATTCCTCGACATAGTGCGCGGTGACATGCTCGGTCTGTCCGCGAGACGCTGTGATCACAGCTTCGACGGCAGCGTCTTTGACCAGAGCACCCAACTCGCCGCCGGCGAAGTCGACGGCGAAATGACAGGAATAGTACTGGCGCTTGAGCCCGACCGTGCCGCCGATGCCGGTGCGCGTCGCAATAGTCTGCGCAAGGGACGATGCATACGGCATGTGCGTCCCCCAATACAGGCGATATCCAAAGAGCAGTTCCTGCCCGGGCTTGGGTTTCTCCAACGGATTCCAGAACGCAACGATGTTATCGAAGGTTTCATCCACCGTCGGGATCTCCACCAACTGCACTGAGCCCTTGCCCCAACCGCCGTTCGGTCCCTGCTTAGGCTCGACCCACAGGCTCGGCCGGCGGTCGTAGTACACCCCGTCGTCCTGGTAGTGATCAAAATTTCGATCGCGCTGCAGCAGGCCAAAACCGTGGGGGCTGTCGTCCACGTACGAGCTGAAATGCAGTTGCGCGGGGTTCGTCAGTGGGCGCCAGATCCATTCTCCGGCGCCGGTCCACATCGACAAACCGTCGGAGTCGTGGATCTCGGGCCGCCAGTCGTTCGCGCCGCGCCTATCGTTCTCGCCGTAGAAGAACATGCTGGTAAGCGGTGCTATGCCCAATCTCTCGATGGGCTTGCGCGGATACAGCGCGCTGTCGATGTCCATGATCTGCGTGCCGCCAGGGGCTATCTGGAAGCGCAGGGCGCCGGCGATGCTCGGTGAATCCATGAGTGCGTACAGCGTCAGAGTTCCGGAATCCTTGGCCGGTCGCTCGAACCAAAACGAGGTGAAGCGCGGGAATTCCTCGGGACGCGGAAACGCCGTATCAATGGCCAACGCGCGCGCCGACAGTCCGTATTGCCGGGTATCGCTGCCCACTGCCCGAAAATAGCTGGCGCCCAAAAAGGCGGCCACATCCGCCTTCCAGCTCGTCACGAACTGCACGCGAAAGCCGGCGAAGCCCGCGCGATCACGCATCAGCTTCGGATCGATGCCGGCTTTGTCGAATTCGAACATTGCCGGGTCGTAAACGATCTCGCGCGCCTGGCCGTCGACGATTTCAAACAAGTGCACAGGCTCGGTAAAGCTTCTGCCGACATGAAAGAATTGCAGGCGGAACGCCAGCCCCAAGTTGCCCCACAGAGCATGATCGGTGCGAAAGCGCAGCGACTGATATTGGTCGTAGCTGAGCTTTGCCATGGCAGGCGGCAGCACATCTTGCGAGGCTTGGTAGGCTGCTCCCGCGAGCTTGCGGGCCTGGCCTTTCAGCCAGGCATAGTCGAAAGTTACAGGCGGTGGCGCTGCGGCGCCGGCATCAGCGGCCCACTGACCGGCGGCCAGTGCTACGGCCGATTGGAGTATTGCGCGTCGTCGAACCAACATAGGTTAAGGATCCTTTAAATCACGATGGAAGGGTGTGTTGCATCCGGCAAAAGCGCGAGCTGATTGAGCAGCCGCGCATCGCCGGCAACTTCAACGCGTTCGATGGGCGTAAGCCAGCGTAGTGCCTCATCGAGCGATCCGGCATCCTTGAGCTTCTGTTCGGCCGTGAACGCATGCGGATCGGGCTGGCCACGCGGATCGGCGGGTCGCGCCAAATTGCCATGGATGTGCATCAGCCGCGATTCGCGATGGCGGGCCAAGTGACGCAAGCCGTCGTCGGGCACATCATCGGCCCGGCTCACGAGTTCCTGGCGCCGCGTCACCAGCGCCGGTGTTTGGGCTTCGTCGGGCGTGCGCAACAAAGCCACCCGCGACAGAAAGTTGCCGAGACTGACGCTGCCGCTGGCGCGCGACAGAGGCACGGCGAGAAACAGCCCGAGTAGCGCCGGCGAAAGCCACGCCAGCAGCGGCGGCGACAAGAACCAAACGATTACCGCAGTGACGCAGCTCAGCAACATGTGCCGCTTGTGATAGTGCCATGCATCGGCCCAGCTGGTGCCGACGCTGTCACGACGTTGCGGTTTCCAGCCCGAGTCGCGTCCCATGAATACTTCGAAGACATGCCGGCACTGGATCAACATCAGTACCGGCGCATACAGGGCCGAGAGAATGACTTCCAAGAGGAAACTCGCGCCGACACCGATCACGCCGCCGCTGCCGCGTCGGATACGCGGCGACAGCAAAGCGCGAATCAGCCCCAGCATCTTCGGAATCAACAGCACCACCATGCTGAACCAGAACAAGGCCATCATCAGTTCGACATCGAAACGCGGCCAAGTGGGGAACAGTTGAAAGTCGTGATTGAAGTACTCTGGCCGAATCAAGTGCGACTGTATCGCAAGCGCAAAGCCAATGCCGAGCATCACCAGCCAAAGCGGCGAGGATAAGTAGCTCATGATGCCGACACCCAAGTGCATGCGGCTGGCAAAGCTCAGGCCTGCCGTGCCGATGATTTTCATGTGCTGCAAATTGCCCTGAGCCCAACGCCGGTCGCGGACGGCGACGTCGATGAGCGAGGGCGGGGATTCTTCCCAGGAGCCGCCGCAGTCGGTGGCCATGCGCACTTTCCAACCGCGCCGGCGCATCAACGCGGCCTCGACGAAGTCATGCGACAGGATGAAACCGCCGAAGGGCTTGCGGCCGTCGAGTTTCGGCAGGCCGCAGTTCTCGGCGAACGCTTGCATGCGAATTATGGCGTTGTGTCCCCAATAGTTGGCGCTGTCGCCCGACCACGCGGACAGTCCGCGCGTGATGACGGGTCCGTATACGCAGGCCGCGAATTGCTGCAACCGGCCGAAAAACGTCTGCGCACCGATGAGCTGCGGAGAGGTTTGCAGCATCCCCAAGTCCGCATCGGTCTGCATCGATAGCGCCAATTGTTGCAGCGTCGGCGCATCGACCAAGCTGTCGGCGTCGAGCACGATCATGTGATCATAGCGGCCGCCCCAACGCGTCACAAACTCCTCGAGGTTGCCGGATTTGCGCGCGATGTTTTGCCAGCGTCGCCGGTACCAGACCGGCATGATGTTGAGCAGCGCGCAGCGCAGCCGGTCGACGCGCAGGGATTCTCGAATCCAAGCATCGGCATTGGTCGAGTCCGAGAGAATCACGATCTCGAAGCTACGGTGTGCGTCGATGTGAGCCAGCGCCTCTGCCATCGCTTGTAACGCTGCCGTGGTGCGCAGCGGATCTTCATTGTAAATGGGCATCACCAACGCCGTAAGGGCCGCCGGTGCATTCGCCTGCGGCGCCGGATCGCGCCGCTTCGAGGCACCCGCCAGCACTGAGCCCGCTGCAAATGCGATCCAGCCCAAGGACACGGCAAAGAAAAAAATCATCATGCCCTGCAGTACCGTCATGCTCGCGAAGCGCACGACCTGCAGCATCTGATACACGCCGTAGGTGGTAACGCCGACAGTGACGGCCACCAGGATGAAGCGGGCGTACAACACCGCCAGGCCGGATGCATGCCGCGCGCGACGCGCGGGCTTGTAGCGCAAATCTTGTGGTGGCATGTCGAGCGGGGCCGGCGGCGGCATCCCGCCGGGCGGCGTACCGCCGGGCGGCGCACCGCCCGCGGCGCTCTGCGTTTGCGATGCAGCGGGTTTTAGCCGGACGTCCATCGATACAGCCATGTTTCCGTGACAGGATGGTCGCCGCGCATGATACGCAGACGCATTTCGATCAAGTCGGCGTCTCGTGGGTCGATCTCAAAACTGGCGCGCAGACCGTGCAACGCAATGTTCGATATGAGTGTCGCGTTGGAGACTTTGCCGGCGGAGGCGCTCAAGTCGAGGCGCAGACCGTCGACCTTGTCGCCGGCGCCGACGAAATCCAGCAGAAAGACGCGTCGTTTGCCGTCGAGGCTGGCGCCGGAACGGCTGGCGACGGTTCTCCCCAGTGATTTGAGGGTCGCGGGTGCCGCACTCCAGGTAAGGCGGTAGGCGAAGTGCGCCGCACGTGCCGTCGCCAATGGCTGCGCAGGGCGCCAGAACACAACGATATTGTCATTGCTCTCGCGCCCCGAGGGGATCTCCACCAGTTCGACGGAACCGGCACCCCAGTCGCCCTTGGGTTCGATCCAGGCGCTGGGGCGCCGCTCGTACTGGGCATCGAAATCCTGGAAATCGCTTTGCTGCCGGGAACGCTGCACCAGGCCGAAGCCCTGCGGCTGCTGCGTCGTAAACGTCGATACCTGGAGCTTGATCGGATTCGCCAGCGGCCGAAATATCTGCTCACCGGATGCCGCTGCGATTTGCAGGCCGTCGGAGTCGTGGACTTCCGGCCGATAGTCATCCAGGTGACCGCGATTCGTTTCGTCGAACAGAAACATCGAGGTAAGAGGTGCAATGCCGGTGACGCGCATCTCAGCGCGCGGGAACAGGGTGAGGTCGACGTCGGTGAGCGTCTCGATGCCAGGCTGTACAGTAAAGCGGTACGCTCCGGTCGCCGATTCGCTCTCCAACAGGGCGTAGATGACCATGGAATTTGCGTGCACGGCCGGCTTCTCGATCCAAAAATGCGTAAACACCGGAAATTCCTCGCCCGATGGTTCTGCCGTGTTGATGGCGAGCCCGCGCGCCGACAGGCCGTAGAGCAGATTCTTGGCGACGGCGCGGTAGTAGCTTGCACCTTGGAAGACCAAAAACTCGTCCCATATTTTGTTGGAATTGATGCGGCTGCGGACGCGGAAGCCCGACAGCGGCAGCGACACCTTACCGAGCTGCGCCGGCAGCGTGGATTCCATTTGAAACATCGCCGGTGTGGCCACCACATCGCGCGCCACGCCGTTTTCGACGGTGGAGACAGTGACCGCGGTTTGTAAATTGTAACCGGCGCGCAGCAATTCGAGACGAAACGGCAGCTGTTCGGCGCGCCAAATGCCGGCGTCCGGGTTGAAGCGAATGCTGCGGTACTGCTCGGGACTCAATTTGTCGAACCCCGAGGGCAGCCGGTCATGTTGCGGCGAATAGGCTCCGGCGGCGCGGCGCTTGGCGTCTGCCACCAAGGTGTCGTATGTGAATGGATAGGTGACCGGCGGCTTGTCGGTAGCGGCCGGCGCAGCTGTTGGGGCTGCGCGCGCCGCCCCGGTCACCATGATCAGTGCGAGCAACGCTAATTTATCGGTAATTGCAACCGGCAAGGCAATCCCCAAAATCCGCCCTACGACTTGAGCTGCGGATTTTACCGGATCGGCCTCTGATATAGTGGCTTGCGATGTCGGACCCCGATCATTCCGGCCAGGAACCGCAAAGCGCTCCCGCAGTGCTGATGGTGCGGCCGGCCAGTTTTGGATTCAATCCGCAGACCGCAGCCAGCAACGCGTTCCAGCAATTGCCCGGCGTACGTGGCGCCGGCGAGACTCAAGGGCTGGTGCAAGGCGAGTTCGACGGCCTGGCGGAGGCTCTGCAACGCGCCGGCGTTGAAGTATTGATTGCTCTGGACACTGTACTGCCGATAAAGCCTGACGCGATTTTCCCCAACAATTGGGTGAGTTTTCATCACGACGGCAGCGTGGTGCTGTATCCGATGTTGGCGCCGAACCGGCGCTGGGAGCGGCGCGAGGACGTTCTCGAACAAGTGGTGCGGGAGGGCCGGCTGCATGTTTCGCGTACCGTCGATCTGACGCATCGCGAGGCGGAGGGAAAGTTTCTCGAGGGCACGGGCAGCATGGTCCTGGATCGCGCGCACCGCGTGGCCTACGCCAGCTTGTCGCCGCGCACGGACCTGGACGTGCTTGGGGAATTCGCGCAACTTCTGGATTACGAACTCGTGGCCTTCGAGAGCTGTGATGCCGCCGCACAGGCCGTCTACCACACCAATGTGGCGATGGCGATCGGCAGCCGCTTTGCCGTAGTCTGCGGCGAGGCCATCCCGCAGCCGACACACCGCGCGGCCGTGCTTAGCAAACTAAGGGCGTCGGGCCACGACATACTCGACATTTCACTGCGGCAGATGCAGGACTTCGCCGCCAATATGCTGGAATTGGCGCCGCCCGGCAGACGCATCATCGCGCTGTCGACGACCGCTTGGCACAGCCTCGATGCGGCGCAACAGCGCCTGCTCGAATCCCACGCGGAGGTGATCCCGGTGGCCATACCCACGATCGAGCAAATCGGCGGCGGGGGCGTGCGCTGTATGTTGGCCGAATTGCACCTGCCGAAACGCCAGTAGGGCGACCCCGCCACTGATGCCATAATCACGCGATGTTGGAACTGGGAGTCAAAATACTGATCGCCTACCTGCTTGGCGCGCTGCTGGGCAGCTTGATCATCGGCCGGATACGCGGGGTCGACATCCGCCGCATGGGCAGCGGCAATGCCGGCGCCACCAATGCCCTGCGCACGCAGGGCAAGCTGTTTGGCTTGCTGGTGCTCCTCATCGACATCGCCAAAGGCATGTGTGCGGTCTGGTGGCTGCCCGGCGCAGTTCTGCCGCAAATCGGTATCGATCCGCAACTGCCGCGGGAATGGTTGACGCTAGCCTGCGGCTTTGCGGTGATCGTGGGACATGTATATCCGGTTTGGTTCGGATTCCGTGGTGGTAAGGGCGCCGCGACGGTAGTCGGGGTGGTTGCTGCGATCGATCTGCGCCTGGTCGTGCCGCTGCTCCTCAGTTGGCTCCTCGTGCTCGTGCTGACGGGCTACGTGGGACTCGCCACGATGCTGTCGGGCCTCGCCCTCATCGGCGCCGTCTATGCGTTGGAGCCGGGGGATATTCCGCTGCTGTGCTTTTGTGCGGCGGTGACGCTGTTCGTCGTCTACACCCATCGCAGCAACATCGCCCGCATGCGCGCGGGCCAAGAGACTCGCGTGCGGCGATTATGGCTTTTTCGATCGCGGGCGTAGATCCCCCGCTGCTGCTGGTGCTGCTGGCGGACGGCCGGCTGCACTCGGGCGAGGCATTGGCAAAGGAGCTGGACGTGAGCCGCACGGCTGTGTGGAAGGGTGTGGAGCGCCTGCGCGGCTTGGGACTGCCTGTGGTGGCGTTGGCGCGGCGCGGCTATCGCTTGGCAAATTCCGTGGAATTGCTGGACGTTCAGCACATTCGCGCCGAAATCGCTCCGCGCCGCTTGCAGCAGCTTCGCGGTCTTGAGCTGTTGTTCGAGGTGGACTCCACCAATACTCGGCTCTTGGGCAGGCCGGCACCGCCGGCAGGCCACGCGGATGTGTGCTTGAGCGAGTTGCAGCACGCCGGCCGCGGGCGGCGCGGGCGGCGCTGGATTGCACCGTTTGGCGCGGGGGTTGCGTTGTCGATGTCCTGGACCTTTCGCGACGGGGCAAGTACTTTGACGGCCTTAAGTTTGGCGGTTGGGGTGGCTGTGGCGCGCGCTCTGGTGCGCGCCGGCGCCCATGACATGGCGCTCAAGTGGCCCAATGACGTTTGGTTTGAGAATCGTAAGATTGGCGGAGTGCTGATCGAGCTGCGCGCCGAGGCCGGCGGCCCTGCGCATGTGGTGATTGGGGTGGGCGTCAACGTGGCCTTGACGGCTGAGGCTCGCCGCGAGATCGAGGCCGGCGGAGTTGCCGTCGCAGCGGTTGCCGACGCCTGTAGCGCGCCGCCCTCGCGCAATTTGGTGGTGGGAGCCATCTTGGACGAGCTTTTGAGTATGCTGGTGCAGTTCGAGCGCGAAGGTTTTGCCGCGTTCCGGGACGCCTGGACGGCGCTTGATGCCTTGAGTGGCCGGCCGGTACAGGTGTTGCTTGCAGAAAACGGCCTTTGCGGCACGGCTCGCGGCGTAGACCGGGACGGCGCCTTGCTGCTCGAAACCGCGGGCGGGGTGCAACGATTCGTATCCGGCGAGGCTAGTTTGCGCTTGATTGAAGGTGACGCTTGACCCTGTTAAAGAGCATTGTCGTGTGCTTGGTGCTGGCCAATGTCAGCTATTTCCTGTGGGCGCGCGGCATCGCCAAGACCATGGATGCGCCGGCGCAAATTGCGCCAGCGGCGACGCTGAAGCTGGCTTCCGAGTCCGCGGTCGCTGCGCCCGTGTCAAGCCCCGATCCCGGAAGTTCCACCATGAGCGCCGCCGCGGAGGGAGTGGAGGCGTCGCATACCGATCAAGCCGCGGGACTTCTCACCAACGTGAAGCGTTGCATCAGCGTCGGCCCGTTCCGCGACGTGTCGGAAGCGGCCCATGCGGCGACTACCCTGCGCGGCGGCGGCTACGACCCGCGGCAGCGTGTCGCCGACGGCGATGTCTGGGCGGGGGTTTGGGTTTATTTGCCGCTGCCCGCGTCGCGAGCCGCGGCAGAACAAGTGCTGACTAAAATCAAGGCAGGCGGTATCGATGATGCGTTGGAAATGCCCGGCCCGAACGAGGGCTCCGTGATTTCTCTTGGGCTGTACAGCGAGACCAAGCGCGCTCAGGCGCGGGTTGCCCAAGCGCAGGCGCTGGGGTTCAATCCGGCAATCGCAGACCGCAAGCGCACCGGCAATGTGTACTGGATCGACATCGATTTGAAGCCGACCGACGGCTTGTTGAATCCCGCGGATCTGCAGGGGGAGGCCGGGCGTATCGTGCGTCTCGAAGTCAGGGGCTGTCCGACGGCTGCAGGGCCCGCTTCATGAAAGCGCGCGATACGACTTTCAGAGTCTTAAGCGGGCTCGGCGCCGTGATCGGCTACGGCAGTCTGCTCGGTTTTCTATATGTGGTGGGCGGGCAAGTCTACCGATGGTTTCGCGAAGGCGAGTGGACGCACATCGGCACCGACCACTGGCTGCGCGGTGGGTTGCTGCGTTGCTGCGTCAAGGAAGGCGATAACGGACGGCTCATTGCATTCGTGCACTGGCTCGAGGCACCTGTGGATTGGCTCGGCGTGCACAAGGTGTTCGAGGTCGTTCCCGCTTCGCTCACGCTGTTCGCGGTGAGCATTGCGGGGAATTGCCTGTTCATCTATTGCAGGGATCGCTTCGACCAGCGCTAGCACGCGCTTGCTTAGCGACCGGCACGCGATCCTCTAAGGATGCTGATGGTACTGCGCCTCAAGACGTTGTTGAAGACTGTCATACTTCCGCCCGCGGGACCGCTGCTGCTAGCCTTCGTCGGCGTATTTCTGATCAGGCGGCGCCCGCGTCTAGCTCGCGCTTGTCTGGTTGTGGGGTTGGGCTCTCTGTGGCTGCTGGCCACGCCCCTGGTATCCGACGCAATAACGGGCCTGGTGGAATATTATCCGCCGTTGGATTTTCGAGCTGCGTCCGGTGCGCAGGCCATTGTGGTCTTGGGCGGGGGCGGGCAGCGCCGCGTCGCGCCCGAATATGGCGGACCCGCCGCGGAACCGTATCTACTGGAGCGGCTAAGTTACGGCGCGTACCTTGCCGGCAAGACCGGTCTGCCCATTCTCGTCACCGGCATGGGCATCGAGGCCGCCGCCATGCGCGCCACCTTGCAGCGCAATTTTAGCCTGGAGCCGCGCTGGGTCGACGCCAATGCCTATGACACCTTTGAAAACGCGCGCAACTCGGTACAGCTGCTCAAGGCCGACGGCGTGCAGCGCATTGTGCTGGTAACGCGCGCCAGCCACATGCGCCGCGCCGTGGCGGAGTTCAGGTCCGCCGGAGTTGAGGTGGCGCCGGCGCCCGTGGGAATGTTGGGGGTGCGCGATGTCAATGCCATGACCTACTTGCCGAATCCCGACGCGCTGCTGCGGGCCTGCTTATCGATAAACGAATTGCTGGGTGAGCCGATGCGGGAGTTCCTCGCTGCTGCGCATCTGCGGCGGCAGTGAATTGAGCGACACGAATCAATTCCGGCTGCTGCGCGAGCGGCGCTTCCTGCCGTTCTTCGTCGCGCAGGCGTGCGGCGCGCTCAACGACAATCTGTTCAAGAACATATTGGTGATACTCGTGACCTATCAGGCAACTCGCTGGAGCGCGCTGCGCCCTGAGCTGTTGGCGAATATCGCGGCCGGCCTTTTCATATTGCCGTTCGTGGCGTTCTCGGGGCTTGCCGGACAGTTGGGGGAGCGCTTCGACAAGGCGCTCATTCTCAAAAGCGTCAAGGCACTGGAAATCGCCATCATGCTGGTGGCGGCATTCGGTTTTGCGCAGCAACGGGTGGTGCTGCTGCTGGTTGCGCTGTTCATGATGGGCGTGCATTCGACGTTCTTCGCGCCGGCCAAGTACGGGCTGCTGCCGCAGGTGCTTGATGCAGGCGAGCTGGTTGGCGGCAACGCGCTGCTGGAAACCGGGACGTTTCTTGCCATCTTGCTCGGCACGCTCAGTGCCGGTCTGTTGGCCGGCCACAGCAATACCACGTGGATCGAGGCTAGCTTGGTGTTTATTGCCGGCGTTGGCTTTCTCACCAGTCTGGCCATACCGAAGTCCCAAGCCGTGTCGCCGGGCCGGCGCCTGGATTGGAATCTCTGGACCTCGACTCTGGATAACTTGCGCGCCGCGCGCGAGTCGCGTGCCGTGCTGTTGTCGGTGCTCGGCATGTCGTGGTTCTGGTTTTACGGCGCGCTGGTGCTGGTACAACTCCCGCTGTACTGCCACAACGTGCTGCACGGGGATGAGTCGCTGGTCACGGTCACCATTGTCATATTCTCCGTCGGAGTCGGCCTAGGGTCGCTGCTATGCGAGCGCTTGTCCGGCCGGCAGGTAGAAATCGGCTTGGTGCCCTTCGGTTCCATCGGGCTTACGGTATTTGCCGTCGATTGGGTCATCGCCTCGCCGCGAGCGGGGACAGTTGGCTTTGATGCGCACGTGGTTTTGAACCTGCACGCGCTGCTGGCGCTGCCCGGCGGTATGCGAACTCTGTTCGATATTGCCGCGATCGGTGTCTTCGGCGGCTTTTTCGTCGTGCCGTTAAATGCTCTGGTGCAGCAGCGCTCTCGGCCGCAGGTCCTGGCCCGCGTGATCGGTGCCAACAGCATTCTGAATGCGCTGTTATGGTGGCAGCCGCGTTGCTCGGCGCGGTAGGACTCGCCAAGGGCTTGAGCGTCCTGCAGCTGATCCTGCTGGCCGCGCTGCTGAATGCCGGGGTGGCAATTTACATTTACACGCTGGTGCCGGAATTCCTGTTGCGATTCGTGTGCTGGTTGTTGGTTCACACGCTGTATCGGCTACGCAAGCGCGGCGCGCCCTTCCCCGAATCCGGAGCGGTGCTGCTGGTCTGCAATCATGTCAGCTTCGTCGATGCATTGGTGATTTCGGCGGCGTGCCGCCGGCCGATCCGATTCATCATGGACGAGGCCATTTTCCGTGCGCCCATCATTCGCACCCTGGCGAGCGGCATGAAGGCCATTCCCATCGCTTCGGCGAGGGAGGATGTCACCATACTCGAGCGCGCCTTCGACTTGATTGCGGCGGCGCTGCGCGACGGTGAACTGGTGTGTATTTTTCCCGAGGGCCGTCTGACCAGCGATGGTGAGATCGCCGCATTTCGCGGCGGCCTGGTGCGCATCTTGGCGGAAACTCCGGTGCCGGTGATGCCGATGGCGATAGCGGGACTGTGGGGGTCGATGTTCTCGCGGCGCACCCCGAAAATTTGGCAGCGTTTGCCGCGCAAACTTTGGCATCGCGTGGTGGTTAATGTGGCGGAACCCGTGGCGCCGGAGAATGCGGTGCCGGAACAGTTGCGCGAGCGCGTCTGCGCGCTCTACCGCGACGCCGTGGCCGATTGCTAAGTTGGGGCACGAGCGGCAATCGCGTCACGCGCGGCGCCCGCAGCGATTACACTGACGATTTACGCACCGGCTCATAAAGGGGAATCACATGCGAATTCTGCAAATCATGGGCGCCGTTCTGATTGCGGGAGGGCTTTTCGTTCTCGTTAGGGGAGCATCCTATTCGAGCGAAAAGAGCGTGTTCAAGATCGGTGATGTGGAAGCCAAAGTATCGCAACAACATTCGATTCCGCCCTGGACGGGCGCGGCGGCGCTGGCGGCCGGGGTGGTGCTGATCGTGATCGGAGCGCGCAAGACTTAGCGGGGCGTTGCCGGCCCGGGCTCGAGCGTAGAACTTGCGACTGCTGTGCGGTGGTCAAAAGAGAGTACGATCGCTTATTGCCGAACAGTCTGGCCACGCAGCCTGACGCCGACATGGGCCCGCTATGTGCGCTGACAGACGGTGGCGTACAAGTATCTAAAGGACACTCCGTGAAACAAACAAGGCTGCCGTCCTCCGCTGGACGCTCCTTGATTACGGAGCGAACATGGGGGCCGCCGAGAATCACTTGATCGAGTTGCTGCCGCGCGAGGCTCGCCGGCGACTGCTGCAGATCTGCGAGCCGGTTCATCTCGAATTGTCCGCGGTGCTGTGTGAGGCCGGCGAACGCACACGCTACGTTTACTTTCCGGTGGATGCCACACTCTCGCTGATCACGCCCATCGACGGCAAGCCGGTTCTGGAAGTGGGTATGGTCGGCCGTGAGGGAATGGTGGGCGCGCACGTGGTGCTCGGTGTGCCGACGACGCCCCTGCATGTTTTAGTACAGGGATCAGGAAAGGCCTGGCGCATCGACACCGCGCCGTTTCAACGTGAGCTGGCGCGCAGCGATGCATTGCAGCGCTGCCTGAACCGCTATCTGTATGTGCTGATGGAGCAATTGGCGGTTTCGGCGGGCTGCCTGCGCTTTCACTTGATCGGCCCGCGTCTCGCGCGCTGGCTGTTGATGACTCAGGACCGGGCGCATGCCGACAAGTTTCATGTAACTCACGAGTTTCTGGCCTACATGCTGGGCGTGCGCAGAGTCGGTATCACCGCGGCGGCCGGCATACTGCAGCGAAAAGGTCTCATCGAATATACTCGCGGGGCACTCATCGTGCTCAACCGCAGGGGACTTCTGACGGCGGCTTGTGGCTGCTATGCCAGCGGACAGAAATCCTACACCGAGCTGTTACGCTAACTGCTACTTCACCAGTTTCTTGCGTAGCATCAGCAATTCTCGGCGGCGCGCCGCGGTGGTCTTCGGGTAGCTTAGTTGCAGAGCTTCGATCGTGTCGAGCAGGATGCGCGACACGATCAGACGGCTGTTGAGCTTGTCGTCGGCGGGCACGACATACCAGGGAGCGTGTCTGGTGCTGGTGGCGCTCAAGGTCTTCTCATAGGCGCGCATATAACGCTTCCAGTACTTTCTCTCCTCGACATCCGCGACGCTGAATTTCCAGTTCTTGTCGGGCTTGTCGATTCTGTCGAGGAACCGCTTGCGCTGCTCCTCTTTGGATAGATGCAGGAAGAACTTTATGATGCGCGTGCCGTTACGCTCCAAGTGCCTCTCCAATTCCACGATTGAGCGGTAACGGGATTGCCAGATGGATCTGTCATCCGATTGGTCGGGCACGCCCTCGGCGTGCAGAATCTGCGGATGCACGCGCGCAATCAGCACTTCCTCGTAGTAGGAGCGGTTGAAAATTCCGATGCGCCCGCGTTCGGGTAAATCGCGCGTGGTGCGCCAAAGAAAATCATGCTTGAGTTCGGTTGCGCTCGGATGCTTGAAACTGAATACCTGGCAGCCCTGTGGGTTGACCCCCGACATGACGTGCTGAATCGCGCCGTCCTTGCCCGCGGCATCCATCGCCTGAAAGATCAGCAGTACAGCATAGCGATCCGAGGCGTAGAGAAGTTCCTGCTGTGCGCTCAAGGCCTTGACGTGTTTGCGCAGCAATTCTTGGTATTGCTCATTCGTGTCGTACACAGCAGGCACCCTGGTCGGCCACTTCTTGAGGTCGACTTGCGTGCCTTGGCGCACCCGAAAATCACCGGATTTAATGTGCATGGGCATTCTCACTAAGTAGGCAATGCCGATGGCACTTGGGCACTGCCTCGTACCCCGGTTTGCCGCAGCTTGGCGCTGCATCGTTACACAAGTAGAGTGTAATTGCGCGCGCAACATCGCGGTTATGGAGGATCGGGGGCAAACAATGCGGCCGATTTATTGGCCGGGGCATTTCATGCTCTGTAGTAAGATCGGGAATTTCCCAGACTGGATGCGGAGTTCCCTTTTTGCGCGACTCGATTTCCCGGCCGGACGCGCCGCAAACGCGGCGCATTTTATTCGCGAGTCTCATCGGCACGACCATCGAGTTTTTCGATTTCTATATTTACGCCACCGCCGCCGTGCTGGTGTTTCCAAAGCTGTTTTTTCCAAAAAGCGATCCAACCACTGCCATGCTGCAGTCGTTCGCAACCTTTGCCCTGGCCTTCTTCGCACGACCGGTCGGGTCGGCCCTATTCGGGCATTTCGGCGATCGAATCGGGCGTAAGGCAACCTTGGTCACGGCGTTGCTGACCATGGGCGTTTCGACGGTGCTGATCGGCATGTTGCCGACCTACTCGTCGATCGGCATAGGGGCTGCATTTCTCCTGGCGCTTTGCCGATTGGGTCAGGGCTTGGGGTTGGGCGGGGAATGGGGCGGCGCTGTGCTGCTGGCGACGGAAAATGCGCCGCCGGGCAAGCACGGCTGGTACGGCATGTTTCCGCAACTCGGTGCTCCTTTGGGGTTCTTGTGCTCCACCGGCGCATTTCTGCTCATGACCAACACTTTGACCGAGGCCGAGCTATTCAGTTGGGGCTGGCGCTTGCCGTTTCTGGCCAGTGCCGCCTTGGTGCTGGTTGGGCTGTACATACGCCTGCAGTTGGTTGAGACGCCGGCGTTCAAACGCAGCCTCGCGCAGGGTGAGCGGGTGCGGGTGCCCTTCCTGGTCGTGATCTTCAAGTATCCGCTGCGGCTCGCCTTGGGTACATTGGGCGCGACTTGCACCTTCGTCGTGTTCTATCTGATGACGGTCTTCGCGCTCGGCTGGGCCACCAGCTCGTTGGGGTTCGGCCGTCAGCCGTTCCTGATTCTGCAAATGATCGGCGTATTGTTCTTTGGCCTCACCATCCCTTGCGCCGGCCTCATCGCGGATCGGATCGGCGGCCGCAGCATGTTGATAATTGCCACGCTGCTCATCATCGCGTTCGGATTCACGTTTGAAGCGCTGTTCTCCGCGCACAACACGGCTGCCGTGCTGCTGTTTCTGGTACTCGGCTTTGCCGTGAGCGGCTTGACGTATGGCCCTTTGGGCAGCGCTTTGGCAACACTGTTTCCAACCGCAGTCCGCTACACGGGCACGTCGCTGGCATTCAATTTCGCGGGAATACTCGGCGCCTCGCTCGCGCCGTCGATCGCCACCTCATTGGCTTCGCATTTCGGCATCGCCTATGTGGGGTATTATCTGTCGGCGGCCGGGCTAGTCACATTGATTGCCCTGCTGCTGATCAGATTTGACGAATAAGATCGCAAGGGTTGGATAAAGTAATCAAGGGGGCACCGTCATGATTCGTAAATCCCTGGCTTTGCATTGTCTCTCGTGGTCGCTGGTGGGCGCAGTCTGCGCCTTGATTGGAAGTCCCGCATCCGCGGCGGACGCCTTTGATGCTGCGGTGGCCCACGGCGGACGCAGCCAAGCCGACCTGAAGCGCGATCCATTGGATCATCCGGCGGAGATCTTGCGCCTCGCCGGCATCAAGCCGGGAATGCGGGTGGCCGACGTGCTGGCCGGAGATGGCTACTACAGTGAGTTGGCCAGTTACGTGGTGGGCCCGCAGGGCAAGGTGCTGCTGATCAATAACGCCGCCTTCGATCATTGGAGCGAGCCATCTCTCGGTACGCGCTTGCAAGGCAATCGGCTGACAAATGTGGAGCATGAAACCCTCGACCTCAACCATCTGAGCCTTGAGCCGGCAAGCTTGGACGCAGTTTTCCTGGTCAAGGTCTACCACGATTTGTACTGGGTGGACCCGCAAGGGCTGGCTTCCGAAGGCCTCTGGCCCAAGATCGATACCGGTTCGGTACTCGATCAATTGGTACGCGCACTGAAGCCAGGTGGCATCCTGCTGGTGGTGGATCATTCGGCAAAGGCGGGCAGCGGCAATACCGCGGCTTCCAGCCTGCACCGCATCGAGGAGAGATACGCCGTGAAGGACTTCGAGTCACGCGGTCTTAAAGTCGAAGCTAAGAGCGATGTGTTGAAGAGGCCGGACGACTCGCGCGAGCAGGTGAGCTACAAAGGAGCTGCCTTGGGCAAGACGGATCGCTTCGTGCTGCTGTTTCGCAAGTCCGCCGGCTGAGAGGCCGCCGGCCAGCCCGGAGCACTTCAGGCGACGGCATTGAGCCAGCGCGTCAAGCCGCTCACGTCCATTGCCCCAGACTGGCGTGCGATTTCCTTACCCGCGCGGAAAACGATCAGCGTCGGGATGCTGCGTATGTTGAAGCGCGACGCCTGACCCGGTTCATCCTGCGTGTTCAACTTGGCAAAGCGCATTTTCGGTTCGAGTTGGCGGGCGGTCGTCTCGTAGAACGGCGCCATGGCAATGCAGGGACCGCACCAGGGTGCCCAAAAATCCACTGCCAGCGGCAAATCGCCGCGGCTCACGTGCCGGTCGAAATTCGCTTCCGTCAGATCGATCGGCTTGCCCTCGAACAATGGGAAATGGCATTTGGGGCAGCGCGGGGCATCCTTTAAGCGAGCGCCCGGCAGACGCACCACCGAGTTGCAATGCCCACAAACCACTTGAATAGAGTCGCTCATGATTGCCGCCTATTTCGGTTGCGCCACCAAGATGGCGAAGCTATCGGGGACGATGATGGGAGGCGGGTGCGGCTGCTCTTCGGTCGGCGCCGGCGCGGCTCGCAGATTCGCGGCGGCTAGGAAAATCTTATGGGTGGCGGGGTCAAGCACCATGGTGCGTGCGCTGACCTGAGTCGTCACCGTCGCCGCAACCCGATACTCGCCGGGCGTCTCTTCATGAATCACAGTCAACGTGCCGTCGAGTCCGTTCGAGCTGAATGCCAGTCCAAGGTCTGGATCGAAGGCCGCGGCATCCGCGCCTCTGCCGATCACAACCCGGGCAACTTGCTTGCCGGACTGGCTATCTGTCACGGCCATGACCTGATTCGCACACACCGAGAAGAGGCGGCGATGCGCCGCGTCGAGTGCTAGGCCGGTGGGATTTGCACAGCCCGGCAGCGGCCAGGTCGCCTTGACGGCAAGCAATTTCGTGTCAATGACGGTAAGCCTGCCCTGCTCAGTGTCGATATTGACGTACACCATACCGGTGGGATCGGCGGTCATGAATTCCGGAGGTCCGGCCAGTGCGATGGTGGCCACGATCTGCATGGTCCCGGCATCGAATACTGTGAGGTTGGACGATTCGCCGTTCGCGGTGATCAGGAGATTGTGGCGCGGCTCGTACAGGATGGCGTCCGGTTTCTTTCCGGAGACCCGTACCTCCGCGAGTACCCGCAGAGTATCCAATTCGAACACCGAGACAGTGTCGCTGCGTCCATTGCTGATATAGCCGCGCGTCAGGGGCGGCGCGAATGCGATGCCGTGAACTCCC
Organism: Steroidobacterales bacterium; assembly: GCA_038226325.1. Classification (GTDB taxonomy): domain Bacteria; phylum Pseudomonadota; class Gammaproteobacteria; order Steroidobacterales; family Steroidobacteraceae; genus Bog-1198. The sequence continues at coordinate 2,022 of JBBRQO010000036.1, read as the reverse complement.
AGGGTGCGGGCAATGCTGCCCACCGGCTTGCCGCTGACGGTTTCGACGACGTCTACCCGATCACCGCGGCTGATGAATAACCTGGCGCCGCTAGCTTCCAAGCCCAAGTAGTCCCAGCCGCCGACGCCGCCCAGCTGCCAACTTCGCGACACCGTGTAGTTCGCGGCGGGCAGGGGCGATGTGTCTGCAGCGTGCGTCGCAGTCGCGGCCATCTGCAAAAAAAATGCATACACGACAAACACCGGATGGCGCAAGCGATTCCTCTCCGCTGAATTACGTATTGAGTCTACCTGCATTGGCTGTCGGAAAAAAACCGTGCGAAGTCTTCGTGTAATTTCTACAAATAAGCAATTCGCATTTACACCGGCGCGGACGGCAGTTCTGGTCGATGCGGTCGGCTTTCCGACGGCGATACCTGGCGCAAAGCTCATGCGTCCCTGACGGCCCGCTCTCCGGTATCATCGCCTGATGCAGCGCGACTATTTGAGCAATCCGGTCGGCGCCCAACGCGACGCCACGTTGCGCGGCCTTGATGATTTCATCGAAGGATTTTTGGCTTACGAGACTCGAGCTGAGCGCATCTTAGCCGCTGCGGATGCCGACAGTGAATCGTGTCTGGCCAATGCCTATGCCGGTATTTTGTGTATGTTGCTCGAAGCGCCTGAGGCGCCGCGCCGCGCCGCGAAGTACCTGTCCGCCGCCCAAGCCGCAGCGGCTCATGCCACCCGGCGTGAGCAACTCAACACGGCCGTGCTACGGGCATGGGTGAGTGACGATGTGGGGCAGGCCTTGCAGCTGTGCGACCGGATATCGGATGAATTTCCGCGCGATCTGGCAATCGTCAAATTGCATCAGTATTTTGAATTCAATTGCGGCAACGCGCCGCAGATGTTGCGCGTGGCGCTGAAGGTAGCCGCCGCCAATGCGGATATTCCCTACATGCACGGCATGACTGCGTTCGCCTATGAACAATGCCATCTGTTGGACGAGGCCGAAACAGAGGCGCGGGCGGCGCTGGTGATGCGGCGTAAGGAGCCGTGGGCGCAGCATGCGTTGGCGCATGTGCTGTTGACACGTGGACGCATCGACGAGGGCGTCCGGTTTCTGGAGTCGGCGGCGGATACTTGGACGGATCTGAACTCCTTCATGGTCACGCATATCTGGTGGCACCTGGCGCTGTACTATTTGAGTCAGGGACGCGAGCGAAAAGTCCTCGAACTCTACGATCGCCATTGCTGGGGGGTTGCCAAGCAATATTCGCAGGATCAAATCGGCGCGGTATCGTTGTTGGCGAGATGCGAGCTGGCGGGCATCGATGTCGGGCCGCGCTGGCAGGAACTCGGCATCTATCTCGCGGCGCGCTCGCAAGATACGGTGCTGCCGTTTTTGTCGCTGCAATACCTCTACGGTCTGGCGCGGGCCGGGCGCCCGGAAGCCGATACTTTACTGGCAGCTGTGCGGCATGCCGCTGAGACGGCATCGCCGTTCACGCGCGAGGTCTGGCGCGAAGTCGCGTTGCCCGGGAGCGAGGGTCTCTATGCTCACGCCCGCGGGGACTACGCGCTGGCCTGGCAGCGCTTGGCTGTCAGTGTGCCGCGCATGGCGGAAGTCGGCGGCAGTCATGCACAACGCGATCTGTTCGAGCAGATTCTATTGGATGCCGCTATCAAGAGCGGCCGCTCGACCACTGCTCAGCAGGCATTGGAGTTACGGCGCATGGCGGATCCCGATGGCGTGCAGGTGAACACGGCGCTCGCCGCGGTGTACCTTAAATTGGGGCTGGCGGAACTCGCCGCCCAGGCAGCGGCGCGCGCCACGCTAACGCGCACCCGGCATCCCGCCTAATTTAGCCCTGAGAGTACCCATTGCATTGTCTTTATCATCTACTTTCGTATCAGGAATCGCTTCCCCGGAAAGTCGATGCAGACGACGTGCCTGGCGAAGAAGTTGTAGCCGATGAACGCGTCGGTGCCAGCCGGTTCCGCATATTCAAGCTGTTGAAACCTCAACGGCCCAAAATTC
>JBBRQO010000035.1:0-42621 GCA_038226325.1 Steroidobacterales bacterium | reverse complement strand
CTGCGGGCGTGCGCGCCCCCGGCGTGGGTGCAGCCGGCGCGGCCGTTCTGCCGAGCAACGCCGGCTTCCACCAGACCACCAGAAATGCCGCCGCCAGGCCGACTACCACTGCCTTGATCAAAAAACTCACGAGGACGCGCGTGTTCTGCAATTATTATCGCTCCTCGAGCCTTAAGGGATATTAAGCTTTCTGTGTATAATGCGCTCCGAATATTCTTTGGGAAACACTACGGCAACAGGGGTTTACGTGAAGTTTTGTCAACAATGCTTGGGGGCAATTGAATGAGTGATCAGGTTGACCATAGCCGGCGCCGCTTGTTGACGGCGGCTACAGTCGGCACCGGAGCGATCGGCGTTGCGTTCGCGGCCGTGCCTTTCTTGTCGTCGTGGCAGCCGAGCGCACGGGCCAAGGCTCTGGGTGCGCCGGTCGAAGTGGATGCATCCAAGCTCGAAGCCGGCCAGATGCTCAAAGTCGTGTGGCGCGGCCAGGCAGTGTTCGTAGTGCGGCGGGTGAAGGGCAGCGTCGAACAATTGGGCAATCACGACGCCATGCTGGCGGATCCCGCTTCCGATGACTCGATGCAGCCTGACTACATCAAATCCTCCGGCGCGGCACGCGCGCGCAACCCCGAATATTGGGTAGGATTGGCGGTGTGCACGCACCTGGGCTGCTCGCCCTTGGGCGCATTTGAAGCGAACAAATCGTTCCAGGTGGCCGGCGCCGATTTGGGCGCCAATTGGCCGGGTGGCTTTTATTGCCCCTGCCATGGCTCCAAGTATGATTTGTCGGGCCGCGTGTTCAAGAGTATGCCGGCGCCGAAGAACCTGACGGTGCCACCGTATGCGTTCGCGAAAGATGCCCGCATAGTGATCGGCGTCGACGACGCCCCCAAAGTTTAGCCAAGATAGAGGTTCGCGATGGCCGGAGAAAGATTATTGGGCTGGATCGATCAACGTTTCCCGCTGACCAGCTTGTGGAAGGAACACATCGCTGAGTACTACGCGCCGAAGAATTTCAATTTCTGGTACTACTTCGGCTCGCTGGCCCTGTTGATCCTGGTGAACCAGCTGGTGACGGGGATTTTCCTGACGATGAACTACAAGCCCTCTTCGGCAGAGGCCTTCTCGTCCGTCGAATACATCATGCGGGATGTGAATTGGGGCTGGCTGATCCGTTACCTGCACTCAACCGGTGCATCGGCATTTTTCATCGTGGTGTATCTGCATATGTTTCGCGCGCTGCTGTACGGATCGCACCGTAAACCGCGCGAGCTGGTGTGGATCTTCGGCTGCCTGATATTCCTGCTGCTGATGGCGGAAGGCTTCATGGGCTATGTGCTGCCCTGGGGCAACATGAGCTACTGGGGCGCGCAGGTGATCGTATCTTTATTCGGCAGCCTGCCGGTGGTGGGTTCGAGCCTGGTCGAGTGGATCCGCGGCGACTACTACATTGCGGATGCCACCTTGAACCGCTTTTTCGCCTTGCACGTAGCCGCGCTGCCGCTGGCGTTGATATTCCTGGTGATCGCGCATGTCATGGCGCTGCACGAAGTGGGCTCCAACAATCCCGACGGCATCGACATTAAAAAGTACAAGGATGCGAATGGCCATCCCCTGGACGGCATCCCGTTCCACCCCTATTACTCGGTAAAGGACTTAGTCGGCGTCGCGGGCTTCCTGCTGCTGTTTTGCGCAGTAATTTTCTTTGCGCCCACCTTCGGCGGCTTATTCCTGGAGTCGCCTAACTTCGAGCCCGCCAATGCGCTGCAGACGCCGCCGCATATTGCACCGGTGTGGTATTTCACCCCGTTCTACGCCATGTTGCGGGCTGTGCCATCCTTTGCGGGCACGCAAGTCTGGGGTGTGCTGGTGATGGGCGCGTCAATTGTGGTGCTGTTCTTTGTGCCGTGGCTGGACCGCTCGCCGGTGAGATCAATCCGCTACCGCGGCCCGATTTACAAGATTATGTTGACCATCTTCGTTCTATCATTCTTCGCCTTAGGCCTTTGCGGCTTGAAACCTCCCTCGGGCATCTACCCGACGCTGGCCAAAGTCTGCACCGTTTTGTACTTTGCTTTCTTTTTGCTGATGCCCTGGTACACGAAATTCGACAGCGTGAAGCCGGTGCCGGAAAGGGTCACGGGACATGCATAAAAGCTGGATTTTGATCGCGGTAGTGCTGTTTTGCGCCGCTGCGGCCGGCGCCGAGGAGGAGGGTGGCATTGCCCTCAAGCATGCCGGCACGGACATTGCTAATACCGAGTCCCTGCAGCGCGGCGCGCGTAATTTCATGAATTACTGTTCCGGCTGCCACTCACTGAAATATCTGCGCTACAGCCGCATGGCGGAAGACCTCAAGATCCCCGAGTCCGAACTCGCCGCCAGTTTGATGTTCACGACGGACAAGCCGTTCGAGACCATCAATTCGGCCATGCCGCACGATTCGGAGAGCTGGTTCGGCAAGCAGCCGCCGGATCTGTCGCTGATGGCTCGGGCCCGCGGCACGGACTATCTTTTCTCGTATCTGACGGGCTTCTATAGCGACAAGACTCGTCCTTGGGGGGTCAACAATCTCTACCTGCCCAGCACCGCGATGCCGCATGTGCTGCAGTACCAACAGGGCTTGCAGAAGCCGGTGTTCAAGAACGAACCGGACGCCGGTGGCGCCAGAATGGTGCTGGACGGCGTCGAATCAATGACCCCGGGCGCCATGAAGACAGAGGAGTATGATCAGTTCATTCGGGACATCGTCAATTTCCTCGACTATGCGGGTGAGCCCGTCAAGGCAAAACGCCAATCGATGGGTGTTTTTGTAACGCTATTTCTGCTGGTGTTTTTTGTGTTCGCCTACTTGCTGAAGAAAGAGTATTGGAAGGACGTCCACTGACGCAGCAGCGGGGACTCCCGTTTGTTTACGCTCCCAGGAGATCGCGTTAGTGGCACGTCGCTCGGTGATGACTCTGTTTTCCGCACCGGCTGACCCCTGGAGTCACCGGACTAGGCTAGTGCTTGCCGAGAAGGGCATCGCGATCGAATTGATCAATGTCGATCCGAACCATTTGCCGGAAGACCTGCTCGATCTGAACCCCTATCACAGCGTGCCGACCCTGGTGGATCGCGACCTGGTGCTGTACGACTCGCGCGTCATCATTGAGTACTTGGATGAGCGCTTCCCGCACCCGCCGTTGATGCCCATCGATCCGGTGACGCGGGCGCAATTTCGGGTGGCGCTGTATCGAGTCGAGCGCGACTGGTACGCCTTGGCGCGCGATATAGAACTGGATCCGCAGAGCAAGACGGCGGCGCATAGCCGCAAAGTGTTGGGCGAAGCGATCTGCGCGAGCGCCGAGGTGTTCAAGGCTAAACCGTTTTTCTTGAGCGACGAATTCTCCCTGGTCGACGCCAGCATCGCGCCCATCCTGTGGCGCCTGCAGAGCTATGGCATCGAATTGCCGGCGCAGGCGGCACCCATTCAGAAATATATGAATTCGATCTTTGCGCGCTCGACGTTTCGCGCCTGTCTGACCGAGGCCGAACGGGATATGCGTCATTGAAGCCGCGCCGCCCGTATCTGCTGCGTGCCCTGCACGAATGGATTTCCGACAGCGGGGAAACCCCGCACATCGTGGTGGATGCGGCTGCCGAGGGTGCGAGCGTGCCGCGCCAGTATGTGAAGGACGGCAAAATCGTCCTCAATGTGAGTTTTTCCGCCACCCAGATGCTGAAATTGGGCAATGAGTTCGTCAGTTTCGAGGCTCGCTTTGGCGGCGTTGGGTTCGCGGTGCAGGTGCCGGTACGGGCCGTCTTAGGCATATACGCACGGGAGACCGGCCAGGGCATGATTTTCCCCGAGGGTGATGCCGACCCCGATCCCACGGACGGGCCGCCGGCGGCGCCCGCCGGGAAAGATGCCGAGGCCAAGTCCAAGGCGAAGCGCCCCAAGCTGCAGGTGGTCAAGTAGCGCGAAAAGCGTCCTTGATCCATTCGATGTGGTGAGTGCCGTCCGGCAGGCCTTGGACGCCGACCACATCGAAGCGTACGGGGTAGACCCGCCAGGCGGGTGTCCGCTGCCAGAAGAAACAGGTGGCGCGAATCAGCTTGCGCTGCTTGCAGGCGTTCACGGAGGCGAGCGCGCCGCCGAAATCGATGCGAACCCGCTGCCGTACTTCGACGATGGCCAGCACGCCGCCATCGGTGCAGACCAGATCGAGCTCCCCGGCGCGGCACCGCAAGTTTCGCGCGAGAATCTTCAGACCTCGTGCTTGCAGATACTCGGCCGCGAGCGATTCCGACGCGGCACCACGTGCCAAGTTAAAGTCGCTAGACATGCGAACCAGAGTGCGTGGACCAAGCCGCGCCGTCAGCAAGGATAAGCCACCGCTTCGTGGCAAAATGAATTGATGCCGAAGCACCATCACACGAAAAAAGGGTTTCGTAACAACTACATCGAGTCGGTCACCCAATCATTGGGCAACCTGCTGCGCTGGCAAATGGAGCGCATCCGCGATCACCTGCCGCCGAGCGCGACGCTGCCCACGCCGCAAGTGACAGCCGACCTTGATTTTATCGGCCGCAATGCGCGCGCGGGCAGTGAGATGATCCCTGCCGCGACGTGGATAGGCCATGCCACCACGCTGCTGCAGGCCGGTGGCCTCAATGTGCTGACCGATCCGATATTTTCGCGGCGCGCCCAAGTTTCTGGTGCCGCTGGGATTGAAAGCCTGGCTGGAAGCACAGGGTGTTGCCGGCGCCGTGGAATTGGACTGGTGGGATGCGCATGAGCTGATCGCCGCAGACGGCCGCCGTACCGAGTTCCACCTGACTCCGGCGCAGCATTGGTCGAGTCGCACGCTAACCGATCGCAACCAGACACTGTAAGGCGGATGGGCGGCATTCGGCGCGGATTGTCATTGGTTTTTCACCGGCGATACGGGCTATAGCAAGGACTTTAGCGATGCGCGCGAAAGATTCGCGAGCCGGCAAACCGCGGAGCAGGGCGGGGGATTCGATATCGCGCTGGTTCATGAAGGATCAGCATGTCGATCTCAACGAGGCCGTGCAGATCCACCTGGATCTCGGCGCGAAGCGCAGCTTGGGCGTGCACTGGGGAACATTTCAACTTGCGGACGACCCGCTGGATCAGCCGCTGCACGAACTTGCCGGCGTGTGCAGTGCCAAGGGCGTGGCGGCGGAGAGTTTCTTTCTATTGCCGGTGGGCGGGACGCGGCGCCTGCAGCATCGCCATTCTTTCTCTGGCTGAGCCGCACTGCATGTCTTTATTCGCCGACAATTTCCCAAGCGGCTGCGTTGCAGTAATATTTTGTTAAATGAAGCGCGCATTCGACACTGTGATTAATCAGCTGCAAGCCGGCGAGGAGTTGATCGCGGCCGGTGTAGATGAGTTGTCGCGCCGCTGGCAGGCATCTGCGACTTTCATCGGCAAGTTATGCACGGAGACCGATCGATGGCAGTCGGCATTCCGCAAGATGCAGGCGCCCGCGCCGCTGAACCTTGCCGAAATCCTGCGGGCCCGTACAGTCCCTTAGATTTCTAGGGCGAAGTTAAGCGATTCGGCGCGCCGTTCCTGATTTGCGCCCAATCGAGGTCGCGACGGATCCTATTCTGTTCATCGAGATGCAATCGGCCCGAGACTCCTGCGATCTCGCTCGCCGCGGCGGGCGCCTTGGAGCGCAGCACCGGTACCAGGCGATAGGCGTCGAATCCAAATGCATACAGGCGATCGCGCCGTGCGGTCCGAGCCGGCCAGGCCGCGCGTACCGTATCGCGAATCTGCGTGGTCACCGGATCGCCTGCAATCATCCAGGGCATATCGGGGAACATCATGCCTTCGAGGTCACTGTTCGCGGTCTGATCCGGCTCGAAACTGTCGGACATGGAATACACCGGCACATCGCCGGCGTAGTGAAACTTCAGCTGCGGCAGGATTTGGCGGGCGACGCTGGCGGTGCCTGCCACGAAAATAAAGGCGGCATCCGTGCGATGCGTCGGCGGCTCGCCCTTGACCATCCGCACTTGCATGAGTTGCTTGATGATGTCGCCGAAATCGGCCTGGGAATTGTCGTAGTGCTGGCTGCCGAGCACGGCGCCGCCATGATGCGAAAGCTCATCCGCAAAGGCCGCGGCAACGCGATTTCCCAACTCGCCGCCGGGTACGATGACGACGCCATTGAGCCGGCCGTCGGTGACCGCATGCCGGGCGACCATGCGTGCCTCATCTTCCGGGAACAGTGCGAACTGATAAAAATCCTTGGGTGCAATCACGGCGTCGCCGAGAAAATTCAAGGCCAGTACCGGCGTGTGACCACCGCTAAGAGGAGCGAGCGCTGCCACGTCTTCCTTGGTGAGCGGGCCCACCACGAAGCCGGCACCCTCCGCGACGGCATGCGTGTAAGCGCTGCCCACGGATTCCGCGGCCACGTCGTAGATTTTTAAGCGCGGCCGGGTTGCCGCATCCTGTTCCAAGTAGGCGGCAATGAAGCCGTCACGCACAGCGGTGCCGACGGCCTCGGATCGGCCCGACAGCGGCAGCAGCAGTGCGATGGCATCCGGGTATTCCGAGGCCGCGGCGAGCTGCGTTGACGCCTGGTTCAGTACGCTGTCGTTGGCCGGATGTTGCGGATAGGCGCGCCTCCAGTTTGAAAGTCCGGCAGCGGCGCGCATGGGATCGCGGGCCAGCCCGACGGCCACCGGGCCCAACTCCAGCCAGCCGACCACGATGGGATCGGTCTTCGGCGGCGGCTGCAGAGACTGGCCGTGTTCGGCGGCGCTGCGAATGCGGCTGAACAGCTCGGCGTGATTCGCGCGCAGGGCGGCAGGATCGGTGAGGAAGCGCTCGCGTTCCACCAGCGCTCGGGTACCTTCGACCGGGCGGCCGGTAAGGAATGCGCTGCGGCCACGAATCCACCAATAGTTTTGCGCTTGGTCGGCCGAGGTGGGAACGGCGATGAGGTCCAATTCGCGAATGGCGCGGGTGCCGTCGTTCTCCGCATAGGCCAGCTCCGCGGCAACCAAAGCGTATTCGGTGGGTAGCCGCGTGCGCGCCTCCGCCGACAGCGTGGCGAATGCCTGTTTGGCGGCAGCCATATTACCGGTGGCCAGCCATTGCTCGGCGCTCAGCAATGCGTAGTTATCATGATTGCCGGGTTGTTCGGCGGCGAGATCGGCGAAGGCCTGCGCCGCCTCTGCGTGTTTGCCCTCCGTGGCCAAGCGCAGCGCGTGAGCCTGCTGGTCCTGAGGCGGCGTCTCCTGTCGCACCAGGCTGCAAGCTGCCAAGAGCAGCGATATCGCCAGCGCCGCATACAGTGGCCGCCGTGGACGTCGAGAGATCGCTGCCATACCCTGCACTCCTTATTCCTTCAATATAGGCAGATTATAGTGGCTATCGGGGCGGCAGGGCGGTTGTACGTGATCGCGACGCCGATCGGTAATTTGGGCGATTTGAGCGCGCGTGCGCGCGAAGTTTTGCAGACTGTGTCCTTGATTGCGGCAGAAGATACCCGCCATACCGGCGTGCTTCTCAAGCATTTCGGCATTCAGACGCCGCAGTTATCGCTGCACGATCACAATGAGCAGCAGCGTGCAGTCGAAATTATCCAGCGCCTGCAACGAGGCGAGTCGGTAGGGTTGGTCAGCGACGCCGGCACGCCCGCCATCAGCGATCCGGGTTTTGAACTGGTGCGCGCAGTAGCCGCGGCGGGCTTCGACATCGTCGCCATTCCGGGACCTTGTGCGGCAATCGCCGCGCTGTCGATCGGTGCGCTGCCGACGGATCGCTTCTGTTTTGAAGGGTTTCTGCCTGCGCGTGGCGGCGCGCGCCGCAAGCGGCTCGAGAGTCTGGCGACTGAGATTCGCACATTGGTGTTGTACGAGGCGCCGCATCGAGTGCGCGACACACTGGAAGATTGTGCAGCCGCTTTCGGCGGCGAACGCAGTGCCACTGTGGCGCGTGAAATCACCAAAATGCATGAAACGACGTATCGAGGATCGCTCGCGGAACTGCTGGCGCGCGCCGGCACCGATGCCGATTTCGGCCGTGGTGAAATCGTATTGCTCATCGGCGGCGCGCCGCAGAAGGGCGAGGCGGATGAGGGTGGGGCCGATGGCCACGGGGGTGCGCTTGACCGGACTTTGAAAATATTGCTCGCCGAACTTCCCTTGAAACAAGCGGCCCGTTTGGCGGCGCAAATCAACGCGGTGCGCGACAACGAGGCCTATAAGCGGGCATTGCTGCTCAAGCAAACCTGATAAGGTGCGCTCAAGAGTCGGCCAGACAGTCGCTGTGTGCGAAAGCACATGGAGGAAAGTCCGGGCTCCATAGGGCACGGTGCCAGGTAACGCCTGGGGGGCGCGAGCCTACGGAAAGTGCAACAGAAAGATACCGCCTAAGTGACGCGCGAGCGGCAACGGTAAGGGTGAAATGGTGCGGTAAGAGCGCACCGCGCGGGTGGCAACATCAGCGGCACGGCAAACCCCACCTGGAGCAAGGCCAAATAGGGAAGCACGCGGCGCAAGCCGCACCATGTGGCCCACATGAGGCTTCCGGGTAGGCTGCTAGAGCTGCGCGGCGACGCGCATCCCAGAGGAATGACTGTCCAAGACAGAACCCGGCTTAACGGCCGACTCTTTTCTAGCGCTGACGCGCGAATTTCCCGGGGCTGAGCAGGCCCCGACTGATAACGGGTTGGGCCGCCGCGCCTGATTCGGCGTAATCGCCGCATGATCGCCGAAGTTAGGAGCAGATGGCGCCTTTTGGCTCCTGACGCGCTTTTCAACAAAAACTCCTAACAGATTGATTCAAAACCAACTCGTCACCGAGCCATCGCGGCATTGTACGAAATGTGACCTAAGTCACTGTCGGGCGGGGGTTTTTTTAACTTAACACGTTGACAGTGCGGCGCTGCGCTCCCTATAGTGGTGCCCGGTGGGAAATTGTGGGAGAGAGTGGGTCGCCAGGCCCATATAATTATGTTTATCGGCTCCAACAAACTAACTCTCGACGCCAAGGGCCGGATGGTCATGCCGACCCGGTATCGGGAGCGGCTGCAGGAGGTGTGCGGCGGCAAATTGGTGGTCACCGTGGACAAGGACCGATGCCTCCTCATTTACCCCCTCCCCGATTGGGAGGAGTTGGCGCGGAAATTGATGCGTTTGTCGTCAATGAACCCAGTCAATCGGGGGTTGCAGCGCCTCATGGTGGGGTATGCAACCGAACTCGAATTGGACGGACACGGGCGCATGCTCCTGCCGCCGAATTTGCGTGAATTCGGCTTGCTGACGCGGGATGCGATGTTGATCGGGCAGGGAGTGAGATTTGAATTGTGGGATGAGGCGCGGTGGAACGAGCGGCGTGACGGATGGCTGGAGAGCGACGCCGGTGATCTGCCTCCCGATCTCGCAGCGCTGATCCTGTAGCCGGCCGGCGCAGTGAGTGGCGCGGCAAAGGGACACACGCCGGTACTGCTAGCACAGGTACTGGCCGGACTGAACATACGGGGAAGCGGCACCTACTTGGATGCCACTTTTGGTCGAGGCGGACATGCAGGGGCGATTTTGCAGAATCTCACGGTCACCGGTCGTTTGCTGTGCCTCGACCGTGATTCAGCGGCCATCGCGGAGGCCAGGGCGCGCTTCGCGGCTGATCCGCGAGTGGCGGTATTCCTCGCCCGGTTTTCTGCCCTGGCCGAATGCGCGGACCAGGTCGAGCCGGGCCTCAAGTTCGACGGCATCGTGTTCGATTTGGGCGTCTCCTCGCCGCAGCTCGACACACCCTCGCGCGGTTTCAGCTTCGTGCAAGACGGGCCGCTGGATATGCGCATGACTGCGGGCGTCGGCTTGAGCGCTGCGGACGTGGTCAACGGTGCCTCCTTGGACGAATTGATTCGCATCTTTCGCAACTACGGCGAGGAACGTCTGGCACCGCGCATCGCGCGCGCCATCGTGAAGGACCGTGAATCGCAGCCGTTCGAAACTACCGTGCAGCTCGCCGAGATGATTGCGCGCGTCGCTCCCAACCGCGATGCGTCGGGCCGCCCTCGCACCAAGCATCCGGCGACGCGGGTTTTCCAAGCGTTGCGTATTCACGTGAACGGGGAACTCGCCGAACTCGAGGCGGCGCTCGATGCGGCGCTCACACGTCTGGCGCCGCACGGTCGCCTGGCCGTGATCAGCTTCCACTCGCTCGAGGATCGCATGGTCAAGCAATTCATGCGCCGTCACGCGCTTGCGGATCCCATGTATGCAGGCCTGCCCGACATACCTGCGCATGCGCGTCCCAAACTGAAGCTCGTCGGCAAGGCCGTCCAAGCCGACGACAATGAAACTTTTGAAAATCCGCGGGCGCGCAGTGCGCGTCTGCGCATCGCTGAACGCCTGCAAGGAATCGCCGCATGAAATACCGCCGCTGGATGCCGCTCGCCATGCCGCTGCTGTGGCTCGCCGTCCTAGGTTCCGCCGTGCAAGTGATTTATGCGCGGCACAAGGCGCGCGACATGTTCGTGCGCCTCGAGAAACTCAATGCCGAGCGCGACTCGTTGGAGATCGAGTGGGGCCGCCTGCAATTGGAGCAAAGCTTTTGGTCTTCGCATGCCTTCGTCGAGCGCGTGGCCAACGCCAAACTGCAAATGAACCTGCCGCAAACCCGTGATGTACGGATCGTGCGGCAGTGAGATTGCGCGCCGGCGACAACGACGCCCAGGCGAGGAGCTATCACTGGCGTTCAACTTTGATTTTGGGGTTGGTGCTGCTCGGCGCGGCAGGGCTGGTGGCGCGTGCGGTGGAGTTGCAGCTGCTCGATCACGGTTTTCTTGCCAGCCAAGGCGACGCTCGGTCGATGCGCGTGGTCAAGATCGCGGCGCATCGCGGTGCCATCACGGACCGCAACGGTGAGCCGCTCGCCGTGTCGACCCCGGTGGACAGCGTCTGGGTCAATCCACAGGAACTCAACGACAATATCGATCAATTGCCGAAACTGGCGAAGGCGCTGAAGGCGGACCAGCAGTCCCTGGTGCGGCGCATCACCAGCAATCTGGACCGCGAGTTCCTGTACTTGCAGAGACATATGCCGCCGGAGCAGGCGGCGCACATCAAAGCCTTGGGAATCCCCGGGGTATACCTGCTGCGCGAATATCGGCGCTACTACCCCGCCGGCGAAGTCTCGGGACATGTGGTGGGCTTCACCACCATCGACGACAAGGGGCAGGAGGGATTGGAACTCGGCTTCGATCAGCTGCTGAACGGCGAGGACGGGGCGAAGCGCGTCATCCAGGATATGCAGGGGCGCTATGTCGAAAACGTCGAGAGCATCCGCGCGCCGCGGCCGGGTCGTGACCTCGTCACCAGCATCGACCTGCGCATTCAATATCTGGCGTACCGCGAATTGAAAGCCGCCATGCAGGAGTACCGCGCACACGCCGGCTCCGCCATCGTCATTGATGTCGACACCGGCGAAGTGCTGGCCATGGTGAACCAGCCCTCTTACAACCCGAACGACCGCGAACAGCTGAAGGCCGGCTTGTACCGCAATCGCGCGGCCACGGATATTTTCGAGCCCGGCTCCAGCGTCAAGCCCTTCTTCATGGCCGCGGCGCTCGCCTCCGGGCAGTACCGCGAGGACAGTGTGGTGGATACCTCGCCCGGCTACTTCAAGGTCGGCAACAAGATGGAGGAGGACGAACATAACTTCGGCGTCATCGATCTGGCGACCATCCTGGCGAAGTCGAGCAATGTCGGCACCGCGAAAGTAGCGCTGTCGCTGCCGCCCGAGGAGATTTGGCACACGTTGAACAGTTTAGGCTTGGGCCAGGTGACCGGCAGCGGTTATCCCGGCGAGTCGGCAGGCATGCTGAGTCACTATTCGCATTGGCGGCCCATCGGCATTGCCACCATGTCGCACGGTTACGGGCTGTCGGTTACGCCGCTGCAATTGGCGCACGCCTACGCCACCATCGGCGCGGGCGGCCTGAAGCGTCCCATTTCATTCGAGAAAGTGTCCGGCCCGGTGGCGGGCGAGCGGGTGCTCGATCAGAAGGTGTGCACGTCGCTGATCGGGATGATGGAGCATGTGGTCGAAAAGGGCGGCACCGCGACGCGCGCCTCGCTGATCGGCTATCGGGTTTCCGGCAAGACCGGCACCGCCTTCAAATCGATCGCCGGAGGCTATTCCACCGACCGGATCATGGCGGTATTTGCCGGCTTGGTGCCAGCCACGCATCCCAAGCTTGCCACGGTGGTGGTGATCGATGAGCCCAGCCGGGAAGTGCAAGAGGGTGGCACCTTGGCCCAGGGCGGCTCCGTGGCGGCGCCGGTGTTTGCGAGCGTCATGTCGGGCGCCCTGCGTCTGATGGACATCGCTCCCGATGATTTGCAGAACGTGCCTGCGACCACCTTGGTGCAGGCGAACGACACGCCGTGAGCACTTCACTCATGTGGCTGCTCGATGGCATCGCGGCGCTACCGCCGACTGAATCGCGCGTCACCGATCTGACTCTCGACAGCCGCGAAGCGCGCAGCGGCAGTCTGTTTTTTGCCTTGCCGGGCCGCACCGCGCATGGACTTAAGTTTGCCGCCGAAGCGGTCAAGCGCGGCGCCACGGTGGTGCTGTACGAGCCCAGCGCACACGTATCGCTGCCGAAGTTGCCGTCGACGGTGTTTGCCGCCGGGATACCGGGACTCAAGGATCTCGTAGGCCGTATTGCCGATCGCTTTTTTAGCTGGCCCTCCTCGCAGCTGCGCATCACCGCAATCACGGGCACCAACGGCAAGACCACTTGCGCGTATTTGCTGGCACAGTGTCTGGAGAAACTGGGCTCCTCGGCCGCCTACATGGGCACTATCGGCTGGGGCCGCACCGGCTCGCTGGCGGCACCGACGCTCACCACCCCCGACGCAGTCACTCTGCATCGCCAGCTTGCGCAGCTGCGTGCAGCGGGCGTGCGCGAAGTGGCGATGGAAGTGTCCTCGCAGGCGCTGGACCAGGATCGGACCGCCGGCGTGCGTTTCCACTCGGCCGCGTTCACCAATTTGAGCCGCGACCATCTGGACTATCACCAGACGATGTGTGCTTACGGTGCCGCCAAGGCGCGGCTGTTTGACGCGCCCGACTTGCAGCACATCATCATCAATGTAGGCGATGCGTTCGGCCGCGAGTTGGCGCACAAGCTGGCCGGACCCGTACCGCTCACTGCGATCTGGGTCGGCGCCGGAGAATGGGGGTGGCTGGCCGAGCGCAACCTGTTCGCGTCGCAGGTGACATTGGATCTGCGCGGCATTTCCATGCAGGTGGACGGTAGTTTCGGCCAAGCCCAGGTGACCACCCGATTACTCGGCCGCTTCAACGCCGAGAATTCGCTGGTGGTCATCGCCTGCCTCTTGTCGCTGGGCACTTCGCTCAGCGCAGCGGCGCAGGCCTTGGCCCAATGTATTGCGCCGCCGGGACGCATGGAAGTCGTCGAACCCGCCGCCGGCGGCAAGCCCGTGGCCGTGGTCGATTACGCGCATACTCCGGATGCACTCGCCAAGGCATTGGCGGCGCTACGCGAGCATTGCAAGGGCGCGCTGTGGTGCGTGTTCGGCTGCGGCGGTGACCGCGATCCGGGCAAGCGCTCTATCATGGGCAGCATTGCCGATGAGTTGGCCGATCAAATCATCGTCACAGACGACAATCCGCGCTCGGAGAATCCGCAGCTCATCACTCGCGCCATCGTCAGCGGCATCAAGTCCCGCGTCCCGCGGGTCATTCATGACCGCGGCGAGGCCATCGCCACGGCGCTCAAGGAAGCAGGACCTGCGGATGTGGTGCTGATCGCCGGCAAGGGCCACGAGGATTACCAGATCTACGGGGCAACGCGGCGCAGCTTCAGCGACCGGCGCGAAGCACAGCGCTATCTCGGGGTGGCGGCTTGAACGCTGCCGTGCAATCGATGCAGCGTACCTTGAGCGATGCGGCGCGCATCGTCGGCGGCAGCTTGCTGGGCGAGGATCATCGTTACGGCGCGGTGGCCACCGACAGCCGCACGCTCCAGCCCGGCGCGCTGTTCGTCGCGCTGCGCGGCCCCAACTTCGACGGCGGTGATTTCGTGGCGGCGGCCGCTGCGCGCGGCGCCGTCGGCGCCATCGTCGATCGGGCCGTCGAGCATGGGCTGCCGCAGGTCGTGGTGGCGGATGCCATGCGTGCGCTGCAAGCCTTGGGCAAGGCTTGGCGCGCCGAATTTTCGATTCCCATCGTGGCCGTAGCCGGCAGCAACGGCAAGACCACGGCGAAAGAAATGACCGCTGCCATCCTGTCGCGCATGGGCGTATGCATGGCGACGCACGGCAATCTCAATAATCACATCGGCGTGCCCGTGACCTTGATGCGCCTGGAGGCCTCGCATCGCAGCGCCGTGGTGGAGATGGGTGCGAATCGTATCGGCGATGTGGCCGAGCTGGTGCGTCTGGCACGGCCCACCGTGGGTCTGATTACCAATGCCGGTGCCGAACATCTCGAGGGCTTCGGCAACTTGGACGGCGTCGCGCAGGGAGAGGGCGAAATGGTGTCGTGCCTCGAAACGGATGCCATCGCCGTCATCAATGCCGACGATGCCTATGCCGGCTACTGGCGCGGTATCGCCACGGCGCGCCGCATCGTCACCTTCGGCGTGCACGCCGATGCGGATTTCATGGCCAAGGATATGCAGCTGTGCATCGAGCGCGGCGAGTTCGCCACGCGCTTCACTTTGCAATGTCCGTTGGGAACTCGTCCGATCCTGCTCAAGGCGGGCGGTGCACATAACGTCGGCAATGCGCTGGCCGCGGCTGCGGCGGCGAGTGCCGCGGGCGCATCCTTGGAGGAAATAGCCGCCGGCCTCGGCGATTTTCGTGCCGTCGCGGGCCGCCTGCAGCTCAAAGCAGGGGCGCGCGACAGCTGGATCATCGATGACTCGTACAACGCCAATCCGAGTTCGATGCGCGCCGGGCTCGAAGTGCTGCGGTCACTGCCGGGACCGACCTGGCTGGTGCTCGGCGACATGGCCGAGCTTGGCGACTACGCCGAAGACAGTCACGCACACATGGGCACCTATGCGCGGGATTGCGGCATCAAGCGCTTGTTCGCGCTCGGACCGCAGAGCTCGCGCGCAGTCGAGACCTTCGGCGCCGGCGCCGAGTGGTTCGCCGACGCCGATTCCCTGACCCGTCGTTTGCAGACTGAACTGGCCCCGGGCGTGACCGTGCTCATCAAGGGATCCCGTGTGAATCGATTGGAGCGGGTAGTGCAGGCGCTGACCGGCGGAGTGAACTAACGAATGTTGCTGTCCCTTACCGAATACCTGGCGCGGTTCTACAGTGGCTTTCATGTCTTTCAGTACCTGACGCTGCGCGCCATTCTCGCGGCAGTCACCGCGCTGGCGTTGGCGCTGTGCATCGGTCCCACCATGATTGCGATGTTGAGCCGCTACCAGATCGGGCAACAGGTGCGCAGCGACGGGCCGAAATCGCATTTGCTGAAGTCCGGTACGCCCACCATGGGCGGCGGCCTGATCCTGGTGGCCATGGTGCTCGGTACCGTTCTGTGGGCTGACCTATCGAGCCGCTTCGTCTGGATACTGTTGGCGACCACCTTGGGATTCGGCCTGATCGGCTTCTACGACGACTACTTGAAATTAGTCGTGGGCAATTCCAAGGGTCTGGCCGCGCGCTACAAGTATCTGGCGCAATCGGTGGTGGGGTTCGCGACCATCATGACGCTGCATCATTTGCGGCTCTCACCGGCCGAGACCTCGCTGTACGTGCCCTTCTTCAAGGCCGTGGCCGTGCCCATGTCCACCGCTGCGTTCGTCGCGCTGTCCTACTTCGTCATCGTCGGCACCAGCAACGCCGTGAATCTCACCGATGGTCTCGACGGTCTCGCCATCATGCCGGCGGTGATGGTGGCGGCCGCACTCGGTGTGTTCGCCTACGCCACCGGCAACTTCAAATTTGCGACCTATCTGCAGATTCCCTACATCCCCGGCGTCGGCGAAGCGCTCATCGTCAGCGCCACCTTGGTGGGCGCGGGCTTGGGATTCCTGTGGTTCAACTCCTATCCAGCGCAGGTGTTCATGGGCGATGTCGGCGCACTTGCGATCGGCGCCTCGCTCGGCACCCTCGCCGTCATCGTGCGTCAGGAGATCGTGCTGTTCGTCATGGGCGGTGTATTCGTGCTCGAGACTGTGTCGGTGATGCTGCAGGTGGCGTCATTCAAGCTGACCGGCAAACGAATATTCCGCATGGCGCCGATACATCATCATTTTGAACTCAAGGGGTGGGCGGAACCGAAAGTAATCGTGCGTTTCTGGATCATCAGCTTCGTGCTGGTGCTGACGGGTCTTGCCACCTTGAAGCTGCGCTGATGCACAGCGTCGTCGTCGGTCTCGGCAAGACGGGCGCCTCGTGTCTGCGCTATCTCTCGAAGCGCGGCATCGCGGTGCGCGCCACCGATTCGCGCCCGACGCCGCCCGGGCTGGCCGATCTTGGCGAGCTGGCGAATTCACTCGACCTGCGCCTCGGGCGCTTTGATATGTCGCTGCTCGACGATGCAAAGCAGGTGCTGATGTCACCCGGGGTATCGCTGGATGAACCCATCGCGCGCATGGCGCGGGAGCGCGGCATAGAGGTGCTGGGCGACATCGAGCTGTTCGCACGCCTGGTACATGCGCCGGTGATCGGCATCACCGGCACCAACGGCAAGAGCACGGTGACGACGCTGGTGGCGCGCATGGCCGCTGCCGCCGGGCGCAGCGTCCTCGCCGGCGGCAACTTGGGCGTTCCGGCACTCGACTTGCTAGAGCAACCGGTGCCGGACCTGTACGTGCTGGAGCTGTCGAGCTTTCAATTGGAGACCACGTCCTCGCTGCAGTTGCAGGCGGCGGCGGTCCTCAATGTCTCCGCCGATCATTTGGATCGTTATGCGTCGGTGACGGCGTATGCGCTCGCCAAGTCGCGGATTTTCGCCAACGCCGCAACCTTGGTGCTGAATGCGGATGATCCGCTGGTGTCAGCGATGCGCGCGCCGGTGGCCGCGCGTGCGTCGGTTGCGCGCTTGCCGATGCCGCAGGTGGTGACGTTCTCCATCAAGGACCCCGCGGTTGGCCGCCCGGCGGATAGCCGCCCCGCGGATTATTCGCTGCTGCACGTCGGAACACAGACGCTGCTGGCGCGGCAGGGCAAGGCATTGCTCGACGTGGCGCGCATGAAGATCGCCGGGCTACACAACGCCGCCAATGCGCTCGCGGCGTTGGCTTTGGGCGAGGCGGTGGATCTACCGATGGACAAGATGCTCGAGGCCCTCGAGTCCTTCCCCGGCTTGCCGCATCGCTCTGCATGGGTGGCCGACCGGGCGGGAGTGCGTTTTGTGGATGACTCCAAGGGTACGAACGTCGGCGCAACATTGGCCGCGGTGGCTGGAATGCCGGGACTTTTGGTGATGATCGCCGGCGGCCAGGGTAAGGGCCAGGACTTCACGCCGCTGGCGGCAAGCTTTCGCGGCAAGGTGCGGCATGCGGTGCTGATCGGCCAGGATGCGCCGGCGTTGGCGGCAGCGCTCAGGGACGTCTGCAGCAGCGAAATCGTGGGCTCCATGCACGAGGCCGTGATCGCTGCGGCCGGCGCCGCTCGCGCCGGCGACACCGTGCTGCTGTCACCGGCCTGCGCCAGCCTCGACATGTTTCGCGATTACGTAGAGCGCGGCGATGTGTTCACCGCCGCAGTGCGCAAGCTCGCCGGCAGCGTCTCATGACCACCGCTACCATGTCCTACGGAGTGCGGGCGCGGGAGCGCATGCCGTTCGCCTGGGATCACATCACTCTGGGGTTGGTGGCCAGCCTGCTGTTGGTAGGCCTGATCATGGTGACCTCGGCTTCCATGTCCATTGCCGCGCGCGATCTCGGCAATCCGTTCTACTTCCTCGAGCGGCAGTTTGTGTTCGGCTTCGCCGGACTGTTGTTTGCCTGGGTGGTGACGCGCGTGCCCACTGAACTGTGGGATAAGTACGGCCTGGCACTGCTGTGCTTGGGCTTGCTATTGTTGTTTCTGGTGCTGATTCCGGGCATCGGCGCCACCGTCAACGGTGCGCGCCGCTGGTTGCGCCTCGGGCCGGTCAATTTTCAAGTCTCGGAACTCGCCAAGGTGCTGATTCTGATCTGGGTGTGCAGCTATTGCGTGCGCAAACGCACCGAGCTCGAGTCGACGCTGCCCGGACTCGCCAAACCGGTCGGGCTATTGACTGTCGCCGCAGTTTTATTGTTGGCCGAACCGGATTTCGGCGCCACCACGGTGCTGTTCGCCACGGGCTTTGCCGTGCTGTTCGTCGCCGGCGCGCGCTTGCGCTATGTGCTGTTGTTGGTGTCCGCGGCCACGCTGGCATTCGCCGTGTTGGCGCTGACCTCGGCCTATCGGTTGAAGCGCCTTACCGGCTTCTTACATCCCTGGGACGATCCGTTCAACGGCGGCTTTCAATTGACGCAGTCGCTGATCGCCATCGGCCGCGGCTCCTGGTTCGGCGTGGGGCTCGGCAGCAGCGTGCAGAAATTGTTTTATCTACCGGAGGCGCACACCGACTTCGTGTTCGCGGTGCTGGCCGAGGAATTGGGCCTGGTCGGCGTGCTCGGCGTCATCGCATTATTCATGGCGCTGGTGTGGCGTGCGTTTCAAATTTCGCGCATGGCGGCGCAGGCGGGTCTGCGATTTCAATCCTATCTGGCGCTGGCGTTCGGCGTATGGCTGGGATTGCAGGCCATGGTGAACATCGGCGTGAACATGGGTGTGTTGCCTACCAAGGGTCTGACCCTGCCGCTGTTGAGCTATGGCCGCAGCAGCCTGCTGGTGAGCCTGGCCTGGCTGGGCGTGGTGCTGCGGATTTATCACGAAGTGAAATGCAGCTCCCGTTCGGCAGTGATGCGCATACCGGGGGGCGCGCGATGAGCGCTCCAACAATGAGTGCTGCGACCAGCGGCGGTCCTGTGCTCATCATGGCCGGCGGTACCGGCGGTCATGTGTTCCCCGCTCTCGCCGTGGCCAAGGTGTTGCGCGAGCGCGGTGTCGCGGTGGTGTGGCTGGGTGTGCCAGGCAGCATGGAGTCGCGGCTGGTGCCGGCCAACGGCTTTCCCATCGAATGGGTAAAAATCGGCGGCATTCGCGGCAAGGGACTGACGACCTGGTTGCTGGCGCCGCTGCGCATACTCAAAGCGGTGGCGCAATCTCTGCGCGTGTTGCGGCGGATACGGCCGCGCTCGGTGCTCGGTGCCGGCGGCTATGTGAGCGGGCCCGGCGGCGTCGCCGCGTGGCTGCTGCGAATTCCGTTGCTGATCCACGAGCAAAACGCCATTGCCGGCACGACCAATCGCTGGCTTGCGCGACTGGCAGGCCAGGTGCTCGAGGCATTTCCTGGGAGTTTCGGTCCCAAAGTCGCTGCGCAAACCATCGGCAATCCGGTGCGCGCCGACATTGCTGCATTGCCCGCTCCCGCGCTGCGTTTCGCGGAGCGAGGTGCCTCCCGCTTACTAGTGCTCGGCGGCAGCCAGGGCGCCCAGCGCCTGAACGCCGTGGTGCCGCAGGCGCTCGCTCAGGTGCCCGCCGAGAAGCGGCCGCAGGTGCGGCATCAAACCGGCGAACGCGGAGTGGCGGCGGCGCGCACCGCCTACGCTGCCGCCCAAGTGGAGGCAGAGGTGCTGCCCTTCATTGAGGATATGGCGGCGGCCTATGCCTGGGCCGATCTGGCAGTGTGCCGTGCCGGCGCCATGACCGTCGCGGAACTGCAGGCTGCCGGGCTCGGCGCGATCTTCGTGCCTTTCCCCATGGCCATCGATGATCATCAGACCAAGAATGCCGCAGTGATGGTGCGAAGCGGCGCGGCCCAAGTGATTCAAGAGCGCGACCTGACCCCGGAGCGCTTGGGCGCGGCCATCGGTGCACTCGTCACCGACCGCGCGCGGCTGCTGAAGATGGCCGATGCGGCCCGCAGTTCGCGCATCATCGATGCGGCGGCAAGGCTTGCCGACCTGTGCATGGCGCCGGGAGCGCGCGCATGAGCGACGCCACTTCCATGAGCGATACCACGCGCATCAATGTGCGCACGCGCCTGGATGACCGCATGCGCCGCATCAACCGTATACACATGGTCGGCATCGGCGGCAGCGGCATGGGCGGCATCGCCGAAGTGCTACTCAACTTGGGCTACGCCGTGCAGGGATCGGACTTGAAGGCCAATGCAGTCACCCAGCGGCTGGCACGCCTCGGTGCGACCATTTTCATCGGCCACACGGCAGAGCAGTTGGGCGAGGCCGATGTGGTGGTGGTGTCGAGCGCCGTCAATCGTTCCAACCCGGAAGTTGCGGCGGCGTTGGCGAAGCGCACGCCGGTAGTGCCGCGCGCAGAAATGCTGGGCGAGTTGATGCGTTTTCGCTACTCGATCGCGGTGGCCGGCACGCATGGCAAGACCACGACCACCAGCCTGGTGGCCAGCGTGCTCGCCGAGGCCGGCTTGGATCCCACGTTCGTCATCGGCGGACGTTTGAAGAGTGCCGACAGCAACGCCAAGCTCGGCGCCGGCCGTTACCTGGTGGCCGAGGCCGATGAGAGCGATGCCTCCTTTATGCACTTGCAGCCCATGATTGCCATCGTCACCAATATCGACAACGACCACTTGGCAACCCATGAAGGCGATTTCTCGCGCCTCAAGCAAAGTTTCATCGATTTCCTGCACAATTTGCCGTTCTACGGGCTCGCGGTGCTGTGCGGCGACGATGAGCAGGTGCAGGGCATTCTCGAGGCCGTGGGTCGGCCCTTCGTCACCTACGGTTTTGCGCCGGAAGCGGACATACGCGCCGTCGATGTGGTGCGCGACGGTTTGCAATCACGTTACCAGGTGCTGCGCGCGGGACACGGGCCGCTGGCGATCACCGTCAACTTGCCCGGCCGTCACAATGTTTTGAATTCGCTCGCGGCCGTGGCAGTCGCCACTGAACTCGATATTCCGGCCGCAGCGATCCAGCAAGCTTTGGCCAATTTCCAAGGCATCGATCGACGCCTGCAACAACTGGGCGAGATCGAGTGGCTCGGCGGCCGTGCGCTGCTTGTCGATGACTACGGGCATCATCCCACCGAGATCGCAGCCACGTTGGACGCGGTGCGCCAGGGGTGGCCGACACGTCGTTTGGTGCTGGCCTTCCAGCCGCATCGCTTCACCAGGACGCGTGATCTGCTCGATGACTTCGGACGCGTGCTCGGCGATTGCGACGTACTGCTGGTCACCGAAGTGTATGCCGCGGGTGAGACACCCATCGCCGGCGCCGACGGCCGCGCCATTTGCCGCGCCGTGCGGTCGCGCGGACTGATGGAGCCGGTGTTCGTCGAGCGGGTCGATGATCTGGCCGACAACCTGCGTGCGGTGCTGCATGATGGCGACGTGGTGCTGACCATGGGTGCCGGCAACATCGGCGCCGTGGCGCAGGATCTGAAAAGCCGTTTCGCGGCGGGGGCGGCGGGATGAGCGCGCAGCGAATCGCCGATCTGTCGCCGGAGTACAGCAGCCGAGTGCTGCACGACGTGCCCATGGCCAAGCACACTTCCTGGCATGCGGGTGGCCCGGCGGATCTATTCTTCACACCGCGCGATGTCATGGACTTGGGCGCCTTCATTCGCCAGTTGCCGCCGCAGCTGCCGCTGCTGTGGGTGGGCCTCGGCAGCAATTTGCTGGTACGTGACGGCGGCGTCCGCGGCGCCGTGATTTCCACGCATGGCGCGCTCGGCACCCTGGAGCGCCTGAGTGCCACGCGCATCCAGGCTGAAGCCGGCGTACCCTGCGCGCGCATCGCGCGGCAGTGCGTGAAATGGGGCTTAGGGCCCGCGGAATTCTTTGCCGGCATTCCCGGCACTTTGGGCGGCGCGCTCGCTATGAACGCCGGCGCTTGGGGCGGCGAGACCTGGCCCCATGTGGTCGAGGTTGATGTGCTCGATCGCCGCGGCCTGCGTCACACGCGCACGCCCGCCGACTACGCCATCGGTTATCGATCCGTGAAGGGACCCGCCGACGAATGGTTCATCCGCGCGCAGCTCGAATTCGACCGCGCCCCCGGTGTCAATTCCGCTGCCATTCGCGAATTGCTCGACAAGCGCAAGCAGACCCAGCCCATCGGCGAGTGGAGCTGCGGCTCGGTGTTTACCAATCCGCCGGGCGACCATGCAGCGCGCCTGATCGAGAGCGCCGGCCTGAAGGGCTTTCGCATCGGCGATGCCTCGGTATCCGACAAGCATGCGAATTTCATCATCAACCACGGCGCCGCCCGCGCCGCCGATCTCGAGGCGGTGATCGTGCACGTGCAGCGCACGGTCGAGAAGCTTCACGGGGTTTCACTCCATACCGAAGTGCGCATCGTCGGGGAACCGGCATGAGCCTGCTCACCTTTAAAACAACCCTGCGGCGCGCCGCTGCGGCGGCGGATTTCGGCAAGGTGGCGGTGCTGCTCGGCGGGGATTCCAGCGAGCGCGACATTTCCCTGCTGAGCGGCAATGCCGTGCTCGCCGCATTGATTCGCCGCGGTGTGAATGCGCACGCCTTCGATCCCCAGCAGAAGCCGGTGCAGGCCCTGGTGAGCGAGGGCTTCGATCGGGCATGGATAGCGCTGCACGGACCCGGGGGCGAGGATGGGCTGATGCAGGGCGCGCTCGAGTGGTTGGGGGTGCCTTACACGGGCAGCGGGGTACTCGCCTCGGCGCTGACCATGGACAAGCTCAAGACCAAGCGGGTGGTGGTCGGCGCGGGCTACGTCGCGCCCGAGTACGCCGTGCTGTCGAGCCTCGCCGACTTGCCGGGTGCGCTGAGCAACGTCGGCCTGCCCATGATGGTCAAGCCCGCCTCGCAGGGCTCGAGCGTCGGCATCACCAAGGTCAAGACGGCGGCGCAGCTGCCGCAGGCCTACGCCGAGGCGAGCGCCGTCGATCCCATCGTGTTCGCGGAACGATTTATCACCGGCGATGAATACACAGTCGGTGTGCTGCACGATCGCGGCCTGCCGTCGATCCGCATCCAACCGGCCACCGAATTCTACGATTACCAGGCCAAGTACTTTCGCAACGACACGCAGTACCACTGCCCCAGCGGCCTCAGTGCGGCGGACGAGGCTGAGTTACAAGCGGTGGCGCTCGACGCCTTTCGCGTCACGGACTGTGTGGGCTGGGGCCGAGTCGATTTCATGCGCGACCGTGCCAGCGACAAGTTCTATTTCATTGAAATCAACACCACTCCGGGAATGACCGATCACAGCCTGGTGCCCATGGCGGCGCGTCAAGCCGGCATCGATTTCGAAGAACTGGTGTGGCGTGTTCTGGAAAGCAGCTTCCTGCGAGAGCGGAAATGAACCTGACATTGCCGATGCGCCGCAATCGATTTAGACCCCGGCCTAAGGCGCAGAAGCCGAAGTGGCAGTGGCCGGCGATCGTGGTGGAATGGCGCAGCTACGCGCGCCGCGCCGCGCTGCTGCTGCTGCTGACGAGTGGGTTGGCCGGCCTTGCCTGGGCACTCGATCGTCCGGTGCGTGTCATATCCATGGACGGCAGCTTTCAGCGCGTCTCGCCGGGACAGATCGAGAAGGCGGTCGCGCCGTTCGCACGTGCCGGTTTCATGTCGGCGGATCTCGACGCCATTCAGAATGCCGTCGAAGCGCTGCCCTGGGTGGAACATGCGCGCATTCAGCGCCGCTGGCCCAACAGCCTGCATGTCACCGTGGTCGAGCAAACCGCCGCCGCACGCTGGGGCGAGTCGGGATTGCTCAATACTCGTGGTGAGCTCTTCGTGAGATCCGCGACGCATGTGCCCGCCGAATTGCCGCACTTGAGCGGCCCCGACGGCACGGAATCGCAGGTGGCGCAGCGCTATCTCGCGGTGCAGGGCCGCATGCTCGAGGCCGGCATGCGCATCGCCGCGCTGCGCCTCGATGAGCGGGGCGCCTGGGAACTGGATCTCGACAGCGGCGTGACCGTGCGCCTGGGAAGGCGCGAAGTCGATGAACGTATCGAGCGCTTCATTCACACCGCGTCGCAGGTCATCGCCCATCGATTGAATGAAATCACTTACGTCGACATGCGCTACTCCAATGGCTTTGCCATCGGCTGGCGCAATCCAGGGGTGCCGGTCACGGTGCCGTACAAGCGCAACGACGACACCGACGCCTGAAGGAATTTTTTAAACACATGGCTAAGCGTTCTGATCGAAATCTACTGGTGGGCCTGGACATCGGCACCAGTAAGGTCGTCGCCATTGTCGGCGAGATCAAGGCTGACGGCGCCTTGGAGATCATCGGCATCGGCAGCCATCCCTCGCGCGGCTTGAAGAAGGGCGTGGTGGTCAATATCGAATCCACCGTGCAGTCGATTCAGCGCGCCGTTGAGGAAGCGGAATTAATGGCAGGCTGCGAAATTCACTCGGTGTACGCCGGCATTGCCGGCAGCCATGTGCGCAGCCTGAATTCGCACGGCATCGTCGCCATCAAGGATAAGGAGGTGGTGCAGGGCGACGTGGAGCGGGTCATCGATGCGGCCAAGGCGGTAGCCATTCCGGCGGACCAGAAGATCCTGCACGTGCTGCCGCAGGAATACATCATCGACAGCCAGGAGGGCATCCGCGATCCCATCGGCATGTCGGGCGTGCGACTGGAAGCCAAGGTGCACATCGTGACCGGCGCCGACAGCGCGGCGCAGAACATCGTCAAATGCGTGCAACGCTGCGGTCTCGCCGTCGATGACATCGTGTTGGAGCAGCTGGCCTCGAGCTATGCCGTGCTCACCGAGGACGAAAAGGATCTTGGCGTGTGCGTGGTGGACATCGGCGGCGGCACCACAGATATCGCGGTGTTCGGTGGCGGCGCCATCCGCCACACGGCGGTGATTCCGATCGCCGGCGACCAGGTGACCAACGACATCGCCGTGTCCATGCGCACGCCCACGCAGTACGCGGAAGACATCAAGATCAAGTATGCCTGCGCACTGTCGCAGCTCGCCAATCCCGATGAGACCATCGAAGTGCCGAGCGTGGGTGACCGCCCGCCGCGGCGTCTCGCGCGCCAAACGTTGGCGGAGATCGTCGAGCCGCGCTACGAGGAATTGTTCGGTTTGATCCGCGACGAACTGCGCCGCGCCGGCCTCGAGGAGCAGGTGGCGACCGGCATCGTGCTCACCGGTGGCAGTTCCAAAATGGAAGGCGCCATCGAGCTTGCCGAAGAGGTGTTCCACATGCCGGTGCGATTGGGCGTGCCGCAGTACGTGAGCGGGCTGGTGGACGTCGTCAGCAATCCCATTCACGCCACCGGCGTCGGGCTGCTGCTCTACGCCAAGAGCAATCTCGATGTGCAACGTTCGGCGCCGCCGCTGCTGGCAGGCGGCATGAAGAATGTGTTTGAGCGAATGAAGGCCTGGTTTGCAGGCAACTTTTAATTGATTTGCGATTAAATAAACGAGGAGAACTGGAATGTTCGAATTAATGGACTCTTATAGTCAAAGCGCCGTCATCAAGGTGCTGGGCGTGGGCGGTGGCGGCGGCAACGCCGTTTCGCACATGGTCCAAGCCGGCCTCGAGGGCGTGGATTTCATCTGCATCAATACCGATGCGCAGGCACTGAAGCACTCCAAGGTGCGAACCGCGCTGCAGATCGGCTGCAACATCACCAAGGGCTTGGGCGCCGGCGCCGATCCTGAAGTGGGACGCCAGGCGGCGATGGAAGATCGCGACCGCATCATCGAGCTCATCGAGGGCTGCGACATGCTGTTCATCACCGCCGGCATGGGCGGCGGTACCGGCACGGGCGCGGCTCCGGTGGTCGCGCAGGTGGCCAAGGAACTTGGCATTCTGACCGTGGCCGTGGTCACCCGGCCGTTCGAAATGGAAGGCAACAAGCGCTCGCGCGTGGCCGACCAAGGCATGCTGGAATTATCCAAGTATGTGGACTCCTTGATCACCATTCCGAACCAGAAACTGTTGTCGGTGCTCGGTAGCAGCACCACGCTGCTGGACGCCTTCAAGGCCGCCAACACCGTGCTGCAGGGCGCGGTGCAGGGCATTGCAGAGCTCATTACGCGGCCGGGATTGATCAACGTCGACTTCGCCGATGTGCGCACTGTCATGTCCGAAACCGGCCTGGCCATGATGGGCTCGGGCAGTGCGGCGGGCGATGATCGGGCGCGCGAAGCGGCCGAGGCGGCCATTTCCAGTCCGCTGCTGGAAGACATCAATCTGTCGGGCGCGCAGGGAATCTTGGTGAACGTCACCGCCGGCATGGATTTGTCCATCGGCGAATTCCAGGAAGTGGGCAATGTCATCAAGCAATTCGCTTCCGATGACGCCACCGTGGTGGTCGGCACCGTGATCGATCCGGATATGGCCAATCAGATTCGGGTCACGGTCGTGGCCACCGGATTGGGCAAGCCGGTCCCGACTGCGCGGCCTGCGCCTGTCGAGGCTAAGGTGGCTGCCGCCATGGCACCGCCGCTGACCATGCGGGTGGTACGTCCCAAGTCGCCGATGGCGCCGACGGATTACGCCATGCTGGACAAGCCGACGGTACAGCGCCAGCGCGCGGTGGGCGACGGCCTGCGTGCGGACGTCGATTCGGAGGATTTGCTGGACATCCCGGCGTTTCTGCGCCGACAGGCGGACTGACCCAACAACTTTGCATTAATTGACATTCCAGGCTTTGGCGCCCGCAGGTTGCGGGCGCCCGTTTGGTGTTAGCTGTGGTACCTTTGCGATGTTAAATACTGCGGTTAGTACGTCATGTTGAACCAGAGAACACTGAAGAATTCGATTCGTGCTACCGGGGTGGGATTGCATACGGGCAAGAAGGTCCTGATGACCCTGCGGCCGGCGCTGCCGGACAGCGGCATCGTATTCCGCCGCACGGATTTGGAACACCCGGTGGACATCAAAGCGCATGCCGAGAATGTCGGCGACACCACCATGGGCACCACCCTGCACAAGGGCGACGTCAAGGTGTCTACGGTCGAGCATTTGCTGTCAGCCCTGGCCGGACTCGGCATCGACAATGCCCTGGTTGAGGTGAGCGCCGGCGAAGTGCCCATCATGGATGGCAGTGCCGGACCCTTCGTATTCCTGTTGCAGTCCGCGGGCATCGAGGAGCAAAAAGCTCCCAAACGCTTCACCCGCATCCTGCAAAGCTTGCAAGTGGACGACGGCGACAAGTGGGCGCGCTTCGACCCCTATGATGGATTCAAGGTGAACTTCGAGATCGAGTTCAATCACCCCACGTTCAAAAAACACTCCCAGGTCGCATCGATGGATTTTTCGACGACCTCGTTCCTTCGCGAAGTCAGCCGCGCGCGCACCTTCGGCTTCATGCGCGACCTGGAGAGCCTGCGCGCCCGCAATTTGGCGCTCGGCGGCAACATGGATAACGCCATCGTGCTGGACGACTATCGGGTGCTGAACGAAGACGGGCTGCGCTACGAAGATGAATTCGTGAAGCACAAGATTCTCGATGCCATCGGCGATCTGTACTTGTTGGGACATAGCCTGATCGGCGAATTCAGCGGCTATAAATCGGGTCATGCCCTCAACAATAAATTGCTGCGCACCCTCATCGGCACGCACAGCGCCTGGCAGGAAGTAACCTTCGACAGCCTGGCCGACGCACCGATTTCCTACGTTGCCGCTGCCGCGGCGCACGCCTAAGTTGACAGTCTGGCTGGTATGACGCCTAGGGGGAGGGCAGCTGTGTCACTCTGATTTTAACGCTGAGGATAGTGACTCCCATGGAGCCGCCTACCTGCTTTCGGACAGATTCTGTTAGATAGCGCAGTCGCGAGGCCCATACCGCGCTTCCCACACCGATGGTGAGTCGCCCCTGGTCTATTCCGGCGCTGACTACCGCTTGGGCGAGCCGGCCGGGCAGCGCGGCCCGTACTTGCTCGAGCACCTGCGACCGTTCCCGCGAGCGAGTTTTAAGTGCCGTGAGTTTGTTTCCAACTCGTGACAATAAGTCACTGACGCTCCTAGGATTTTGCATCGAAACACGAATATTGGGGGGTGCGCTGCATGGGAAAACCGTGCGGAAATCCTTGTTTTACGTCAGTTTTCTGCATAGTCTACCGGCATCGCACGGGGCATAGTCTCCATCTTCCGTAGGACATAATGCACCTATCTAAAGCACGATGACGGCGTTGACGGATTAATCCCCATGAATGTCATTTTTGTAGGCCGCAAGTCCGGCCGAGTGAAACAATTTGACCTCCGTCATCCTGTGGTGGTTGGCGCCGCCGTGGTATTCGTGCTCGGCATTGTGGGCGGGGCCTTCTCCATTGGGGTAGGCCTTGGCGCCCGCCATAGCACCGGCAATCCCATCAATCAGCTAGGTAATTGGTCCTCCGATCTATTGCGGCAGCAGGCGCAGATAGAAGATGTGAAGCGAGTGCTGCAGGAGAAGGTCAATGCGCTGGCAATGCGCGTGGGCCAGATGAATGCGAATGTCATTCGGGTCAATGCCTTAGGCAAACGCCTTACCCGCATGGCTAATCTCGATGACGGTGAATTCGACTTCGGCAATCCGCCGGCCTTGGGCGGCTCTGAGAGTGGTGCGGACGGTCAGCCGGCGCAAATCCCAAATCTCAGCAGCATGGTTGACGATTTACAGACCCAGCTGTCCAGCCGCGAGCAGCAGTTGGGGGTGCTCGAGAACCTGATTCTGACGCGCGAGCTCAATAAGCAGGTGTATCCCGAGGGCCGGCCGGTGCAGGATGGGTGGATTTCATC
The DNA here is from genome assembly GCA_038226325.1 of Steroidobacterales bacterium. Taxonomy (GTDB): domain Bacteria; phylum Pseudomonadota; class Gammaproteobacteria; order Steroidobacterales; family Steroidobacteraceae; genus Bog-1198. Next base: position 13,835 of record JBBRQO010000035.1, on the reverse strand, counting down.
TTATTTCGGGCGCCGCGCGGATCCCTTTACGGGGTATTCGGCGGTGCACAAGGGCCTGGATTTTGCCGGTCCAGAGGGCACGAAAGTCATTTCGGTGGCGGCGGGGCTGGTGACTTTCGCCGGCGATCGTTCCGGCTTCGGTCAGATGGTCGAGATCAATCATGGCAATGGTTTGGCCACTCGCTACTGCCATAACGAGAAGGTGTTGGTCAAACAGGGCGATATGATTCGCAAGGGCCAAGAGGTGGCATTGATGGGATCCACCGGCCGCTCGACCGGTCCCCATCTGCACTTCGAAGTGCTGAAGAATGGCAATCAAGTCGATCCGCTGCGCTTTATCGGAGAGGATCGTTAAACTCCCCGTCTAGCCTCAAAGGCCCGGCGGTGGGTATCGAAACGATTTCCCGCGCCTCCGGTCTATCCGTAGAATACCCAGTTTTCTCAAGGACTCCCTCGCGTGTGGAAGCTTCTGACGCAAGTATTTGGCAGCCGTAATCAGCGCCTGATCAAGGAACTGAGCCGGACCGTGGCGGCGGTTAACGCCCTGGAAGCGGGCCTAAGCGCTCTGCCCGACGAGCAACTGCCCGAAAAGACCCGGGAGCTCAAGGCGCGCTTTGCGGCGGGCACCTCGTTGAATGACTTGGTTCCGGAGGCGTTTGCCCTGGTGCGCGAAGCCTCGCGCCGCAAAATGGGCATGCGCCATTTCGACGTGCAATTAATCGGCGGCTTAGCGCTGCACTCCGGCAAGATCGCCGAAATGCGCACGGGCGAGGGCAAGACGCTGATGTCCACCCTGCCGGCGTACCTGAACGCACTCACCGGCGATGGCGTGCATGTGGTTACCGTCAACGAATACCTGGCGCAGCGCGATTCGGAGTGGATGGCGCCGGTGTTCCGCTGCCTCGGGCTTGAAGTGGGCGTGATCAAGAACGCTCAATCCTCGGATGAAAAGCGCGCGGCCTATGCCTGCGACATCACCTACGGCACGAACAATGAATTCGGCTTCGATTATCTGCGCGACAATCTCGCGTTTCGTCTAGAAGATCGGGTGCAGCGCAAACTGTCGTTTGCCATCGTCGATGAAGTCGATTCGATCTTGATCGACGAGGCACGCACCCCGCTCATCATTTCAGGCCCGGCGGAGGAGAGTACCGAGCTATATCTCAAGATCAACGCACTGATCCCGCGCCTGGTCCGGCAGAAAACTGAAGACGGCCCCGGCGACTATGCCGTGGACGAAAAGACCAAGCAGGCGACGCTGACCGAAGACGGCCATCAGAAGGTCGAAGAGTTGATGGCGGAAATTGGCCTATTGCGCGACGGCGAAAGCCTGTATGACGCCACCAATATCCGCCTCATGCATCATTTGAACGCGGCGCTGCGTGCGCATTCCTTGTATAAGCGCGATGTCGAATACATCGTGCGTCAGGGCGAAGTCATCATCGTCGATGAGTTCACCGGTCGCACCATGCAGGGGCGGCGTTGGTCCGACGGCCTGCATCAGGCCGTAGAGGCCAAAGAGGGTGTCAAGGTTCGCGAGGAAAACCAAACGGTCGCATCCATCACCTTCCAAAATTATTTCCGCCTGTATTCGAAGCTCTCCGGCATGACCGGCACCGCCGATACCGAGGCCTTCGAATTTCAGCAGATCTACGGCCTGGAAGTGGTGGTAATCCCCACTCACAAGCCGATGATCCGCCAAGACAAGTCGGATCTGGTATTTCTTTCCGAGCAGGACAAATTTCAGGCCATCCTCGAGGACATCCAGGATTGCGTGAAGCGCGGCCAACCGGTGCTGGTCGGCACGACCTCGATCGAAACATCGGAACGGCTCGCCAAGCTGTTGCAGGGCGCAAACATCCCGCATGAGGTGCTGAACGCCAAGCAGCATGAGCGCGAGGCGCATATCGTTGCCGAGGCCGGCCGTCCCGGCGCCATCACCATCGCCACCAACATGGCCGGCCGCGGCACGGACATCGTCTTGGGCGGCAGCCCGCAAACGCAAATCGACGCCATTGAAAATCCGAACGAGGTCGACCTCAAGAAGATTCACGAAGACTGGCGCATACGGCACGAGCAAGTAGTGGCCGCCGGCGGATTGCACATTGTCGGCACCGAGCGCCACGAGTCGCGGCGCATCGACAATCAATTGCGCGGCCGATCCGGCCGCCAGGGCGACCCCGGTTCCAGCCGCTTCTACTTGTCGCTGGAAGACAATTTGATGCGTATTTTCGGCGACCCGACGCGCATGAAAGCCCTCATGACCCGGGTGGGCATGAAGGCGGGCGAAGCCATCGAGAGCGGCATGCTGACGCGCCAGATAGAGCGCGCGCAGCGCCGGGTTGAACAGCACAACTTCGATGCCCGCAAACAATTGCTGGAATATGACGACGTCGCCAATGATCAGCGGCGCGTGATCTACCAGCAACGCACCGACCTGATGAGCGCGGAAGACGTGGCCGAAGCCGTCAAAGGGATTCGCGAGGACGTGGTCACCCAATTGGTAGATCAATATGTACCGGGTGGTGCACCCGAAGAGCAGTGGGATGCGCCGGGCTTGGGCCAGGCTATCGAGCGGGACTTTGGTCCCGCGCTGCCGATCGAGGCCTGGGTGAAAGGCGCGGAGGCCGGCGACGGCTCGGAGTTGCGCGGTAAAATCCTGAGCGCGCTGGAAGCGGCTTACGTGCAAAAAGAGACCAGCGTCGGTCCGCAGGTCATGCGTTACATCGAAAAAGAAGTGATGCTGCGCACCCTCGACCAACACTGGCGCGAGCACCTCGCCGCCATGGATTACATGCGGCAGGGTATTTTCCTGCGCAGCTACGCGCAGAAGAACCCGAAGCAGGAATACAAGCGCGAGGCGTTCGAATTGTTTTCCGCCATGTTGGATCGGATCAAATTCGACACCGTCACGACGGTGTCCAAGATCCAGGTGCGCAGTCAGGCAGAAATCGAGCGCGAAGAACTGGAGCGGCAGCAGCGGCTGGCTCGCGCGCTGCAAGCCCAGCATGCCGAAGCCATCTCGCCGATTCAGGCCATGCCGAACCCCCACGACGCGGGCTCAGGCGACGGCTCCGGTGGCAATGTGATGGAAATGGATCCGCGTGCAGATGCGTCCGGGGCAGCTCCCTTCGTGCGGCAGATGCCCAAGGTCGGGCGCAACGAACCCTGCCCCTGTGGGTCCGGACGCAAGTACAAGCACTGCCACGGCACGCTGCAGCAAGCGAGCGGTTGAGTTTCACCGAATTTGGCCCGGCCGTGCACGTCGTCGCCGCTGCGGTGATAGACGCGGCGGGCCGCGTGCTGATCGCGCAGCGGCCTGCGGGCAAACACCTGGCGGGTGGCTGGGAGTTCCCGGGCGGCAAACTCGAGCCGGGTGAGGAACGTGCGGTGGGGCTGGCGCGCGAACTCAAAGAAGAACTCGGCATTACTCTGGTCGGAATTCCCCGGCCCCTGATCCGGGTGCGCCACACTTATCCAACGAAGTGCGTGCTGCTCGATATGTGGGTGGTGAGGCACTACGTCGGTGAACCACAAGGACTCGATGGCCAGTCCTTGCGCTGGTGCCCAGAGGAAGAATTGCCCGCGGCGAATCTATTGCCGGCCGATAAACCCATTGTGCGGGCGCTGCGGTTGCCGGAGCGGCTGACACAGGAGTCCACATCTGACTACTATGTGATCGGCCCGGGTTCGGGGGCTGCGACTCCCAATACGCGGCTGCAAGGCGCATTTTGCGACTGCACCCAGGACGCCGCCATGGCTGCAGTCGGAGCAGATTTTTTGGTTCTGCGTGTGCCGCTCGCCATGGACGAACTCGCGCAGCTTTGTCGATCGGTTTCAGTACCGGTGTACGCCCGGCGGATCGCGCTGGAGTCGGCGTGGGCCACGGGGGCGAGCGGGGTCAACGAGATAATTGATTAAACGCGCGGGCATTTGAGATGCGAGGTTGGGAGTCTTCGCGCTTTACTATTCGCATGGCAACTTCCCCTCGCTCAGGCGCTTCCCGATTGACTTCCGATGAAGCCATGGACCCTGAAGCATTGCAGCTTCACAGTTAGACATCATGATGCTGATGGTATAGCATCATGATTGCACCATGAGAACCACTCTCACACTGGATGACGATGTTGCGTCGCGCCTACAGACCGAGGCGCGACGCAGCGGAAGACCCTTCAAAGTCGTCGTGAATGAGTACTTACGCGCAGGGCTTGCGCAGCGTCGGGCGATGAAGGCTGCGTCCCCGTTTCGGGTGGAGCCCAGGAATATCGGCGGACCGTTGCCGGGATTGTCCTACGACAATATCGGCGCGCTGCTTGATGAAACCGAGGGTCCCGGGCGGCGGTGAAACTGCTGGATGCAAACATTCTGCTGTACGCCTACGACAGTAGTTCGCCGCATCATGCTGCATGCCGCCTTTGGCTGGATGCTGCGTTCAACGACGAGGAGAGCGTCGCTCTTCCCTGGCAGACATTGCTTGCGTTCGTACGAATCGCATCCAATCCTCGTGCCGTCCGCCAACCGCTCTCGGGTGCAGAGGCGTGCGCCGTCGTCAGTACCTGGCTCAAGCGCCCGAACGTGGTGGTCATCGAAGCAGGCGAGCGGTTTTGGGAGATATTCCAAGCTCAAGTACGCGACGCGCAGGTGAATGGCCCACTGGTGACCGATGCTGCACTCGCTGCCCTCGCTTTTGAGCATGGCGCAACCCTGTGCTCAACAGACCGGGATTTCCGTCGCTTCGACGGACTCAAGCTGTTCGATCCAAGCCAGGGCGGAAGGGCGCAGTAATTTTCATATTCTGCGTGTGCCGCTCGCGACCGATGAGCTTGCAGCGCTTTTTGTGACCGGTGCCCAAAAGCACCGCGATTCGTAATTTCCACCATACGAGAACTCGTGAATCCGTCGCGTTCCAAGCGCCGGTCGATCGGCTTCACTGCCAATCTATCGGAGAAGATTTGAAGTAGGGTAAATAGCATGGCTATCGTCGCAAGTTTTCATCGAAGAATCGCTTGATCGTCGCGTAAGCATGCCGTCCGTCGTGCTGTCGCGTGAGCCCATGCTTGGCGCCGGGGTAGACCATGACGTCGAAGGGCTTGCCCAGATCCTGCAGCTTGCGAAATAGCTTGGTGCTGTGCAGGAACAGCACATTGTCGTCGGCCATGCCATGCATGACCAACAGCTTGCCCTTGAGATCCTTGACATAGGGCAGCACGGAGCTCGCGGTATACCCGGCAGCATTGTCCTGGGGCCGATCAAGATAGCGTTCAGTGTAGTGGGTATCGTAGAGCGTCCAGTCGGTCACGGGTGCGCCCGCGACGCCGGCGCGAAACACCTCCGGGGCCTTGAACATCAACATCAAAGTCATATAGCCGCCGTAACTCCAGCCCCACACTCCGATGCGGGTGGCATCCACGAAAGTCCGCGACCCCAGCCATCGGGCGCCCTCAAGTTGATCCGCCACTTCGATTTTCCCCAGCTCACCGTGAATCGGGGCTTGAAAGGCGGTGCCGCGGAAGGCCGTGCCGCGATTGTCGAGTTGAAAAACTACGTAGCCGGCGCGCGTCAGGATTTGGGTGAACGAGCTGCCGCTCCAATTGTCGAGCACGCGTTGAACACCGGGGCCGCCGTAAACATCGACGATGGCCGGGTAGCGTTTGGTTGGATCGAAGTGCAGGGGCTTATGGACGCGGTAGTACAGCGTCTGACCGTCCGCGGCGGTGAGCGTGCCGATTTCCGGCACCGAATTGTCCGCGCGGTAGGGTGCATCGGGATGCTGAGCGTCCAAGCGGTTTTGCAACAGTACAGCCAATCGTTTGCCGTCGGCGGCATGTAAGGCAACTTGCGGCGGCTGGCTGCGGCTGGTGAAGCTATCGACATAAACGCTGGCATTGGGGGCCATGGTGATGCCGTGCAGTCCGTCTTCCGATGAGATTCGGCTGACCTCGTGCGGATCATGGGTGTCCAGTGACGCGCTATAGAAGTGCCGCTGCGTGGGGCTCTTTTCGGTTGCGGTGAAATACACCAACCGATTTTTCTCGTCGATGCCTTTGATGGCGCGCGTCCGAAAATCATCTACATTCCATGCACCGGCCGTGAGCCGCCTCAGCAAATGCCCTGCGGTATCGTACAAGTACAGGTGTTGGTAGCCGTCGCGGCTCGATGCCCAAATGAATTCGCGCGAACCTTTGAGAAAAGTAAGCTCGTGGTGCAGATCGATCCAGGTAGTGCTGGTTTCGGTGAGGACGAGGCGCGTGCCGCCGGTGTCGATGTCGGTGAACAGCAGATCCAGCCGGCGTTGATCGCGGCTCTGCCGCTGAATCGCCAGGGTCTTGCCATCCGGTAGCCAGTTCACACGCGCCAGGTAAATGTCGGACTTCTCGCCTAGGTCGATCCAGGTGATCGCTCCGCTTGCCACGTCAGCCACCCCTAGGCGGACGGTGACGTTGGGGGCGCCGGCGGCGGGATAGCGCTGTGCGAAGGTGGCGACATTGTCGGCGGCGATTTCGAAGCGCTCCGTCACTTTGACAGGGGATTCGTCGACGCGCGCGAAGGCGATGTGCTTGTCGTCCGGCGACCACCAATAGCCGGTGGTGCGATCCATTTCTTCCTGCGCAACAAATTCGGCCATGCCATTCTTGATAGAGCCGCCGCCATCGCCGGTCAGGGCCTTGCCGCGCGCCTTCGCGAGATCATAGACGTGCAGGTTCTGATCGCGCACGAAGGCCACATAGCCGCCGTCCGGTGAAATCGAGGCGTCCGACGCGAAACTATCCGAAGGGCTGACCTGGGTTGAGGCAGAACTGGCGGACTTTGCAAGGTCGACGTAGTAGAGATTGCCGCCCTGGGGAAACAGTAGCGCATTGCCCGCGGGTGCGAAGGAGTATTCCAAGATGCCGGACAGCGCTGCGGTACGTTGACGCTCGCGACGGCTCAATTCTTCAGTCGAGAGTGCTTCTTTGCCCGGCGCCAAGACCTTGGAGTCAACCAGCATGCGCGCGCGGCCCTCACTCAGGTGGTACTCCCATAGATCCAGGCGATCCTTGTCCTGCGGTTTGCCCTGCAGATAGGTGACGCGCGTGCCATCGGGCGAAATCTTCAATCCGACAATCGCGGGGCCTGCCAATGCCGGCGCATCGAACAGGCGATCGATGGTCAAGTCCGTCACAAGCGGATCAGCCGGTAGCAGACCTCATGCAATTGAGTTAGACCGCGCGAACGCAGGCGCGGCTCGCTTGCCAGGATGTCGTTCCTGGACAGTTCCTGAATCGCATGAGTTCGGGAGTACAGGCGATCCACATCGTCTGCGGTCACGCAGAACGGCGGTCCGGACATCTGCGCCTGCGGATACTGCATCGTGACCAGGAGAGTTTGCACGCCGGGGGTGGTCAGCGAAGTCACGTGCTCCACGTACGCTGCACGGAACTGCGGCTGCCAGGAAATGAGCGCCGCGCGGTCGTAGACCGCGGCAACGGCGCCGAGCAGTCCGGGAGTCAGAGCGAAGAAGTCACCGCGGTAGAGTGAGAGGTTGGCCGCTTCGTAAACATCGAAGCCATCCAATAGTCGGCGCCGGGCGAGAACGCCGTGCTCCATGCAGAACGATTCCAATGCAAGTGCCGACAGTTCCACACCGGTGACCATATGACTTCGTTCACGCAGCCATAAGAGGTCCAGGCTCTTACCGCACAGGGGAACGAACACGCGGCTGCCGTTTGCGAGATTAAGGGCCGGCCAGTGTTGTTGCAGGCGCGCATCCACGGCGGATTGATGAAAGCCGATTTGCCCCGCCTGCCAGCGTTCATGCCAAAACTCTGGCTGCAAGTTCTACGAATCCTCGCCCGAAAGCGGTGGCAGTTGCTCGGAGGCGTCGGTCGATTGATCCGGAATTCGATGCTGCTCACCGAACCAGGCGCCAAGATCGATGAGCCGGCAACGATCGCTGCAAAAAGGTCGATATGCTGATTCCGGCGACCATTCCACCGGCCGTCGGCAGGTGGGACATTTAACGACAGTGACCATCAACAGTTCCAGTCCGATTCAAGCGCAACAGGTCAACATGAACGGCACGTCCAATTCCACGTGCACGGGCCGGCTGGTGGCATCGAGCCAGTTCAGAAAGCGGATGGTGCAGCGATGCTGGCTGCCGCTGATCTCGGGAAACAAATCGAAGTCGGGAGGCAGGGTCACGCGAACCAATTGGCAGGGATTCTCGCGATCGAATTGCAATTGGAATATGCCACCGATGGCGAGTTGCGATTTGCGTTTGGCGTTCTGGCGCGTCAGCCAGAGCAGCTCGACGATGCTGTCGCACAAAGGCCGGATCAGCGCCAGCCAGCCGGCGAACTCGGCCGCGCGAACCTCGGCGGGACGGTTCAGCCAGTATGAATAATCCGGCAAATCGAAATCGCAGGTGCCCCCCGGGATGGCACTGCGATGTTTGATAGCGCTCAGGAATTCCGAATCGCGCAGTGGACCCATGTAGTTGCCGCCGATGGTCGATAGTTCGTTGCGTAAATTGAGAAGGTTTGAAGTAACCGATTTAAGCCGGGTGGGGTCGACGCCGCTCTTGGTCTGGTACTCCCTGAGCACATTGACGTGGCGTTCCAGCTCCTTCAGAACATCGCTGCGCGAGTCGCCGCGCGCCGTTATGGCCAGGATTTCGAGCAGGCTCGATACCGCAGCGCGCGAGCTCCAGGGGTTGGCCGATTCGCTGTGGTAGGCAGCCTGTGTGTAGAGAAATTCCAGGCGCAAAAAGGTGCGCATGCGCTCGTTGAGGGGCTGCTCATAGACGATCGGCGCCGCCTCGGCGTCCGCGTCCGCGTGAGCCTGGGGATCGGGGTAAGAGTTCATGCGCCTATTCTGAGCCAACCCGAGCCCCAGGGTAAACCTCAGGTTGGGGTTAAATCTGCCCCGGGCCTGAAGCTTTGGCCAGCTGCAGATACCGCTGATGCAAGCGATCGACTGACTGTCGCAAATCCGTGACGGTCCCCGTGTTCAAAATGACGTCGTCTGCCGCGGCTAAACGGGCCGATCGGCTCGACTGCGATGCCAGGATTGCACGGGCCTGATCCAAGCTGCTGCCGTCGCGTGCCATTACGCGCTGCAGCTGTACTGCTTCATCCACATCGACCACCAATACGCGATCGACGCGATCGTGAGAGCCTGCTTCGATGAGCAGCGGAATGGCCAAGATCAGATAAGGTCCGACGGCCGCCTGCGCACGGCGGTCCATGTCGGCACGAATTAGCGGGTGCAATTGCGCTTCGAGTTGCTGGCGCAAGGCGGGATCGCGGAAAATCAGGTCGCGCAGCGCGCGACGATTCAATTCCCCGTTCTCGGCAACAATCCCTGGGCCAAACTTCGCGATGACTAGCGCCAGCCCAGCAGTGCCGGGCGCCACTACGGCTCGTGCAGCCTCATCGGCATCGATAACGGGGACGCCCAGCTCAGCGAATCGTTGGGCGGCGGTAGTCTTGCCGCTGGCAATTCCCCCGGTGAGGCCGATTCGCAAGCGGTTCGCCATGGCTTTGGCTCAGTGCTTAAGGCCGGAAATGCGCAGATAACCGTCAATCACCGCATCGCCGTACTGCATCGCGAGCCAGCCCGCTGCGGCGAGATAGGGTCCGAAGGACAGCGGTATGCTCTTGTCGCGGCCCCGCACAAGAATCATCGAGACGCCGAGAACTGCGCCTGTCCCGGCCGACAGCAGGATGATCAGGGGCAATAGCTTCCAGCCCAGCCAGGCGCCCAAGGCGGCAAAAAGCTTGAAGTCACCGTAGCCCATGCCGATCTTGCCGGTAGCCAGGCGGTAGGCATGAAATATCAACCACAGGCTTAGGTAACCTGAGGCCGCGCCGATGATGGCCTCATGCGCCGAGACCGGAATTGGGCTATCCCCGACCCGTCCAACGACAACCGCCGCCAGCAAGCCGCCCCACATTAGCGGCAGGGTAATGCCATCTGGAAGCAATTGATGGTCAATATCGATGCCGGTGAGGGCAATCAGGGACCAGGTCACCAGCAGTCCGCAGGCGGCCGGAGCGCCGAAACCGAAGTGTAAGGCAACCCAGGCGGATAGCAGGCCGGTTGCTAGCTCCACCATCGGGTAGCGCGCCGAGATCTTGATCTTGCAGGAGGCACAGCGACCGCGCAGCGCCAGCCAGCTGACAACCGGGATGTTCTGCCAGGCCTTGATGGGGGCCTTACAGTTAGGGCAGGCAGATCGAGGGGTGGTCAGGTTGAAGGGCTCGGGTACCGTGGAAGGTGGTGCCGTCGCTGCTGCGGGCGTATCGTTGCCGGCGATGAACTGCATCTCCTCGGCCGCCTGCGCGTGCCAATCCCGCTCCAGCATGATGGGCAAGCGGTAAATCACCACATTGAGAAAGCTGCCGACGATGAGGCCGAGCAGGAACACCGAACCCACGAAGAGCGCGAGGTTGTCGGCGTAGAGCGCCGCGACGTCGGAAAAGAGCGCGGCGAGTTCGTTCAGCATGGGCTAAACAAGAGACTCGTCCGCGCTTCTTATATGGTGATTAAATTGCGGCGCCGAGTTTGAATATGGGCAGATACATGGCAATGACCATGCCACCCACCAGTACGCCGAGAATCGCCATGATCATGGGTTCGAGCAAGCTCGACATGCTGTCGACGGCATTGTCGACTTCAGCCTCGTAAAACTCAGCGACTTTAGCTGACATGGTGTCAAGGGATCCGGATTCTTCGCCCACGGCAATCATCTGCACCACCATGTTCGGAAATATACCGGTGTTTTCCATGGCACGCTGCAAGCGCTGACCCGTCGAGACTTCGTCCTTCATTCTGAGTGTGGCTTCTTCGTATACGATATTGCCCGTTGCGCCGGCCACGGATTGCATGGCTTCGACCAATGGCACACCGGCGGCAAACATGGTCGACAGGGTACGGGCGAATCGTGCTATCGCCGACTTGACCAAAATGGGGCCAATGATGGGGAATTTCAGCAAGGCGCGATCCAATACTCGCCGCATATTCCTCGAGCGCTTATGAAAATACATGAATGCGTAAATTGCGCCGCCCACAATTAACCCCAGGATCCAGCCCTGGTGCTGCATAAACTTCGACATGTTGACGACCATCTGCGTGAACGCGGGCAGGTCGGCACCAAAACCCTTGAACAGGGACTCGAACTGCGGAATAACGAAGATCAGCAAAACGCAGCTTACTATGACGGCGACAATCAATACGGCAGCAGGATAAAACATGGCCTTCTTGATCTTTTTCTTCAGGGCCTCTGTCTTTTCCTTATAGGTCGCAATCTTGTCCAGCAGCGTTTCGAGCGCACCGGCTTGTTCGCCTGCAGACACTAGATTTACAAAGAGATCATCAAAATACAAAGGATGTTTCGCGAGAGACTCGTGTAGGGTGCTGCCGCCTTCGATTGTCGATTTGATGTCGAGCACCAGCTTCTGCATGGCCGGCTTTTCGTGACCATTCCCGATGATCTCGAACGCTTGCACCATGGGAATGCCGGCCGACATCATGGTAGCGAGCTGGCGTGCGAATACCGCAATATCGATTGGCAGGATCTTGCCGCCCGATCGAAACGTGTTGCTTTGCGTCTTGACCTTGGTGGGTGCAACTCCCTGGCGCCTCAAGTCGGCACGAAGCGACTGTTCGCTAGCAGCGAGGGTTTTGCCGCGCACCTTATTGCCGCGCTTATCCTTGCCTTCCCATAAGAACTGGATGTCTTTCTTGCCCGCTGTAGCCGATATCGCCATAAATCCCACCCTTCCCGTTATCTGCTAATCGATGGTGACGCTGTTGACTTCTTCCAAGCTCGTAACGCCGTCTCGTACCTTTTGCAATCCCGCCCGGCGAAGATTCCAAATGCCATCCTTGGTTGCCTGATCTTCGATGTCCATGGCGCCGCCGCCTTGCATGATGATGCGGCCGATGGTTTCCGTGACGGGCATGACTTGGTAAATCCCCATGCGACCCTTATAGCCGTCGGTGCACTGACCGCAACCAACTGCCCTATATACTCTGAAGCCGGCTTCAATGTCGCTGGGTTCGAAGCCCTCTTTTTTCATTGCTTCAGGCGGAATATCGATGGGCTGTTTGCAGTTGCTGCACAGCTTGCGTGCCAGGCGCTGCGCAATGATGAGGCTGACCGAAGTGGCAATGGCATACGGCTTTACGCCCATATCGACCAGTCGCGTCAGGGTTTGCGGGGCATCATTGGTGTGTAAAGTCGATAGTACCAAATGCCCGGTCTGCGCAGCCTTGATCGCGATTTCTGCCGTTTCCAGGTCGCGTATTTCGCCGACCATGATCACATCAGGATCTTGGCGAAGAAATGCGCGTAGGGCGGAAGCGAAGGTGAGCCCTACTTTGTTGTTCACGTTCACTTGATTGATGCCGGGCAGGTTGATTTCCGCCGGATCCTCGGCAGTCGATATATTGCAATCTTCAGTGTTGAGAATATTGAGACCGGTATATAGCGACACTGTCTTGCCGCTGCCGGTCGGGCCGGTCACTAAGATCATGCCTTGCGGTTTGGCAAGGTACTTGAGGTACAGCTCGCGCTGCAAGGGCTCATAGCCCAGCGCATCGATTCCGAGCATGGCGCTCGAGGGGTCGAGAATACGCGTTACAACCTTCTCGCCGAAGAGAGTCGGGCAAGTGCTGACGCGAAAATCGATGGCTCGGTTCTTCGAGAGGCGCATTTTAATGCGCCCGTCCTGCGGTACCCGGCGCTCTGCGATATCAAGTCGCGCCATAACCTTGAGGCGTGCGACGATCTTAATCGCCAGCTGCACCGGCGGCAGGGCTACTTCCTTCAGGACACCATCCAACCTCGTTCGGATACGGAATGACTTCTCATAGGGTTCGAAGTGAATGTCTGACGCACCTTTCTTGATCGCATCGAGCAGGATCTTATTGACGAAGCGCACGATGGGCGCGTCTTCCACGTCGTCGCGCCCGAGGGCGTCCGCATTGGGATCTTCGTCGCCGCCCGTGACTTCGAGATTTTCGAGATCGAAGTCATCGTCGGTCAAGCTGGGCATCGCGGCTTCGGCTTGATCCATGGCCTTGGCGACGGCCATCTGCAATTTGTCGTCCTCGACGACGACGAACTCGATGCTCATCGAGGTTTGGAAGCGAATCTCATCGAGGGCATGTAAATTGGTGGGATCTGCCACCGCCAGGAACAAGCGCTTACCCCGCTTCATCAGCGGCAGCACGCGGTGTTTCTGCATGAGCTTGTCGCTCACCGCACGAACTGCGTCCATATCCGGGGCAACCGCATCCAAATCCAGCAAAGGAACGCCAAACTCGTTCGAGGCGGAAATCGCGATGTCGCGTGCCGTCGCCAGGCTGACAGTCACGAGATGGGTCACCAAGCTGACGCGCTTTTCCCGCGCTTTGGCAATGGCATCCTGCATGGTCTGTTCGTCCAACAGGCCGTCTTGCACCAGGCGTTGCGCAAGGCCGCCCAATGCCACGCGGCCGGTGCCGCCAACTGCCGCTATTGCGTTATCATTCATGGACTTACAGTAAACCCCACGCGGATGCTCCTAGTTTACCATTGGCAGCTAGTCGAGCAATTGTCAAATCAGCGCTGATGGTCGCACATCGGCATCGGCGCGCTCGTGACTTCGATCGCAAATATGCCTTCCGGGTCGAGCGCTCGCAGCCACCCCGGTTCACCCGTGAGCCCAAAATAAAGAAGCCCCTCCGGTGAGGGGCTTCCAGCCGAACGGCTGCAATCAAGCTAAGGCATTACTTGCAGATCGAAGGCACGAACTTCGCGGGAACCGTGCCGAGGGTGGCGCCGACCACACCACCCAACGCGACCGCTG
>JBBRQO010000034.1:0-43486 GCA_038226325.1 Steroidobacterales bacterium | reverse complement strand
GGCGCGCTCTATCGCCGCGGTAAGAACTCCCGCAACACGCACGTCGTGCGGCTCCCAGACGAAACCAACGATCGTGGCTTTGCCATGACGTCGAGTTTTTCCACCATGATGCTCGCCGCAGCGCTGGCGTTCGAACTGATCGCACCGGCGGCGGCCGCAACATTCGCGCGATGGGCAAGCCAAGTGCTCGCCGACTTTCCGGCCGCTACCCATCTGGCGAGGGCAGGTTTTGAGCGGGTAGTCTATCTCGGCAGCCGCGAGCTCAGGGGGCTCGCGCGCGAGGCCGCCCTAAAGATGCTCGAGCTCACCGATGGCCGCATCGTCGCCGTATCGGATACGCCCTTAGGGTTCCGCCATGGCCCGAAGACGATCATCGACGCCAAAACTTTGGTCGTCATGTTCCTTTGCAATAATGCCTATACGCGAGCGTATGAGCTCGACGTGCTCAACGAGCTACGCCGCGACGGTATTGCAGCCCGCGTCATTGCACTGACGGCCGGCAATGCCGCCCCCAAACGGTCGGCAGAGGAGGTTCGCATACCGGATGCTGCGGCCGCTGCGGATTTGGATCTGTGCTTTCCTTATGCGGTGTTTGCGCAAAGTTTGGCGTTGCAGCAATCGCTGGCACTCGGATTCAAATCCGACGCACCCAATGCCCGGGGCGTCGTCAACCGCGTGGTACAAGGCGTTTCGATCTATCCATGGGATCCGCACGGATGACGGTGTTCCTCGGCGTCGACGGCGGAGGTACCAAGACGGACTTCTTATTGATCGATGCGTCCGGCAGCGTTCTCGCGACGCGGCGCGAAGGATCCGCCTATTATCTCGAAATCGGCTTCGAGGGCTTGAAAAGCATGCTCGCCAGCGGCATCCGGGCGATGCTGACCTCGGTGGGCCTGACGCCCGCCGATATCACCTATGGCTTCTTGGGACTGCCGGCCCATGGAGAGAATACTGCAATGCTGGCGCGCCTCGACACCATCGTCGAGGAGATGCTGCCGAATCAGCGATACCGCTGCGCCAATGATGTCGTTTGCGGATGGGCGGGCGCCCTTGCCGGCTGCAATGGCATCGCCGTGGTCGCCGGCACTGGATCGATTGCGTATGGAGAATATGCTACGCGAAGCACGCGCGTTGGAGGTTGGGGTGAGCTGTTCAGCGATGAAGGGTCCGCGTTTTGGGTCGCGCGGGAGGCTTTGACCCTCTTCTCGCGTATGAGCGACGGCCGCGCGACGAAAGGTCCGTTGTATGGACTCATGCGCGCACACTTCGATGTCGCCGCAGACCTTGACGTGTGTGCAGTGGTGCATGGACCGCCGGCGCTTAGCCGCAGCGAAGTGGCCGCGCTATCGCGCCTCGTCACCCAGGCCGCACTCGCCGGGGACCTCTCTGCCCTGCAGCTCTTTAAAAGAGCGTCGCAGGAACTCGCGGAACTCGTACACGCGGCACATGACGTCCTCGAAATACCTCCCGGAGCGGGTGTGCCCGTCTCCTACTGCGGAGGCCTGTTGCAAGCAGATGGTATGCTGTTGCCGCTATTCGAAGCTGCCATACAGGCTACCGAACGGCAATATCAACTCACAGCGCCGCGGCTATCGCCAAGCGCCGGTGCCGCACTGTACGCGGCCACTCTCGCCGGTGCGCCGCTAAGCGCCCCTGCCATCGAGCAACTGATTCGCACGCATCAGGCCGAGGGCGCGAGTTGACGTCGGCCACATCAATTACCGGCATTGGATTGCAGCAAGAACCTTCCGCTCTGTATCGATGGATCGTGCTGCTGTTCGTCAGCCTCACGATGGGGTGCGGCACCTACTACATCTACGACAGCATCAATCCACTCGAGCGCATTTTCATTCAGGAACTCGGTTTTTCGGCAACCACGTTCGGAATGTTGAATTCGGCTTACGCCGCGAGCGCCATTCTTACGCTGTTGCTCGGCGGCATTGTCATCGATCGGATCGGTACGCAGCGTGCGATCCCATTCTTTGCGTTCATCTGCTGTCTGGGAGCAGCGTTGACCGCCGCCAGTGGGCATCCGGCCACGATGATTGCCGGCCGCGCCTTGCTCGGTCTCGGCGGAGAATCGCTGGTGGTCGCCGCCACAACCGTGATCGCGAAATGGTTCAAGGGCAAAGAGCTCAGCTTTGCCTTCGGCATCAAGGTGACGATTGCCCGGTTGGCATCGGTAGCCTCGGACAATTCACCAGGATGGGCAAATAAAGTGTTCTATCCTCATGGGGCGACAGGCGAACCCAATTGGCAAGGGCCCTTGTTATTAGCGGTTGGCGCCGGTTTGATTGCGACGGTGTGTTCAGGCGTTTATTGGGCACTCGAGAAACGGGCTGCAGGCCGGAATGGACACTCGCCCGTCATCTCCAAGGCAAAGCCCAAAACGAGCTTTCGTCAGTCGCTCAAGTTCAATCCGTCCTATTGGTATGTCGTCGGCATTTGCCTCACGTTCTATTCTGCAATCTTTCCCTTTCGTACATTTGCGATCGATTTTTTCACCAACCGCATTCTCGAATCTCAAGGCGCCCTCGCCACGACGGAGGCCATGCATATACTCGCGCATCAACAGGCCGGAAGGTTTGCCAGCCTGCTACCGCTGTCCGCAATGGTCGCGACGCCGCTGCTGGGATTGCTTGCCGACAAGGTCGGCAGGCGCGCCACTTTGATGATGATTGCAGCTCTCATTCTAATGCCAGCGTATCTGCTGATGGGATACACGCATGTTTCACTGTTCATTCCCCTGTGTATGATGGGTATCGCCTTTGCCGTCATTCCGGCGGTGATGTGGGCCTCGGTCGCCTATCTCGTCGATCCATCCCGGCTCGGAACCGCCTTTGCCTTGATGACCTTGATCGAGCAACTCGGTTTCTTTGCACTCAACCTCCTCATCGGCAGCTCGAATGATCATCAACACGCCGGACTCGGCAACATGCAAGGATATCTCCCCGGCCTGTGGATTTTCTCAGGCCTGGGATTGGCAGGCGTAATCTTCACCGTGCTGCTGCGCATTCGCGAAAATGGCCCGCACAGTCATGGGCTGGAAACGATCACAGCGAAGAATTCGTAGCACGCCATGCCTCGGCGTCATGCGTCCCTATTTCTTTTGCGCTTCCGACTGGCGCGGGTCTGCTGCATCGCGCATAGCCTGGGCGCAGGCGCACCCCGGCCCGGCTTATTTACGGTTAGCGGCTAATCCCCATATCGGCGACAATGCTGCCATGACTCACGCTGCCATTGTCGGCTGGGGCAAGTGCTTGCCACCGTCGATACTCACCAATCAAGACCTCGCGACTTTTCTGCCCACGGACGATGAGTGGATAACCTCGCGCACCGGCATGAAGGAGCGGCGCATTTCACACGTTCCCGGCATCGAACTTGCCATCACGGCAGCGCGCCGCGCCATTGCCTGCGCCGGCATGAGCGGCGAGGACATCGAGCTCGTCATCTACGGCAGCTGCAGCAACGATGAGACCGTGCCCAACAGTGCCTCCGGCGTTCAGCAGCGCATCGGTGCGACGCGCGCAGCGGCGTTCGACGTTAACACCGCCTGCACCAGTTTCATGTATGGACTGTCGATAGGTTCATCGATGATCAAGAGCGGCATCGTCAAGAACGCGCTGGTGATCGGTGTCGAACTGATCTCGCAGTACATGGACTGGGACAATCGCAATGTGGCCGTGCTGTTCGGCGACGGTGCCGCCGCCATGGTGCTGCAGCAGGCGCACGAAGCGACAGGCGTGATCGCAGAGAAGCTGCAATGTTATGCCGACTCCCGACACATTCTGCGGGTGCGCGGCATGGGCACCATGTACGCCAACCTCGGCGTGCAGTTCGGGCAGACCAGTTGGGATTTCGACGGCCAGGAAATATTTCGCAAGGCCGTAGAAGGTATGAGCGCGGCCAGCCTCGATGTGATGCGGCGCACGGGTGTAAGCATGGCTGATATTGCACTGGTGGTGCCGCACCAAGCCAACCTGCGCATCATCGATGCCGTCGCCAAGCGCGCCGGCGCGAGTGCGGACAAGGTGTTTCTTACCGTGCAAAAGTACGGCAACATGAGTTCGGCCACCGCGCCGGTTGCACTGGTCGAGGCGGTGGAACAAGGCCGCGTGCCGCCGGGCGGCCTGGTGTTGATGCCCGCCTTTGGCGGCGGCTTGACGCTGTCTGCGCACTTGATCCGCTGGGGTCTGCGGATGGCGCCGCTGCAAGTGAGCGACGCCGAGCTGCCGCCCTGCACCCAAACCGCACTTGAAATCGTCAACGACATCCGCGCGCAGAAGAAGTTGGGCGAGGCGCAAGCCGCCCGTTTCAAAACTTTGAGTTTTCCGGAGAATCGAACCGGCTGAGCACCCCTAATGCATGAACGGTTGCGCCTCGACGTCGCTGGCTTCTGGGTTGCGCCGCTGCGCCCGCAGCGCATCCACCAGCAACCTCCCCGCCTGCGCTTGCGCGCCATGATCGCCACTGGCGAGCGCCAAGGCCTTGCGGGCGCAACCCTCCGCCTGACGTGCGTCGTTTTCGGCGAGCCGTAGACGCCCACGTTCTATCCACAGCAATGGATTATTCGGCTCGATGCGCAAGGCGCGATCAAGCGTCGAGGAGGCGCCGTCGAGATCGCCGCGCGAAATCAAGTTCCGAGCCTGCATCACCAACGAACTGGTGGCGGCCGATAGACGATTCTCGCGTGGCGGCGGCGCCGCACGGGGCGGCGGCGGCGGTAGCGGCGGTGTGGGCGACAGCGGGCTCGAGGTCCGCGGTTCCGCAGACTGACTGCCCGGCAAATCGGGGCGCGGCGCCGGCGATCGGCAACCGCCGAGCAGTGTCGCCACGGCGAAAAGAGCGGCGAGAGCCTTCAATGTACGATGTTCTTGAGCCATGTCTTGATCTTGTCACCCACGGTGCCGGTTGGCGAGCTCTCGCTACGAGATGCAACGCAGCCCGGCTTTGCCGGCAACGGTACGTCCTTCGGCAAGGAAACGGCGACGGCATCCGCGCTGCAAGCGGGGGTGGTCTCCAGTCCGTCGCCAAATCCGATCCAGCGATCTTCGACCAGCTCCGGGGGCACCGGCTCGAAAGAAGTGGACTTGAGTTTTGCCAACGTATCCAGCCACACGGGCAGCGCGCCGACGGCGCCTGTGAGTCCGGTGACGCGATTATCATCGTAGCCCACCCAGGCAACAGCCAAGTAGCTACCGGTGAATCCCGCGAACCAGCTGTCGCGCGTATCCGATGAAGTGCCGGTTTTGCCTGCGATTACCGTGCCCGCCGGCAGCCGTGCCGACGCTGCGCGGGCCGTGCCGCGCGTGGTCACCAGAGTCAGCATCCGGTCGAGCTGGTAGACGGCGGACGGCGGCGCCGCTTGCTCCACTTGCACTCTGAAAGTTTTGAGCGGCCGGCCCTGCTCATCGACCACCGCGTGCACGGCGCGCAGGCGGGCGCGAAAGCCGCCGTTCGCCAGCGCCGTGTACACCTGCACCACCTCGAGCGGCGTCATCTCCACCGTGCCGAGCAGCATGGAGGGATTGAGTACCGGCGGGGTTTCAAGTCCCAGCCGCTGCAATGTGGCGGCAACTTTCGGTAATCCAATATCGAGACCCAGGCGAATCGTCGCCAAGTTCATGGACTCGGCCAATGCGCGCGCCATGGGCACCCGGCCATATACCTCATGCTCGAAATTTTGCGGCGCCCAGACCGTGCCGTTGGGGAGCTTCATTTGGATTGGCGCATCTTCGATCAACGTAGCTGCGTTGTAGCGGCCCGATTCGAGCGCAGCCAGGTACACCGCGGGCTTCACCAGAGAACCGATCGGGCGGCGCGCATCCAGCGCGCGATTGAAACCGTCGCTACTGCTATCGCGGCCACCCACCACTGCCACCACGTCACCGCTGTTCGGCTCTGTGACGATCACGGCACCTTCGAGGTGGCCGCCTCGCACACGACTCGCCGCATCCAGCCGCTTCAGATTCGTGGCCACTGCGCGTTCGGCCGCCGCCTGTATGCGGGGATCCAAGCTCGTGTATACGGCGAGGCCCGCGGCGGCCAGATCCGCCTCGGCGTAGTCGCGCTTTAGATGACGCCGTACCAGATCCAGATACGCCGGCACGTAGCTGCCGCCCGGCGGTTTGACCCCAAGGGGAACCGCCGCAGCCCGGGTCGCCGAGTCGGCGTCGATCAGATGGGCACTGCCCAATTCTTGCAGCACAAGATTGCGCCGCGCCCGGGCGCGGTCGCCGTGTTTGCGCGGATCGTAATAGGACGGTCCCTTGACTAAGCCGATGAGCATGGCAAGTTCGCCCACATCGAGCTCGGCGAGCGGCTTGGCAAAGTAGTATTCGCTGCCCAGCCCGAAGCCGTGGATAGCCCTCGACCCATCCTGGCCCAGATACACCTCGTTGAGGTATGCGACCAGAATCTCCTCTTTGGAGAAATTCGCCTCCAGCCGCAGTGCCATCACCGCCTCGGTCGCCTTGCGGCCAAAGCTCTGCTCATCCGACAAAAAATAATTCTTGACGAGTTGCTGCGTCAGCGTACTGCCGCCTTGCACCACATGACCGGCTCTCAGGTTGGCCCACGTGGCGCGCATCACGCCGCGCGCGTCGACGCCGTTATGCTCATCGAAGCGCCGGTCCTCGATCAGCTTCATCCCCGCGCGCAGCAATGCCGGCACGTCGGCGGGCGATAAGACCAGCCGATCTTCGCCGTGGATGGGAAATACGCTGCCGATTACCGGCGGATCGAGGCGGAACACCGGCAGCTCCTGACCATTGCCTTGCCGCAACCCCGAGATCGAATTCGAGTCCGCGCTGATGGCGACGAGTTGCGCCTCCCGCAGTTCGTCGCTGAAGCGCACACGGCGCGCATGCACGATGAAGGAATTTCCCTGGCGCCGATAGTTCCCCGCACCCGTCAATGGATCGCCGGCACGGTAGCGAAGCCGGCGCAGTTCCTCCTCGAGATCGTTCGCGCCCAGCGGCGCACCGACATAGAGTTCCAACGGCGACGCATACACATGCGCCGGCACCGACCAGTGCCTGCCCTGAAACTCTCGCATCACCAGCCGGTCCAGATGCACAACCCACAGGGTCACGGCCACGGCGATTACCGCACACACCAAAATGAGCGCGGCTCCCCAGCGAAGTAAATTGCTACGCGACTTCCGGGATCTAGCCAAGTTCGACCGTGTGCCCCTCAAGTTCGTCAGCGACCTGGGAGGGCATTTCCTGCAATGGCATGATGATGTGTTTCACGGCGAGGCAGCTAGTGTGACCAAGTCGCAGGCCCTGTCAACCGATCCTTGGAGTCGATCATTAATTGCCCGACACCTTACAATGTCGCGATGGAACACTCTAATCCCGCTCCCAGCCCGGCCCTCGCCGATGACGCCGTGCGCACCTGCATTGACGTTCTGCGTGCCATTGAGGCCGATCGTTCGCACCTCACGCGCCTCTCGCAGGATGGGCGCCGCGAACTGCTGACGCTTGCCGGCCTCATCGCCAAGCCCGAGAGACACGGCCTCGTGAGAATGGCGAAAGCCTTCCGGCGCGCCGAGCGCGAGGCCGTGAAGGAACACGACCGTAAAGTGATCGAACAGGCGGGTCTGCGCATGCAGCGGCGTTCGGCGCAATACGTTCCTCTATGGCTAGAGCCGCCCAAGCCCGAAGACCTTGTCGAACGCCCCGAGCTCCGTCAGGCACGCTCCTGCTACATCTGCAAGCAGTCCTTTGCGAAAATGCACCGTTACTATGATTCGATGTGCGAGCTTTGCGGCGAATTCAACTACGCCAAACGAGAACAGACGGCGGATCTCAACGGCCGCTATGCCCTGATCACAGGCGCCCGCGTCAAGATTGGTTTTCAAGCGTCGCTAAAACTGCTGCGGGCCGGCGCTCATGTCATCGTCAGCACGCGGTTTCCCGTCGACGCCGCGGAACGCTACTCAAAGGAGCGGGACTATCCGGCGTTTCGCGAACGCCTGCAGGTGTACGGCCTGGACCTGCGACATACTCCGAGCGTGGAGCTATTCACACGATTCCTCGTGGAGCGCCTGCCGCGGCTCGACTACATACTGAATAATGCCTGCCAGACCGTGCGCCGGCCGCCGGCTTTCTTCCAACACCTTCTCACCCGGGAAACCGAATCGCTCGCCGCGCTCCCGGAGAGCTGGCGCGCCCCGCTCACCCATCACGATGAGCTACGGCGGATGATAGAGGGTGACGCAGTCGAGAGCCGCGCCGTCGCAGGATCGCGCGCCCATAGCCGGGGGCTGCTCGGCGAAGGCCTACTACACAGCGCCGCGCTCTCGCAGCGCCGCTATCTGGATGCAGACTTTCAAGGCGGCGAGGCGTTATTCCCCGCGAATCGCTATGACGAGGATCGGCAGCAGGTCGACCTGCGCGAAGTGAACAGCTGGCGGCTGCGCATGCATGAGGTCGAAACCCCCGAACTGCTCGAGGTTCAGCTGGTAAATGCAGTCGCGCCGTACATCCTCAACGCGCGGCTCAAACCGCTCATGCTGCGCACGCCCGGACGTCACAAGCATGTGGTCAATGTGAGCGCCATGGAAGGCCAGTTCTATCGGGCCACCAAGACCGATAAGCATCCACACACCAACATGGCGAAAGCAGCCCTTAATATGATGACCCGGACCAGCGCGCCGGACTTCGTGAAAGACGGCATTCACATGAACGCCGTTGACACCGGCTGGGTGACCGACGAAGACCCGGCGGTGCACGCCGCACGCAAGGCCGAGCTCGGCTTCTCACCGCCACTCGACATCATCGATGGTGCCGCACGCATCGTCGATCCGATTTTTGCGGGACAACTCACCGGCACGCATCAGTGGGGACAGTTCTTGAAGGATTACAAACCGGCGCCCTGGTAGCGACTGTTGTGCTGTGTAATTCTGGCGTCGATTGGGCGCATCGTCTACCATGTACGCCTTACAACAATTACCCCCTGGATGAACCATGATCCGCGCCGCAATAGAAAACGCGTTAGTGGCCGTTTTGCTGGGAGCAATTTTTCTGAGCGCAACGCCTTGCTGGGCCGTGACGGGCCAGACCACGGAGGTCAGCGACGTCGCTACCTTGGCGCCGAACCCTCCGCACCGATTCTTCACGAACGGTTTCCGTCAGCAGAGCTTCACCATATTCGATGGCGACAGCGGCAAGATGGAAGGCAGCATCCCGGCGGGCTACATTTCGAACCTGGCCATCGCCCCCGATAACAGTCAGTTCTTTGTCGCAGAAACCTATTGGGCCCATGGCGCACGCGGCAAGCGCGACGACCTGCTCTCCATCTACGATGCCAAGACGCTGAATCTCGTCAAAGAGATCGCCCTGCCCAGCCGCGCGCTCGTCAGTAAACAGCAAATTTTCGATATCAGCGCTAGCGGCGCGCGCGCCTACGTCTACGTCATGATGCCCCTGTCCTCAGTCATCTGGGTCGATTTGAAAAAGCAGCAGGTGGGCGGGACGGTCGAAATCCCCGGTTGTGCACTGGTGTTTCCGTGGGGCGAGCAAGGCTTCTCGTCGCTGTGCGGCGACGGCTCGCTCGCGAACGTAATGGTCCCGGTGTCCGGGCCTGCGACGATCACCCACACCAAACCGTTCTTCGACGCTGCCAATGACCCGATTTTTGACGACGGTTTCGTCGACCGTGCCACCGGCAAGGCACTATTCCTCTCCTACACCGGCCTCGTGTACGAGGCAAAGCTCGGGACGGACAGCACGGTAAATCCACCCTGGTCCATGCAAAAAGCGGCCGGTTATGCCGCAGCCGGTACCGGCGCCCAAGAACTGGCATGGCGCCCCGGTGGGGCGCAATTGGCGGCCTTCCATAAGGCCAGCGGCAAGTTGTTCGTGCTCATGCATCCGGGAAATTATTGGACGCATAAACAGGGTGGAACTGAAATATGGGTGCTCGACACCAAGACTCACGCCCTGGTATCGCGGTTCCCGCTGCGCGCGGTTCCCTCGAGCGGACTGGGCGACGACGCGGTGCCCTACTATGCCAACATCGGCGTCTCGCAGGATGCCAAGCCTCTCCTGTATCTGTTGAACGAAGAGGGCAATGACGTGGTACTCGACGCGACGACCGGAGAGGTATTGCGCAAGATCGAATTTGCCGCCGGCAACTCCGTTTCGGTTCCGGGATATTGATGTCGACCTCTCCTGCAATGGCGGAAGTCGCCTTGGCCGTCAGAGTGTTGGTCTCCCTGGTGTTTCTGACGGCGGCGTACGGTAAGTTCCGTCACTGGGCTGTTTTTCAGGGAGTCGTCGCGAATTACCGCTTGCTTCCGCAGTTATTGGTAGCGCCGCTCGCGTACCTGTTGCCGCCCTTCGAAACACTTTTGGGAACAGCGCTGCTACTCGGGCTTGGATCTCCCTGGGCTGAACTGGGCGCCGCCGCATTGTTGATGTTGTTCGCGATAGCCATGGGTATTAATATTGCCCGCGGCCGCCGCCACATCGATTGTGGTTGTTTCCAAAGCACTCTCAAGCAGTCCCTTAGCTGGAAGTTAGTCATCCGCAACCTCGTACTGACGCTCCTCTTGGGCGTGGCGATGCTGACTCGGGAGGGACGGAGCGACTTGTTCATGCTGGTGAATGGGCTGCTGGTCGGTGGCGTCCTGTTCCTCATCCTGCAAAGCCTTAACATTCTATGGAGTATTTTTCCTGCCTGGCGCAGGCGCACTCACGATGCCCACAACCATGAAGCCGAGGTGCGCACATGACGTCCCTGACCGTCACTCTCATATTGCTGTGGATCGTGGTGATTTGCCTCGGCGTCGCGGTGCTGGCGCTCGCCCGGCAAGTCGGCGTACTGCATGAGCGGGTTGCGCCCGCCGGCGCGTTGATCAGCGGTTCAGGCCCTGGGGTGGGCGAGCAATCGCCGCGTCTCGAAGTTCATGCCCTGGCCGGCAACGCCATCACCATCGGCGGCACGCTTCCCACCGGCAAGGCGCTATTGATGCTGTTCGTCTCGCAGACCTGCCCCATCTGCAAGAAATTGATCCCCATCGCCTTGGATTTTGCCAAGAGCGAGCGGCTCGACGTGCTATTCGTCGGCGATGCCGATCTCGCCGAGCAGAAGAAATTGATCAGCCAGTTCGGTATTGCGGAGAATCGTTTCGTCAACGGTCCCGAGGTCGGAATGACGTACCGGGTCGACAAGCTGCCATATGCAGTATTGCTCGACGACTTGGGCGTGATTGCCGCCAAGGGGTTGGTGAACAGCCGCGAGCACTTCGAGAGTCTCATCATCGCCAAAGAAACGGGGTTCGCCTCGATTCAATCTTATTTAAAAGCCCAAACCGAGGTCAGCAAATGACCGTGTCGAAGTCTCCGATTGACAAGTTGAGCGAGCGGCTCACCCGCAAGCTTGCCGGTTACTCCTCGCGCCGCAGCTTCATCGCCCGGGTCGGGATGGCGTTGGCCGCGGCGCCCCTGCTGCCCCTGCTGCCGGTTGC
Organism: Steroidobacterales bacterium; assembly: GCA_038226325.1. Taxonomy (GTDB): domain Bacteria; phylum Pseudomonadota; class Gammaproteobacteria; order Steroidobacterales; family Steroidobacteraceae; genus Bog-1198. The sequence continues at coordinate 32,007 of JBBRQO010000034.1, read as the reverse complement.
CAGAGCGAAGGCAGCCGATGCTGCCAAGACCGACTTCGAGCGCTATGCTCAGGCCAGCGACGCCACCAAGTGCAACTACTGGAAATATTGCGGCGCTGACGGCGTGCTGTGCAGTTGCTGCGGCGGCGGTTCGCACACCTGCCCGCCCGGCGCGGAGCCATCGCCGGTCTCTTGGATCGGTACCTGCATCAATCCCGAAGACCGCCGCGCGTATGTAATAGCCTATCGCGACTGTTGCGGAAAACCGGCCTGCTCCGCCGGCAAATCGTGTTGGTGCGATGGCGCCGATCGCGAGATGCCCATTTACCGCAGCACACTCAACAACGACATCATTTGGTGCTTCGGCAATTCTTCCGCGACCTATCACTGCTCCACCGCCGCGCTGGTCGGACTGGCGAACTCACCTTGACGCCGTGAGTGACACTCGACGCTCAACGCGATCGCGAGTTTCACCATCGATGCGGTGCTGTTTCGTAGGGATCTTCGTGCTGCTATGCGCCGCCGGCCCGAGTGCGGCGACGCCCACGGTACAATTCCCGCAGCCGCAGCGCGATTACATCTTGGCTTGCGGCGGCTGCCACGGCTTGAACGGCATTTCTAATGCAACATTGGTACCCAGTTTAAAAGGGCTGGTGGGCTACTATCTTTATTTGCCGGAAGGCCGCGCCTACCTAGCGCGCCTGCCCAATGTTGCGTTTTCCACCTTAAACGACGAGCGGTTGGCCGCGGTTCTCAATTACATAGTCTTCGATTTAGGCGCTGGTAGCGCGCCGGCTGGAGCTCGCGCCTACCGCGCGGCGGAAGTGGGTCAGTGGCGCAGGCAGCCGCTCACGGAAGTGACCTTGTCGCAATACCGTCAACGGCTGGTGGAAACATTGATCAATCAGTACCACGCTCCCGCAGCGTTGCGCGGCTACTTCGCACCAACCGTGCCGTGAAAAAGCGCCTCACGTCACCGATTGCTGTTCATTTTTGCAGCCGAGAGCCGCACCGACTGATTTCTTGCACAAACGCCGCCGTCGCTCAAATCTTCGCGGCTCGCAGCCGCAGTGCGTTGCCGATGACGGACACCGAACTCAAGCTCATGGCGGCGGCCGCCATGACGGGACTCAAGAGCAGCCCGAATGCGGGATACAGCACGCCTGCCGCCACGGGAATACCCAAGACGTTGTAAACAAAGGCCAGCAGCAGATTCTCGCGGATATTGCGCATGGTGGCGCGGCTCAAGGCGAGGCCGCGCGCAATCCCACTCAAATCTCCTTTCACCAGCGTGAGGCCGGCGCTCTGCATCGCGACGTCGGTTCCAGTGCCCATGGCGATGCCCACATCCGCCCCGGCGAGCGCGGGCGCGTCATTGACACCGTCGCCGGCCATGGCAACTACCCGGCCTTCGCTCCGGAGGCGCCGAATGATGGCATTCTTCTGCTCGGGCAGCACATCGGCCTCCACTTCGGTGATGCCGAGCTGCGCGGCTACGGCCAGCGCAGTGATTCGATTGTCCCCGGTGAGCATGACGATGCGCAGCCCCGCGCTTCGCAGCACATGCAGCGCCGCCATGGTTGTCTCCTTGATGGGATCTGCGACCGCGATCAAGCCCGCCGCCTCTTCACCGACTGCCACAAACATGACGGTGGCGCCGACTCGCCGTAAATCGTCGGCACGCGATAGCAGATCGGCGCCGGCCACGCCGAAGTCCTTGAGCATAGCCGCATTGCCAACTGCCACGCGCCGGCCGCCAATCGCGCCGTTGATGCCCTTGCCGGTGACGGAGGAAAAATCACTAACTTCCTGCAGCGCGATTCCGCGTTCAGCCGCGGCGGCAAGAAGCGCGGCAGCCAACGGGTGCTCGCTCGATTTTTCCAGGCTCGCACCCAAGGATAGGACCGCGGATTCGTCGAAACCTGCCGCGGATACGACGGCCACGACGCGAGGCCTACCCTGCGTAAGCGTACCGGTCTTGTCGACTACCAGGGTATCAACTTTCTCGAATCGCTCGAGCGCCTCGGCATTTTTGATAAGGACGCCGGCACTCGCACCTTTGCCTATTCCCACCATGATGGACATCGGGGTTGCAAGTCCGAGCGCGCAAGGACAGGCGATGATGAGTACCGACACCGCGGCAACCAGAGCCAGTCCCAAGGCGGGAGGCGGCGCCCAAATCATCCAGGCTGCAAACGCCAGGATCGCCGCGGCGATCACCGCCGGAACGAACCAAGCGGACACCGAGTCCGCCAGGCGCTGGATGGGAGCGCGGCTGCGCTGCGCCTCCGCGACCATGTGAACGATGCGCGACAGCATAGTGTCGGCGCCGACCTTCTCCGCGATGATCGTGAGCCCGCCGGTGCCATTGATGGTGCCTCCGATCACTTTTGCATCTACGGCCTTCTCGACCGGCATCGACTCACCGGTGACCATGGATTCATCAACCGAGCCGTTGCCCTCCAACACCGCTCCATCCACGGGGACCGCTTCACCGGGGCGGACGCGAAGCCGGTCGCCGACCTGCACCTCAGCTAGCGCCACCTCCTCATCCCTGCCATCGGCACGAATGCGCCTCGCGGTCTTAGGCGCCAGCTTCAGCAATGCCCGAATCGCGCCGCCGGTCTTTTCTCGTGCGCGCAGCTCCAATACCTGCCCCAACAAGACGAGAACGGTGATTACCGCGGCGGCTTCATAATAGACGGGTACCAAACCGCCGCGCTGCCGCAGATCTAGCGGAAATAAGTGGGGCGCGAACGTGGCCACCAGACTATACGAGTATGACGCCCCGACGCCGAGTGCAATCAGGGTAAACATATTGAGCGAGCGATGCAGAATCGACGCCCATGCGCGCGCGAAGAATAGCCAGCCACACCAAAGAACCACCGGTGTAGCGAGCGCAAATTGAATCCACATCGACGCGGCCATGGAAACGTAGTGGTGCAAGTTCAGCACTCGTATGTGGCCCGTCATTTCCAGAACGAAGATCGGCGCGGTAAGCAAAACGCCGATGACAAAGCGACGAGTCATGTCCCGCAATTCGGGACTGCCGGCGTCCATTTCGGTAGCGGTCGCGGTGACAGGCTCCAGCGCCATGCCACAGATGGGACAGTTGCCGGGCTCGTTGTGCCGAATCTGCGCATGCATCGGGCAGGTGTACGTCATGATTAACCTCGATGCGGGAAATTTCTATGGCTTGATGGTGTGCGCCGCGTCGAGCCGTTTACGCAGAATCTTCGCCCATTCCGCGATAGCGCGCCGCGCGGCCGCCACGTTTTCCACCCGGGTGGTCACGTGCAGCCAGGGCGCATCCGGGTCGCGCTTCAAGTCGATGACTCTCGCGATCAGTGCACCTGTGGAGGAATCACGTAGTTCGGCCACCAGCCGCATCTCGCCGACCGACAACGCATAGACTCGCGTCAGGCCGGCGCGCGGAATATCCGGCGCGTTGATGTACAGGTCGCGAATCTCCGCCTTGATTCGCAGCACATCCGCATCCGGCGTATTGACCACGGGGTACCCACCCCCTTCAATCTCTTTCTTCAGCTCCTGGCGAAATATCTTCGCGAGCCCATCCTTGATGGACAGGCGCTCGGCGGCGGTGATGGGGCCGCCGGCAACATCCGGCTTCCAATTCTTGCTGAACGATACTTCCACCGGATCGATGATGATTTTGTCGTAGGCGCTCAAATTAGCGCCGGGGCGAGCCCACACATGATCGAGCCCTTTGATCTTGACGGCAACCAGACCCTCATCTTGCGCAGAAGTGGTGGCGGTTGTTTCGTCGGCGCGCGCCGCGCCAGAAGCACTGAATATCAGGATGGCTGCCAACAAGGTAATTGCGACTCTCATTGCGTATCTCCTCACTGCTAGCTGCGGCCATCTTACGGACATTGAGCGCGCGGCGGCATGGAATTTAAGTATTGCCGCAGCTAAAGCATTGATTCTTGGCGGCGAACGACTTAGTGTTTCGCCTATGAAAGCGCTGCTCGCCTTGATTGCCTTGGGCTGCCTGCCCACCGTCTTGATGGCCGATTCCATTCGCTGCGGTAGCCGAATCATCACTCGGGGAAGCAGCAGCGCGGAGCTCGCCGCCCTGTGTGGCGATCCGACTCAAGTGAACAAAAGTTCGAATTATGTCGGCGGCGGCCGCCGAGTGAGCAGTGCGAACAACGTCGTGACCGATTCCGTAGAGGAAATTGCGGTCGAGATTTGGACCTATAACTTCGGGCCCAACCAATTGATGCAGCGTGTTCGGATCGAAAACGGCCTGGTCGTGCAGATCGACTCCTTGGGCTACGGCTACAACGAACCATAGGACAGCGCCGGATCACGCGAAGGTCATCCTTGCGAAGATCTCCATTGTCGTGCATCCATCCGATCGGACAGGCCGCTCGACGCTGCGCGCGGTCTCCAGCAGCAGGGGCGACCAACGTTGGACGAGAACATCCAGGGTCCAGCGACTGCCGCGACATGGGTCGTAGCATTTTGGCGACGGTCAATCCTTTCGAGAGGCGCAGCCTATGGGGGACACCCATGGCGTGATAGGCTTATCTGATTGCCGTGACCTGGGTGTTTCCCTTGAAAGTATCCCTTTTAATTCTGCTGGCGCTGCTCTCCGGATGCAGTTGGTTTCATAGGGCCAAACCCGCTCCGGATCCCACCGTACTGATCGTCACCGGTGCCCCTGTGAGTTCACTTTTGTACGTCGATGGTGTGCAAAGCGGCCATGCTACGGAATCGGGTAACCGGACCCAGGTGCTGGAAGTCACCCCGGGTACGCATACCTTGGAAGTGAAGCTGGCTGACGCCGTGGTCTACCGCGAGAACACCTACGTGGCCCCGCGCAGCAAGATAATCATCACCGTCTTGTCCGGAAATAGCAGATAGCTGCCGCGAAATGCGATCCGTATCCGGAGCTAGAGTACGGGCTGCCGGTATCTATATGTTTTCAGCCAGCGAATCGAGTGGATCGAGAGAGTGCATTTCGTCCATTCGAGCCTTCGAGCGATTGAGGACCATTCGGTTGTGCAATCGAACGACTATCTGACTCCCTGTCGTCGTATGAACCCAGGGAAATACGGCGTGGACTAGACAAGCGCAAGCGCCACTTAGCATTGCCCAACCAAAACTTGCGGCGTGGAAACAGTGCTCGGTATAGGACTCGCCCACCGCTGCCGGGTGCTCGCGAAACCCCCGCATTAGATTGTTGATTTTCATCCCGGGCGCTCCCTCGACGTTTACAGTCCGCGAAGTATAAGGTATGGAGCGTGAACCGCTACAATCGACAAATGAGAGTCGTTCGGTTGCTGGTTCATTCCAGAGCAATACCTCTGCTTACGCTGCTCGCGGGCGCCGTACTGCTGCTCGGAGTTGCCACGCCCTCGGGCGCCGCCCCTCGCGCCCAAACTTCCGGCGACTCTGCGCTCTTCGGGCCTAATGTCTACGTATTCAATCCGCGCATGCCGCTCTCACACATTCGGGCAATCGCCGACCGCATTGCCAAGCGACAGATCGATAATCAGTTCGGCAGCGAGCGCTACGCCCTGTTGTTCGAACCGGGTTCCTACGGATCGCGCCGCAATCCTCTCAATATGCAGGTGGGCTACTACACCGCGGTCGCCGGCCTTGGAGCCGCGCCCGCCGATGTCGTCATCAACGGCGTCGTGCAGGTTCGCAATCGCTGTATCCATGGCGCCTGCATCGCGCTCGATAATTTTTGGCGCTCGCTGTCGAACCTGACCATCAACGTGATGGCCCACGGCAGTGGCTGCGACGCCGGTGAAATCTGGGCTGTGTCGCAGGCGGCGCCCATGCGCCGCATGCGAATCACCGGCGGTGATCTCAAGCTGTGGGATTCTTGCACAAAACCGTCCTATGCCAGTGGCGGCTTCATTGCTGATTCGGACTTTAGCGGCGCGGTGATCAACGGCACCCAGCAGCAGTTCATGGTCAGGGACAGCCGGCTCAAGCGTTGGCAGGGCGGCAGCTGGAATCAAGTGTTCTCGGGCGTAGTGGGCGCGCCATCCCCGTGTTTTCCGGCCACGCCCCACTGCGGTCCGTTCACGACACTCGCCGCGAGTCCCGTGACACGCGAAGCCCCGTACCTCTACATGGACTCCAGACGCCGCTATCGGGTCATGGTTCCAGCGGCACAACACGACACAGTCGGCCCCACCTGGGCCAACCATTCGACACCCGGCCAATCGATGGCACTGGTAGAGTTTTACATCGCCACCCCGAAGGACACCGCAGGCTCCATCAACGCCGCTCTGCGTTCAGGCAAGAATCTCATTCTCACTCCCGGCGTATACCATACCAATGAGGCCATCGCCGTCGGCCGCGTCGACGCAGTGGTGCTCGGCCTGGGTTTCCCCACGCTGATTCCGGAACTAGGCATCACTCCTATGATGATCACGGCATCTAGGGGCGTGTCGATAGCGGACATCATTTTCGAGGCCGGCGCGACCCAATCGGCGGAATTGATGGAAGTGGGGCAATCGCAAGTACCCGGCGAAGTGCCGGCGCCAGGCCCGATACAAGCAACGACTGACGCGGCTGCCGCCGACCCGACGTCACTGCATGACGTGTTCTTTCGCATCGGCGGCACGCGGCAAGGCAAGGCAACCGTTAGCCTCGTCGTCAACAGCCACCATGTCATTCTGGATCACATCTGGGCCTGGAGGGCCGATCACGGCCAGGGCGTGGGCTGGACCCAGAACACCGCCGACACCGGGATTATCATCAACGGCCGCGACGTCACTGCCTACGCTCTCTTCGTCGAGCACTATCAAAAGGATGAGGTCATCTGGAACGGCGACCATGGCACCGTCATTTTCTTCCAAAATGAAATGCCCTACGACCCACCCAGCCAAGCGGCATGGAATGCAGCGCCCGGCATCGAAGGCTTGGCGGCCTTCAAGATCAACGATTCGGTGACTCGTTTTCGCGGCTACGCAATGGGCAGCTACAGTTTCTTCAACCAGGGCATGCAAATCTTCGCGGCGAACGCCTTCCAAGTGCCGGCCACACTCGCCTCCGCCAGCCTGCAAAATCTGTTCACGATATTTCTCAACCCTACTGCGTCCGGGGGAATTCGCCATGTGATCAATGGGCAAGGCGGTCCATCCACTGCCGCCAACCCGGACATTCCGGTCGCGGTGCAGAGCTATCCGTGAAGCTTGGTCACCGGCCGCGCGCTAGATTTTCTGTAACCCATAGCGCCTCACCTTGCTGAGCAGCTCGCGATTCGTGGGCAGCGACTCGCTGACTTCTCGGCCGTGGCGCGCGGTCTCGTGCATTTTCTCGCGCGCCTTCGCTCGGTCGGCATCGTTGAGCAAGGCTCGCGGCATAGCCGTTTCAAAGCCCATCCCATACAGAATGTATTGGTAGCTCGCAGCCGAGAACACCTCTTCCCGATGCGCGAAATCCTCGTGCCACGGGCAGTGATGGGCCCAGTACTCCAGCCCCACGCGCAGGCTCTGCGGAATCGACTCCGGCCGCTTATTGTCTATCCAGAATTTTGAGTCTGTGCGCTGCGTAAGCACATAGTGCAACTTCAAGAAATCGACGATGCGCTCCCAGCGATAACGGAAGGTTTCGTTGAATAGCTGCGCCGCGCGGGGCATGGAGTCGCGGCAACCGGGCAGCAGATTGGCAATCGCCTTGGCCGACAGCTCAATCATGACAATGGCGGACGCCTCCAAGGGCTCCAAGAATCCGGCCGCCAGGCCGACCGCCACGCAATTGCGGCGCCAATATTCTTGCCTGTAACCCGAGTGGATGTTGATGTTGCGATAGCTCAAAGCCGGCGATAAGTCACCGAGCGCCGCGAGATACCGCTGCAATTCCTCGAGCGCAGCATCGTCCGACACGTGCTCGCTCGAAAACACATAGCCCACGCCACGCCGGCTCGTGAGCCCGATATCCCACACCCAGCCCGAAGTGAGTGCGGTGGATTGGGTCACCGACGCGATCGGCGCCTCTTCCGACGCATACGGCACCTGCACGGCCCATGCCCGATCAATAAAGAGGCTATCCCGCTGCGCCAGAAACGGCACGCCGAAATGCTTGCCGATCAACAATGCCGAGAAGCCGCTGCAATCTATGTACAGGTCCGCGCTTAACTCATCCCCCGATTTCATCGTCAAACGCGAGATGTCACCGGACTCGTCCGACAGCACTTGCACGATCTCATCGTACACATGCAACACCCCGAGCTTCTGCGTGCAATGCTTCTGCAAGAACGGCGCGAACTTGCCCGCATCGAGGTGGTAGGCGTAGTTCGCGAGTCCGGCGAACTCCGGTGTGGTAATGAGTTTGGGCGCCCGCGCGCTGGCGCAGAGTGCCGTTTGAAAGCACAGGCCGGCCGCGAAACTGCTTATGCGCGTAGCCTCCAGCCAATAGGGAGCCAGGTTGTGCTCTTCATAGCCCGCCGGCAGGGTGAACGGATGATAGTAAGTATCCGCGACGCTGCCATTCACCCATCCCGCGAACTGAGTGCCTTGTTTAAAGGACGCATCGCATTCGCGCAAAAAGTCGGTTTCGCTGATGCCAATGGATTGCAGAGTGGCGCGAATGGTCGGCCAGGTGCCCTCGCCCACGCCGATGGGCGCAATCCCACGCGATTCAACCAAGGTAATCGACAGGCCCTGCTCGCCGCGCTCGGGAAAGCGCGCCGCCAGCACTCCGGCAGTGATCCAGCCCGCCGTGCCGCCGCCGACGATCAAAATTCGCCGAATCGGCTGCGATTCAGCCCGCGACGGCATTTCCCACCCCGGCGCCGGGGGCGGGCGTCACTGCCGCGAGACGCTTATTCTTGCGCGCCACCAGGCTCGACACATGCGCGACGGAGGCCATTTGGAAATACATCCATTCCAAATATTCGCGGTCTCGCAACTCCGCCAATTGCGCCGCGGGGAGCGCCTTGAGCGTCGCGCCGGCAATCCAGTACAAACCTTGCAGCTTGGTCTCGCTGCGGTCGATGAACTCAATGTCGATCTGCACCGGCTCGAGCAAATTGAGCTCTGCCAATTTGCCGGTGAAGGCATGCACCTCGCGCGAACCACTCACCAGCGCCGACATCATCGAGCTTAAGTGCTGCAGGTAGGGCGAGGGTCGGCCGTCGTCCAGGAACAGTCGCTCGCCGTCCTGCGCCTGCACGTGCGGGCTCTCAAGATCGACGGCCAGATCGAGCGTGGCCTGAGGATCCGCCCCCGCAGCCGCGCCCCGCGGGATCAGAGCGAAGGGCTGGCGCTGGATTTGCAACGGTATGTAGGCGGCATCCCAAGTGCCGTCCTTGATGAAAAGGTTCTCGCCTCGCACGAAGCCCATGAGCGCCGCAGGCTCGAACTGCCCGCTGTCCGGATTCTTGGAGAAAAATATCGGGTAGTGCGCCAGCAGCCGCGGAAATTCACGCGGGATCACACTCACGATGTTGACATTACCGTGCCCGAGAATCGCGCGCGCCGCCGCAATGCGCAGTACGCGGTGATTTTGGCTGTTGAGAGCCACCAAGTTGGTCAAAATTCTCTCCCGTTTGTCTAAGCCCACGCGCCTCCGCAAAATGTGCCGGCTCGCCGCGCTACAATAACAGTCATGACTTCACAGGCTAAAGCCGCCGCCGAGTGGCAAGACGTCGAGCCCCGGTTCTTTGAGGAGATTATAAGGCCTCGCGGGCGCCCGGCGATTCTGCGCGGCCTGGCTCGAGACTGGCCCGCCACTGAAGCCGGCCGCACCTCGGTTCAAGCCATGAGCGCTTATCTTAAGGCCTTCTACAGTGGCCACCCAGCCCCGTTGTTTGAGGCACCTTCGTCCATCAACGGCCGCTTCTTTTATAACGAAAAACTGGATGGGTTCAATTTCGAGTCCAAGCGCGCCCTGCTCACCGAGGTGCTCGATCGCATTTGTCAGGGAATAGGCGATCAGCGCGCGCCCGCCCTGTATTCCGGTTCTGTGTCCCTGCCCATTTATCTGCCGGGCTTTTCGGTGGCCAATAATGCCCGCCGCCTGGTTTCCGGCGACTCGGTGTTGGAATCCATCTGGATCGGCAACCGCACCTGCATCGCAGCGCATTTCGATAACACCGAGAATCTCGCCTGCGTGGCGGCGGGCAGGCGCCGTTTCACCCTGTTCCCTCCCGATCAGATCCGCAATCTCTACATCGGGCCGCTCGATCTGACCCCCGCGGGTCAGCCCGTGAGCTTGGTCGACATTCGCAATCCCGATCTGGCGCGGTTCCCGCGCTTCGCCGCGGCCCTCGAGGTGGCGGAAGTGGCTGAACTGGGGCCCGGAGATGCCGTCTACATCCCTGCTCTGTGGTGGCACCATGTCGAAGCGCTCGCCGAATTCAATGTACTGGTGAACTATTGGTGGCGCGACGTGGCCGATTACTTCGACTCTCCTTCGAGCAGCCTGCTGCACTGCCTGCTCACCATTAAGAGTCTGCCGGCGGCCGAACGACTGCGTTGGCGGGCCCTCTTCGACTACTTGATCTTCCAAGCCGACGAGCCCGCACTCGAACACCTGGCACCGCAAGTACGCGGTCTGTTTGGCGAATTGACTGCCGCCAAAGCCGAACGCATTCGTGCCATTCTGCTGAAGAATCTCTCGCGCAAGACGAGTTGAGGGCCGCCCGCCATCGAGCGGCCGTCGGTGCACTCGCCGCTATAGCGCGACGCGGAAACCTACCTGGTAGCGCGCGAACCCTTCAGAGGCCGAATAGAACTGCTCGCTGTAGCGGCCATGCTGTTTCTGCGAGGCGGACGTCAAATTGATGCCGTCGAAAAACACGCCAAAGTGCCGGCTGAAATCGTAGCTGGCACTCATGTCGAGCTGGCCGTACGCCTCAGTGTACACCGGTTCGTTCGCCTGTTGTATCTGACCTAAGCCGGCCAGGAACTCGCCCCGATGGCTGTAGGCCACGCGAGTCTGGAAGCCCCACTTCTCGAAGAAGCCGACCACGTTATAGGAGCGGCTTAGACCCGGCAAAGCGAACTGCGAACCGATGACCAGGTTATTCCACTGGGCACCACCCGATGGAATTGACCAGTTGGCCTGAAGGCCGAAGCCTGAATCGCCGAATACATGCTGCACCGAGAACTCGAAGCCATGGATCTGGGTCTTATTGGCATTGGACGGCGCCGTGATGTCCCAGATCACCAAAGGATCGCCGGGTTGTCCGGTGAAGACCAGCTTGCCGGGATTGTCCGCCAGGATCTGCGTGAAAATATTCTGCGCCGTGACCGCAGTACCGGCAGCGACCAACTCGGCCTGTGCCTTGGTCGCCGCAGCGCCCGAGTTGGGATCCGTGATGCCGAATAGCGGGCCCTGCGTCGTGGTCTGCGTCAGGAAGTTAGTCACATGCTTGGTGAACCAGTTCGCCGATACATAGCTGTCCTTGGCGTAGTACCACTCGGCGGCGAGATCGAAGTTGTTCGACTCGAAAGGCAGCAATCCCGGATTGCCCGCGGTAGCAGTGCGCGATCCAGGTTTGGGCGAATTGGTTACTGAGGTCGTGCCGATCATGGAATTCAAATCTGAGCGGCTGATGGTCTTGCTGTACGAGGCGCGCAGCAACACATCCGGCATCACCTGCAGGCTGGTATCCAAGCTCGGCAGGAACTCGTCATAGGACGAGCGCACACTGCTGTACGTAGCGTCCGACGCATAGTTGGTTGAGAACTCCGTCGGGTTATTCCATTGAATCGAGACCGGCACCTTCTGCAGGCTGTTGGCAGTAACGGTACTGTGCTCGTAGCGCAGACCCGCCAAAGCCTTGAACTGCATGCCATCGAACTCCGTATCGAAATTCATCTCAAGATAAGGTGCCGGCGTGTTCTCCTTGATGTGATCATCATTCGTCGGTGAGGTCGCCTGCGCGAAAGTGTATGGCGGGAAATTGCCGTCGCGTGTGCCCGGCGTGCCGGGCGGGGAATTGGCCGGAGGCGGGTTCAATCTGCCGCCAGCCTGCGTTGCCGCAATGGCACTCGCCAAGCCGAAGCTATAAAAATAGGGTACCGCGATTCCGCAGCCGCCCCCGCTGAAGGATTTCAGAATGCTGCAGCTGGACACCTTCGTGAAAGCGGATCCGGGGATTAGCCCAATATCTACGGGATTGTAGTAACCCCACGCGAAATTGCCGCTGTTGAAGGCTTCCGCTTCACTGGTCATGCGTTTTAAGTCAATGCCGGCCGTAATGGACTTCAAGCCGTTCTGCGAAGTGTTCTTCCAGGTCGCATCCAACTTGAGTTCATCGATGACGGTTCTGAAGGTATTGTTGTTGGCCTGGCCGAACAACGGATCAATGGTCGACGTGGTCAAGTTACCGGTGTTGTACGGCGCTTTATAGGTCCACGACGTGGTCGGAATCTGCGTATTGCCCAGCGAGAAGAACTTGTTGAGCGACAACTGGGGATTCTGGCCGACGATGCCGAAATTATTATTGCCCGATGCGCCGCCGCCGGAATCGGCAGTGGAATGGTGACCATCGAATTCCACGCTGATGTTGTCGGAAGCTTCCCATTTGACATTGAGGCCGGCCGATCCGTTCTGATTCATGAATTCGTCGGCTGCCGAGAAATACGACAAATCGCTGCCGGTGTCGACTAAATTCGTGACGGTGCCATGAGAGTTGATCACGGCGCTGGTAGGATTGGGGCCGTAATCGAACCAGGCGCCGAAGGTGTGCCGATTGACGTTGTCCTTGTAGAACGAATACGTGTAATCCGCCGTAGCTACCAGCGAGTCCACCGGCCTGAACTGCAACACGGCCTGGCCATTGACGCGGCTGCGTTGGTGGTCGACGACGCCCCAGCCTTCATTGCGCGGCGCCCAGTTGTGGCCATCGGGATTGGTATTGCTGCTGGTGACTCGCGGATCGCCTGAGGCGAACTGATCCTGCAGCCAGCCGTCGATATTGGCGTCCTGCTCCTGGCTGTTGCGTTTCGAATAAGAGCCGTTGATCAAGAAGCCCACGCGATCGTCAAAAAAGGTGTCGCTGTACAACCCCGAGAATTCCGGCGTGATCTTCGATCCGACCTTACTCGAAGTGTCGTCGGTGGCCTTGGCCTGAAACGTCGCGCGCATGCCGTTGTAATCGAAGGGGCGTGCCGTAACGATGTTGATGGTAGAACCGATGCCGCCGCTGGGCACGTCGGCGCGGCCGGTTTTGTATACCGTGATGCCGGCGATGCCGTCTGCCGAGATATTGGCAAAATCGAATGAACGCGTCGCTCCAGGCTGGCCCGGGGTCAGGCTGCCCGGCATGGAGCGGCCGTTCAACGTAATCAGATTGAAGTCAGGGCCGAAACCGCGCACCGTCACCCGCGAGCCTTCATTGTTGATGCGATCGATGGTCACGCCGGGGATGCGCTGAATCGATTCTGCGAGATTAGTGTCCGGGAACTTGCCGATGTCTTCGGCCGTGATGGCATCGACCACGCCCGCGGTGTTGCGCTTGATGGTCTCGGAGGTCGCCAAGGATTGCCGCAGTCCCGTGACCACGACCTCTTGAAGTTGGTCGCTGGAAGCAGCGGTTGCTTCCGCAGCGGCGGCAACCGCGATGCCGGAACAGTACATCGCAATCAATACTGCGAGCGGCTTCATAGGAAATTGCGGCAGTGGTTGTTGCGCTTGGTTGCAGGCGCGCGCGAGGCTCAGCTTCTTCACGATACTCTCCCCTTTCCCGGACGCCCGGGAAAAATCCGTTTTTTATCTCTGCCGACGTCGTGCGCCGGTTCTTCATGCGAGCGGTTTCTGAAACCGGTTGCAGGTTTATACTGCCCACGGTTTTTGCAAATTGCAAGTGGCTATACTGCGCATTTTGTAGGACTTGGACCAAACTATGCGAAGACGGCCTTGACAGGATGCGCCCCGAGCAAGCAGGATTCTTGCAACCGGTTGCAAGAGCGAGCCTCAGACTCGCTGCGAGGGAGTTAAATATATGAGTCGCGGATTAGCGAGTCTGGAAGGATCGTCGCCCGAGGAGTCGGGGCACTCCGCAATCTTACGGCGCGGTGTTAAATTTGAGCGAGATATTCAGCGCGGCGAAGGTATGGCGGTAATAGGCAACCCATTGAAATTATTCGGCATTGCACTCAGCGTCGCCATGGGTGGATTCTTGGTCGGCTTCGACGCCACGGTCATCTCCGGCGCCGTGCCTTTCATTCGCGAGTACTTTGATTTGGGGTCGGCGGCCGGTACTCTGGAGCTGGGCTGGGCCGTGAGCAGCCTGGGCTGGGGTGCCATGGCCGGCAACCTCAGTGCCGGCTTTTTGAGCGACCGCTTTGGGCGGCGAACCGTGCTGCTGCTGACTGCGGTGTTGTTTTTGGCCTCCTCACTCAGCGCCGCGCTCGCCACGAGTTTCCCGTTGTTCATCGCCGCGCGCGTCATGGGTGGCCTCAGCGTCGGCGCGGCCATTCTTATCGCCCCCGTATATATCGCGGAAATTGCGCCGGCCCGCAACCGTGGCAGTTTGGTCTCGGTCAATCAACTGATGATCGTCATCGGCATCTCGGTTGCTTTTTTCTCCAATTACTTCCTGCTGTCGCTGGGCGCCGGTGCCTGGCGCTGGATGTTGGGCGTGCAAAGCATCCCCGCGGCGTTGTACTTTTTGCTGCTGCTCTTCGTGCCCGAGAGTCCACGCTGGCTGATGAGTAAGGGCCGCGCGGCCGCTGCGCGCACGGTCTTCGAGTCGGTGCACGGGCCAACCGAGGCGCAGCTTGAATTCGATTTGATCAGCGCCGGCCTCACGAGCAAGTCGCGTCGTGTCACCTTCCGCGATCTGTTCTCTGGAAGGCTTAAGGCTCTGATGCTGTTCGGGCTTGGTATTGGTTTCTTTCAGCAGGCCACCGGCATTAACGCTATTTTTTACTACTTGCCGACGATTTTCTCCGCAGGTGGCGGTGAACTCTCGACGTCTTTCGCGCAATCAGTATTGGTTGGCCTGGTCAATGTCGGCATGACCTTCGTGGCCATTTGGCTCATCGATCGTGTGGGACGACGGCCGCTGTTGCTGTGCGGGGTGGCCGGCATGGCTGTGTCGCTGCTGGCCATCGGTTGGGCCTTTCTTGCGGGGCACGCCGCCGCGGGCGCCGCGACGTCCGGCCACGCGCGCATCTTGCTGATAGGCATCATCGGCTACGTGGCCTGCTTCGCCATTTCTTTGGGACCCGTCATGTGGGTTCTATTGTCTGAGATCTTTCCCAACGAGCAACGTGCCGCGGCGATTTCCATCGTCGGGTTCTGGAATTCCCTGGTAAGTGCCAGTGTCACCCTGTTGTTTCCCGCCGCGCTCGCCGCCTGGGGAGCGGGCGGTACGTTTCTCGCCTACGGACTGGTGGCTGTGGCCGGATTCATATTCTTGACGGTGCTTGCGCCAGAGACCCGCGGCAAGACCCTGGAGGAGTTGCAAGGCATGCTGGCCGGCCCCAGGCCCGGGGCGGCTCCTTGAAGAAATCCAAGTTCCCTGCGCCGACCCCCGGCAAGAGCGGCCCGCGCCCGGGGCAATCCGCCACCTTGCGCATCGTGGCCCGTGAAGCCGGCGTCTCGGCCAGTACGGTGTCGCGCATCATCAATGGCACCGTCAATGTCAGCGACGGCCTGAAGCGTGCCGTCGAAGCGGCCATCGTCAAGTTCGACTTCCGGCCGAACGCCGCGGCGCGCGGTTTGGCGCTGGGGCGTACCTCCACCATCGGCGTCGTGGCGCAGGCCATCGACAGCCCTTTCTACGGCGAAGGCCTGCGTGGCATCGAGGCGGGACTGAGGCAGCGCGGTTATGCGCCGCTGATCATGAGCGGCAATTGGCGCATCGAGGATGAAGACCGCTGCGTGCAGGAACTCATCGCCCGCGGCGTTGACGGGGTCATCGTATTCGCCGGCCGCTTGAGCGATGCCAAGCTCAAGGCCTACGCGAAGAGCGTGCCCATTGTCATCACCGGGCGCAGCCTGCGCGCACCGCGCCTATACAGCCTGCTGATAGAGGACGCCGGCGGTGCGACGCTGGCGGTGCGGCACTTGGTTGGCCTAGGCCACCGTCAGATAGCCTTCATCACCGGTTCCGAGAATCATCCGGACGCCATTGAACGCCTGCGCGGCTACAAGGAAGCGCTGGCCGAGGCCGACATCGACTTCAATCCCAAGCTGGTCGCCGTCGGCGACTGGCATGAGGAAGGCGGTGTACGCGCTACTTTGGAATTGCTCGCCAGTAAATTGCCGTTCACCGCCCTTTTCTGCGTGAACGATCAGACTGCGTATGGCGCATGCCTGGCGCTATACCGGCAGGGACTGTCGGTGCCGCACGACGTGTCGGTAATTGGTTTCGACGATCTGCCCTCATCGACGTACCGGCTGCCCCCGCTCACCAGCGTACGGCAATCTATCGGGGAACTCGGCGAGCGCTCCGCGCACGCCATGCTTGATTTGGTGGCTGGGCGCCGACCGCGGTTGGTTGCTCCCGGCGTTGAATTGGTGGTGCGCGAATCGACTGGCCCGAACCCGGGCACCGGCCGCAAAGTGCCCTCGGCCAAACGGCCGGCTCATGATTCCAAATGACTCTACCGCCACCAGTGAATGAATTGCAGTCTCTTGCCGCACTGTCCGATCGCTTTCCGCAGAATTTTGTCTGGGGCGTGGCCAGCAGTGCTTTTCAAATCGAAGGCGCGGCTGCCACGGGCGGCAAAGGCGCATCGATCTGGGATGATTTCTGCCGCCTACCCGGTGTCATTGCCGACGGTTCCGATGGCCAGATTGCCTGCGACCACTATCATCGCCTCGACGCCGATCTCGATCTGATTGCGGGTTTGGGGGTCAAAGCCTATCGCTTCTCCATCTCCTGGCCGCGCATTCAAGCCTTGGGGTCAGGCCCGGCCTTGAAGTCCGGTATGGACTTCTACAATCGCCTGGTCGATGGCTTGCTGACGCGTGGCATCGAACCCTACGCCACTCTCTACCACTGGGATCTGCCGGCAGAACTGCAGCGCAAGCAGCAGGGCTGGGCCGACCGCGACACGGCTTATCGCTTCGCCGAATATGCGGCACTCATCGCTCATGCACTCGGCGATCGCGTGCGCTCCTTCGCCACCCACAACGAACCCTGGGTCACCGCGACCCTGGGCCATGAGCTCGGTATATTCGCGCCAGGCGTGAAGAATCGTGCCGTCGCCATGCAGGTCTCGCATCACTGTCTCTTGAGTCACGGCCTGGCCGTGCAAGCCATGCGCAGTGCGCGCCCTAGTCTCGACATCGGCATTGTTCTCAATCTTTCTCCCGTATATGCGGCAACCGCCTCGGCCGCCGACCAACATGTGGCCGCCCGCGAGGACGGCCTGCTGGTGCGCTGGTACATGGATGCATTGCTGCGCGGCGCTTATCCCGCCGACGTGCTGCAGGATCTGGGCACCGAGGCGCCGCATGCTCTCGCCGGCGACGAGCGGCTAATCGCCCAGCCACTGGATTTTCTCGGTGTAAATTACTACCACCCCATCATCTCCAGCGTCGCGCGGCCGTTTTCTCATGCCCGCGAGGGCGTTCCCGTCACCGACATGGGCTGGGAAGTGGCACCGTCGAGCTTTACGGACTTGCTGTTGCGCCTGGATCGCGACTACCAGCTGCCGCCGCTGTACATCACGGAAAACGGAGCAGCCTACCGCGATACCTTGGTCGCGGGCGCCATCAACGACGATGAACGTCGTGCCTACATCGAATCACATCTCGGTGCCGTCGCCGACGCCATCGATCAAGGCGTCGATGTGCGCGGCTACTTCCTCTGGTCGCTGCTCGATAACTTCGAATGGGCCTCGGGCTACACTAAACGCTTCGGCATCTACTACGTCGACTACGCCACTCAGGCGCGCATACTAAAGGCGAGCGGCTGCTGGTTCAAGAATTTGGCCAACGTCTTTCACCGCGAGCGTATCGGCACACCTTGAGCCGGCGCCATAAGGGGAATCTTCATGGGTTTGCGTATGCTCATCGCGCTGGCCGCGGTATGCTTGCCGCCGCAAGTTGGCCACAGTGCAGCCCCGTCCGAGCCGCCGCGGCCGTGGATGAATGCATCGCTTAAGCCCGATCAGCGCGCCGATCTGCTCGTCGCCGAACTCACCCAGGATGAGAAAATCCTGCTGGTACACGGGATCGGATGGGGGCCTCTGCGCGATGGCGCCCCAGTGCCGCCCGACAACAACGGCGGAGCCGGACAGATCCTAGGTATCGCGCGCCTCGGCATCCCCTCCCTGCAGCAAGCGGATTCAGCGGTGGGCGTGCGCATGGCGGCACCACAAAGCCGCTACGCCACGCTGCTGCCGTCAGTGCTGGGTGCAGCCTCGTCTTGGGATTTGGCGGCCGCGCATCTTTACGGTGATGTGATCGGCCGGGAACTGCGCGCACAGGGCTACAACCAATCCATTGGGGGCGGGGCCAATCTCGCACGCGATCCGCGCAATGGCCGGCTGTTCGAGTACGCCGGCGAAGATCCTCTGCTCGCCGGCATGATGGTGGGCCATTTGATTCGTGGTGTGCAGGACAACCGCATCATGGGTGACATCAAGCACTACGCGCTCAACGATCAAGAGACCGGCCGCTTCGTCGTCGATGCGCAAATTTCAAAGAAGGCCGCACGGGAGAGCGACCTGCTGGCCTTCGAGCTCGGTATTCGCATCGGGCAACCCGCCTCCGTGATGTGCAGCTACAACAAGGTACGCGGAGATTGGGCCTGCGAGAACGAATGGCTGTTAAATCACGTGCTGAAGACAGAATGGCAGTTCCCGGGCTTCGTTGTTTCCGACTGGGACGGCACACATTCCACCGACAAGGCCGTACTGGCCGGATTGGATGTGCAAATGCCGGGTGAAGAATACCTGGGCGCCCCACTCAAGCAGGCAATAGCGGCGGGCCGGATCCGACAGCAGCGTTTGGACGACATGGTGCATCGGCTATTGCGCTCCATGTTCTCCGCCGGAGTCTTCGATGATCCGCCGGCGCCGCGCCACGTCGCTGATCCTTTCAAAGGCCTGGAGGATGCCCAGCACATCGCCGAGGAAAGCATTGTCCTGTTGAAGAACAGCGGTGTGTTGCCACTGGATGCCGGTGCGATACGCTCCATCGCAGTGATCGGTGCACACGCGGATGTCGGAATCTTGTCCGGCGGCGGCTCGGCGCAGGTCGATGCACCGGGGGGTAATGCAATTGCCCCGACAACACCCACCGAGTGGGGCAAGCCGGTTTATTTCCCCTCGCCGCCGCTGCGTTATATCCGGGAGCACGCCCACGATGCGCTGGTGCAATTTGCGTCGGGTGCGGATCTCGCTGCCGCCGCGACACTGGCGAAATCCGCGGACATCGCCCTCGTATTCGCCGATCAATACATGAGCGAGGCTGGTGATGCACCCAGCTTATCGCTGCCGGGCAAACAGAATGAATTAATCGCCGCCGTCGCCGCGGCCAATCCGCACACCATCGTCGTGCTCATCACCGGCAACCCGGTAACCATGCCCTGGATCGATCAAGTGGCCGGTGTCATGCAGGCCTGGTATCCCGGCATCGGCGGCGGCCAGGCCATCGCCAATCTGCTGTTCGGCGCCGTCGTTCCTTCGGGCAAGCTGCCGATCTCTTTCACCAAGAGCGCGGCCGACCTGCCCCACCCGCAAATATTCGGCGCGACCCCGCGCCCTGCCGGCGACGACGGGCATTGGGCCGAAGACCAAGCAAGGCAGGACACCTTTCCTGCGGATTACAGCGAAGGCGCGCGCTTCGGCTACAAATGGTTCGACTCCGAAGGCAAGCAGCCGCTGTTTCCCTTTGGCTTCGGGCTCTCGTACACCACATTCGAGTACCGGGACTTGCGCGTCGACAGTAAATCCCGCACGGCCACTTTCACGCTGACCAACACCGGCAAGCGCGCCGGATCGGAGATTGCCCAGCTGTATGTCGCGCTGCCTGCCAAGAGCGGCGAACATTTCCGCCGGCTCGCCGGCTGGCAACGGGTGGCCTTGGACGCCGGCCAGCACCGGCAAGTCACCGTCGCCATGGAACCTCTGACGCTCGCGCTGTTCGATGAAGGCAAGGATGCATGGACCTGGCCGAAGGGCTTTTACACCGTGTTCGTCGGCGGTTCCTCGCGCAGCTTGCCGCTGCATGCTGAGGCAGCGCTGTACTAGCTCACGCGATTGATTCCGCTATAGCCCCAGCCGTTCTCGTAGGCTCTTGACGATGGAGACGTCATAGCCGCCCGTGCCAGGTCCCATTCGCTCGATATCCCGGATCAGTGCGTCTACTTTCTCCTGTCCGGCGGCCGTGCGCACTGCCTCACGCGGTGTCTTGCCCTTCAACGCTGGCAGCTTCTCATCCACCCACCCTGCATAATGTTGCGCCATGACCTCGCGCAATTTGGCCTGTACTTCGGGCCGGGCCATCAGGGCCGCCTGATCCAAGTCAGCCTGTGAAGACGCCTTATTAGCACCGGTGCGTACTTCTGTCATCAGTCGGTCCATTGATTGAATCTCGGTCATGCGGTAGCGAGCCTTGTCGCCGAGTTTCTCACGCACCAAGCTCTTGAATTGCGTTGCGCGCTTGGCGGAATTGACCTCTGCCGTCAGCTGCGTACCGTCGATCTCGATGTGACCCAACAACGTCGACTGCAAGCCCTGATACCGTGAATTGCCGGCTTTCGTCCAACCAAACTCGACGCGCCTGAGCGCGTCATCCGCCGCATACTGCGCCCCCCGCAGAAGTTCTTCATCGGATTGCTCGATCGCCAGCCCCTTCAGCGCCGCGAATGCGGCCGCCGCCGAGTCAACGGCGAAGATCAGCTTCTGCATCGACAGGGCGTCGCCGTCCGTATTGTGCAGCTGGGGCGGCCGCGGATTCAGCAACGACGTGAGCAACTCCCAGTAAACCTCGCGAAGAGGAAAGTCGTGCCTGGAAAGCGCATATCGAGTCAGCGTTGCCCGCGCTTCTACGGTTGCGTCGTCTGAATCGATCTTCTCGTCTACTTCGTCCCGCAAATCTCCGGCATCGTGCCCACTGTCTTCAGCCTCTGCTTTGGCTTGCGCCAAAGCCTCGAGCATCTCTTCGCGCTCGCGAGCTTCATCCTCGAGCAGGAGTTCGCGCTCATCGATGATCGCCGGCTTGAAACGCAAGGGAAATGCGAACGGCGCGGTCGCTTCCAGCATCGCGACTCCGTCGCACTCAACCACCATGCCGTACACGATATCGCCCATTCTGAGGCTGCCCGTGGCGCTGCGCTCGAGCACCTGGCAAGTGGTCTCGGTGAACACCTCACGCATCTGCATGCCATGACCGGGATCGACGGCGATGACTTCGTAGAAACCGAATGGCGAATCCAGACAAGCGGATAGATATCGATAGAGGGTCGCGTCCATACCCCTGCCACGCGCAATGAGGTAGGCCTGGGTGGGCGGAACCGAATGCAGGCAGCGCGCCTCAATGCCCGTTTCAGCGGGATCGGGACTCCAGATGTGAAAGAGCCATGGGAAAAATAGCGCTACTTGCGGCGATTCAGGGGTGAACGGCTCGTCGCTCCATAGTGTGAATTCCTCCCAAGCTTCCTTGACTGCCCCCGGACCATAGGATTCCGTAATGAAGCCGAGAAGCTTCGGTGCATGGTCTTCCACCGCCCGGCGCAAGCGGCGCCATGCCAACAGCTGCGGCGACTCGATGTTGGACGTCGCCGCACAACACACCTTGTACTTCTTGCCGCTGCCGCACGGGCAGCGCTCATTCCGTCCGACTGTCATACGTCGAATATATACGTTGTCGATGGATTTGGGGTAAAGAGGAAAATCCGGATGCAACCTTGTCGCCGCCAACCATCCAATTGACATCCCACCGCCTTCCTCGCTCGATTTGTTCTATTTATCCGCGTTCATCGAAACCCGAAGAGAGCTGCTTCGGGCAGGTGGCGTTTCAATATCGCCGCGGTGATCAAGCGGCTCGCGAGCATGGAGAAGGTGATTCCGTTTCCGCCGTAGCCCATCACCGCGTAGCAATTGGGATAGCCCGGAATTCTGCCGATGGTGGGCATACCCCTGTCGTTCGCCGCAAATGTGCCGGTCCACGCGTAATCGGGCCGAGCGTCGACCGCGGGCATCAATCGGCTTAAGCTAGCCGCGATACGCCGTGCTTTGGCCGCCGTCAGCGCGTCGCGCCTGCCTGAATCTGAATAATCCGCATCCTCGCCGCCGCAGATGACTCGGCCATCCTCGGTGGATCGCAGGTAGAGATAAGGTTCCGACGCCTCCCAAATCAAGGCTCGTTGCGGCCAGATGGCTTGCGGCTGCCGACGGGTTGCAATTGCCCAGGTGGAAATCATCCGATTGCCGCTCGGCGGCACTATTTTTGCGAGTTCATAGCCGGTACACAGCACCACATGATGCGCCTTGATCTCGATACCTTCCTCCGTTACCAGCTCAACACCCCCGCGGCCGCAGTGCAGGTCGACAATATCGTGAGGCGCCCGCAAGCGCGCGCCGGCCCTCAATGCCAGGCCCAGGTACCCGGCAGCCAATTGCACCGGATTCGCCTCGGCATTGCCGTGATTGAGAACCGCCGCCGCACGTTCTATCCCGAAATGGTGTCGCAGTGCGCGTCGATCCAAGTATTCGCTCGCCAGCCCTATCTTTTGACGTGCCCGAACCTCCCGCTGCAGCCCGCGCGCATCGAGTACATTGCCGGCCAAATACAGCGAGGGGCGGCTGGCAAAGGCGGCGCCTATCTGCAGGCGATGTGTGCGCGTGCGAAGCTCATTGACCGCGTCGCGCGAGGCCATCCACACCTGGCCGGCGGCCTTAGAGCCAATTCTGCGGCTCAATTCCGTCAGCGGAGTATCCAATTCGAACTGCAGCAGCGCAGTACTCGCCGCGGTGGAGCCCAACAATGCCTCGCGACGTCGCTCCACGATCAGCGGTCGCAACCCGGCTTCAGTCAATGATTGCGCAAGCATGGCACCGCTGATTCCGGCGCCGACAATCACGACGTCGGCCCGAGTCGAACGACGTAGCTCAGTCCCGCGAATTTTGGTTAGCCGAGTACTGGCCCAGACGGGACGGCCATCACGTAAGTCCCGCTTTCGCGTCAGTCCTTTAGCCAATTGCCTCTCCCCATATAGCTGCACCGCAGCCACGGAGTTCGTAACATTGGAGTGCGCTGCTCGACCACGCCAGCCTCGCTTGTTGAAAGTTATCGTAGGGAGTTTCCTACCCGCCGCGGAGCCTACGTACAGGCGTTCGCGCACTTCTCCTACATAGCGCCACAGTGGATCGTGATTAATTGAGCGCTCCAGTTCTACTTTATTTTTGCCGATACGGCATCCATTTTCTACGCCCTCGCGTTTGGCCCAAAGGAACGATATGAATAAGCGGACCGCTGTGAAATCAGTCAGATCTAAGGGCCAAGTGAGCGGGAAGCGCTCGGGCAGCAAGGCCGCCGCAGGCCAAACCTCGAGCGGCCCTTCGCATCCGTTGGCGCCGGCTACTGAATTGGCAAAGCATGGCGCCGCCCAAGAATTCCTCGCAGCGAGCAAGCCCTTCAACGCGACGAAGAGCGCTGAGTATGGCCTCGAGAACGCGTTAAGTCCTGTAGCCGGTGTGACCAGCAAGATGCCGTCCAATACTGCGGGCGCGGGCACTTTGAGTGAAAAGCAGCAATCCGCCAAAACGGGAGCGCCGGCAGTAAACCCCACGGCGCCCGATGGCGCACTGACTCAGCATCGCAGCAACGACGAGGGCCAGGTGCTGACGACTAATCAAGGCGTGCCCATTTCCGATAACCAAAATTCCCTGAAGGCGGGACTGCGCGGGCCGACGCTGCTCGAAGACTTCGTCCTGCGTGAAAAAATCACGCATTTTGATCACGAGCGCATTCCGGAACGCATTGTTCACGCGCGCGGTTCCGGCGCCCATGGCTATTTCGAAGCGTACAAGCCCATTCGCAATCTCACCAAGGCCGCTCCTTTTCAAAAAGCAGGTAAGATCACACCAGTTTTTGTGCGGTTCTCCACGGTGGCGGGCGAACGCGGTTCAGCGGATACGGCGCGCGATGTACGAGGATTCGCTGTCAAGTTTTATACCGATGAGGGAAATTGGGATTTGGTTGGTAACAACATGCCGGTGTTCTTCATACAAGACGCCATGAAATTCCCCGACCTCGTGCATGCCGTGAAACCCGAGCCACACAACGGCATACCGCAGGCGGCATCCGCACACGACACCTTTTGGGATTTCGTGTCCCTAATGCCCGAATCCACTCATATGCTGATGTGGGCGATGTCTGACCGAGCCATCCCGCGTTCGCTGCGCATGATGCAAGGCTTTGGCGTCCATACGTTTCGCTTGATTAACGACGCGGGCGAATCGGTATTGTGCAAATTCCATTGGCGGCCCCTGTTGGGAACCCATTCTCTGGTATGGGATGAGGCTGTAAAGATCATGGGCGCGGATGCTGACTTTCACCGCCGCGATCTATGGGAAGCCATCGAAGCGGGCAACTATCCCGAATGGGAATTGGGTTTGCAGACTTTCACGGAGAAACAGGCGAACGCTTTTAGTTTCGATGTATTGGATGCGACCAAGCTCATTCCGGAGGAAATGATTCCGGTGGTGCCGGTGGGCAAGATGGTGCTGAATAGAAATCCCGATAATTTTTTTGCGGAGACTGAGCAAGTGGCGTTTTGCACCGCGCACATCATTCCCGGCATTGACTTCAGCAACGATCCGCTGTTGCACGGACGCATTCATTCCTATGTCGATACGCAAATTACCCGCCTGGGCGGCGCCAACTTCCACGAGATTCCGATCAATGCTCCGGTGGTGCCCGTACACAACAATCAGCGGGATGGAATTCATAGGCAGACCATTGCCCGCGGGCGAGTAGCCTACGAACCGAATTCACTGGGCGGCGGCTGTCCATTCCAAGCCGGTGCTGCCGGGTTCATGTCGGTTGCAAAAGCCATCGAAACGAACAATTCGCCGGTCGATAAACTGCGCGGCAAGCCGGAGAAGTTCGCCGAGCACTACAATCAGGCGCAGTTGTTCTTCGACAGCCAAACTCCCCAGGAACAAGCGCACATCATCGGCGGGTTCCGATTCGAACTGAGCAAGGTCACCGTGCCCGCGATCCGTAAGCGCATGGTTGCTTCGCTCAGGAATGTCTCGGAGGCTTTAGCCAAGGCCGTGGCTGAGGGCTTGGGAATGAACTTACCGCAGGCCATGCCCAGAGCGATCAAGGTAGTGCCGAAAGCTGAAACCAAGGTGTCTAAGGCGCTCTCCCTCACAGCGTTGCCCGGTGACGGCGGAATAGTCACGCGTAAGATTGCCCTACTGCTTGCTCCCGGCGTACACGGAGCGTCGCTGTCCGCCATAATCCAGGCCCTCAGTTCTGCTGGTGCCGTTCCCCGGCTGCTCGGCAGTCGCCTTGGGACGGTCAGAAGCGAGGAAGGAACGGAGTTCGAGGTTGATGCCACGCTAGAGAATTCTCCGGCCGTGTTGTTCGATGCCGTTGTGCTCCCGGATGGCCCCGCCTCTGTCGACGCCTTGTTGAAAGACGGACATACCCTGGAGTTCGTGAAAGACCAGTACCGCCACTGCAAGACCATTCTCGCGCTTGGCGCCTCCTCCGCTCTACTGAAAAAGGCAGGCATTTCGACATCGCTGCCCTCGGGGTTCAAGGATCCCGGCGTTCTGGCAACGGCAACCGACAACGAGGGAGACATTGCGGAGGCCTTTATTGCTGCTGTTGCCCAGCATCGCCACCCTGTCAGAGATATGGATCCGCCGCTTTTGTAATCGCAATTTGCAACACCTGCCTGCAAATTGCGCTGCGGACCATTCCTTTGTCGGACTAGTCCTACTGCCCTTATTTAAACAGGGTGCTAGGCTAAAGGGATATGGATGTCGAAAGGCTATACGGGGCCGTAGCGGTGCTTGATAAGAACGAACAACTGCGCGTCTTGCCCGCCGCAAGCGAGTTCGACACAGGACAGATGCTATCCGCTATATTCGAGGCATCACCTGAATGCATCATGGTGGTGGCTCGCGACGGTAGCCTGCTTAAAATGAATCCTGCCGGCTTGGCGTTGATCGAGACTGATTCTTGGGATCGCGTCGACGGGGCATCGATTTTTGATTTGATTGCGCCCGAACACCGCGCGTACTGGCGTCAACAGCACGATTGCGTTTGCGGCGGCGAAAAGTTGACGTGGGAATTCGACTTACTCGGACTGAACGGCACGCGCCGTCACATGGAGACACATGCCGTCCCCGTGAGCAACGCCGCGGGCGACGCCGCGCAACTTGCCATCACCCGGGACCTAACCGCCAAGAAATGCTCGGGCGAGGAATTGGAACGACTCAACGCCGAACTTGAACACAAAGTTCGCGAGCGTACCGCAGACCTCCAGTCAGCACTCACCCGGCTCACCGAGACCGAACGTGGGTTTGTCCTTCTGGTCGACGGCGTCACGGACTACGCCATTTTTATGCTGGCTCCCGATGGACGAATTGTCAGCTGGAACTCCGGCGCGAAGCGAATCAAGGGTTACGACGCAGACGAAGTCATCGGGCAGAATTTTCGGATTTTCTATACGGAGGAGGATCGCGCCGCAGACAAACCGATGATAGGTCTGCGAACCGCCGACCTGGAGGGAAGACTGGAGACCGAAGGCTGGCGCGTGCGCAAGGACGGGAGTCGTTTCTGGGCGAATGTAATCATTGACGCCATATACAGCAATGGCCAGCTGGTGGGGTTCGCAAAAATTACGCGTGATATCACCGAACGGCGCGCGACTGAGGCAAAACTGCGGCACGCCCAGAAGATGGAGGCCGTGGGCCAATTCACCGGCGGCGCGGCCCACGATTTCAATAATCTCCTGATGGCCATCATGGGCAGTCTCGAGATCATGCGTAAGCGCCTGCCCAATGACCCGAAATTACTCTCCCTTTTAGATAATGCCGTACAGGGCGCGAAGCGAGGCGCATCACTCACGCAGCGCATGCTGGCTTTCGCCAGGCGGCAGGAATTGAAAACCGAGACCGTGGAGCTGACCGGCCTCATCAAAAATGTAAATGGCCTGATGGAACGCTCGTTGGGCCCGACCGTCAGTATTGAATTGCGCTTCCCCCAATCTCCCATCCACGTCCGCACGGATCCCAATCAATTGGAGACGGCGCTGCTGAACCTAGCCATTAACGCGCGCGATGCGATGCCCCACGGCGGCACCATTACCATCGGCGTACGTGACGAGGTCATCACCGCCGCACATGCGACCGGCTTGAGCCCCGGACCCTATTCCTGTCTGGCTGTGAGCGACACCGGCATCGGCATGGATGCTGCCACCCTGGCGCGCGCCACCGAGCCCTTCTTCACCACCAAGGGCGTCGGCAAAGGCACCGGTCTTGGTCTTTCCATGGTCGACGGGCTCGCCGCTCAATCAGGTGGCAAAATGGTGCTCAGCAGCCTGCCGGAGAACGGCACCACGGTTGAAATTTGGCTGCCCATTGTGCCCCCCGCAGCAAGCCGCGCCGCCGAACCCGACGCCGTGTCCGGAACTTTCGATGTTTCGCAAATCAGGAAGCGACTCTGCGTGCTCGCCGTCGATGATGACAGCCTGGTTTTAGCGAACGTGCTGGCCATGCTCGAGGACCTTGGGCATGAGGTGATCGGCGCGGCGTCTGGATTCCACGCGTTGGCAGCATTCGATGCCAACCCCGGGATCGACCTCGTAATCTCAGATCAGATCATGCCGGCCATGACCGGTCTGCGGTTGTTAGACGCCTTGCGGGCGCGCCGGCCCTCTCTGCCCGTCATCCTTGCTACCGGCTATGCGGAATTTCCCGCCGGCGTCGACAGCACTATCGGTCGGCTCGCCAAGCCCTACACCCAACTCGAATTGAAAGTCGCGTTGAGTTCGATATTAAAGTCGACCGCGGGTCGGATCAGCCACTAAGACCCCGGCAATCGCAGCCGTGCAAACGCGTGGGATGAAGTCCGACGCCGCAATACGGATTTTTCCGATAGGCGGGATAAAACGACAAATGCAAGCTGCACATCAGTACTTAACCCACTTAGGAAGCAGCTCATGGCCACCAAGATCAAATCCGCACCGCGAGTCAAGGGAATAGACGCCATTGCATTGCTGAAGGCCGATCACCGCCAGGTGGCGGAATGGTTTGCACAATTCGATAAGTCAAACAGCAAAGCAAAGAAACAACAACTGGCCTCTAGCATCTGTGAGGCGTTGACGGTACATACCACCATCGAGGAAGAGATTTTTTACCCTGCATTCTTGGAAGCCACCGAGGACAAGGATCTGCATCACGAAGCAATCGTCGAACATGCTGGCGCAAAGAAGCTCATCGCCGAGATACAGAAGATGTCGGCGAGCGACGAGTATTTCGATGCCAAAGTGACTGTGCTATCTGAAATGATCAAGCATCACGTCAAGGAAGAAGAGCAGCCTGGCGGCATGTTCGCCGAAGCCAAGAAATCCGACCTAGATCTGCAAGTCCTGGGCGAGCAAATGCTCGCGCGTAAAAAGGAGTTTCAATCACGGGCCAAGGCCGCCTGACCGCGAATCGGCAGCCGCCGAATCCGCTTGCCCGTGGCCGCGAACAGGGCGTTGCACAGGGCGGGAGCGATCGGCGGCACGCCGGGTTCACCCACTCCGCCCAAGGGCATGTTCCAGTCCTTCGGCGGAATCAGGTGCAAGTGAATTTCGCGCGGTGCCTCGTTCATGCGAGTCACCCGATACTGATGGAAATTGTCCTGCTGCGAACGCCCGTGTTTAAAAGTGATCTCGCCGTACATGGCTAGACTGATGCCCATTATGGCAGCCCCTTCGAGTTGCGCGCGAATGCGCTCCGGGTTTACCTGCGGTCCGCAGTCAAACGCGATGTCGATGCGCGGAATAGTCACTAATCCTTTCGAGTCAACCTCAACTTCGACGACGGCCGCAGCATAGCTTAGGAAGCTATAGTGTGCCGCAAGCCCCAGGCCCCGGCCGCGTGCGAATTGGCGGCCCCAGCCGGCTTCCTTGGTGACCGTCTCGATGACCCCGCGCAATCGCCCCGTGTCCACGGGATAGCGCTGCGCAGACTCGCCGTGATTCCATACATCGTGCAGAGTTTGCGGATCGATCAGCCGCGGCTTGCCGATGAGGTCGAGCAGGAAATCCCGATGATCCTTGCCTGCCGCCGCCGCCAACTCCGATACAAATGACTGGATACCGAAGGCATGCGGTATGTTCGACACCGAGCGGAACCAGCCGATGCGGCAATGCGCGATGGCCTCCGGGTTCTCCAGGCGCATGTTGGCGATGTCGTAGGGTAGGTTGATAAATCCCATACCCAATTCGGGCGGTATTTCATGCTTAGGGTCTGGCCCGAACAAGGTCGCGAGGCTTGGAGCCACGCTTCGATGCAGCCATGAAGTGACTTTACCGCCGGCATCCACGCCTGCCTTCAAATGCTCCACCGACACTGTGTGCAGGAAATCGTGGTGCAAATCATCCTCGCGGGTCCACATCAGCTTGACGGGACGCCCCTCCATCAATTGCGACAGCAATGCCGCTTCGGTGGCGAAGTCCGGTTTGGACTTTCGCCCGAATCCACCGCCCAACAAGGTGACATGCACGGTCACGCTTTCAAACGGTATCCCCAGATGTTTAGCAACGTCTTCCCGGGTGACTTGCGGCGCTTGCGTAGGTGCCCACACCTCGCACTTGCCATCGACGATACGTGCCACCGCGCACGGCGGCTCCATGGTGGCGTGCGCAATGTGCGGAATGTAGTACTGCGCTTCAACGACGCGAGCAGCCGATTGGAATGCCTTGTCTACATCGCCCGCTTCGCGCACCACTTGGCCTGGGTTGCTCGCCGCCGCTTCCAACCCCGCTCGGTAGCTGTCCGAATCGTAGCTGCCATGCTCGCCATCATCCCATTGGATCTTGAGCAGTTTGCGTGCGGTGATCGCGGCGCCCGTGCTGTTGGCCAGCACCGCCACACCGGCCAGCGGATGAAATGTCGCAGTCGGCGTGGCCGCAGGGAGTGGCCAGATCTTTACCACGCCCGGAGCTTTGGCCGCAGCCTCGTCATCGAAGTGCCGCATCTTGCCGCCGAGCACGGGCGAGCGTTCAATTACGGCGAACAACATGTCCTTGAACCATGGATCGATGCCATATTGGGCCTTGCCGGTCACGATATCCGGACCATCCAGCAGCGGCAGCCCGCCCTTGCCGAGGTAACGAAACTCGGCAGCCGACTTCAGCCGCAGAGTGTCTCGCGCCGGTACGGCCAGCTTCGCGGCCGCTCGCGCCAGCGCGCCGAAGCCGAGCCTGCGCCCGCTCTGCTGGTGCACGACTTCGTGATTGACCGCCCGCACTTCCGTAACCGGCACGTGCCATGATTGCGCCGCCGCCTGCTCCAACATCATGCGCGCAGCCGCACCGCAGCGGCGCATCGGATCGATGAAATGCCGGGTACTGCGTGAACCATCCGTGTCCTGATTGCCGAATTTTTCTTCGTCGGCGGGCGCCTGCTGAACACGCACCTGGGCCCAATTCGCTTCGAGTTCATCAGCCAAGATCAGCGGCATGCCCGTGCGCACGCCCTGCCCCATTTCCGAGCGGTGCACAACGACGGTCACCCAGCCATCTTGAGCGATATTCACGAACACCAGCGGGCTGTCGATGGTGCCATGAGGCATGCCGTCGGCGCCGTACTTGGGCGCGTCCTCCGCTTTGATAATCGACGCACCATCCGCAATGAGCAGCAGTCCACCCAGCGCCTGCAAGCGCAGCAAGAACTCGCGCCGGCTGACACGTCCGCCCGGGACCATAGGCTTGACGATGGCGTTCATTTTGGCTGCACGCTTTGCCCGGCGGCACGCTTGATGGCGGCGCGAATGCGCACGTAAGTGCCGCAGCGGCAGATGTTCCCGGACATGGCCGCATCAATGTCGGCGTCGCTGGGCCTCGGGGTGTCCTTTAAAAGAGCCGCCGCCGACATGATCTGTCCCGCCTGGCAATAACCGCATTGCGGCACCTTGATCTGCTGCCACGCGTCCTGCAGTGCAGCGCCCACCGGCGTGCTGCCTACTCCTTCGATGGTGGTGATCTTTTTGCCGACGGCTTGCGACGCCGGCAAGACGCAGGAGCGAATCGCTTTGCCGTCAATGAGCACCGTGCAGGCACCACACAATGCCATCCCACAGCCGAACTTGGTCCCGGTCATCCCCAATAGGTCGCGCAGCACCCAGAGCAGGGACAAGTCCTGATCCGCGCTTACCTCAACCATCTGTTCGTTGATTTGCAGCTGCACAACACCTCCTGTGGGATCGGGACTGAGAGCGTACGTCCCTCAAGGATGGCACGCCCCTGCCCGCTGATTATATGCTGAGATTTACCGCCGGCGTTGGGCGCGCGCTGCACAGCGCAATGGCCCGCACAAGTAGGCGCCGGCGGACGAAGCCAGCGGCACCTCAAAGAGCGTCGTGCGAACACAAATCAAGCCGATGAGCTGAAGCGAAACAATACAAGAACGCCGTGAGATGGGAAACAAAGCCTGCGTTATTGAGATCGCCATGGTGCGATACGCGGACACGTATCTGATATACACACTGCCGCAATTAGTTTGTCGCTGCTCGCCGGCGCAGCCAAATTCGTTCGCGTGTAAATATTTCAATCTTTGCGGGCGAACGAAGTTCGTCCGTTATTGTCCAAGTACTATCGCTCATAACGTACGGTAATTTTGTGCACAGTTTTCTGCCCCAAAACCGGTAAGATGATGTTTCGCAACGGGAGTACGGGATGATCAATCTTCAACGAGTCGCACTGGCCTTGGCCTTTACATGCATAGGGCTGACATCATGCGGCGGCGGTAACAACCATGAACTCGGGCCGCCGCTCTCGCACACGACGGCGATTCAGAGTGACCCAAGCTTCGACGGTGATATCGCACTCACATTGCCGAGCACGTTCACCGTCACCCAGGGCATGTCCGCCACCGTACAGAGCATATTTGC
>JBBRQO010000033.1:0-43491 GCA_038226325.1 Steroidobacterales bacterium | reverse complement strand
GCGGCGATTGCAGCGGATCCCCATGGCATGACGGCGCGCCGGTAGAAGGCGCCTACGCGGAGGGCATAGATGACGGGCATGACCACGAGCACCACGGCCATTTGACCGGTTTCGATGCCGACGTTAAATGCCAGCAGGGAGATCAGGCGCGCGCCGTGGGGCAGTCCCATGTCGGCGAGTACAGATGCGAAACCGAAGCCGTGCAAGAGGCCGAATGCAAAGGCGATACGGGCGCGGTTCTTGGTGACCAGCGGAAATATATTGTTGAGCGCCGCCACGATGATGGAGGCCGCGATGATGGATTCGGTGAGCCGGCTCGGCAGGCGAACGATATCCAACGCCGCCAAGGTGAGTGTGAGCGAATGTGCCAGTGTGAAGGCTGTCACCACTTTAAAAATACTGATCAGGGCGGGGCGCGCCTCGGGGACGGGCTCCCAGCGACCGCCCTTGCGCAGCAACACGGCAGGCAGCAGCAAGGACAGGAGAAACAGCAGATGGTCAATGCCGCTCCAGATATGCCAAATGCCGGCGTGGAAGTAGTCAACAAAGGCGCGCCAGCGCGACGGCGCGAAGACCGAAAAGCCGGCCTGTGATGCCGCGCCGCCGAGCACGGCGGTTTGAACCACGCTACCCGCCGTCAGTGTCAGCAAGCCGCGATGCGATGGATCAATACCGGTCATGATGGAGTAGTGGATGGTCAGATCATGAACCGCCGCCGCGCACCGTGCCGTAAACGGCAACCAAGCATAGCTGCCGTCCACCCGATCATTCACTTGCATGGCCTGGAAGGACAACCTGCACGCCTCACCGCCGTTCGCGGCGGTGAACGCCAGATGTTGCGACAAGTAGAGCGCCAACTGCGGCTCGACGTCGTGCAGCTCGCGCCAGGTGATGTGGTTGTCCCGGTTCGAATCAACGCCAATAGCGAGTTCAACGTCGCGCACCGCGATTTCAATCGAGCCGGTGATGTCGGCATCCGCGACGTTCGCGACCAAGAAACCGCTGCTGGCGATATGGGCGTGGGCCGCGGCGGCGAATGAAAGTGTCATAAGGACGGCGCCGATGCCACTGCGGAAGTTCATGTCGCGTCCCGGTACGGAGTTAGCCGGGAATCCTCGAGACCGGTCTGTTGTAGAAATCGCAGAGCGGGTGCGGCTGCCGGTGCCTGGTGGGCGGCCTGCGCCGAGCGCAGCAGGATCAATATATCGTCAGGCTCGCGTTGTACTTTCCAGTTCTCCTCGGCCGCCGTCAGCGCGGCGGCCGGCTGATGATTCACGTCGAGCAGGAAGCGCGCTTGTTCGCGGCGATGCACGGCGTCGCCGCGCCGCTGTTCTACATCAAAAGCGCTGGATAACAGCGCTTCGGCCTGCGTGCTCGCACCGTCCTGCAACTGCCGATGTGCGATGGCGACGCGAAGCAGCATGGGTTCCATCGATTCGTAGCCGGCCAATAACTGCAATGCCTCGGCAGCGCGTTGGTGGCGCAGCAAGAGATCGGCATAGGCCAAGCGTATATAGAAATCCTGAGGTGCCAGAGCCAGGCCCTCGCGCAACCAGTGTTCCGCGGCCACGTCGTCGGACAGCCGCTCGGCCATTTCTCCGAGTTCCGAATAGCGCCAGGCGCGCGCCTCGGGCGGCATTTCTTTCGGTGACAGGGCGATGATGGCCGCGTATGCACTAGTTAGCTGGCCCCTTAAACCAAGCACGCTTTGCTTGCACAGGGTGGTAATTGCCGCATCTGCGGCAGCCGCTAGATGCTCGCAGGAAGTCAGGGCTTCGTCGTAACGCCCGAGAACGCGCAGAACGGTTGCTCGAGTCAGCCAACCTTGTGCATCGTCTGGACGCACTTTGAGCGCCCGGTCTAGTTCGATGAGTGAAGCGTCGAAGGAATGCCGGCTTTGCAGGATGGTGGCATGCAGGACTAAAACCTGGGGCGCAACCTCGGGCCGACTCATCCATGGTGCGAGCATAGCTTCGGCGTAGCCCAAGAAACGCAGATCGCCGGTGGCCCTCGCTCTGGAGATATAGAACTGAGCGAGCGGTAGGGCGATGTCCAGGCGGTTGGCGGTCAGCTGTTGCGAGGGCGCGCCGGCGTGCCGTGCGCCAGCGGGGATCTCCGCCAACACTTGGTCGTCACTGGCGGGTATGTATGGTGAGGCTTGGGCAGAGGTGATTTGCGCGCCTATCAATAGGACCGCGAAAAAAGGCCAGCGCCGAATTCGGCGCTGGCCTGGGAACACTGATCTAATGTGTTCCCTCAAACGCACTAGTTACTGGCAGGAATTGGAGTGCTGGTTTCGCTGGTGTCGTTCAGCGTCACCTTGCCGCCGTTGACCGCGAACGGTGCATCGGTCTCGGAGGTATGCTGAGCCAGCGCCAGTACATCAGCGGTGCTGAGTGCTACCGATGTCGGAGGCGGCGCCGGCGGGGCCGGAGTCGCCGCGTGGTTGTTGTCGTGACATGCAGCAACCAATATTGCAGTCAGTCCCAGCGCGCTATACAGGAGTAATTTGTGATTCATCATAACTCCTTAGTCGTTCGCGCTGGTGGGTGAGCCGCCGAGCGGTGTATTCAAATAGGGAAACGCGGGCAGGTAGTTCGCCGGAATCGGTTCCACGCCGTCGGTGTAGTGCAACTGCCGTGACGCATCCGACGCCGGATCCGGATCTGCGGCACTCTTGTCGAAGGGCGACAGTAGTACACCCATGGCCACCCGCAGCTCGATGTCGACGACATCGTCGATGGGCCGACGACCATTCGGGAACCCAGAGAGATCTCCGCCGAGCACACCCAAGTCATTTTGCGTGGCAAGCGGCGTGACCGCGGTGCTGGTGTTCAGACGCAATTCCTCAGCAGCGGTAACCGTCTTGGGCTGATTCACGCCTTTGATGCCGGTCAGAAACGCCGCGACGAGATCGGTTCTGGGATAGACATTCGGAGCCAGCACTCCTGCGCCGCCGAACAAGGTCTGCAACAACACGGGAAGCGAGGGATTGGTCACATAGTCTGCAAACTGCGCATCACCTGATGGAGAGGACGCGTTGAAGCGGTCCTTGTCGGGAAGGCCGATGACCAGTTCGTTGACGAGGGGCATCCCCAAGCGCGAGACCTGGGTCCAGGCGCCGCCCTGGATCGCTGTTCCAGTCGGTGAGGCGGTGGCCCCAACGCTGCCGACACTCTTGTCGCTTTGCGGCTGGGAATTCAGCACTGACGCTTGACGGAGACTGGCAGTGGTCCACGCGCCGATGACCGGATCGATGCCGGCTGTGAGGCAGGCGGCCGGGACTTCCAATGCAATCGAGGTGACGTTGTAGCCGGCCAATGAGTTCGGCGCGAGTTGCCGCGCGTTCGTACCGGCGGGCGCCAATTCAGTGACGGGATACTTGATATTGACGAGGTCAAACGTTTCACCCAGGTTGACGACGAAGCCGTCTTGCCGCTGGCCGACAAACACGCGGCCTGGCATGCTGCAGCCCGGGATGACGACGTTATGGATGAAGCTCGCGGCGTAAGTCGGATAGTCGGCAATGGACTTCGCGCCGATATTGTCGAGAGGCTTGCTGAACGTGGTGCTGCCGTTGGCCGCGTCGGTCACCGCCTGTGCCGTTCCGGTGCGGCGATCTCCTTTAACCAGGGTCAGGGTGTAGCTCTCCGTCACATTTTGCGATGCGCTGCTGCCGGCGCTGACTGGTCCGATATTCGTCAACGGAACGGGGATGGACTTGGTGCCCGCCTTTACGGCAAGGCCAGCGGTCACCGTGGAGAAGCGGAACTGAAAAGTCAGGGCTTCTTTTCCGGAACCCGTATTGTCGACGGAGATCTCGTAGAGTGCGCTCGGATCCATCGTGTAGTAGTTCGGTCCGCCCTGCGGATTCTCGAAGGGCTGATAGCTTGCAATCATCGTGACATAGCCGGCGCGACCAGTCTCATAACTGTTAAATAGATACAGGTCGGTGCCATCGACCTTGGAGCGCGTGGTGATAAATGGAGCTTCGCGATGGCTGGAGGCCAGCGCGGTGAGCGGTAGCAGCGTCGCGCTGACAGCCGCCGCCAACCAGTGTGAGTGTCGATTCATAAGAGAGAACTCCCAAAAGTGAAGTGATTGTTTAATGCAGTTCGCTGCGCAGTGGGAGATGGATGCAGCTAAAGAAATATTTCCTTGGGGAGGGGCCCTGTAACAATTGCAATCAGCGATTCTGGGCACTGGGTCTTGGGCACAACCCCAACCTACATCACCGTCACGATCACTAGCCAACGTAAAAAGGACTTCGTTGGGTGCTCGAAACGTCGGTTTTTCGCTATGGTTTCAACAGACGATCGGCCTGGCCGCCGATGATGAAGACCAATGACCCGGCTGCGATGAGCAGCAGGGAGAGCCGCTCCATGTTGGCGGAGGTAGGATCTGCGGACGAGGCCGCCTCTGTGGCCATCACGGCGAGGAGTGCGAGCAGGCCCACTGCAGCAGCAAGCGCGGGAGCACTCCATGCGCGGCCGCCGCGCTGTGAGAAGCGCAGCGCGGCTACGCAGATGAGTGCGTAGGGGACCAGCCAAAAAACCACGGTCATGTTGCTCAAGTACACGATGGAGGACAAAACCGACGTGTGCGCGGCGACTTCGAAGGCTACCGGGATTAGCCAGCCGATGATGGTTAGGAAGATGACAGCCTTATGAGGAGTCTTGTGGAAGGGATGCAGGCCTGCGAGGGAACGCGGCAGGAATTTGTCTGTAGCGGCTGTCGCCACGATGAGCGCTGCAAAATTGAGCCAGGCGATGAGCCCGGCCATCGTTGCCATGAGGAGCAGCAGGTCGGAGGCGATATTGAGACCGCTGATACCGGCGGTTTTCGCCAATATGCTGCTCGGCGACTCTCCGGCGTCCAGTGCTGCGCTGTTCGCGAGCAAGATGGGAGTTTGCAGAAGCGCGGCGGTCGCCACGGTGACCGCGGTCAGGCCCAGGGTCCAGCGGAATACACGCGCAACGTTTCGCCTCGGGTTGTCGGTCTCACTCGCGAGGGCGCTGATTCCGTCGAAGCCGATGAAAAATCCCAACGCGACGAAAATGCCCCGGCCCAACTCCCACCACGATGTGCCCCGCAGCGTGAGTTCGTCTTGCACGTGAAATCCGCTGTTGAAGGCCGCGGCGACGGTCACGCCGATGGCGACCGGGATGCAGACGAGCCCCAACACCAGCGCCACCTTGGCTGATACATCCACTCCCCGATAGGCGAAGTAACCGGCGGCGATTGAGATGCCCAGCATGAATGCTGAAATGGCGGGCGGTGATTTAGCTCCTGGAAAGCCCAGTTGCAGGAAAATGGTCGACACGTAAAGCGCCGCTCCCATGACGCTCGACGTGGCTCCCAGAATATATCCGAGCAGCAGGCAGGTCGCGGTGATGCAGACCGCCCATCGCGGCAGCGCCATCCGCACATAGGACAATATTGATCCGGTCGCCACGAATTGACGTGCGAAGACGTTGATGGCGACCGCGACCAACATGGCGATTCCCGCCGCCAACGAAATCACCAGCCAAGACAGCCGACCCGAAATGTGCAGCTGGAATCCGGCCGCCAGCGCGAGATTGGGCCCCACCTCCATGGCGCAGATGCCAAGGATCACCACTTTCCAGAAGGGGATAACCGGACCGCGCGCCGCATCTTGCATTTACCACCACATCATTGGAGTGGTGGTGAGCAGCTCTGTCCCAGCGGCGGTCACGATGAAGTTCTGCTCGAAGCCGGCGCCGCCGACACCGGGGAGGCTTAAGAACGCTTCCGTCGATGCGACCATATGTTCCTTGAAGGTATCGTGCTTGCCGTCGTAGCACATGGAAATCACCGGTGGGTCCCAGAAAAGACCATTGCCGTGGCCATACACTGGATACTCGGATTCCAGAGTTTCGAGAGGACCGCCGAAGTCCCGCCGCAGTCGCTGACCGAGCAGAGCAATGTCATGCACGCGTACTCCTGGCCTGATGGCATCGCGCATCTGTTCAACCATGGATGCGCAGCTCTCGATGAGCCGCCTTTGATCTGCGGTGGGACGCAGCCCGATCACGCTCGTTCGGCCCGGATCCAACCAATAGCCCTGGTACATGGCGCCGTACAACCAGCCGCGAATGATGTCGCCGTTCTGCGGCGTTACCGTGGAATAGCCGGCGATCGGATTGTCGGTAAACCAATCGGCGGTCCAGGTCCCGTGACTGATGTGACAGGCATGCACTTGGCCGTACCGGCGATACACCTCTTTTGCCGCGGCGCCGGCGGCCTCGGCTTCGGAGGCGCCCGACAGCAGAGCCTTGAACATGGCGGTGAGCCCATTGGAGACCGTTTCGCCGGCGTGACGAAAAACGTCGAGCTCCGCGACGCTCTTGATGACCCGAACATCGAGGACAAGATCATCCTGGACGTCCCATTCGATGTCGGGTACCAGCGCCTCAAGCGCCTTGAAATGAGTAATGGAAAGGCAGTCGGCGCCGACGAGCGCGGTGCGGCCGTGTATGCCCTCGGCTTTGAGTGCGTCGGCCAGGGTGGCAATGACGTCGGTTCCGCCCATCACCCGCGAGGTGGCGATCAGGTCGGGATCAACTTGCGGGAAATCGGCGATCAATAAAGGCTCGTGGCCCAACCGCAGAATCACTGCGCAATGGGCGGCGGCGCGGGTCCCCTTCAGCATCCAGTCGTAGGCATACCCGGAGTTGGGCGAATAGTAGTTGGTGAGATAGAAGACTTCCTGGAAGCGCTCGTAAGAGCCGCCGCCTCGACCCCACAGCACGGCTGAGTCGAAGCCACGCCCACGCATTTCCCGCTGTACTGCCTCCCAGCGCAGATGATACTCATCGCGGCTAAAGGGGAGCCTGTTCATGGGTTGTTTCTTAAGAAGGTCTCCACTGCGCTCATGAACACTGCCGGTTGATCGACAAAGGTCTGATGTCCGCTCTGGGCGACTTCGACCAGTCGCGAGTCGGCGAGTGCGGCATGGGTTTGCTCTGCGGTCGCTTTGCTGACCAAGTCATGATCGCCATAGATAACGAGTGTAGGCACGGCAAGTTTCTTAAGCGCCGAAAGGAAATCAAAACCCTGCAGGTTGCCGTCGATGTGAAAGTCGCTCTTACGTCCCCACATTTCGCCGAGAACTTCCCAGCTTATGGGATCCGCGGCGGCACTCCAAGGCGGCAGCCGCAGGTGGTAATTGAAGGGCAATTCCGCCTCATCCGCGAGCCTGCGATACTCCTGTAACTGCGCGCCATTCTTGTCAGTGATGCCCTGTAGTTCGAGCGCATCGATTCTCTGGCGTACGGCGGTGTTCGCAGAATTCTTGACCCGCGCGAGGTCGGCGTTGATTCGCGTCGCGCTTGAGCCTGTGCCCGCCAGGATCAACTTGTGGAGCGCTGCGGGATGGGCGATGGCATAGGCTTGGGCCAGTATCCCGCCGAAGGAGTGTCCGAGAAGGTCGATCTTGCCCAAGTCCAGCGTCACCCGCACGGCTTCGATATCCTTCACCATGGCGTCCAAGGTGTATCCCTTCGGGTCGCTCAATTGCTGCGAGCGACCGCTGCCGCGCTCATCGATGAATACCAGTTGATGTTGCCGGGATAAGGGCAGGAGAAAGGGGAGAAAGTAGTCGTGGGTACTGCCCGGACCGCCATGCAGTACCATTAAAGGCGGCCCTTTGCCGATGGTCTCGAAGTAGATGAGCACTCCGTCCGAATCGACAAACCCCTCGTGACGCTCAATCAGCATGTGATTCTCATGCGCGTGAAGCGGACCGGAATATAGGTTCTGGCTGATGAGTGCGAGTAGAACATAGAAGGCCGGCCTCAGCTT
Source organism: Steroidobacterales bacterium (assembly GCA_038226325.1). Classification (GTDB taxonomy): domain Bacteria; phylum Pseudomonadota; class Gammaproteobacteria; order Steroidobacterales; family Steroidobacteraceae; genus Bog-1198. The sequence continues at coordinate 35,667 of JBBRQO010000033.1, read as the reverse complement.
TATGGGAAAACGCTTACGGATAATGAATTCACGCGCGACCATCAGAAGCGCACCTTAACGTCGATGCCGATGACCCGTGGCGGCGTGGATATTTGAGTCTTGAACAAGGTGCCGAAACTGGCAGCCGCGCCTTCTTGGATTGACAGTATCCCATTGGAGTTGGTCAGATTGTGACCATAGAGCGAGATATCGTAATGCCCAGTCGTTGCGCCGACGGCGCCATCGAGACTGCTGTACGCGGGGCGGGTATCGCGGTACGTGAAGCCCGTCGGAACCGCACCCGTATGGCTCCAGTTGAGGTTGAGATACCCCTTGTAATCGGCGATTACCGGCACGGAATATTCGATTCCCGCGTTATATTTGTGACTCGGAACGTCCGGCACCGCGTCGCCTGGCTGCACGGCCGCCGCACCTTGGAAGGGACCCGCGATGCCCGTGAATTGCGCGTGGTTGTACGCACCGCTTGCCGTGAGCAGCAAGGATTCAATCGGCTTGAAATTGATTTCCGCTTCGACGCCCTTGCTCCGCGCTGCGCCGACATTGGCAATGAAGAGATATCCGCAGCCGGGGTCGGTCACGGCTTGTTGTACGTTCTTCCAGTCTATGCGGTAGCCCGCCAGGTTTACCGATAGCCTGCGCTGCAGGAACTCCATTTTTGCGCCCAGTTCGTAGTTCCAAACGGAGTCCGGCTCATACAGCGGCAAATAAGCATTGTTGAGGGCGCAGCCGATTCCGGCCGGAAGGCCGACGTTGGGACCGCCTGGCCGATAGCCGCGCGCCGCCGAGACATACACCGTCGCATCGTCGATCGGACGGTAGCTCAGCACAGCGCGCGGACTGTTGCCGCTGGCCTTAGCATGTACCAGGGGCTGGCTGGGGGCTGCAAGTGCGCCTGATTGGTTGTTCTGCAAGCTGTCTCGCAATTCGTAGTAGCGCTCGCCAAGCGTCAAGTCGAGGCGGGGAATTATCCGGTAGGACAGATCCGCATAGATGGCCAGCTGCTGATCAATGACCGACTGATCAAAGCTGTAGAGGGTTGCGCTGTCAGTCTGCCCAATCGCGCCCGCGAAATCGGCGCTTCCAGTGGATTCGGTTGAGTGCTGCTTGTAGTGGCTGAAATAGGCGCCCGCCACATAACGCAACCGCTGATCGGTGGCCGAGGTGACACGAAATTCTTGGACGAATCCATCGTTGCGCGAGGTGTAGAAGTCGGTGCCTGGGTAGTTGGGTGGATACGGAATTCCAAAGACCGGAGCCAAATTGGCCCAAAACAGGGTGAAGTCGCTCTGGGTGTGCACATTGCGCGTCAACACCGAGGTGGAGGACATCAAGTTTGCAAAGTCGAAGTGATAGTCCAGGAGCAGATTACCTACAACCAAGTGGCTTTGTTGCGGTGTGGAGTAGTACGCCGCGGTGGTGAAGGGCGGCAGATTCGAGGTGTAGTTCGAATTGTTGGACGCGTCCACCTTCGAAATCATGACGCTGGGCGTAACCGTAAAGGCATCAGTGGCTTTCCACAGGCCGATGATGCGACCGCTCTTGATGTCGGCGTCATTGATATGCCGCGAGGTGACGGGATCGTTGGCTTGGACGGCGTTGAAATCCCCTGGGGCCGCCCGGTTGATGTAACCGGGAATGTGCTCGTAAGAACCGACCAGACGCACTGCAGCGTCTGGCGACAGCGGCAGATTGACCGCGGACTTGGCCACGTAGCCGGCACCGCCACCCGCCATGCGCGAGCCGCCGATTTCGGCGTTGACGGCGAAGGCCTTGGGGTCCGGCTGGGCGGTCAGAATTCTGACAGCGCCCCCCATGGAGCTCGAGCCGTACAGCGTTCCTTGGGGACCGCGCAGTACTTCAATGCGCTCGACATCGAAGAAGTCGATGTCGGGCGCACCGGCATAGCCGTCGGTGCGGATGTCGAGCGGCGTCTCGTTGACGTAGTAGGACACGGCCGGCGCAAGTCCATAAGACGTGCCCAGCCCGCGAATGGTCAGTGTGGATTCACCGGGACCCAACACGTCGAACGACAGGCTCGGCACTCGTGCGGCGAGATCAGCCGTCCCTTGCAAGTGCAATTGATTGAGGGAATCGCCACTTAACGCCGTGACGGCTTCGGGCACATCCTGCAGCCGTTCCGAGCGGCGCTGCGCAGTGACCACGATTTCGTCCAGCGCTTCATTTGAGGTTACCGCCGCTTCCACCAGCTGAAACGTCACTAAACAGGTAGACAGGACTATAACAGCACGAATCTGCATGGGTATTCCGGTTCTGGGTTGGATTGCGGTTGGTTGCCGAGGGTCAGGCTTCATAGACCGTCTGCCGGCCGACCACCCGTTGGTACACCTCGGGGCTGTAGCGAACGTCGGGCTTGCGGTCATAACTGTACAGCGCGATCACTCGCGGCGTCGTTCCAGCTATTGGCGCCACGCGGTGAATGGCGCGTCGACCGCAGAACAGTAACAGTGTGCCGGGTTCGACCCGGATACGACGAATCCTGTCGGAGTTGCCGTCCATGACATTTGCTACCGCGGGATAATTTTCATTAGTGTCGCTGCGGATATGGGGGGCAAAGTCGAAGGTGCCGCCCTCATCGGCTGCCTGCAGCAAGATGGAGACGACGAAGTCGTTGAGGTCGAAATGCCAGCCGTGTGTATCGCCGTCGTACATGACGGTGGACGTGCATGCCATGACCGGGTCCGCCAAACGGTGCAGGGCCGGTTCGTCCAACATCTGCGCAATTCGACTAGTCAGGACATCGTTTTCATAAAGGCGACGCATCGCGGCTGTTTTCTTGATGATGTCGGTGGCGACGACGTATTGCCGGTTGAGATGCTGACGAAGGCGGGCGTGATCACGCGGTAAGTCCTCTGCTTCCGCCGTGGCGTAGGCGGTGAACCTCTTGTCGCGTCGATAGGCGCGCGGCAGGGCATCGAGAACTTCCGCCGCCATACGTTCAGGCACACCCGGCCGTAAGAAGCCGGGCAAGTTGGCGAAGCTCGAATCCAGCAACTGGCGCCGGCAGTTCTGCGCCACCGTCGCGAACGCCGCGTCGTCCAGCAGGGGATAGCGTTCAAGATCAACGAATTCAGCCAAGGTTTCTAGGTCACTCATGTGCGCACCGTTGTTCAGCCAATGTGGGGTCAATGTCTTTCTGATAGTCTTAACCATGAAAGCGGGCATTCGCCGTAGAGTTATTGCACGAGTTCAGTATAATTTTGATATGGTGACCCTGCGTCGATCGCTACCGCCGCTCAACGCCTTGGTGGTGTTTGAAGCGGCCGCGCGGCATGGCAATCTGACCACTGCCGGCGCGGAACTCTGTATTGCTGCCTCGGCGGTGAGCCGCCATGTGGCCAATCTCGAGCGTGACACCGGACTCGCCTTATTCACGCGTACCGGGAACCGGCTCGAGCTCACCGCGGCCGGCAAGCGCCTGGCAGAAGCAGTTGCCACCGGCATGGGTCATGTGCGGGATATCTTGACTGAGCTCAAGCGGCGCGCCGCCACCCAAACTCTCACTATCGGCTGCAGCTATGACACCGCGCATAGCTGGCTCATGCCGAGGTTTCGCAGCATTGCTGAGCTCGTGGTCGATCGGCAATTGCGACTCATCACCTCCGACACCTATGAAAATTTCGATTCGCCTGATGTCGATCTGTCGGTCCGCTATGGCGATGGCCATTGGCCCGGATTCGCGTCGGCGCATCTATTCGCGGAAGAGTGCTTCCCGATTTGTTCGCCGGATCTGTTGACGCGACATCCCGAACTGAGGGAGCCGTCCGTCGATACACTGATGAGATTTCCTTTGCTGCAGCTCACCACGGATGATTGGGCGGGTCTTAAGTGGGCGGACTGGCTGCGCGAACTAGGCGCAGAACTACCAGTGATCAAAGGCCCGGTCTTTGCGAACTATTCGCTGTTGCTACTGGAACTGGTGGCCGGCCGCGGGCTTGCGATGGGTTTTGCCCACGTCGTCGATCAGCTTTTGGCGGATGGCCGCGTCGTGCGGTTGTCCGAGCGAACCATTCGATCCGGGCTGGGGATGTATGCGGTGTACCGCGAGTCTGACGCCGAACAGATCGAGCCTGTTGTCAAGATATTGACCGCTGCGCGCGACGAAACCACGGGGATGCGCGGCTAATCCTCACGCTTGTGGAAGCGCCCGGCTTTCATGATGGTTCGAACCCCACGCCCGTCTTTTGCCAATATTGCGATGTCCTCAAGGGGATCGCCGTCGACGATCAAAAGATCGGCCTCGCATCCGGGCGCAATGCGGCCGAGTAGAGATTCGCCGAGCAAGTCCGCATTGATCGAGGTGGCGGATCGCAATATTGCGGCAGCTGACTGCACTTCCCGCCGCAACGTGAATTCACGGGTTTGATGGACGTGGAGATTTCCCAGCAAATCCGTGCCGAAGCCGATTTTGAGGCCCATTTTGTCCATGAGCTCAAGACCCCGCAGCGAGTGTTCGCTCACCTCGTGGAGCTTGGCGGCGGCCCAAGCGGGTAGCGCTCCCGACCCTGCGGCCTCGAGCAATGCGTTGACGATGACGAGAGTCGGAACGACAAAGGCATCCGCGGCTTTGACCGCGGCGGCGCTCGCTTCATCGATAAGCGTCGCATGTTCGATGGTGCGCACCCCCAACCGCGCAGCCCTGGCGATCGATGTTGGCGGATGGCAGTGCGCCGCCACGTATTTTCTGCGCCGCTTGGCTTCCTCGACAGCGACCAGCACCTCTTCGTCCGAGAACTGGTCCATCCAGATGGGATCGGTGGGCGATAGGACGCCGCCGGATAACATCAGCTTGATGCAATGCGCGCCGCGCCGCAGCTCCTCGCGAACCGCGGCACGAACGGCGTCCTTGCCATCGACGATGACGCTGACCCGGCCTTCCGCGGCGCAGCCGCAGGCGCCCAGCGAATTCACCGGATCACGAAAGTCACCGTGTCCGCCGGTCATGGACAGCGCGCGACCTGCATAGAAAACGCGCGGTCCCGCGATGAAGCCATGTTCGACGGCCTGGGCGATGCCGGCTTCGCCGCCGCCGACGTCACGGACCGTCGTGAAACCACAGTCGAGCGCGTGCCTTAGCATCCTCGCCGCGTATTGTGCGACGTAGGTGAGCGGCTGGGATTCCACGTCGGTGACTTTGAGACTGGATCCCAAGACGTGACAGTGAGCGTCGATGAGGCCGGGCATGAGAGTCTTGCCCCTAACGTCGATCGTCTCCGCGAGGCCGGAAGCCGGGCCAACCCGACCGATATCGACGATGCGATTGCCCTCGACGGTCACCACCGACTCATCGAGATAGTCGCTGCGTACCCCGTCGAAGATTCGGGCATTGATAAACGTAGTTATTGACATCGCCGAACTCCAATGTGCCGCGTTCTCGCCGCCATGACAAAACATGAAAATCCGATCAGGCTGCCGGCCGCCCAGGCCCAGCCGGTTGCCGTCACTCCCAGGTGCGGCAAACACATCCCCTCCAGGGCGGCACCGGATGCCAGGCCCAGAGTGTCGACTGCCGGAACAGCGGCGCTCGCCGTACCGGTGGCATCGGCACGCGCGATAATGGTGAACTGAAAGGGAAACGAAGCGCACCAGGCAAAGTAGAAGCCGCAGGAGGCGGCAATGAACGCGGTCGACGTGTGGGCCTTAAATAGTAGGAACACCGAGAGCAGTCCCAGGGCGAGCAAAGCAGTCAGCGCGACAATCGGGTTCATTCTGTGCGCCAAGGCGCCCACTCCGAAAGATCCAATCAGTCCGGCGATATTGAGCAGCGTCAACGCGTGAGTGATGCCCGAGTGCTCTATGAATTGACTCTTGCCGATAGGCTCCAAGAAAGTCCATAACGCACCTTGTCCTGCGAAATAGATGAACAGGGCAGCGATGGCCCAGGAGGCCGCGGCCGGCGGGCGCCGCGCATTGCGCCAATCCCACTGGGCGTTTACCGCCTTGAGAGTCGGCAGAAGGCGGACCGAGAAAATGGCGGCTGCGCCAATCGCTGCCATCGCGATAAAGGGGGCGTGCGCTCCCGCCACTACGACAACGGTGGGCAGCAAGGCGGTGAGAATAGCGGCAATGGCGACCTGCGCCGTCGCGTACAAGGCGAATGCCAGGCCGGGACTGCGGGCTCGAGCCAGACATGCCATACCCAATGCGCGCAACATGCCGCCACCCACTCCCGCGACGGCGCGCGCCGAGATGAGCGCGTTAACGTGTGGACTGGCGGCCGATGCCAAATTCCCGACGATAAGGATCAACAGCCCGCCCACGGCACATTGCCGCCACGACCGTGTACGAGAGGCCAAGATGAATACCCCTGCTCCGACGACCTGCGCGAAGAACTCAGTGGCGGCGATGTATCCGGCTTGATCCGCGCCGATACCGTACTGAGTCTGCCATGCCCCCACGAAGGCAGGTACAACCGCCGAGATGATGCTGGCGATGAGAGCCAAAGCACCCCCGACGTACAGCACTTTGATCGGCAGAGACGCGGCCAATGCGTCAGCGGTCGCGGGATCTGCACTTGGTGAGTTATCGCGGTCCATTGATGGCAGATTACGGGTGCGGAGGAGTTGCCGCCGTATTTAATGTCTGCGCCGACCGCTTCGGGCAACAATCATTTTGGCACCGACTCGATGAGTTTTAGATATCGAGGAGGGGAGTCCGGGCGCGGTGCGCGTTTCTCAGTTACGACCGATCCTCGCGCTGCGGCGGGGGATCCACGGGCGCACCCAGCGGATCCACGCATTCGGCGTGCCCGCTCACTGGATTAACGTCGGCGGCTTTGCAGACGGGTACCCTAGCCGGCACCGTAAGCGGCAGCGCAACAGGCGCCTGGGCGGCGACAGTCAGTACTTGGTGGTCGATCAGCATGCGTACGCCGCTGGCCCAACCCTCTTCTCCGCCGGCAAAATTCGCCGCCTCTTGTGCAAGCACAGTCCCCGAATGCGCATCGCGTATTTGCACGAGCACATAGTAGTCGGTCTGGCAGTCTGGCTGACTTTTTCCAGCGAAGCGGAGTGGGTGGATTTAACGCCGAGAAGTACCGATGCGGCACTAAAATCCTCGAGATCGAAATCGAACACCGCGATCTTAATGCTCGGCGGGAGCACCGTGTCATGGGCGTGCGCCAACGTGATCATCAGGCCAAGTGCGGCGCAGTTGCAGGATAAACGGCCCAGGCGAGAGGTAGTGGCTTTGATCGGTCGATCCTAAGTGACACCTCATGGCTCTCCGGCAGAAGCAATGTACCGCCGGATGGGTTCTAAGCCAAGCACGCCGGATTGACTTAAGATCCGTGTCTTAGGGAGTCTACAAAGGATGACCATGTATTCATTCAGCCTATTCCGTGCGACCAGGCGCTTGTTTGTGTTTGCGGGACTTGTTGCCGCGCCGTTTGCGAGAATTGCGATGATTCTCGTGGCGGGGGGTGCGGCGGCCAGCGCCGTGGCCCAAGCCGATGCGCCGGCATCGGAGCAGTCCAATATCACGATTATTCGCGCGGCGCGACTCATCGATGGCCGAGGTGGCGAGCCGTTGGCGCCGGCCATGGTTCGAGTAGTGGGCGATCGCATCACGGCCGTCGGCTCATCCCTGCCCGTGCCCGCGGGTGCGCGTCTGATCAATCTCGGTGACGCGACTCTGCTGCCGGGTTTCATCGATTTGCACACCCATCTGACGGGACGCAGCGATGTTCACTGGGAAGATGCCTTGGTCAAAACCACGCCGGCTGAGGATGCGCTGTGGGGTGCTCATTGGGCTCTGGTGACCTTGATGGCGGGTTTTACGACGGTGCGCGACATGGGACCTGACTGGCCGTACACCGATGTGGCGTTACGCAATGCCATCGATGCGGGAGCCGTGCCGGGGCCGCGCATGCTGGTGGCAGGCGCCTACGTATCATCGACGGGCGGCGCCGGCGATGCTCTGCAGTTTTCCCCCTACGTGCATGTTCCGCTCGTTCAAAACCTTGCCGACGGTCCGGAAGAAATTACCAAGGCAGTACGCACGAATTTCAAGAATGGTGCGGACTTCATCAAGATCCTGGCGACCGGGGCCGTGCTCTCCAAGGGCATACCGCCGGGCGCGCAGCAGTATTCGGATGAGGAAATTCGTGCGGCAGTCGTGGAAGCCAATCGCTGGGGCCGCGATGTGGCGGCGCACGCGCACGGCACCGAGGGCATCAAGGCGGCGATACGCGCCGGCGTGCATACCATTGACCATGGCTCGGGCCTCGACGATGAGGCGATCGCGCTCTTGAAGTCGCATCCCAACACCTACTACGTGCCCACTCTTGCCCTGTTGGCGTCGAACCTCGATGAAAATCGTGCGACCGTGATTCCGCCCGCGGAAATGGAGCGAATGCGGCAGCTGCGCAGCATGGCCGAAGCGGCGTTTCGACGAGCGCTGGCTGCCGGCCTGCCGATTGGGTTGGCGACCGACGCTCCCGTGATTCCCCACGGGCTCAACGCCCGCGAGTTTCGTACGCGAGTGGCGTTGGGTGAGAAGCCGATGGCGACATTGGTGTCGGCGACGCGTATCAATTCGCAAATAATTCATTGGCAGGACCGGGTCGGAACCGTCGAGGCGGGAAAGTTGGCTGACCTGGTCGCCGTGCCGGGCAATCCGCTCAGGGACATCAAAGTCACCGAGCGAGTGGGATTCGTGATGAAGGGCGGCGTCGTCTACCGGGCCGAACTGGCGACGACGGTGGACTGAATTGTAGGGGGATCACTCCTGGGCTATTCTGCGCGTCCACATCGAAGAGGGATGCGAATAATGACTCGGCATACGATGATCAGTTCCTGGGTATTGGCAGTGGCGGCGGCGATTGTCGCGCAATGGGTGGCGCAGCCCGCGCTGGCGGATGCGACCGCTGAAGCAGCTCGCCCCATTGCGCTGAAGGCCGCGCATTTGTTCGATGCGGTGTCGGGCAAAATGCTGGAGCAGGGTGTGGTGGTGGTGTCGGGCAGCAAAATCCTGGCAGTGGGCAGCGGTGTGAAAATCCCCGACAACGCGCGGGTCATCGATCTCGGCGACGCGACGCTGTTGCCCGGCTTCATTGACGCGCATGTGCACTTGTCGCAGCAGGGCAGCCCTAACTGGTATCACGATTGGTTCGATGGCGTGATGCGCTTCCCCGCCGAGCAGGCGCTGTATGGCGCGCACTATGCCAAGGCCACTCTCGAGGCAGGAATCACCACGGTGCGCGACCTAGGTTCGACCGATTACATTGCACTCGGCATGCGCAACGCCATCAGCGCGGGACAGATCCCGGGCCCGCGCATGTTGGTGTCCAACTATGCGGTGGGATCGAGCGGCGGCCATGCCGATCAAGATCCAGTGCCGCCGCAGCGAATTGCCTTGGCGGGACCGCTGCAGGGCGTGTGCAACGGCGCCGATGAGTGCCGTGCCGCGGTGCGTTTGCAAATCAAGTTCGGCGCCGACGTCATCAAGTTCATGCCGTCGGGCGGAGTGCTGTCGCTGGCGGATCCCGTGGACAATGTGCAGCTGACTCAAGAGGAAATGAACGCCATCGTGTCGGAGGCGCATGCGTGGACCCGCAAGGTGGCCGCGCATTGCCATGGGGATCGGGCCGCCAAGATGGCCATCGCTGCCGGAGTGGATTCAATAGAGCACGGCAGCTTCCTGCAGGATGACACGCTGCTGGAAATGAAAAAGAAGCATGTGTACCTGGTCGCGACCCTGTTCGCGGGCGCCTGGGTTGGCGAGAACCTCGACACCTTCCCGCCGGCAATTGCCGTCAAGGCGCGCGCCGCTGCGGCGCAAATGCAGCAGATGTTCCAGCATGCCGTGAAAATCGGCGTGCCGATGGCCATGGGCACGGACGCCGGGGTTGAGCCCCATGGCTTGAATGCGCGTGAATTCTCGCTGATGGCGAAGAACGGATTGGCGCCCGCGCAGGTTCTGATCGCGGGTACGGCGAACGGCGCCGACTTATTGGGTATCGCTGATCAGACGGGAACGCTAACCGCCGGCAAGTACGCGGACATAGTGGCAGTGGCTGGCAACCCCTTGAGCGACATGCACGCCACTGAGCATCCGCTGCTCGTCATGAAAGAAGGTGTGATTTACGTAGGCGCGCGGTAACGGCGCGTAGCGGCGCGCCATCAACCGCGACGCCGCGCGGAATTATCCGCGCAGTTGCCAGAGCAGAAATGCGTAAGTGTCGGCGGCCTCCCGATCCTGTTGGGATCGGGTGGAGCCGATGCCATGACCGGCGTCGTAATCGACACGCAGCAGAATGGGTTTGCCGGAGCTGGTCGCAGCCTGCAGCCGCGCAGTCATTTTCGCGACGTGGAAGGGAGCGACGCGCGGATCGGTGACGCCGGTGGTGAGCAGCACTGCGGGATACGCAGTGCCATCTTTCACGGCCTGGTAGCTGTCGATGCTCTTCAGTGCACGATAGCCCGCGGCCTCGGTGATGACGCCCCATTCGGGTTCCTCGCCATAACCGTTTTGTTCGACCACGTAGCGCAAAGGATTGGACCAGCCGACTCCGTCGATAACCGCGGCGAACAGATCGGGGCGTTCGGTCAGCGCGCGGCCGACGGTGATGCCGCCGGCCGAGCGCCCGCCGATCGCCAAGTGCTGCGGCGAGGTGTACTTCTTAGCGCACAACTCCTCGCACACCGCGATCAGGTCGCGCCAGGTGTTGGGTTTGTTGGTGAGCTGTCCAGCTTTATGCCATTCGCGGCCGTATTCGCCGCCGCCGCGCACATTGGCGTAGCCGATGATGCCGCCGGTGTCGACAAACGCCAAAGTACGCCCGGCGAAGGCGGGCGTGTAGGGGTAGCCGTACGATCCGTACGCAGAAATCCAGGCGGGCGCGCTGCCGTCGAGTTTTAAGCCCTTGCGATAAATCAATGTGTACGGAATTTTCGTACCGTCCTTGGCGGCGGCTAAAAAGCGCTTGGCTTCGTAGGCGCTGACCTCGATGGCGGGCTTTGGTGTGATGCCGGTGTCTTGCACGCGGCCGGCAGGATCAACAGAGTAGATGCCTGCGGGAGTCAGCCAGCCGGTCAAGGCCATCAAGGCGCCGTCCTCGGTGCTAACGGTGTACACCGAGCCGATCGTGCCATCGAAGGGCAGCACTATATCGGTGACTTTGCCGTCAACCCCGAGGCGTTGTAGGCGGCTGATGCCGCCATCCATGATCTGCAAATACAGTCCGTCACGGGCGCGCGCGGTGCTTTCGAGAACAAAGGGTCCCTGCGGCACCACTTCGACGGCGGTCGCAAGATTCGGGGCGGTGGCAGAAGTCTTGACCAGACGGCCGCGCGGCGTGCCCTTGTTGACCAGCAGGTACAGGTCTTCGCCGTGCAGATCGATGTCGGTGATCTCGTCCTCGAAAGCAGCGAAGGGAATCCACTTCGCGCGTCCGGCAATGACGTCGGCCAGCGGCGCGATATATGCACGCGCTTCGGGACGTACATCGCTGAGCAGCAGAATGGCGTGACGAGCACCGCGAAACATGACGATATTCGGAGATTGGATCTTCTCGTAGTCGATGCCGGGCACCAGCCCGCGCTTCATGAGCACGGGATCGGTGTTCGGATCAGATCCCAGGCGGTGAAAGCGCGCCTGGCTGTCGAGAAATCGTTGCGGTGTGTCCACTGCCCCGGTCAGCTGATTATAGAAGAACCCGCTGCTGTCATCGAGCCACTGCGGATTGGCATCCTGGGTGTTGGGAATTTGTTCGGTCAGCGGGCTGCCGTCGGCGACGGTGAGAACATGCAGTATGGAATCCTCGCTGCCGTTCTTCGACAGGCCGTAGACCACGTGTCGGCCGTCGGGCGACGCCTGCCACCAGTCGAGGGAGATATGGCCCGCGGCGCCGCTCGACAGCGTGGGGTCGACCAGCACCCGGTCGGGGCCGTGCTCGCCCTGGCGCACGAACAGCTTGAAATTGTCCGCCCCCTTGGGTCGCTGCGTGAAGAAAATCAGGCTGCCGGCGCGTTGTACGCGGCTGGTCGCCACTGTGTCGCCTGACAGTTGCTGAATGCGCTTCAGCAGGGACGCGCGCGTGCGCAGTTTGTCGAGCACGGCGCGGGTGTGATCATTCTGTCCCTTGAGGAACGGCAACCACTCAGGATCCTTGTCGTTCTCCATCCAGCGGTAGGGGTCGCTCAATGTTTCGCCGAAGTAGGTGTCGCGCACCACGTCGATGCGCGCCACGGGCGGTGCCGCGGCGGATACGCTGGGGACGGCAGTGGCGAACACGGCTTTGGGCAGCAGTGTCATCGAGAGAACGCCCGTGCTACCGGTGAGGAATTGTCGGCGGTCGAATCCAATCTTCATGCTATCTCCATGTATTTTCACTGTTGCACTTCCATGTTCAGCTTTCCCCGGGCATACCGAGCGGTAGGGAGCCTAAAAGTTCTGCAGCGCCATTCCACAGGACTTGGATGCCAATGCAGAACAGCAGAAAGGCGGACAACCGAACCACGATGGTAGTTCCCGTCGCGCCGATCCAGCCGGCGATGCGGGCCGAATTTCTATAGAAGAGATACACCAGGGCTGAGAGCAGCGCCGCCGCGGCCAGCGTCTCGACGAAGAATTCCAAAGTGGAGGCATGGAAGCCACGCGGGCGGTTGGCCCCCAAGGAAATCGCCACGGAGATGGTGCCCGGGCCGGTGGTCAAGGGCATGGTGAGCGGATAGAAAGCCAGGCGGCTGGGGGATACGTCGATGGAACGTGGGCTCGGGGTCTCGCTGCGGCGTTGTTCGGTGGCGTCGGGCTCATTCAGCATGCGCCAGCCGGCACTGGCGACGACGATGCCGCCGGCAACCCGCAGCACCGGGATGGAGACACCGAAGAAACTCAGCACATACGCGCCTACGTACAGCGATACGCTGACGACGCAGAAGGAGTAGATCGCCACCCAGCGTGATACTTGCTCGCGCACCCGCGGATCCAGTTCGCGGGTGGCGCCGAAGAAAATAAATGCGCCCGATAAGGGATTGACGATGGAGAACAGAGCTCCGAACGCCAGCAGAAAGGTCGCGAGAGAGGCTAATTGCACATGAGCTCCATCGAATCGGGCGGTGGCGTTATCCGCCACCCCCCTCCGTTTCGCGCAGCTGATGACTGTCGGCTGCCACCAAGTCGAAATTATAGACGCGCCGCAGCTGAGCGATCTTCTCGAGCGTTTGCCGTTTGAAGGGGGGCTTGTTCTCCAAGGCGTGCAGGGCGATCCCTTCGAGCAGGTCGCCCAGGGACAGATCAAGGTATTCCGCCAGGCCCTTGAGCACCTTCAGCAGTCGCTTTTCCAGCCGCACGCCGGTCTGTATGCGCTCGACTTCGCGCGGCGCCGGGTGGGGCGTGGGTTTTTTGACGGTCATGGCGGCAATGATCGCAGGTTTGCGGCCGTCGGACACCTGAGTTTGCGGTCCTAACCGGCGTATGGTACGTTGGTACCAATGTACCAGTAATGCAAAGAGTCGCCGAGATGTCCGCCGACCCGCTCAGTCAGACCGCCAGCTTCCACTTGGATGGGCCGCGCGCCAGTGTCATGCCGCTGTTCACGGCCTGTGGCGAGCGCGATTGGGCGCCGGGCTGGGATCCGCTGTTGCTGAGCGGCGCGGAGCAGCGCGGCAGCGCGTTTCAAACCGCCAATCAAGAGGGTCGAACGACCACCTGGATCGTGATTGACCATCGACCCGCGGAAGGCCGGGTGAGCTATGCCCGCTTGGCGCAGGACTCCAACATTGGACTGGTCGACGTCGTGTGTACGGAACCGCCGGCCGGCGGAACGGAGGTGAGTGTGCAGTACACCTTGACGCCGCTGCATGCGGCGGCGCAAGCCTTCGTGCAACATTTTCTATCGCCGGAGGTGTACGGCCGCATGCTGGAAGAATGGCGCGCGGCGACGAGTGCGGCGCTGGCGCGGTCAATCCGGTCGTTGCCGCAGCGCGCCCTACGGCTCTCGGGTGAAAGCCCAGGCGCAGATCAGGGCAAGGATGAGCACCGGCACGAAGGCGGCAAACACCCAGAACGCGGCGGCCTTTGCGGCTGCGATTGAGATGCCGGCGGCGAGTCCGGACATATTGGCCGCGATGCCCACGTTGGCCGCTCCAACGGCGTAACCGATGCGCTGCATGGTATCGGGAGAGGTCACCGCCAGCGGACGTTCGATATCATCCGAGCAGCGCGCCATGCGATGCACGATGGAGGGCCAGCACATACCAAAACCCCCACCCTGGAGCAGCGCGCACAGCACCATGCCCGCCAATGCGCCGGCCGGCACCGCCAGGGCAAAGCCGCCGGCGCCGAGCGCGACCAAGCAGGCGCCGAGCCGAATCAACCATCGATCGGCGGACACGGGCGCCTTCGAGACCGCCACGGTGGCAAGACTCCAGGCCACTGCTTCGCCGGCCAGGATGAAGCCTGAGAGGAGGGGCTGCGTGCCAAACAATATCTTGAGGATCAGTGGACCGTATGCCCAAAATCCTGTGGTCGCGATCGACAGGGCGAATACCATCAAGAGTCCCGCGCTCACGGGATGGCGAAAGTCCAGAAGCCGCAGCGGAAATAGCCGGGAACTCGCGCGGCGATCCAGGCGTGCCGCGACGTATAACAGAGAGGCTCCCAGCACGGATCCCACGATGGACATTCTGATGCCGCTTGCCACGCTGCTTCCCGCAATCAGCATGGTCGCCGCAGACAGAACCACCAGGGGAAGCACGGACCAAGGCTTGGCGGGCTGCGCATCGGATTGCGCCTGCGACGGCAACCATACCAAGGCCAAAATTTGCAGTAGGACTGCCTGGGCGGCGAAGACAAAGAAGGTCATGCGCCAGGCGTGCACGCCGGCAAATATGCCGCCGATCAGCGGGCCCAGCAGCGAGCCCGACCCCCAGATCACCGCGACGATGCCGAATAGACGGCTCCACCAGGATTGCTCGAACCATGCTTGAATAGCGAGGTAGCAGAGCGTGAGCAGCATTCCGCCACCCATACCCTGAGCGAGGCGGCCTAACAGCAGAACGCCTATGGACGGTGCGATTCCGGCAAGGACACAGCCGCTGCCGTAGGCCAACGCAGCCAACTGTAGCAGGCGTTTGATGCTGATGCGCTGACCGAGCATGGGAACCGCGGCGCCGGCGATGATGGCACCCACCTCGTACAGGGTGATGGTCCAATTGATATAGACGACACCCCCAATGTCATCGATGATGGCCGGCGCAATGGTGGCGGTGACCAGGGTGTCCACCGCGTGCAGCCAGATGCCGACGCTGAGCACGACGAATCGGCCGAGCAGGCCCGATGCGTGCAGACCTCGCCAGGTATTACCCTTTTCCGTCATGGTCGCTCGATTGATACCGTAAGGAATTACAATACAACCTCAAGTTAACTTGAGGTCAAGGGCGGCTATGCGCGGGAACATCGGCACAGTTCGAATTGCCAAGGAACTCAGCGTCGGCGAGGTGGCCAAGCGCAGCGGGGTTGCGGTGTCGGCGATACACTTCTACGAATCGAAGGGTTTGATTCATAGCCACCGCAACACGGGCAATCAGCGCCGCTATCCGCGCGAGATTTTGCGGCGAGTGGCGGTGATCAAAGTGGCGCAGCGGATCGGCATGCCGTTGGGCGAAATCCGCGATGCGCTGAGGACTTTACCGGAGGGGCGCGCGCCCACGGCGGCGGAGTGGCGCAGACTATCCGCACTCTGGAAGCGGGGGCTGGATGAGCGGATCGAGCGCATGGTGCGGCTGCGGGACAGTTTGACGGGATGCATCGGCTGCGGCTGCCTGTCGATGAAGGTCTGTCCCTTGCGCAATCCCGCAGATCTGTTGGCCGAGCAGGGGCCGGGTCCGCGACTGCTCGATCCTTGAACCGAGCTGAGTCCGGCGGTGAGACTCTTGCGATCAACTCGGCTCTCGCGCAAGCTGGCGGCCGTGCCCCGCCAGCGACGTACGAATAATGAATGAACCAGCGCGCCCGCTGCGGCGAATTTTGGGGCTCGGCTTCGGTCTGGCGATGGTGTTCGGTGGCACCGTGGGGGTGGGCATCCTGCGGCTGCCGGGTACGCTGGCGCAGGCTCTGGGTGACTCGCGCCTGATCGTGCTGTTTTGGATTCTTGGCGGCGTGTATGCGCTGCTGGGAGCGATGGCGGTGGCGGAACTCTCTGCCATGCTGCCCGAGGCGGGCGGCTTCTATGTCTACGCGCGCCGCGCATTCGGCAACGGAGTCGGATTCGTGGTTGGCTGGAGCGACTGGTTAAACCAGATCTCTGCCATCGCCTACGCCGCACTGACGGCGGCGGTCTTCATCAGCACACTATGGCCGGCGAGTGCCGAATGGCCGCGCGCAATGGCCATTGCCGCGGTCGGTGTCTTCTCCGTGATGCATTGGGCGGGCTTGCGCATCGGCAGCACGCTGACGCGCGTCATCAGCCTCACGATCGGTCTCATGATGATGGTGTTGGTGGTGGCGTGTTTCGTTGCACCGACGGTGGCGGCATCCGGCGAGCCGCCGCCGGCGACGTCCGCCGCCGCGCTGCCGCTGCTGTCGTTCGGCATGTTGGCCGCCGCCGTGACCGCTCTGCGCGCGGTGTTCGTGACTTACGATGGATGGTATTCACCCATCTATATGGCGGAGGAGAGCACGCAGCCGACCCTGACGCTGCCGCGCGCACTCATTGGCGGCACGATATTGATCGCGGCCATGTATGTGATGATCAATGTCGCCATCCTGCGGGTGCTGCCCTTGCCCGTGTTGGCAGCGTCGAAACTGCCGGCGGCCGATGCCGCGCACCTGGTACTGCCGCACGGCGGCGATACTTTGGTGACTGTCATTTCGCTGATGACGGTACTCAGCCTGATCAACGCAACGCTGTTGATGGCGCCGCGAATTCTTTTGGCCATCGGCCGCGACGGTTTCTTCACGCAGAAGGCCGTCAAGGTCAGCGCCGGCGGCACGCCGCGGCTGGCGCTGGCGTTCACGAGCCTGGGAACGGTGGCTCTCATCTTGAGCGCCGCCTTCGAGCAGATCGTGGCGATCGCGGCCGTGCTTTTCCTGCTCAATTATGTGTTGACCTACCTCGCACTGTTCGTACTGCGGCGCAAAGAGCCGGCGCTACCGCGGCCGTATCGGACGCTGGGTTTTCCGTTTACAACGGCCATTGTACTGTTGGGCTGCCTGGCGTTGTGGATCGCAGCCATCATGCAGGATTGGATATCCGGCTTGTATGCCGCGTTCTTGCTGGTGGCGTGTGCGCCGGTATTCATGTGGCTGGCACGCCGTCGGCGGGTTGGCTGAGCGAATTGGTGCGCGGCGCGCGACGGACGATCGCGGGGGTCACGGTGGCGGCGGCCCTGTGGGTGGCGGTCACATCGATGGCAGTGACGCCGGCGGCCGGCGCCGAGCCGCGTGCTGATCAGCTCGAGTTCCGGGAGCTGTTCCGCGAGCTGATCGAGACCAATACCAGTCACTCCGCCGGTAGCTGCACTTTGGCGGCGGCAAAAATGGCCGCGCGCCTGAGGGCAGCGGGATATCCGCAATCCGACATCCATCCTTTTGCGGTAGACGAGCATCCGAAGGACGGTGGGCTGGTGGCGGTGCTGCCAGGAAGCGACCGGTCGGCGAAGGCGATTCTGCTGCTCGCGCACCTGGATGTCGTGGAGGCGCGACGCGAGGATTGGACGCGCGACCCCTTCACTTTGATGGAGGAGAGCGGCTACTTTTACGGCCGTGGCACCTTCGATGATAAGTCGATGGCTGCGGTGTGGGTGGACACGTTGATTCGTCTGCGGAGGGCGGGCTATAAACCGAAGCGGGCCATCAAGATGGCGTTGACCTGCGGGGAGGAGGCGGGATCGGCGTTCGAAGGCGCTGAGTACTTGGTGAAGCACGAACGGCAACTCATCGATGCCGCGTTCGCGCTGAATGAATTCGCCTATGGAGTGCTGGACGATCAGGGCAAACGGGTTGTTATGGAAATCGAGGCCGGCGAGAAGACGGATCAGGGGTATGGGTTGGACGTGGTGAATCCGGGCGGGCATAGCTCGCGGCCTTTGAAGAACAACGCCATCTATCACCTGGCAGCGGGTCTGACTCGTCTCGCGGCGTACGATTTTCCGGTGCAATTGAACGACACGACACGCACCTACTTCAGCCGCATGTCGGCCATCGTCGGTGGAGAGACGGGCGCGGCGATGCAAGCGTTGGTAAAAGATGCCGCCGATGCGAATGCCGCCGCGGCCTTGTCGCAGGACCCGCGCCTGAACGCTATGTTGCGCACCACCTGCGTGGCGACGCTGATGAGCGCGGGACATGCGACCAATGCGCTGCCACAACGAGCCGGCGCTCATGTGAACTGCCGAATTTTTCCGGGCGTGGGCGTGGAAGACGTGCGCCGCAAGCTGATCGGCGTACTGGCGGATTCACAGATCGCTGTAACGACTGTTGAGCCCTCGGATCCTGTGGTGCTGCCGCCGTCGCTGACCCCGGCAGTCATGCAGCCGATCGAGCAGGTGATGCGGCGGATTTATCCCGGTATTGAGGTGGTGCCGGTGCTGCAGGCGGCGGGTACGGATGCGATCTATCTGGCGGAGGCGGGGATTCCGACGTACGGGTTGAGTGGCATGTTCATCGATCCGGACTTGAGCAATATTCACGGCTTGAATGAGCGCATTCGCGTGCAGTCGCTGTACGACGGGCGGGACTTTTTATACGAGCTCGTTAAGGTTTACGCTGAGCAGGTGCACTGAGGGTTGGCGCCGGCGGTGCCGCGCGAAACTCGACGAAGGCGCCGGTTATTGGAGAGACTTTTGCAGGAACACGCTGAGCGGATCATCACGATAGATGCCGAACGGCGCCCGCCGTCGGTAGCCGCTGCTTTCATAGAAAGCCAGAGCCGCAGGTTGATATGGCCCGGTTTCTAGCCTCAGCTCCGGGCAGCCGCGCAGGCGCGCCGTGGATTCTAATGTCTCAAGCATTTGGCGCGCGACGCCATGTCCACGGTGCTCAGGATGTACGTACATTCGTTTGACTTCGCCGTAGCTCGCGTTCAGAACGACGGCGCCGCAGCCTAGCGCTCGACCACCCGCGTCGCGCGCGACCGCGAAGATGACGTTCGCCTGTTTTAGGGAATTCAGATCGAGTGAATGCCGGCTTTCAGGTGGGTACAGGGTGTCTTGGTAGGCATCAAGCTCGCTTATCAGGGCAATCACTTCCGGCCGATCGGGTGACTCGAGGATTACGCGGACGGTCGTCATGTGAGTTTGTATCGCTCGGGCCTCAAAAAACCCCGGCGCGTGGCCGGGGTTCTGTATAGCGATCAACCCCGTCGGCTGCTACTTTTTGCCCTTGGTCGTGTACCAAATCTGCGGCGCTCCTTTGACGCCCGATTTTTCCATCGCGCTCTTCAGCTCCGGCGACGCGGCAAACGCCTTGGCTTGCTCGAGGCTGTGGAAGTCATGAGTGACCGTGACATCATTTGGATTGTCGACCGACTGGAAAACAGCCTGGGCAACGACGCCCATTTTCTTCTGCGTCGCGCGAAACCCGTCGTACGCCTTTTTCCACGTGGCGTAATCCGCGACTTCGTGACGAACAAACACGTGCACATCCCCTGCGAGCGCTGGAGCCGCCATGCAGAAAGCTCCGAACGCCAGCAGGCTGGCGACCACATATGACCTGAATTTCATCGCTGTCCCCTTTTTATTGGTATGACCCCGCAGGCTCTCGGTAAACTATCAAGTAGCGGGCGGGTGGGCGATTATACATCGCGCTATGGTCGATCTGGGCGACCGTCAGTGCCTGGCCGGTGAGCGTCTCGGGTGCCGACGAGAAGGCTTACACTGAGTCATGAAAAAAATAAGCTGGCTCTCGGCTGTGGTTTGCATGATTCTCTTGTCGACCGCTCGTGCACGGGAGACCTCTGCTCTGCAATTCGTCACCGAATATCTCCGGGAATTCAGCGCACTGGAGCGTATTCGTCTGACCGAGGAGCAGGAGTTCCAGGCACCCCGTCAAAGCATGATTGACTTATGTATCGAGAATGGCAATCGATACCGACGGGAGATCGCGCAACAAATGGCCCGGATGCAAGATATGAGCGTGCTGCCTCCATCCCAAGCCCTACCGGCGCGACTGGTGGAGCTCTATGGCCAGAAACTCAAGCTGTACACGGAAGTCCTTAGTACATGTACCGCTCTGAAGACGGCGGCGAGTACCAATGCCGGTTATTTGGAAGTCATGTCTGTCGTCTCCCAGTACAGCACGAAAGTGGACGCCATAGATCGGTCGCTGTTCAATACGTCGACCGACGCATTTTCGACGCTGCTGAATAAGGAGCAGGGGCCTCGCGACTTACCGCGCCGTCTAGGCATCACGACCGCAGAGAAGCAGGTTCTACTGCTGCAAATAGATCGCGAGTTCGGTGCGGCGTTGCAGGACGAGCAGCAGACCTATCTCGTTAACGCCGCGACGGTGATTCGCAACGCCATAAAAAAGCATAAGGCCTCGGATGAAAACTGAAGCTACGGCGCGCAGTGAGCAATCCCGGATCACGCTGAGGAAGCGATCCTGTGTTATCGGGCTTGATTCGACGCGTCCAGAATGGCCTTTGCGAGGGAGTCGGGTTGGTAGTGAGCGCGCGAGGGCGTAAGGCCGAGGCGCACGATGACCAACTCGCGCGAGCGAATCACCGCCATACTTTGGCCGTCGTGTCCTTCCAACCAGAAAGTGTCGGCGGGTATGCCGTAGGCGGTGTCGGGATTTTTGCCGGGTTGGATTGCATCGGTTCCCCAGAGCCAGACGAGACCCTGTCCGTACTCGGTGCCGGATGCTGCGGCGGGGGTGGCCATCATGGCGACATAGCCGCGGGGAAGCATTTCTTGACCGCGCCAAATCCCGTCTTGAATTAGGAACTGGCCGTAGCGGGCCCAGTCGCGGGCGGTGGCGTACATATAAGAGGAGCCGACGAGGGTGCCGTATTCGTCCGTTTCCATGATGGCGCTGCTCATGCCGAGTGGCTTGAAGAGCTTTTCGGCGGGGTACGCCGCAGCGAGACTGCCTGCTGCATCCTGAACTATGCGCGACAGGATATTTGCCGAGCCACTCGAGTAGCTCCAGAAAGAGCCTGGCGGATGCAGGAGCGGCTCGGCGTGCGCGAATCCCGCTGCATCGCGTTCCAAGTACAGCATTCGAGTGACGTCGGAGACGGCGCCGTAAGCTTCGTTGAACCGCAGGCCACTGGACATGGCGAGGAGATCGGCAATCCGGATCTTTTGGCGGCCGTCGCCCGCGGGCCAGCCGGCGGCTTGACCGAGCGTGAGACGACCCTCTTTGACGAGCATGCCGGTTAGTCCGGCGAGCACGGACTTGGTCATGGACCAGCCGAGCAGAGGGGTGGCCGCGGAGAAACCGGCGGCGTAGCGTTCGGCGACGATTCGGCCGTGATCGACTACGACGATGGCGCGCATGCCCGGGCCGGCGAGGGTGTCGTCGGCGAGGACGCGATCGAGCGCGGCGGTCGTGGCGACAGCGTTGCCGTCGGGCCAGAGTTCGGCGGCAAGCGCGGCGGAGCCCGGGCGGCCGGCTGGAACGGGCGCGGTCGACGCCGCAGACGCAACGGCCGCGGAAATGGCTGCGGTGTTGGCCGCAGCAGTTGCGGCGCGAGGTGCGGCGACGCCGGCGTGCGTGGCGAAATCGAGATCACCGTCGGGTACGGCTGCGCAGCCTACGCCAGGGCGTGCCACGGCGAGGCCATCACCGATGAAGCCGAGCAGACCGGCGCGTACCACCTGATGTTCTCTGTCGACGGTAACTTGCATCAGGCGCAGCAGCGCGATGCCCGGCGCCTGCACATCGGAGTGCAGTACTTCGGCAGGATCGCGGCCGGCGAGAAAGACATTGGAACAGACTATTTTGGCAGAGTAATTCGCGCCTACCCGCAGTATGTCGAGCGGCTTGATCCACAGCGCAAGCAGCAGTGCGGCGAGCAGCAGGATGAGGGTGACGGTGCTGCGTTGAAGCACCTTGCAAAGCATGGTGGTCATTTCGCTTCGAGGCGATCGGCGGTGGCTGCGATCCCGGCCGGATCGGCTGCCACACTTTTGAAGCGGGCGAGATTGTCGAGCCGGCCGACAATGGCGGATTCATGTTCTGCGCGGTAGCGGTCTACTTGGGCTTTGAGGTCCGTGACGTGGGCGGCGCGGGCGGTGAGTGCCGTGAGTGCAAGAAGGAGCAGTGACGCTGTATAGGCGGTGATGGCAACGCTCCACTTCATATCGGCTCCTACAAGCGTGATGGCGGGGCATATTAACCCAAGCATGGGGGCGGGCACCCTGGAAGTAGGGCTCGCGACGCTGGACTCAGGGCCGGGAATTGCCAGAAGATAGGCCATGAACAAAATACAGCTCTTGCGTACTACCTGTGTACTTGTCGGCGTGTTCGTAAGTTGCGGCGCTTGGGCGGCGACCACCGCTAAGTTCGTACCCGCAACTAAGGCGGCCGACGGTCAGTTCGAACAATTGGTGGACGACTTCGTCTTCGGCACGTTGGCCTTGTCGCCGGTCACTGCAACCGCGGTTGGTTATCACGAGCATCGCGGTGCAGGACTGGATGACTTGTTGGATGACTTCGGTCCGGCGGGCATTGCGGCGTCGAACGCATTTCTGCACGGCATGGAGTCGCG
This sequence comes from Steroidobacterales bacterium, assembly GCA_038226325.1. Taxonomy (GTDB): domain Bacteria; phylum Pseudomonadota; class Gammaproteobacteria; order Steroidobacterales; family Steroidobacteraceae; genus Bog-1198. The sequence goes on along the minus strand of JBBRQO010000033.1, from coordinate 12,992 downwards.
CATCGGTAGGCTGGATTCGGCGGCGCTGGACGCGGAGCAGAAGGCGGACGTCGACATCATGCGTGACGCGCTGGGCGCATCGCGCTTGGAGCTCGATGAGATTCAGGCGTACAGGCACAATCCGACCTTGTATGTGGAATTAGTGGGCAATGCCTTGTATACGCCTTATGTGCTGCAGTACGCGCCGCCGGTGGATCGCTACCGACACATCATCAATCGCTTGAACAAGATTCCTGACTTCATCCGGCAGGCGCAGGCGAATCTGCTGGATTCTCCGGACATTTGGAATCAAGTGGCGCGCGAGGAGAACGCGGGCAACGTCGCGCTCATCGACTCGACCTTGCGGGGGGACTGTCCAGGGGACTTGCGCATGCGCTATGACCAGTCCGCTGCGGCTGCCATCGCGGCGCTGAATGCATTCAACCGATGGCTCGAAGACAACCTGGCGGAGAAAAAAAGCGATTGGCGTCTGGGCAAGGAGAGATACGCGAAGAAGTTCCGTTTGGTGCTGGCCACCGGCAAGACGCCGCAGGCGCTGTTGGCGGAAGCGGAGGCGGATCTCGTCAAGGTGCAGGCGGAAATCGCGCGCCTGTCTGCGCCGAAGACGGTTGAGCAGGCGCTGGCGGAAGTGGCGCGGCAACATGCGACGGCGGCGACGTTCATTCCGTCGGCGAAGCAGGCGCTGGCGGCGGCGACGGCGTTCGTCAAGGCGAAGGACTTGTTGACCTTGCCGCCGAACAGCAATTTGGAAGTGATCGAGACGCCGGCGTTCATGCGCGGGGTGTACGGGGTGGGCGGATTCAATGCAGCGCCGGCGTTGGAGCCGAAACTGGGGGCGTTTTTCTGGGTGACGCCGATTCCCAGCACGTGGCCGCAGGCGCGAGTGGATTCGAAGCTGCGCGAGTACAACGAGTCGGGAATGCAGCACCTGACCGTGCACGAGGCCATGCCAGGTCATTATGTGCAGGCGGAATATGCGAACGAGTTGCAGCCGAGAGCGCGCCGGCTGCTGCGCAATATTTTCGGCAATGGGCCGTACATCGAAGGTTGGGCGGTATACACGCAGCAGTTAATGGCGGAGCAGGGATACTTGGGGGATACACCGGGATATCAGCTCACACAACAAAAGCAACTGCTGCGGGTACTTGCGAACACGATATTGGACGTGCGCATGCAGACCCTGGGGATGACCGATCGCGAAGCCATGGATCTGATGACCCGAAGCACGTATCAAGAAACGGAAGAGGCCACGGCCAAGCTGCAGCGCGCCAAGCTTTCGTCGTGTCAGCTGCCAACGTACTACGCGGGGTACAAGGGATGGCTGTCGGTGCGCGAGCATGTGCAAGCGAAGCAAGGTGCGGCCTTCAATTTGAAGGGGTTTCACGAGGCGGCGCTGAAGCAGGGGGCGGTGCCGCTGCCGGTACTGGATCGTTTGATGTAGGGTGTCGCGGTCGCTGCGCGCCCGGCATATACTGCCCTGAATCTATCGAAATTGGTGAGGGATCCCCATGAACGCGAGTCTCAAACCCGTGCAGACTTCGGCTGATGCTGAACGCAGGGCGCGAATCGATCTGGCGGCGTGCTATCGACTGGCGGATCGCTTCGGATTGAACGAGGGCATCGACAATCATTTGACGCTACTGGTGCCGGGGCATGTGGATCGATTTTTGCTCGCGCCTTTCGGCATGCATTGGTCAGAGGTGAAGGCTAGCGATTTCTTGGTGGTGGACTTCAAGGGCAGAGCGCTGAGCGGGCAAGGAGTGGTGGAGGACACGGCGCTGTTCATTCATCAGCCGGTGCATCGGCTGTCGCCGCAGGGGACCTGCGTGCTGCACACGCATATGCCGTACGCGACGGCGCTGTGCATGCTGGACGATATTCGACTGGAGATGGCGGTGCAGAGTGCGCTCGGCTTCTACAATGATGTGGCCTACGATCCGGACTACAACGGCCTGGCGTACGATGAGACCGAAGGTGAGCGACTGGCGCGTGCACTCGGCGACAAGTCGGTGCTGATGATGGGCAATCATGGGGTGTTGGTGGTGGGGAAGACCCTGCCGCAGGCATTCGAGAGACTGTACTTTCTGGAGCGAGCTGCGCAGGCGCAGGTGATCGCTCTGTCGACGGGGCGGCCTTTGAAGCTCATCCCCGAAGCCATCGTCAAGAAGACAGCGGCGCAGCTTGGCGCGAGCGGCAGCGTCGGTGGCCATGACCGTGCCGAGCTGCACTTCGATGCTTTGAAGCGTGTGCTCGATCGCGACCTTTCGGATTACGCGAGCTGAATCGGCCTGTCTCCACGGCGCTAGATCCGGCGCGCGCCGCGCGCAGTCCCATCGTTTTCTTGATGGCGATGCTGCTGTTTATCAACTATGTGGATCGCGGTTCCTTGTCGACGGCGGCGCACCTGGTGCAGGGCGATCTGGGCTTCAGCTACACGCAGATGGGAATACTGCTGTCGGCGTTCTCATGGACGTATGCATGGACGCAAATTCCGGTGGGCTGGCTGGCGGAGCGCTATGGCGCACATCGAATACTCGCGGCGGGACTCGCGCTGTGGGCATCGGCCACCATACTGATTGGATTCGCGCATTCGTTCGCCATGCTGCTGGTGCTGCGGCTGTTGCTCGGCTTGGGAGAGAGTGCAGGCTTTCCTGGAGTAGCAAAGATATTGGCGGCGATCGTACCCGCCAAAGGCCTGGGCACGGCGAACGGTATTATCGCACTGGGATATCTGTCCGGTCCGGTGGTGGGAACTCTAGCCGGCGGCTTGTTGATGGCGAACTTCGGCTGGCGTTCGGCGTTCTGGGTGTTCGGTGCACTGTCGTTGCTCTGGCTGTTGCCTTGGTCGCGGGTGGCGGGGCAGGTGCGCACGGCGGTAAGCGCGAGTAAAGAGGAGTCGCCGACTTGGTTGATGATTCTCAAACAGCCGTCGTTGTGGGGCACGTCGCTGGGTCTGTTCTCGAGCAACTACGTGTTCTATTTCATGTTGGCGTGGCTGCCGTCGTACCTGCAAACCGAGCGCGGCTTCTCCATCATCGACATGGCATGGGTGGCGACCAGCGCCTACATGGTGAATGCCTTGAGCGCTTTCCTGGCCGGATGGGGCATCGATAAATATCTGGCGCGCGGCGGATCGGCAAATGCGGGCTATAAATCGGTGATGGCGGTGGCTCACGTGGGCTCGGTGGTCTGTATGCTGGCCATGGCGATGGGCTCGCCCACGGTGGCGTTGGTGAGCTTGTTCATTTACCAATCGTTATGTGGTGCTTCCTCGCCTGGGGTGTATGCCATGAGCGAGATCCTAGCTGGGCCGCCAGCCTCGGGGCGATGGGTGGGCATTCAGAACTCATTGGGCAATCTGCCGGGGATTATCGCGCCTTGGCTCACGGGCTACATCATCCAGAGCACGGGACATTACACCAATGCCTTCGTGGTGGCGGCGGGGGTGAGCATGCTGGGCTTGATTGGCTGGATTTGGATGGTGCCGAACCTCAAGGAACTGGACTGGAAGATGGCGGGGCACGATTAACGTTCCATGATTCGAATCGAACATGTCGCCCTTTGGACCGAGGACATCGAGCGCCTAGTTTACTTCTATGCCAAATACTTCAATGCGACGGCTGGGGAGAGATACATCAATTCCGCGAAAGGTTTCGAGTCGCGCTTTCTAAGTTTTGAGGGCGGCGCCAGGCTTGAGGTGATGAAGAGTACAAGGGTCGAGGCGGTGAAGCACGCGCCGGGTGCGCAGCGGATGGGCCTTACGCACCTGGCGATGTCGGTAGGGTCGGAGGCGGGGGTTGATGCATTGACGAATCGTTTACGCGGCGACGGGTATGAAGTCGTGGACGGACCACGCCGCACCGGCGATGGCTACTACGAGAGCGTGATCCTTGATCCGGACGGCAATTGCATTGAGATTGCGGCTTGAGAGCCGCTTCCCGGCACGCCGGCGCGTTTGTCGATATAATTTGGGAATACCTGGAGAAAAGGCATGGTTTCCATGCCAGTCAATGTCAATGAAGCCGCTTACTAAGCTATTTCGCTCCGAACCGTTGTCGCCGCCCACTTTGGAGGCCCAAGTTGCGGCGCTCGAGGCGGGTCCTTTGGATGTCATCGTCGCCACCGCCTTGGGCGATGGTGAGGAGGCGCTGCGCGCGGCGGCGGTGCGCAAATTGCCGGACGGCGAGGTATTAAGGAAGCTGGCGGGGTTGAGCGCGGGTGCTGCAGCGCCACCCGGAGCAGCGTCACCACTCGAGAGGGTGGCGCAGGAGCGGGTGGCGCAATTCATCGATGCCGGGACAATCGATTTCGCCGAGCTGCGCTCTGCGGGCAACGCTACAGCTTTGTTGTCGGTGGCGGGGCTATGCAGCGATCCTAAGTATTTGGCTGAGATCCTTGCTGCGATTGGCGACTTGCAACAGGTAGCGACGCTGGTCACCGAGGGATCTTCCAGCCGCATACGGCAACTGGCGGCGCAACGGATCGAAGCTCCTGCGGAGCTGTCGCGATTGCTCAAACTGGCGCGAGACAAGGACAAGAGCGTCTACAAGATCCTCAAGCAGAAGCACGATGCGCTGCGCGCCGAAGAGGAGCGCGTTGCGCAGATCGAGAGTGATGTGAGTTCGTCGTGCGGGTCTCTGGAGCACGTCAGTCAACGGGTCTACGACGCAAACTACACGGCGTCGTTCGAGTACTACCAGGCGCAGTGGCGCAAGGTGGAGGCGCTGGCGGCGCCGGAAATCCAAGAACGTGCGCGCCTGGCCATTGAACGTTGTCGTCAAGTCATTGATGGCCATTTGCAAGAGCTGGCGGAGCAGGCGGCAGAGGCTTCGCGCCATTCGGCGCAACTGGCCGCGCGTGAGGCTACCCGGGAGGCCGCGATTGTCCAAGCCGCAGAGGAAGCACAGAGGCAAAGCGAGGCAGAGGCGCTTGCGAGTGCTGAGGCGCTGAAGATCCGCGAGGTGGAAGACAAAGCCCGCGCAGATCGGCAGGCCGCTGAAGCGGCCGCGGTGCGCCGAATCGGCGGGCTGATCGGACAAGTGAACAGCGCGATACGTGAGGGCAATACCGGACGGGCCGCAGGGCTGCGACGGGCCATTGAGGAGAAGTTGCCGACGGCGCCGGCGGTGCCGGCCTATCTCGAAAAGCAGGTGCACCAGCTCGACGCCAAGCTCAATGAACTCAAGGAGTGGAAGGATTTTGCCGTCGCGCCGAAGCGCGCGGAGCTGATCGCAGAGATGGAGGGATTGATCGGTTCGTCGGAGGCGCCGCAGGCGTTGGCGGATAAGATCAAGGATTTGCAGGAGCAATGGAAGACCATCAGCAAGGGGATCGTCAGCGACTCAGAGGCGGATTGGCAGCGTTTCCACCTGGGCGCGCAGACTGCGTACCAGCCGTGCCGCGAATATTTCGAGGCGCAGGCCAAGCTGCGGCAAGGAAACGTCGAGAAGCGCAAAGTTGTGGTAGCCCGGCTGCAGGCGTTCGAGTCCGCGCAGAGCGCAGAGCATCCGGACTGGCGCGCGATGGCCGCCGTGCTGCGTGAGGCACCGCGCGAATTTCGCCAGCATGCACCGGTTGAGCGCGCCGCGGGCCGCGCGGTTCAAGAAGAGTTCGATGCGGCAATGGGCCGGCTGCAGGGACGGATCGATACCTGGTACGCGCAAAATGTCGCGGAGAAGAAATCCCTCATTGAACGTGCACAGCAAATGATCACGAAAGAGGACAGTCGTGAGGCGACAGAGGGAGTAAAGCGGCTGCAAGCGCTATGGAAGGACGTGGGCAGTGCGCCGCGCGATCAGGAACAGACGCTGTGGATTGAGTTTCGTGCGCAGTGCGACGCGATATTTCAGAAGCGCCAGCAGGCTTACTCCGAATTCAACGCAAGTCTCGAGGTGAGCAAGGGATTGGCGGTAGCGCTGTGCGAGGAGATCGAGCAGGCCGCCACGCTATCGGGGCCGGCATTACTCGAGGCGACGGCGAATCATGCGCAGTGGCGCGCAACCTTCGAGAGCTGGGGAGAAATGCCAAGGGCCGATGAGCGTGGGTTGCGCGATCGGTTCGAACGCGCGATCAAGCTTTGCCAAACCCGCGTGGGGCAGCAACGCGAACGTGACAAGGAGCAGTCGTTCGGCAATATGCTCGAAGCCGCACGCCAAATACATGCCTATGGATGGCTGGTCGCGCAGCGCGGCGAAGCTGCCGATCGCGAAGCGCTTAAGCAGGCGGCCGAGGCGTTCATCGCCGGCGTGCAGCAGTGGCCCAAGGGCGGGGCGCAGGCGCTCAAGGATGCTTGGGTCAAAGCCGAGGGGGCGAGCGACGCTGACTTCGCCGGCCACGAGAAAGAGTTGCGAATGCTGTGCATACGCGGTGAGATTCTGACCGACAAGCCGACGCCGCCGGAAGATCAGGCCTTGCGCCGGGAATACCAGGTACAACGCTTGATGAAACACATGGGGCAGGGAAGCAGCGTGCCCGCCGACGAATTGGATGCGCTGGCGTTGGATTGGGTTCGCGTGGGGCCGGTGGCGGCGGCGCTGCAGCAATCTTTGCTGGCAAGGTTCTTGAATTGCCGGTGAAGATTTTGGGCCGGCGCTGCGGCCGGTCAGTCGCAGGTCATTTAACTTAACGAGCGGATCTTGCGGGCGGCGCGGGTGCTGCTCTGTCGCTGCGGCCATACGTCGCTCGCCCGCGACATGCCCCTGATGAATTGCATTCCCTACTATGGGTTCAATCGAAACCCCGGGTGCAACAAATGAATATCCGATTGAGTGATACCGCGGAAAGCGCTTCGAACAAGACGCTTGCGGCATTCGCGGAGGTGATCCGCGCTTTGGCGCCCGAAGTTTGCAGCGTGTCGTTTCATGATTTCGCCGCGGATACCTTGTGGCTGAGCGAAGATTTTCTGCTGCCGGAGGATCATCAATTGGTGGCGGATACCTTGTCGGGCACAGGTGCTGCAGGGCCGGAGATGACGTTCGGCGCCCACGACGGAGCGCGCTATGCGGCGGCTATTCCGATCCGCGATGCGCAGGGCGTCGTTAACGGCGCGGTGCGCTTGAGCATCGATTCGCAGATCGTCAACGGAAGAACTGCCGAGCCATTGGAGGCGCGGCTCGCGCCCGTACTTGCATGCCTGGCCGCAGAATTCGAGCGGCGCGTGGTGCTTCCGTCGCTCTCGCCGGAGGATGAGGAACAGCTGGCGCAGATTGAGAGCGCGCTAAATGCCGAGCAATTCGAGCTCTTCTTGCAGCCGATATGTTCTCTGCACGACAAGGACGGTCTCACCCATTACGAAGTACTCTTGCGGCTGCGCACGGCGGATGGAATTTTACTCGAGCCTGGCGCGTTCCTAGACACTGCGGCGGAGCGGCAGTTGATGCCTGCCATCGATCGCTGGGTGGTGCGCACGCTGCTCGTGTGGCTGGTCAATAATCGTAAATTATGGGCGCGGGTGCCGACGGTGTTTTCGATCAATCTGGCGCCGCAGTCGATGACTGACGCCAATTTCGTAAGCTATGTGGAATCCTGCGTGCGAAAGAGCGGCTTGCCTCCCCAGGCGCTGTGTTTCGAGATCACAGAGCAATTCGCGTCCTCAGGCAATATCAGCGTGGCGGAGTCGATGAAGCGGCTCGAAGCGCTGGGTTGCGAAGTGGCACTGGATGACTTCGGCGGACACGCGCCGTCATACGGATACCTGCGCACGGTTCCGGCGCACTATTTCAAGATCGATGGCGCGCTCGTTGAAGCCGCGCCGACGGACCGGGTGGCACGCGCGATGATTTCCGCCATCGTGCGCATGGCGACCGATCTTGGCGTCCAAACCGTCGCCGAGTCGGTTGAGCTGGACACTGAGTTGCAGGCAGTGCGCTCGCTGGGTGTGGACTATGCGCAGGGATTTTTGCTCGGCAGGCCTAGTTCGCTGTCGGGTTATAACTTCGATACGCCGCGGCGGCACTAGCATGACGAGCCGCCGTCGCCACCGCGCGGACAGGAACCAAACTTCGCGTTTTGGGTCCATGATTGGAGAACCAAAGGGCGGCAACGCGAGTGGATTGTGGGCATTGATCAGTCACGCTGGGGGGGTCCGCGATACGCCACGCTACTGGTGGTGACGGTAGCTCATGCGGCTGTGCTGTGGGCGTTGTGGATGGGCTCGCGCATAATTATTACCGCGGAGCCGGCGAATCAATCGGTCGAATTGATGTACTTGCCGCCGGCTAAAATGCCGAAAATTCGCGCCGAGAATTCCCTTCCGCGACGTTTGAGTGCGGATACGGCAATCCCCATCGCACCGCCCATATTGGAGTCGATCAACACGTCGCCTTCGCCCGCGGCATCCGGATCGAATGGTAACGGGACGGGAGTGGATTGGCGGGCGGAGGCGCGCCGCGCAGTACAGGCCTTCGAAATTCGCAGCCATCGGCCGAAGAGCGAATACTCCATGCCGGGCTCGGCGGCGGAGGACGTATGGTGGCCGCGCGGGCGTCACTTCGCGGGTGAACAATACAGAACCGCGAGCGGCGATTGGGTCGTCTGGATCAATGCCAGTTGCTACCAGGTTGCAAGCGCGGGAGCGAATGCACTGACGCCGGGTGCGTTGCTGCCGCAGACCATCTGCCCGAATGAGTCGGACGCGCCTCGCCGGGGGGTGGAGAGTAAGCCCAAGGAGTCGAGGAGCCCACGCGACGACGCAAGAAAACCGCGGGGTGATGCCGATAATTTGCGTGGTGGCAACCCGACAGCTACCAATTGGGGTTGGGTAACTCGCTGAATACTTCTTTGAGTGCGGCACCCCAGCGTGTGCGAATCATGGAGAAGTACTCATTGTCCATGTCCAAGCTCATGTGAGTCGCGAGCTTGTACTCGTCGCGCCGAATGATGGCGAGATCGAGCGGCGGGCCCACCGACAGGTTGGACCTTATAGTCGAATCCATGGACACTAGTGCGCACTTGGCGGCTTGCGCTAGGCCGCTGCTTCTGGAAATGACGCGATCGATGATGGGTTTGCCATACTTGGTCTCACCGATCTGAAAATACGGTGTGTCGGACGAGGACTCGATGAAATTGCCGGCGGAGTAGATATAGAACAGCCGCGGCTCTTCGCCCTTGATCTGCCCGCCCAAAATAAAGGTGCCGTTGAATTCGTGACCTTGTTCCTCGAGCGCTTTGGCGTCGCGCTCGTGAATCTCGCGCAGCGCATCGCCGATCACGCGCGCGGCGTTGAACATGTTGGCGGCGCGAAAGATGCGGGTGGGTTGGCCAGGGTTCTCGGGAGTCTCGTGCAAAAGATTGACTACGGCCTGGGTGATCGCGAGATTGCCGGCCGACATCAGTACCAGCACCCTGTCGTCGCTGCGCTGAAACGTGGCCATTTTCCGGAATGTATTGACCTGGTCGACACCGGCGTTGGTCCGCGAATCGGACAGCATCACGAGGCCAGTGTCGACCAATAGGCCGACGCAGTAAGTCATGGAGAAATTCTACCTCAACTACACTCTAGGACGAGGACCTGTGTCGCTCGCTATTGCTGCTGTTGGGCGGATTCGGCGACCAGCACATTAGCCTGCATTTTCTCGCCGCCGCCACCCTGGCGCACGCCGCGAACCGGGGCCGCGTCCAAGTAATCGCGGCCGACAGCGAGCCGGCAATAGGTGCGGATGGCGGGGCGTTTGTGGGTGACGTCCATGCTCTGCCAGCCGATTTCCGCGCCGAGCCAGACATCGACCCAGGCGTGGCTGGCTGCATCGTTGGCGTCCCCGGTGTAAAGATAGCCGCTGACGTAGCGCGCGGGCATGCCAACGGCGCGGGCGGAGGCGATGTACACATGCGCATGATCCTGGCAAACGCCTTCGCCGCTTTTAAACGCGACCGCGGCGCTGTCTTGCACATCGCTGGTGCCTGACTTATAGCGCACGGCGCCGAAGACGGCCTCGGCGAGCACGAGGGCGCGCGCCTTGGGGTCGGTCACGGCCTGCAGCGTGCTCTGTGCGAAGGCACGCAGTTCATCGCTGGGAGAGGTGAGTTGAGTGGGGGCGAGATAGGCGAGCGGCGAGAGTGGACCGTCGTCCTGCCGGCTTTCGGTGTCGGCGGTGTCGACTACGCCGCGGACCACGATGCTGATTTCGCGATGCGGCTCTTCGATGGTAAGCAGATGCGAGATATTGCCGTAGGCGTCCACTTGTTCGAGGCGGCGGCCGGGGGCGGTGATGGTCCACGACAGGGCGCGCTGACTGAGGTCGCGGCGTGGGGTTAGGTGCAGACTTTGCACACTGTATTTGACGGGCCGCTCGTAGCGGTAACGGGTCTCGTGCCGGATGTGCATTTGCATGGGCTTACGCCTCCGCTGGGGGTAACAAAAAGTCCGACGCGATGCGATCGCCGAGATCGCGCAACCGGGTGAGAAATTGCTCGAGAAAACGCGGCAGACCGAGCGCCGTGATTTCCTCCATCCGGGTGAAATGCAGCATCGCATGCATCTCGCCGGCGCGGCGTTCCGTTTCGAGCGATTGCTGGTTAGATACCGACTTTAGGTTTTGATAAACCTCTTTGCAACAGCGCAGGAGCGAGCGAGGCATGTCGTCGCGCAGGATCAAGAGCTGCGCCACCCGGAAGGGGGTGATAACGTCGCGGTAGACGCGCCGGTACACTTCGAAGGCGGAGAGCGCGCGCAGCAGCACGCTCCATTCATACGGGTCGGGCACGACTCCGGCATCGGCGCCGGGGATGAGGTCGCCCTGATGCGCCGTGAGAATGCGCGCTGTGCTGTCCGCGCGCTCGAGGAAGGTGCCGATGCGGGTGAAGTGAAAGGCTTCGTCGCGCATCATGGTGCCGATGGTGACTCCACGGGTGAGGTGCGAGCGCTCTTTGACCCACTCGACGAATTCACCAATGTCGGGTGAGGAACGGCGCGCGACCAAGGACCGCACCTCGAGCCAGGTGGAGTTGAGGGTCTCCCACAGCTCAGACGTCAGAGAGCCGCGCACGGCGCGGGCGTTTTCGCGCGCGGCGCGCAGGCAGCTGAAGATGCTGCCGCTGTAGTCTCTATCGAGGCTCACGAACTCGAACACCGCGCGTGGTTCGACGGCGTCGTAGCGCTCGTTGTAAGCCTCGTCCATTTGCAGCGCCTTCATCGTGGATTGCAGGGACTTCGCCAAAGTGTCGGCGGAGTGCGGCAGCAGCGACATGCGATTGTGCGCGTCGACCAAGCGCGCGAGACTCTCGGCGCGTTCGATGTAACGCGACATCCAGTAGAGATGATCGGCGGTGCGGCTCAGCATGGGATGCAGCTCGACATTAGGTTTCCAGCACCCATGTGTCCTTGGTGCCACCACCCTGGGAGGAGTTCACCACCAAGGAGCCGTCGCGCAGCGCGACGCGGGTTAGGCCGCCGGGGACGATGGTGACCTCGCGCCCGGAGAGCACGAAGGGGCGTAAATCGATGTGCCGTGGTGCGAGGTTGTGGTCGGCGAAGGTCGGGCAGGTGGACAACGCCAGGGTGGGCTGCGCGATATAGCGTTCAGGAGTGGCGATGATTTGCCTACGAAAGGCATCGATTTCGGCCTTGGTGGCGGCGGGGCCGATCAACATGCCGTAGCCACCGGCGCCGTGAACTTCCTTGACCACCAGTTCGGGGAGATGGGCGAGCACGTACTCCTTATGTTCTTTGTTGCGCAACATCCACGTGTGTACATTGCCGATGATGGGCGATTGGCCGAGGTAAAAGCGGATCATTTCGGGCACGTAGGGATAGATGGATTTGTCATCGGCGACGCCGGTGCCGATGGCATTGGCTATGGTGATGCGGCCTGCACGATAGGCGGTGAGCAGCCCTGGCACTCCCAGCATGGAGTCGGGGCGAAACACCAGGGGATCCAAGAAGTCGTCGTCGATGCGCCGATAAATCACGTCAACGCGCTGCGGGCCCTGGGTGGTGCGCATGAATACCGCTTCATCGCGGACGAACAGATCTTGGCCTTCAACCAGTTCGATGCCCATCTGCTGAGCCAAGAAGGCGTGCTCGAAGTAAGCACTGTTGTGCGCGCCGGCGGTTAAGAGAACGACCGTTGGATCGGCGACACCGGTAGGCGCGACACTGCGCAAGTTGTCGAGCAGCACGTCGGGGTAATGATCCACCGGTGCGACGCGGTGGCCGGAGAAGAGCTCGGGGAACAGCCGCATCATCATTTTGCGGTTCTCGAGCATATAGGACACGCCGGAGGGAACGCGCAGGTTGTCTTCGAGCACGCGGAATTCGCCGGCGTCGTCGCGCACTATGTCGATGCCGGCAATGTGCGCGTAGATGCCGCCGGGTACGTCGACGCCTTGCATCTCGGGGCGGTACTGGGAGTTACACAGAACCTGTTCTGCGGGGACCACGCCCGCCTTCAAAATTTGTTGGTCGTGGTAAATGTCATGGATAAAAGCGTTGAGCGCGCGCACGCGTTGCTTGAGGCCGGTTTCGAGCCGGATCCACTCTTCCAGTGGCAGGACGCGCGGCACAATGTCGAAGGGGATGAGGCGCTCGGCGCCTTCTTCTTGGCCATACACGGCGAAGGTAATGCCTACGCGGTGGAATAGGGCGTCCGCCTCGGCACGTTTCTGGGCGAGTCGCTCGGCAGGCTGTTCTGTCAGCCATTGGGCATAGCGCAAGTAGTGCGGCCTGGCCGCGCTGCCGCCCATGTACATTTCGTTATACGGTTTGCTGACCAAATACCCCCCTCGCTTGGGTTGATGAGCGAATTTCATGCCATCGATGTGCATGCGCACCCAATCATGGACTTAAGGGGTGCAAAGCCGCAATCTCGCACCAAATGAAGGCGCGGTTGGTGCGAAGTAGGGGCCGCTTTGGTGCGTCGGCAGCGCTGGAAGGGGGCCGGCAAAAGTGCAAAAGGTGGAGGAAACGCGAAATATGAATATCGCTATTTGCAAAGGTAACTAAGGTTCCCATCGGTCCAGAATTGCGATAAGCATTGAGTAGCCGCCCTTGATGCGAG
>JBBRQO010000032.1:0-51319 GCA_038226325.1 Steroidobacterales bacterium | reverse complement strand
CGTATCCCATCGGACATTGCCGCTCGTGTCGTTCACCGAGTGCGGTCTGCCGTTAGAATTCGCGCCGTACCTGCAGACCGATGGTGCGCGGCCTCACTACGAAGTATCTTGGCCGGCCTGCGAGTTCCGCGCCTTCCGGAATCAGGTCGCCGATGACGCCGCGCTTGTCGAACAGGTTTTGCGCAAACAGCGTCAATTCCCAGGGACCCTGGTCGACGCCGGAACGAAGGTTCAGCGTATTATACGAGGCCAGCGGGCGACCCACCGGCGGTGCCACGTTATTAAACGAGGTCCGCGAACCGGTGAAATCCCATTGGGCGCGGACGAAAGCGCTGCGCTCGCCCAAGGGAATGGTGTACTGGGCGGTCGCCGAACCGGACCATTTCGGCACGCCAGTGAGCGGCTGACCGACTACCGTGCGGGACTGCACCGTCGCCTCGGTGATCTTGGCTTGTTCGTAGCCGGCTGCGAGATTCACGGTCAGGTGGTCGATGACGGCCATGTCCACTTCCGCTTCCACGCCCGTGCTGCGCGCAGCGCCCGAATTCGACACCACGTTGAACGTACAGGGTAGATATACCGACTGTTGTATGCCCTTCCAATCGATGCGGTAGGCCGCCAGTCGGGAACGCACCCGGTTGTCGGCGAACGAGTTCTTGCTGCCGAGTTCGTAGCTCCACAGGGAATCGGATTTGAACGCATCGCCGTTCTTGATGCCCAGGTTCGCCAGATCCTGGTCGCAAATAGAGGGCAGTTTCGAGTTGGTGCCGCCGATTCGAAAACCCTTGGCGGCAGACGCGTACACCATCTGGTTGGGAGCGAACTGGTACTTGCTGGTGAAACGCGGCGCCGTGTTGTACTCACCATGCTTGGAGAAGGTATCCGGCGGACCCGAGAAGCCACCGTTCAACGGCCCATCGGCCGTGTACGCTCCCTGGTGCTCCAAATAGGCGCGGCGCACGCCGGCGCTGACTTGGAACGCCTCGGTAATCTGGTAAGTGGAGTCGACGAACCAGGCGCGTTCCCGGTCGGTATTCGGGGAATTCTGGGTGTATTCCAGATCCGTGCCGAGCGCACCTCCGGTCGCCGCATTCAGGCCCGGCGCATTGTAGATCTCGAAGAAACGCCGATCGGAACTCGAGTGAAATCCGCCCACGACGAATTGAAACGGCCCGCTCAAGGTGGATTCGTAGCGCGCTTCTTGCGTAAACGTCCTCGTATAGAGAATGTTCAGCAAAGGCGCGGGCACGTAGTAAGGAATGCCCCAAAAGACGATGGCGTTGATATCGCTGGTGTCCTCCACGTCCAGGGCGCGGCGGTAGAAGTAGGTACCCGACGCCACGAATTTGCCGAACGAGACCTCCTGCTTGGCCGTCACTGCGGCGAAATCCCAGTTGTCCTCGACCGCCTCCGGAATATCGAACTGCCGTGTCTGCGTGAAATTGCCCGGCGAGTAGTCCGCCAGCGGGTAGCCGTTGGTCGTCGAATGCTGGTACATGAACCTCGGAATGATGGTCAGTCCTTGCACAGCCTGCGGCGTGATGGCGAGAGCGGCGGAAAAGCCGGTGGTCTGCTCGCCGCCGACGTGGTCCTTGCTGCCCACCGGTGCGCCGCCCGGCGGATACGGCAGACTGGGCGAGCGCGGATCCTGCGGTCCGCCCCAGGTACGTGTATACAGCCCCGGGTCCCAGGAACTGAAGGCATTGAGCCGCAGACCCACGTTATCCTTGATCACAGGGATATTGACCGTGCCATCCGCCGAATAGCCGCCCCAGCCATGATTGACCTGGGAGCCTTCCGCCGTGACCCGGCCGGAAAAGGTCTGGGCATTCGGATCGCGCGTGACCAGACGCACCGTGCCGCCCATCGAACCGGCGCCGAACAGGGTGCCCTGAGGGCCCCGCAGTACTTCTATCCGGTCGATGTCGACCGCGCGTGGATCCAGCGACATGGGCATGGGCGTATCATTGAGATAGAACGCCGTGGTGTTGTTGCCGGCGACGCCGCGAATGGCGATCGCCCGGGTGGAGGAGACGCCGAAGGCGTTGCCGTTGCCTCCGGCACCCGCGCCCGTACCTACTGCGAGGTTGGGAATCGAGCCGACGTAGTCGCCGAAGCTCTTGGCCCCAAAATTCTCGAGGGTGACGCCGGTGATCGCGCTCATGGAAATGGGCACATCCTGCAGCTTTTCGGCGCGCCGCGTCGCGGTAACCACGACCTCTTCAAGAGCATCGGACGGCGCCACGCTCTGCGCCCATGCGGACGCCGCGTTAACAACCAGCAACCCCCCCAATGCAATCTTCGAATATTGTGTTATTTGCATGAGATTCTCCCTTCGACGAGATGGGACCAAATGTAACAGGCATGATCACATGAGTAAATCATGATCACACCGGCTAAATTCGGTCACGGCAGGCAATTGTACAGATGTGATCAAAAAACCGTATTATGATCATCCTTAAGACTGCACAGTTTCGGAGCACGTCGTGACAACCGCAAGCCCTCGAACACGTGAATCCCGCGGCGGATATCGGATCGGCATCGATACCGGCGGCACTTTCACCGACGTCGTCGTCGGAGATTCCTCCGGCATCCTCAGCGTCGGCAAGGCCCTGACCACCCGCGAGCGCATATCGCGCGGGATTCTGGAAGGACTTGGCGTCGCCGCCGCGCCGCTGGGTACTGACGCCGGCGCCCTGTTACGTCAGACCGCGGTCTTCATCTACGGCTCTACCCGCGCCACGAATGCGATTCTCGAAGGCAAGACCGCTAGGACCGCCCTGCTGGTGACTCATGGGTTCCCGGACATTCTCGTACGCCGCGAGGGCGGCAAGACCAACCCCTGGGACTACACCGCCGACTATCCGGAGCCCTACGTTCCCCGCCAGCTCACCTTCGAGGTTCAGGGGCGCATCACCGCCGAAGGCAATGAACTCGTGCCCCTCGATGAATCAGGGGCGACGGCGCTCCTGCACCGTCTGGGAGCGCTGCACGTGGAAGCCGTGGCAGTGTGCTTCCTGTGGTCGATCGCCAATCCCGATCACGAACTGGCTGTCGGCCGTCTCATTGAGCGCGAACTGCCAGGCATCCCATACACGCTGTCGCATCAAGTCAACCCCATCGTGCGCGAATACCGCCGCGCCTCCTCCGCCGCCATCGACGCATCGCTCAAGCCGCTGATGCAGCAGCACTTGCGCGAAATGGAATCGGACTTGCGCGCCGCCGGGCTTGCCGGGGAGTTGCTTCCGGCAATCTCGCTTGGCGGCGTCATGCACATCGACGGCGTCATCGACCGGCCCATCCACATGGTACGGTCCGGGCCGTCGCTGGCCCCCATCCTCGGACAGGTCATCGGCGCTGCCGAAACCGGCGCCACCGACGTCATCGTCTGCGACACCGGCGGCACCAGCTTCGATGTCAGCCTGGTACGCGACGGCCGCCCGGTGTTCGGCCGCGACACCTGGCTGGGCGCCCGTTATACGGGGCATCTCACCGGCCTATCCTCCGTGGACGCACGCAGCATCGGCTCCGGCGGCGGCTCCATCGCCAGGGTGGATTCCGGCGGCCTGCTGTGTGTCGGTCCGGAAAGCGCCGGGGCCGACCCGGGGCCTGCGTGTTACGGACGGGGCGGAACGCACGCCACCGTGACCGATGCGGCGCTGCTGCTCGGCTATCTCGATGCCGAGTATTTCAACGGCGGCCGCATGCGGCTCGATACCGGCGCCGCCGACGCGGCGGTGGGCCGGGTTGCCGCGCAGCTGGGCAAATCGGCGGAAGACACGGCGGCCGGCATTCTCGTGGTCGCCAGCGAGCACATGGTGGCGGCCATCAAAGAGATCACGATCAACGAAGGCGTTGATCCGCGCGATAGCCTGCTGCTGGCCGGTGGCGGTGCAGCCGGGCTCAACATCGTGCCGATCGCGCGTGAACTGGCTTGCACGCGGGTGTTGCTGCCGCGCATGGCCGGCGCATTGAGTGCCTGCGGCGCGCAATACACCGACATCGTCACCGAATTCGCAGTGAGTCATGTGACGGCCTCCAGCCATTTCGACTACGCGGGTGTCAATCGCCTACTGTCCGGGTTGGGCATTTCCGTCGGGGCCTTCGAGCAGAGTCTGCGCACGCGCGGCATCACGCGTTTTCGCACCGATTACTTCGTCGAAGCCCGCTACCGGTATCAAGTGTGGGAGCTGGAAGTGCCGCTGCCCGACGGGCGCATCGCGGGCCCCGAGCAGCTTCGATCGGTGGTCGAGGCCTTCCATCGGGCACACGAGAGCATTTTCGCCGTCTCCGAGGCG
The DNA here is from genome assembly GCA_038226325.1 of Steroidobacterales bacterium. GTDB lineage: Bacteria > Pseudomonadota > Gammaproteobacteria > Steroidobacterales > Steroidobacteraceae > Bog-1198. The sequence continues at coordinate 47,021 of JBBRQO010000032.1, read as the reverse complement.
GATCAGGAAATCGAGTTTATCCAGTGGAAGGGCCGAGTGACCGGCGAGTTGGAGCGTCCGCCTCTGACCCCGTTCTCCGCGTCGACCGCGGCAGCGCCGCCGCCTGACGGCTACGGCAAGGCCTATTTCCAATCCACAGGTCCGGTCGAGATACCGCGCTATCGCGGCGCAGCGCTGACGCCGGGGATGCGGATCGAAGGCCCTGCGCTCATCGTGGAGCCCACGACCACGATCGTGCTGTATCCGGGCAGCGCCGCCACAGTGACGCCGTTCAACAACTACATGGTCAATGTCTAGCGCGAGGACAGTGAATGTCAACCCAACGCAAACCTCTGGATCAAGTCGTCATCGCGGTGCTGGCCAATCGCCTCGATTCCATCGTGCGCGAAATGACCAACACCCTGTTTCGCACCGGACGCTCGGCGATCTTGAACACGGCGAAGGATTTTTCTTGCTCCATTATCACGGCCGACAATCAATTGCTGTCCTCGGCCGACGGACTGCCGATTCATGTGCTGGGCGGCGGACGCCAGACGCAGTCCATGCAGGAGTTTCACCCCGACCTCGCGGCGGGTGACGCGTTCCTGCACAACGACCCGTATCTCGGCAATACGCATACCGCGGATCACACCATCCTGGTGCCCGTATTCGTCGGCGGCTTGCGTCTGTTTACGGTGGCGGCGAAGGCGCATCAGGCCGATTGTGGCAACTCGGATCCGTCCACCTACATGCCCTTCGCCAAGGATGTGTATCAGGAAGGCGGCCTGAACTTTCCCTGCGTGCGAATTCAGCGCGATTACCAGGACGTGCAGGACATCATTCGGATGTGCCGGCGCCGCATCCGCGTACCGGAGGTCTGGTACGGCGACTATCTGGCCGCGCTAGGCGCAGCGCGCATCGGCGAGCGGCGGCTGAAGGCACTGGTGGACCGCTACGGCGCCGACACCATTGGCGAGTTCGTGCACGAATGGCTGGACTATTCCGAACGGCGGATGAAACACGCCATACGCGCCCTACCCGCCGGTCGGCTAATCGCCGAAGGCCGCCACGACACGCTGCCGGGACTTCCCGACGGCATCCCCGTGAAAGTCATCATCGAGGTGAAGCCCGCCGAGGGCATCGTCGAGGTGGACCTGCGCGAGAATATCGATTGTGTGCCTGTGGGCGTGAACCTATCGCAGACCTGCGCCACCGCAGGCGCATTGATCGGCGTGCTCAATTGCATCGATCCGGGCGTGCCGCGCAACGAGGGCAGTTTCCGCCGCATCCGCATTCTGCTACGCGAGAATTGTGTCGTGGGAATTCCGCGCTTTCCGGCCTGCACCTCGATGGCCACCTCGAACGTCACTAATCGCCTGATCAACGCAACTCAGCGCGCATTCAGCATGCTCGGAGACGGGCACGGCCTCGCGGAAGGTGCTGCATCGATGGGCGCGGGCTTCGGCGTGGTCTCGGGCAATGACCGGCGGCACGGCGGCGCGCCCTTTGTGAATCAACTGGTCATCGGCAACAACGGCGGACCCGGCTCGCCGGTCTGCGACGGATGGGTCACCTATTGCATGCCCGACGCGGCCGCCTCGGTCATGGTCGACAGCGTTGAAATCATCGAGCAGAAATATCCGCTGCTCATCCGCTCCCTGCGCCTGGTGGAAGACAGCGGCGGCGCGGGTCGTCAGCGCGGCGGTCCCGCCGGAGAGATCACCTATGGTCCGCTGCACGATCCAATGACGGTCGCCTACTTCGCCGAGATGCACGAGGATCCGCCCAAGGGTACTCACGGCGGCGGGCCGGGCAGCGCCTCGGCGGTCTACAAGGTGCACCGCGATGGCCGAGAAGAACCAATCCCCCCCATCGGCCTGGTCGAGCTGCAGCCAGGCGAATTCATCCGCGGCTTCGAGGCGGGCGGCGGCGGGTACGGCGATCCGCTGACGCGAGATCCGGAACGCGTGCGGCATGACGTCATGGAAGGATGGGTGAGCCTTGCGCAAGCTAAGGATGTGTACGGCATCCTGCTGAGCGGCGCACGCGCCGACGCCAGCCTGCGCGTCGATGCCGCGGCCACCGCGGCACAACGCCGGCTTCTCGCCCAGGCATGAACGACGCGTCCACCGTCCGCCTGAAAAAGTCGCTGAAACGGCGCCATTTGTTCACGCTCGGCGTCGGAACCATCGTTGGCGTGGCCTGGCTGATGGTGTTGGGCAGCGTGCTAGGCACCGCAGGGCCGGTCGGAGCGGCCGTCGGCTTCATCATCGGCGCGGGCGCCATGATTCCCATCGGCCTGTGCTACGCCGAACTCACCGGCGCGCTGCCGCATGCCGGCGGCGAAGTGGTGTACGCCTACGACTTGTTCGGCATCCGCTGGGCGTACTTCGCAGGCCTATGCCTGACCTTCATCTACGTCATCAACTGCGTGTTTTTCGCCGTGTCGGTGGGCTGGCTGCTGAACGAGATGCTCCCCGGAATCCAGGGGCCGCGGCTGTACTCCGCACTCGGCGCCGAGGTGCACCTGGGAGACATCCTCATCGGCGCGGTCGGTTCGGCCGCGCTGCTGGCGGCGCACTGGCGCGGCGCGCGCGACGCGGCGCGCCTGCAGGATATCGCCACTTACACCCTGCTGGGCGCGACCACTATCTTCGTGGCTCTTGGCATCGCGCACGGCCACGTGAAGAATCTCGAGCCCATTATCGCTCCTTCGGATTGGGCCTGGGGATACGGCGGCGTGTTCGCGGCACTCGCCGTCACGCCGTATTTCTTCGGCGGCTTCAACACCATCCCGCAAGCCGTATCCGAGCTGGAAGACCCGCGCGATCGCCGCCGTATCGCGGGAGTCCTTGCGGGCTGCATTCTGACTTCGTTGCTTTTCTATTGCCTGGTCCTGGCGGCGGTCTCCATGGCATTGCCGCGCCAGCAGCTGCTCGCCGCCGAACTCCCTGTCGCACAGGCCTTTCGCGTGGTCTTCGGCGCAGGCTGGGTGGCCAATCTCGTGCTGGCGGCCGGGCTTCTCGGACTCATTGCCGTCTGGAACGCATTGTTCTTTGCCGCTACACGCGTGCTATACGCACTGGGCCGCAGCCATTTGCTGCCCTCCTCATTGGGTCGTCTGGGCGCCGGCGGCATCGCTCCGACGCGCGCCATCCTGGTCGTCACTCTCGCCAGCATGGTCGGTCTGTTCCTGGGCAAAGGCGTGCTGCTGCCCGTGGTCAACGTGACCTCGACGTTGTTCGCCGTCATGTACGCCATCGTAAGTTTCGGGGTCTTGCGACATCGCCGCGCCGCGCCGCTGCCCGGCGCCTACCAGGTCCCCGGCGGCATCGGCGTGGTATGGATGGCTGCGCTGTTTTCGCTTTACCTAATCGGCCTGTCCCTGCTGCAGCAGTACCGGGATGCCGGCAGTCGCCTACCGCCCGAATGGCTGCTGCTGCTTGGTTTGGGCGCCGTGGGCTGGATCTCCTGGGTCGCGGCCCGCGGTTCACGCGGCGCGCTGAGCGAGGCTGAGCGCAGGCACATCATTTTCGAGGAAGACTAACCAGCCACTACGGCAGCGACGCTCGACTTGATTTGATCACGATGCCATAATTTGATCATATTTGGGACACGGGAGTTCTACCATGACTGATCTCACCTGGCGCTACGCCGACACGTTCGAATACATGGATCGGACGCGCGCCGGCTTTCCGCCGGCAATGATCTGCGTGGCGGTCAACGGCGGCATTCAGGGGAAGGAGACACACGGCGCGCTCCCCGAGACAGCGGATGAAATCGCGAATTCCGTGGCTGCGGCCCATGCGGCCGGCGCCAGCATGGTCCACGTGCATGCGCGTGACTCGCGCAACTTCACCCAGGGCGCGCGCCGTGCCGACGAATGGCATGAGGTGAATTCCAAGATCCGCGCGCTCTGCCCCGACATTATCGTCAACAACACCACGGGCGGGGACCTGACCATGAGCATGGATGAACGGTTGTCGTGCCTGGACGCCGCGCCCGACGTCGCATCGCTCAATCTTACCCCCGACATGAGCCGGTTCACCATGAAGGCGCGGCCTGCACCCATGGCGCACCCGCGCGAGGAAATGGAGGTGGACGCTTGCATTCCCTTCACCTATGGCATCGTCGAGCAATTCGCGTCGGAAATGCTCAAGCGCGGTATCAAGCCGGAGATGGAGACCTATCACAGCGGCGGCGCCTGGGTGATGCGCGACTTAATCGAGCGCAAGCTGGTCGACCCGCCCTATCTCATTCAAACCGTCATGGGTGCACAGACCGCCAGCTACCCGACACCCGAGCACGTGATTCAACTGTTGCGCGAACTGCCCGACCAAAGCGTGTGGCTGTGTTCGGGCATAGGGCCGTTTCAGCTGCCTCTGACCACGCTCGCGCTGCTCATGGGCGGACATGCCCGTGTCGGTCTCGAGGATAATCTTTACTATGCGCGTGGCCGAAAGTTCCTCGACAACGCGGAAGCCGTGCGCCGGGTGGTGCGCATCGCCGGCGAACTGAACCGCAAGATCGCGACCCCCGCCGAGACGCGCGTACTGCTGGGTCTTGCGCCCAAATCAAACACCGGACAATCGAACAGGAAATAATCATGAATACTGCGCTCAAGGAACGACCTGCACTGGACGGCGAGCTGGCCGCCGCAGAAGCGCGTTTTGCCGCCGCCAATCCGAAAAGCCGCGCGCAGCATGAACGCGCCGCGGCGGTACTGCCGGCGGGGCATTCCCGGCAGACGTTGTATTACGCGCCCTTCCCGTTGGCCATCGCGAGCGGCACGGGCTGCCGCATCACCGATGTCGACGGTCATGAATATCTCAATCTGGTCGGCGATTATGCGGCGGGATTGTTCGGCCAGGGCTACGAGGCATTGCAGCGGGCGGCGGCGGGGGCCATGCAGGCGGGAATCTCTCTGAGCGGCCCGAACACTCACGAGGTCGAATTCGCCGAATACATCTCCAAGCGCATTCCCTCCATGGAGCAATTGCGCTTTTGCAATTCCGGCTCCGAGGCGTGCCTGTTCGCCACTCTGGTTGCGCGACACGCCGCCGGCAAACCGAAGATTCTGGTATTCAACGGCTGCTATCACGGCGGCTTCATGATCTACGGCGAGGTCGACCCGGCCCTGAGCGTGCCCTTCCCCCTCGTGAAGGCCCGTTACAACGACATCGAAGGAACGCGCGCCATTCTACGCGCCAACGCCACCGACCTGGCGGCGGTGCTGGTGGAACCCATGATGGGCTCCGGCGGCGCCATTCCCGCGAGCGCTGATTTCCTTCACATGTTGCGAGAGGAAAGCCGCCGGCTTGGTGTAGTACTGATATTCGACGAGGTGATGACCGCGCGCGTGGCCCCAGGCGGCGTGCAGGGGCTGCGCGGCATCCGCCCCGACATGACCACGCTCGGCAAATTTTGGGGCGGTGGATTCGCGTTCGGCGCCTTCGGCGGATCCCGCGAATTGATGCGCCATCTCGACGTTCGCAGCGGCGGCGTGCTGTCACAGGCCGGCACCTTCAACAACAATGTGGTCACCATGGCGACCGGGCTGGTCGGCGCCCGCGACGTGTATTCGCCCGAAGCCTGCGTGCGGCTCAATGCCTTGGGCGATCGCTTGCGCGAGCAGCTCAATGAACTGGGCCGTTCGCTGCATCTGAGATTTCAGGCCACCGGCATCGGCGGCGTGATGAATACTCACTGGAACAGCGGACCGATCACTGAGCCCAGCGTCGTGGTTCCAGTGACCGCAACCGTGCGCCGGCTGTTCCAGCTGGAGATGCTCGAGCGCGGCTACTACGTGGCCCAACGCGGCATGATCAACCTTTCGCTGCCGATGCAGGAAGGCGATCTCAACGTCTTCGTCGCCACCGTTCACGACTACCTGACTCGTCACGCAGCGCAGCTGCGCGCGTGAGCGAGTCCCGGACGCTCCGCGGCAATATTGGCTACTTCCAATATTTGTCGCTGGGCTTCGGGACCATGATAGGGTCGGCCTGGGTCATCCTGCTCGGCGACTGGCTGGGGGAGGCGGGTCCGGGAGGTGCGGTGCTCGGCTTCCTGCTCGGCGCCGCCGTCGTCATGATGATCGGCGCCTGCTATGCCGAACTCACTGCGCTGCTGCCCGAGGCCGGCAGCGAATTCATCTACGCGCACCGGGTCTACGGCCGCGGCGTCGCCTTCACTGTCGGCTGGTTCCTGATTCTATACCTGGTCAGCGTCACGATCTTCGAAGCGCTCGCGCTCGCCTGGATCAGTGAAATACTGCTCCCGGCTTGGAAATCCGCGACCTTGTACTCGGCCTTGCGCGGGCCGATCAGCGCCGAGACGCTGATCATCGGCGGCGGCGGCGCATTGGCCATCTTCGCGCTGAATTATTTCGGCACACAGGTCGCGGTAATATCGCACAGCATTCTGACGTACGGCTTCCTGTTCGTGGTGCTATGCATCCTGGGCTACCTGCTGCTGCACGGCCGCATCGAGCATGTGCAACCCTTGTTCGGCAGCAGTAGCGGCAAGCCTTGGTGGTGGGGCACCTTCAGCATTTTTGCGTTCTGCGCATACGCGCTGAACGGATTTCAGGCCATCCCCCAGGCCATTGAGGAGCGCTCGCAGCGCACGAATCTGCGCACCATCGGTATGGTCATCGTCGCCTCGGTCGCAGCGGCCGCCGCGTTCTATTGCGTCGTGGTCATCGCGGCCGCCCTCGCCACGCCGTGGCGCACGCTGGTGTCGGCGCCGCTGCCGATGGTCGCCGCAGTGGCAACCCTGCCGCACGGCGAGATATTCGTAACGGTGCTGTTGGTTGCGACCGCAGTGTCGCTGCTCAAGGCGTGGAATGGCGTGTTCATGATGGCGGTCAGGCTGATGGTGGCGATGTCGCGCGCCGGATACATCCCGCCCGTCTTTGCGCGCCTGAATCCGCGCCACGGCTCGCCCACCGCAGCGCTGATCTTCATTGCGTCGCTCACCATCGGCGGCATATTCTTCGGCAAGACGGCCATCGAGCCCATCACGGACATGTGCGCCATGGTTCTGACGCTGACCTATGTCATGTGCTGCCTGACCGTGCTGCGATTGCGCGCGCGCACCGGTGCCGCGCCGTTTCCGCTGCCCGGCGGCAGCGCCTTCGCCTGGATTGGACTGATCGGTTCGGCCGCGATGGCGGCAGTTGCCTTCTTGGCGCCGTTCTGGCAACGCGACGGCGTACCGCTGGAGTGGGAATTGCTCGCCGCGTGGGGTCTGATAGGGATTGCGGTGTGGCTGTCGCGGGTGCGTCACGCCGCGCTCGCGTAAGTGTCCGGCGGGCTCATCCCGCGGTGATGGGCAGGCTCTCCCAGTAACCCGGCATCTTTTCGAGAACGGCAAGGTCGCGGCGCATGGCATCCTCCGCCGCTTCCGGGTCGCGGGCTTGGAATGCCGCCAGCAGTCGTTCGTGATTATCCAGTCCTACGCGCCGGGTGCCGGCGGTCTTGGTGAGCAACGACACGGTGCTCGCGACCAGCGGTGCCATCCGCAGCCACAGCATCTGGATCAGCGGCACCAACACCGGATTGTCGGCGATGCGATAGATTTCGAAATGGAAGGCCATATTCAATGCCGTGAAGGCGTGCAGATCCCCGTTTGATATGCTTTTCTCAATACCGCTCTGCAGCGCGCGCAAGTGCTCGATCTGCACCAACGTGATGTTGCGTGCGGCGAGCGCCGCGGCCTTACCCTCGAGTTGCTGCCGCAATTCGATGATCTGCTCCACCTGGCGACGGTTTAATGTCGGCACGCGCGCGGAACGGTTTGGCAGGCCTTCGAAGGCGCCTTCCGAGGTAAGGCGCCGCAGCGCTTCACGCACCGGCATCTCGCCGATGGACAATTCCTTGGCGAGCGCGCGCAGCGTGATGACCTCTCCGGGGCGGAATTTCCCAGCCAGCACGGCTTCCTTCAATGTGGCGTAGGCCCGGCTGTGTGCGGCCTCGCCCGGACCTTGACGATCGGCCGCCGGCATGGTCAAGGAGCGCCGCGGCGCTTTAGCGCGCGGCTTCTTCGCCGCGGTCGCCCGTTTCAATCTGCTCGCCGGCATGAATCCGCCGCCCTGTTACCCTGATTGCAGCAAGCCTATGCCGTTGCACGCACGACAAGCAAGCATTACTCGAACGCGGCCCTCATAGTTATGATCATCTTTTATTGATATGATCACAGCATGGGGATCGACTTTCCGCATAGCGCCCGGGTGGTGATCATCGGTGGAGGCATCGGCGGCTGCAGCGCGGCCTATCATCTCGCCGCCATGGGAGTAAGGGAGGTCGTTCTGCTCGAGCGCTCTACCCTCAGCTCGGGCACCACCTGGCATTCAACCGGCAACATGGAGACCTACCGCGCCGACCCGCTGATCTACCAGATGGTGCGCTATGCCGCACAGACCTATCCACGGCTCGCTGAGGAAACCGGCCGCGACATCGGCTGGCGCAATGTCGGCCGGGTTCACTATACGGACCGCGAAGATCGCTGGGCCGGCATGCGGACGCTGCCCGAACTGGGCCGCGCGCGTGGCATCGAACTGCAATTGCTGTCTGCGGCCGGTGTCCAAGAACGCCTGCCCATCATCGACCCCAGCGAACTGGTGGGCGGCGTGTGGATACCCAGCGACGCGCGCGTCAATGCCACAGATGCCGTGCAAGCGTTTGCCGCGGGGGCACGCACCAAGGGCGCGAGGATATTCCAGGATACCCCGGTCACCGGCCTGGAAGTGCGGCACGGCGCGGTGTGCGCCGTGGTGACCGCGGCAGGCAGGATTGACTGCGACACCGTGGTGCTCGCCGGAGGTCTGTGGTCGCGCGGCATTGCCGCCGGCTGCGGCGCGTCGCTGCCGATGTATGCGCTCGAGCACCAATACATCATCACCAAGCCGCATGGCATGCCCCGCGACCTGCCGCTGTTCCTGTCCTACGACGATCAGCTCTACGGCCGCGAGGAGGTGGGAGGCCTGATGATCGGCAGCCTGGATGACGACGCGATCGGACTATCGGCGGCCGACTTGCCGCAGAATTTCTCGTTTGCACTTCTCAATGAGCGCTGGGACCAGTTCGAACCCTACATGAACACCGCGATGCGCCGCTTTCCACTACTGCGCGACGCGCAGATCAAGATGCTGCTCAACGGCCCGGAAAGCTTCACGCCGGACGGCCAGATGCTGCTGGGGCCGGTGCCCGGTGCCAGCGGCTTGTTCGCCGCCTGCGCGTTCAACTCCAACGGCATTGCGCTGGCACCCGCGGCCGGCCGCTTTGTCGCCGAATGGATTGTCGAGGGTGAGCCGAGCGAAGATGTCGCCCCGCTGGACGTGCGCCGTTTTTCACCGGTGCAGTCAGCCGAAAGTTACCTGCGCGAGCGCATCACGGAAATTCCCGGCTTTCACTGCCGAATTCACGCGCCGGACAGCGACTATCGAACGGCGCGCGACATTCGCCGCTCGCCGCTCCATCAACAGGCGGCCGCTGCCGGCGCCCGCTTCGTTGCAGTCAATGGCTGGGAGCGGCCGGCCTGGTATGCGCGCCGCGAGAATTCGAACTTGACCGGGTCGGTCGCCGAGGAGGTAAATGCAGCGGAGCAGCAGGTACTATTGGTGGACCGTTCCACTGACGTCAAATTATCCTGCGCGGCGGGTCCGGGAACAAGGAATTCGAGCGATGCGCAGCTGCGGCCTCTGGCAGGCGCCCGTAACCAAATTGAGGCATTGGTGCGCGACTTATCCTGGCAGAGTTCCCGGCGGCTGATTACTGCAGGGCCCGATCAGGAATCACGTTTGACCGAATGGTTGCGTCTTCAGTCCATGGCGGCGGATGCAGACGCGCTCGATCGTCCCGTCGACCTGACGAACAGCCAGGCGCTGCTCGAGTTGCATGGTCCCGCGCGTGCAGCGATGCTGTCCGCCCTGGCTGCGGCTGGGCAGGACAACGATGTGTCGATCTTTCACGATGCCGGGAACGATTCCACCTTGCTGCTCATCCCGGTCGGCCGCGCTGCCGATTGGTGGCGCCAATTGCTCGCAGCGGGCGCGCGCTTCGGGCTGCGTGTCGGCGGGCATTTCGCACAGGAAGCGCTGCGCATCCGGCGTGGGATCCCTGGTTTCGGCTGCGAAGCCACACCGGCACGTCAGATGCATGAAGTCGGCTTCGGTCCGCCCGGCGAATCACCCCCACCCGGCGAACCGCCGCCGCCCGTCCACGCTGCGCGCCGCCTGATCGCCCTGCAAAGCGTCATGCCTTTGCACGAATTCGGCTCACGCGAAGTGTTGATCTGCGGCGCTGATGTGGTCGGCGAATTGACCTCCCGGGTGCGGCTGCCTGGTTGGCCGAGCACGCTCGCTCTCGGGCTCATCGATCCCAGGCGTTGGCACCCCGGCGCACCCGGACAGCTCGAAACCGTCGCCGGCGGCAAGCGCTGGCCCCTGGAACTGCGTGAGACCGCCTGGACGCTTGCCGTTGCTGCCAGAAGCAATGCCCGATAGTCAGGTCCGCGATGCGCCGCTGCTGCGCGCACTGGGCGCGTGGGGCCTTGCCGCCTCCATCGTCAACGTTACGATTGCCGGCAGTATTTTCGTATTGCCTGGCACGCTCGGCACCTCGATGGGGGCCGCGGCGCCCGCGGCCTTTCTACTCGGTGCCATTTTGTTCGTGCCCCTGGTCTTAAGTTTCGCGGCGGTCGGCAGCCGCGTGGCCACGAGCGGCGGCCCCTATGTGTACGTCGAGACGGCGTTCGGGCGCTTTCCCGGATTTCTGGTTGCCGCATTGCTGTGGATTTCCAGCGTCTCCGGCAGCGGCGGCATTGCGGCGGCACTCGCGGATCAGTCCGCGCATGCGTTTCCCTGGACTGCAGCTGCCCTGCCGCGCGCCCTGCTGCTGTTCGCGGTGTATGCATCGCTGGCCACGATCAATGCCTTCGGGATGCGCATCGGTGCACGAGCGAACGCATTGTTCGCGGCGGCCAAGGTAGTACCGCTGGTGGTCATCGTGGTGCTCGGGTTGCGCTATGCGCGCGTGCAGAATTTCACGATATCCGAGTGGCCGGGCTCCGGAGCAGTGGGGACGGCATTGATACTGGTGGTGTTCGCTTACTCCGGCGTGGAGACCGCGCTCGCCCCCTCCGGTGAAATGCGCAACAACGACAAGATCGTACCCATAGCGGTAACCGCGGGCGTCGGCGTGGTTGTGCTCCTGTACATCGCGATCCAGGCCGTCTGTCAGGGAGTGCTGGGCCCGGCACTGGCAGGCCATCCGGCGCCGGTGTCCGCCGTGGCAGAAATGATCGTTTCCGGCGGCGGCGCCCTGGTCGTGGTCACCGCCGCGCTGGCATTGTTCGGCAGTCTGCAGGGTGATCTGCTGGGCACGTCGCGTTTACTCTATGCTCTGGCCCGGGACGGGCTGCTACCGCGGCCGCTCGCCCGCGTGTCAGCGCGTAGCCGCGTACCGATGGTCGCGGTCGCCACACACGCACTCGCGGCATTCGCCGTTGCCGTCGGCGGCAGCTTCAATATGCTGGCGCTGATCTCGGGCGGTGCCTTCTGCTTCGTCTACATCGGCTGTGCCGCCGCGGCATGTCAGCTGCAGCGTCGCCATTTCAGCCAGACAGCCGCGCCGCTCGTGCTGCCCGGCGGAGCATTGATACCGGTCATCGGCATCGTCGGATTCATGGTGCTACTGACGACTCTGCGGCGCCGCGAGTGGATCGCCATTGCTGTGTCGGTCGCCTGCATTTGCACTTTGTACGCCATCACGCAATTCAGCGGCCAACAGCGGCGGATCTCCAAATGACGCGGGACGTGTATGCCGGCGATGAGTCGCCGGCGGGCGAACGAGACGCAACAATCGACAACCGCCTGTCGCGGCTGACTATCGCGGCGGACGATGCACCAGAAGTTCTGCACAGGGTCGCCGCCGTTCTAACGACCTTAAACGCTTCTCCCCAATACTTCCTGCTCGAAAGGACCGCGGAAGAAACATTGCGCATCGAAGTCCACCTCCGCGGGGCTTCCGACCTCACTCTGGACATGCTGCGACGAAAATTCATGCAGCTAACTTGTGTCACCGAGGTCGAGGTGCAAGCTCAAGGCTCCACCGCGCGCCACGCCGCCGGGTAATTGGCGCCGAGCTGCATGATCCGCTGCAACAGATCGTTGTAGCCCATGCCGCCAGTGAGCGCCGACTGTGCGAAGTCTTCGGCGGCGGAAATATTCGGATTGGCGTTCGCCTCCAGCACGAATAATTCGCCGTCGGGCCGCAGGCGAAAATCCATGCGCGCGTAGCCGGTCAAATGCAGTGCGCGAAAAATGCGCTTCGACAATTGCTCCAGCCGAGCCACGGTGCCGTCGGGCAGATTCGCGGCTGCAGCCGTGGTTATGCCGTACTTGCGCTGGTAGCTTCGATCCCACTTCACCTTGCGGGTGGCGATCGCGGGTAAATTCTCAGGCAACGAGCCGAAAGTCATTTCCCACACCGGCAGCACCTTGAGCCGGTCATTGCCCATGACCCCAACGTACAGTTCGCGGCCCTCGATGTACTCCTCGACCAGCGCATCCGAATGCGTCTGTTCATGAATGAAGGCGATGCGTTCCGACAATTGCTTTTCATCCGCCACTACCGAGGCATGGGCGATGCCGAGCGATGCATCTTCGGTGGAAGACTTCACGAACAGCGGAAAGCGCAGCTTCTTTGGAGTGCGCGGCTTCTTGCCGCGGGGGAACACCATGAATTGCGGCGTGGGGATGCGATGATAAGAGAGCAGCTGCTTCGACAATACCTTGTCGCGTGACAGCAGCATGCCGCGCGGATTGCATCCGGTGTAAGGCTGGTGCATCAGTTCCAAGAACGCCACCACGTGCTGATCGTAGGTGACGATGCCGTCAAATTCTTCCAGCAAATTGAACACCACGTGAGGCTTCCAATCGATGATCGCACGGCGCAAATCCGACAGGCTGTCGCTTAACCCTAAGGGCATGACCTCATGGCCCTCAGCCTTCAGGTGCGAAATAACGTCGTACTCGGTGCGCCACTCGTCGATCTCTTTTTCGGTGGAGCCCTGCAGCGAATCCGGCGGCACCAGCGTCGAATGCACCAATACCAGCGCGCGCACCTTTCTCACAGTGACACCCGCGGCAATTGTCGCTCTTCGTAGGATTCAGCCAGCCGCCCGATTGCCCATAGCAAGTGAGTCTTCAGGTCGCGCCGTGGTCCGCGCACGTACAGATTCAACGCTTCGCAGCGCTCGATCATCAGCCGCAGAACCTGGTGCACCAGGTACTCGCTGAAGGCGCCGGAGCGCTGTATCTGCCGGCGCAGCGGCTGGCGCAGCTCGCGCAGCAGAGTCGCGGCCTTCAGGCGCGTACGGCCCCTGGGCACCGCGGTGAACACCTTGAGCAGCAATTCATCGGCACCGGAGCGGCGCGGCAACCGGTAATGCGCCAGCTTGCGTTGGTAGTGCTCGCGCAGCGTGCGGGTTTCATGCCTGACATTTTCAATAGTGCTGCGGTCCGAGACGGCCGGAGTCGTGGCACCAATGTCCTTGGCTAGGGCGTCGATAAACTCCAGTTTTCCATAGGCCGGCCAGCCCAGGTATTCACGCCGCCAGCGCGAGTTAGGCTTCAGCCAAACCGCAAAAGTCTCGGCGAAGTCCTCAGTGGGATGGGCTTGGGCGTACCAGGAGCCCAAGTGCTGCACGAAGCGGCGGCTTCCGGGTCGTGGCCGATAGGCGTCCGGATACGGCAGCGAGGCCGGCCCGAACACGTGGCGCCACTGGCTGCGGCGCCTGAGGCGATAGGCCGAATCGATGGCGTGTCCCGCCTCGTGGCGCAGGATACGCATCAACCAATTGCGGTTGCCGCCTTCCACTTCCCGCATGAATCGCCGCTCCAGGCTCATGAGCCGTCGGTGCGCCAGATAGAAGGGAATGGCAATCCCCGGAATCCCATCGGGAGAGAACCACTCCTGCGCCAGCCAGCAATGCGGCCGAAAGCCAATCCCTTTGATCGCGAGTTCGTGGTAGAGGCGCTCTACGGCCTGCTCCAGTTCCGTGCCGCGGATAGACAGCTTCAGATCACAGAAGCGCAGATCGAGTAATTCCTCCTCCGGCAACTTTTCCCACGCGCAGCGCGGCTTGCGCTTCAAACGCGCGGCTCGAGTTCTTCGGCCATGGCATCCTCATCCGCTTCTGTCATGGGCAACAAGGGGCCGTGCGCCTCGGCGCGCCGGCCGTCGAGGCCGGCAAAGTCGAATAGCTTGGGGTCGGCGAGCTGCGAGCCTGCGACATTGCATATGCCGGAGAAGATGGACTCGATCCGGCCGGGAAACTTCACCTCCCATTCACGCAGCATGTTCTTCACCACCAGCCGCTGCATATTGGTTTGCGAGCCGCACAGCGTGCAGGGAATGATGGGAAATTCGCGCGCCGCGGCGTAGCGGGCAATCAACGACTCAGCCACGTAGGCCAATGGTCGGATGACGATGTGCCGCAGGTCTTCGCTGAGCAATTTCGGTGGCATGGCCTTGAGGCGCCCGCCGAAGAACATGTTAAGGAACAGGGTCTCGACGATGTCGTCGCGATGATGCCCGAGCGCAATCTTGGTGATGCCGTTTTCCGCGGCGAATCGATACAGCGCGCCGCGGCGCAGCCGCGAGCACAGGCCGCACATGGTCTTACCATCGGGTATGACGCGCTTCACCACGGCATAGGTGTTCTGCTCGATGACGCGGTATGGAACGCCGAGTTTCTCCAAGTACCCCGGCAACACATGGGCGGGAAAGTTTGGCTGCTTCTGATCGAGATTAACCGCGGTGATCTTAAAAGCCAGCGGAGCGCTGCGCTGCAAGCTCAACAGCATGTCGAGCAAGGTATAGGAGTCCTTGCCGCCGGACAGGCACACCATGACATGATCGCCGTTGGCGATCATTTTGAACTCGCCGATAGCTTTGCCTACCGACCCGCGCAGTTGCGCCGCGAGCTTCTTGAAATTGTTCGATGGCTGTTTCACCGCAACGAGATCGGCCACGGTCAGGGAACCTCGAGATACTTCGCTTCCAGATAGCGCAGGTACGCCGCCGCCGTCAACGGCTTGCCTGTGGCCTGTTTGATCAGTTCCTGCACCGGCAGTCGTGCGCCCACGCCGTGTACATTGTCCCGCAGCCAATCCATCACGCCGCCGAACTGGCCGGCGGCGATTTCCTCATCCAGCGAAGGCCGCGCTGCGCGCATGGCCTCGTTGAGTTGTCCGGCGATGACCGCTCCCAATACATACGACGGAAAATAGCCGAAATGACCGACCGCCCAATGGATGTCCTGCAGGCAGCCGTCGACGTCATTCGTCGGCCGAATGTGCAGTCGCTGCTCCAAATTCGCATTCCACGCCTCCGGCAAATCGGCCACGGGCAGCGAGCCTTCCAAGATCTTTTTCTCAAGCTCGTAGCGCAGCATGATGTGCACGGGATAGGTGAGCTCATCGGCGTCCATGCGGATGGTACTGCGGCGCACGCGGGTCAAATGACGGTATAGATTGGCCTCGTCCCATTCGGCCCCGCTCACCTGCAGGTACTTCTCCATCAACGGCCGCAAATACTTCACGAAGGAACGGCTGCGGCACAGATTCATTTCAAATAGCAGCGACTGGCTCTCTTCAAGGGCGAGTCCGCGGTCGCGACCCACCGGTTGATCGCGCCACTCGGCCGGTAATCCCAGGTCGTACATGGCATGGCCGGTCTCATGCACGGCGCCCAGCAGTCCCGAGAACGGATCGTTCAAATCAAAGCGCGTGGTCACTCGGATGTCGCCCGGCACGCCCTCGGTGAAGGGATGCTCGCTTTCGTCGAGACGGCCACGGTCGAAGGGAAACCCCAAGGCCTTGAGCACATCCATGGACAGCGAGCGCTGACGCGCCACTGTGAATTTTCCCGTCAAGGGCACCGGCGCATGCGCGGCCTGCACCTCGATGGCCTGATTGATGAGACCGGGAAGCTTGCGCGACAGCGCCTTGAATATGGTGTCGATGTCCGCCGTCGAAATGCCCGGCGTAAATCCGTCCACCAAGGCGTCGTAAGGTGCCAGTCCCCGCGCCTGTCCGAGCAGCGCCGCCTTGTCGCGCACCAGGTGCACCACTTCTTCCAGATGCGGCACCAGCAACTTAAAGTCATTGGCCTTCTTGGCCTCGACCCAAAACACCTCGGCACGCGCGGTGGCCTTGGCAAGACGTGCGATCAGCGAGGGCGGCGTGGCAATCGCGTGGTCGCGCTGGCGGCGCATCTCATGCAGATTGGCAAGCGGCCAATCCTCCAGCTGCGAAGCACCCGCCTCGGCGCGCTCCAGCAAGCGAGCCACTTTGGGAGTGGTCAGCAAGGCGTGATGCTCGGTCTCGAGCGCCGCCAGCTGCTCACCGCGCACATCGGCGCTGCCGCGCGGCATCATCACAGCGGCGTCCCAGCGCAGCAGCGACAGCGCGCCGCGGAATGCATGCAGGCGGCGAAACTCTTGTTCCAATTGCTCGTAGGGCGAGGCGGCCATGATTACCTTGTAGGCGCCGCCTCCAACGGGGCGGTGCTCTTTCGTGTGGCCGGCAAGTTTACCAGACGGTGGCTCAACAGCGGACACCGATTTTCGAAAAATACAATTATTTCAACGAGTTAATGCATTCCCTTGAGCGAGAATAGGCCCGTTTGGTGAAACGGCAAATCCCTTAAAAAGGGCAAATCGATGCTCGCCGTGCCGCTCACGTCATAGTCGATCGAGTCGGCGTGCTGATCCATCCTATTGGCGAGTTTGAGCAGTGCCAACGCCATGTTGGCGCTAATCATCATGTCGAAGTCGCTATTGCCGGCGGCGGGCACGACGAAGGCGCGGTCATTCCGGCCCTGCGCAACCGGCTCGCCGCCCACATTCAACGACGCCTGCAATCCGCGGACCGGCAGCGCACGATCATTGGGATTTTGAATGTTGAATTTGACCCGAAAATTTTGCTGCAGCAGGTTGCCGCTGACCAGTTCGACCCCGACCACTGTCAATGTCGGCCGTTCGAATTTGGGGGTCAGGAGAGAGCACGATGCCAGGCACAGCAAGCAGCTCATCAGCCCAGCTATCAACCGCCAAGGTTTGAGCATCAACATTCTCGCGGCGCGCATGGCAACATAAGCATCAATGATACCCACTATGAACATCGCCCGCCGGCAAGTGCTCGCCCTGGTGGCGGGTAGCGCAAGGCGGTGTGTGATTGCAAGCGTCGCGGCCACTCTGGCAGTCGTCGCGCAATGCGCCTCAGCCGCCGAAGTCCCGGTGGTGCTGTCCTTGCCCAAGGACTCCTCGCCCCTCAATCCACCGATTATCAATCCGGCGGGCTGCCTGTCCTCCGGCGACGGTTACCTACGCGCGCATCTGGCCGGCGCCGTCGACGCCACTCTCGATTGGCCGAACAGCGGCACTCGCTGCCAGGGTGAGTGGCGCGGCAAACCACCTGGCGTGCGTCTGAGTTTTGAGCGCACCGCCGGCGGCAACCCGAATCTGTTGCTGGTGTTCGGCCTGACGGGCGTACGTGCCGGCAAGGCCGGCCACGCGATCCGTACCAATGTCACTGTGGTGGTGCAAGGTAAGAGCCGGATATACGGCACACTCGGCGATAAGCGCTGCACCGTGGATTCACTGACCCAGCGCCCGCTCCAGCCCGAAGGTTTCTACCGCGTCGAGGCGCGCGGCTTTTGTACGTCACCCGCCCATGCCGTGCACGGCGACGGCGATGTGCTGGTCAGCACATTCGAGTTCGCCGGAATCGTTAATTTCCAGGAACAACCGCCGTGAACCGGAGCGATTTGCCATGCTGAAATATTTTTGTGCCACGGTGTTGTCCTGTAGCTGCGCCCTGTTCGCGGGCGGCACCACTCTTGCTGCAGATGCGGTGTCCGAACCGTTGTCGGCGTTTCCGCAGAGCCTGTTGGCGATCCGCACCACGACCGGCAAGGTGGTTAACTTCAAAATCTGGCAGGCCGACAATCCGCGCCGCGAAGAGCAAGGGCTGATGTTCGTGCGCGACATGGACGAGCATGCCGGCATGCTGTTCGTCTTTCCCGGTAATCGAAGACCGACGATGTGGATGAAGAATACTTACATGTCACTCGACCTGTTATTCATCAACGACCATGGGCGCATTGAATACATCGCCGCCACGGCCACGCCGCTGTCACTCGACATCATCGCGTCGCCCAAGCCCTCGCTCGCCGTGTTGGAACTCAAGGGCGGCGCCTGCGAGCGCCTTGGGATAAAAATCGGCGACACCGTAGTGCATTCAAGCTTGCCCAAACTCCACTAGCGCTGCATATCCCCGCTAACGGAACTCCTACGTCAGTACGGGGTCTTGACCTACATACATAGACACTGATTGTAGTATAAAACCAACAGTTGACTATCGGAGCGGCCTATAAGCCGCTAGAGTTCTGACTTTTAAAGATTTAGTTCGTCTGAGGCGCAAAGAATCTTTTGTTGCGTTTGCACGAAGTAACATGGAGAGAAGGTATATGAAGAGAGTGATTTTAGGTGGCTTGATGGTCGCGGCTGCGGTCGTCGGAGGCACCGCATCAGCCGCGGACGCCTACGACGACACCGGCGCCTGGTACTTGGCGCCCATGGGCCAATACACGTTCCTGGACAAGGATCGGATTTCCAACAACCACGCCGGGTACCAAGTCGGTCTCGGTTACAACTTCGCACCGAATTTTGCCTTGGAAGTAGCGCTGAGCAACGGCAGCTTTCATATCAACAATTCCGGGGCCAGCGAAAAGCTCTCGGCCACCTCGCTCGACCTGCTGTACAAATTTTTACCCGTTACGTCGATGTTTCGTCCTTATGTCATCGCAGGTAGCGGCGGCATGACGGATAACATCGGACGCAAGTCAGACAACAACACGGGATGGTTGGCCGAAGCCGGAGCCGGCCTCCTCTTTGGTCTCGGCAATCAAACGGGTTCGACGCGAGTCCAATTTCGAACCGAGGCCAAGTATCGGTATGAGTTCATGAAGTACACGCAGTACGTACCGAATGATCCCAGAGACATCGTCGTGAGTGCGGGCTTCCAATTCATGTTTGGCGCGCCGACACCACCGCCCCCGGCGCCGACGCCTCCCCCGCCGCCCCCCGTGGTTCGCGAATTACCGCCGCCCCCGCCGCCCCCGCCCCCCCCGGTTTGCCACGCGCCGGCCGGCTTCCAGGTCGACGCCGACTGCCGGATCATCCAACAAAAGGTGGTAGTGCGCGCGGTGGACTTCGAGTTCAACTCGACCAACTTGACCGGGCCGGCGCAGGAGACCTTGATTGAAGTCGCCGCTGCACTGGTGAAACAACCGGAGTTGCAAGTGGAGATCCAGGGCTACTCCGACTCCGTCGGCGCAGTGGCCTACAACTTGAACCTGTCGCAGAAGCGCGCGGAGTCAGTCAGGGCATACCTGATCAGCAGGGGAGTCGGCGCCGCGAACCTTACTGCCAAGGGCTACGGTAAAGCCGATCCTATCGCCACCAATGCCACGGCTGAAGGGCGCGCCCAGAACCGTCGCGTCGACTTTGAGGTGACGAATACTCCGCCGCACGTCAAGGTGGAGACCAAGGAAGCAACCGATGCGTCTACCGAAGCCGCAAAACACGGCGAGCCCGAACAGGTAAAGAAGGATCGCCCGTAGCAGCGAAACTTAACTTGTTAACCAGCCCCCGAGTGTCGCTCGGGGGCTTTTTTTTGTCCCGGCATTCGCATCGCAACGCCCGATCACGTTCGCGGGTAGCGCTCGACCAGATCTCCGAGTGCATCTTTCAAGGGCCCGAGCCAGGGCTCGTAGTGTCGCCAATGATCGACCGCGTCGGAATATATAGGGCGGCGCACCTGCTCGGAACTGATAGTCTGCACGGCGCGACGGTTGTCGTAAAAGCGTAGACATTCGGCCTCGAACGGCAATCCACAATAATCGAGCAGCCGGCGTACCTCTTTTTCCGGATCAGCGACCAGCTGCTCGTAATAAACTCGGTGCACGCGCCGCGGCAGCACCGTGTCGAAATGTTCCATCAGTTCGGCGTAGTCGCGATAGAAGCGCCCCAGTTCCGCCAGCTCGTAGCTAAAGCCCAGCTCACGCACGAACAATTGCTTGTAGCACGAGAAACCGCAGCCAAGCGGATGACGCCGCGTGTCGATGATCGCAGCGCGGGGAAACATTAGGTGGATGAGTCCGAGGTGAGCGAAGTTGCCCAGCATCTTGTCGACGAAGCGCGGCTTGCCGAGCATACGATACGCCTGCGTCCGCGATAAATAGCGGGCGGCGAACGCCTCGATTTCCTGCCTGTCGAATCGGGCGATGGATTCGGGATATTCCGGCACTGCGCGCGTCATCGACGGTATGTCCGACAGCTCGCGGGTGCCTTCCACTTCGGGATGGCTCGAAAGGATCTGCTCCAGCAGCGTTGAACCCGAGCGCGGCAGGCCGACGATGAAGATCGGGTCGAGCTTGTCGCTCCCCCATCCCTGCCGGTCGGCGAAGAAGTCGGCGCTGTAAAGGCGCTTCGAGCGCTGCACATCCGCCGTTATCACATCCGCATGGTGCGCGATCGTCGCGCGGTGCAGTGCGTTGCCGCGCGCATAATGCTCAAATGAGAGCGCGAACTGTCCCTCGTCTTCGAGCGCCTTGCCCAAGGCGAACTCAAGGTGAGTACGGTCCCCGCCCCGCACGGCGCTGTGGGCGAGCTGTTCTCGCATCGCGGTCAGATCCTCACCGGTGAAGCGGAATGTCTTCAGATTGGCGAGGCTCGCGTAGGCACGGCCCGACTGGGGCCGTATCGCAAGAGCCTGCCGGTACATCTGTATCGCCCGCGCTTGCTGCCCGACTTCCCTGAGCAAGTGTCCGTAAAGCAGCCGCGCCATATCCTCGCCGGGGTGTTCGGCGACCGCTTGTTCCATCAGTGCAACTGCCTCGCCATTGCGCCCGACGAGCCGCAGCCCCTGAGCTTTCAGGCTGAGGTAGTCTAGATTGCGCGGTTCAACTGCGAGCAGCCGCTCGAGCAGGGGCAGCGCCTCGGCATGCCGATGCAGAGTAGACAGCAAACTTGCCAGGTCGAACCGAGCCGCGGCATAGCCGGGCGCGATCTGCAAACATTGCGTCAGCCGCCTTTCCGACTCCGCAAAGTCTTGTCGCCGCGTGGCGGCCTCGGCGAGCATACGCAGCGCCACAACGTCGCCGGGTGCCTGCTGCAGCCGTCGCCGCAGCATGCTCTCCGCGGCATCCAGCCGATTGTCGGCGAGCGCAACCACCGCGTCGGTAAGCTCGGGTGGTTCCGGGGCCAGCTTGCTGTATTTTGCGTAGGCAGCGTCGCCCGCCTGCGCCTCCCCCACGGCGAACTGAATTGCCGCAAGTTCGCGCCAGCCGTCGGCCAGTCCATCTTCCAGTGCGACCGCGCGCGCGAACGCGGCTCGGGCTTCAACGCTGCGACCGCCGCCGGCGTAGGCCCGGCCAAGCTCGAGCTGCATGAAGGGCGTGTCGAGTTGCGCGGCCGCCATCGATTCGAGCGCCGCCGCCGCCGCCGCCGGATCGCCGAGCTTGCGGCATGCTGCCGCGAACAGCAGGCTGGCCTGCGCGTGCCCGGGCGACGCAGCGAGGATGGCCTGTGCGCGGCGCCCCGCAGCCGCCGGATCCGATTCGAGCAACAGCGACGCACGCATAAGTTCGAGATCGAGAGCCGCACTCGCTGTCAATTGGAGAACTCCAGAATGGCTGAAATCAACGCGGCAAGACCTCATTGCGCAAGGTGTTATACAATTCCGGGCGTGAATACCGCCGTCCCTACACTGCTCGACGACATCACAATTATTCGAGCATTGCAGGCGTCCAAAGCCGAAGCCGCTGCCGGAAGAATACCGGAATCCGATCAACTGCTGGCGCGCCTCGCGCAGGAGGCGCCGGGTCACCCCGCAGTGCTCAATGAGGTCGGGGTCCGCATGCTCGGCCGGGGCGCCGCGGAGCAGGCGAATGCCATGTTCGTGCGGGCGACGACGGCGGATCCGAAACACCCCAGTCTGTGGGCCAACCTCGCCTCGAGCCTCAAGGCGCTCGGCCGCCGCACGGAGGAAATCGATGCCATCGAAAAGGCGCTCGAGCTCGAACCGCGGCATTTGTCCGCGCTGCTGCAGAAGGGCGCCTACCAGGAAGACATCGGCGATCCACGCAATGCCGCGCGCACCTATCAGAATGTGCTTTCCTGCCTCGCGCCGGGCGCGCCCGTGCCGCCCAACATCCGGGATGCTCTCGCGCATGCGAAATCCATGGTCGATGCGGACCTTGCGGCGCTGGCTGCCGCGCTCGAGCAGCCGCTCGTCGAGCTTCGTCAGCGCCACGGCGGCAGCCGCCAGCGTCGCGTCGATCTGTGCCTAGAAACCTTGATGGGTAAACGGCGGCCCTATCACTCGCAACCGACTTGGATGTATTTCCCGGAACTTCCTGAGATCGAATTCTTCGAACGCGCGGACTTCCCCTGGCTCGACGCATTCGAGGCGGCGACTGCCGAGATCCGCGCCGAGTTACTGCGGGTGCTCGCCGCCGACCGCGAGGGACTGCAGCCATACATCGATTTCCCGGCCGGTCTGCCGCTGGATCAGTTCCGGGAGTTGAACCGCTCGCGGCGCTGGAGCGCCTATTTCCTGTGGAATCAGAGTGCTGCAGTTGCCGGCCACATTGCGCGCTGTCCGGTGACCGCGCAGATTCTGGAGACGGCACCGCGCTGTCGAGTAGCGCGCCGCGCACCCACGGCCTTCTTTTCGATTCTGGACGCGAATACGCGGATTCCGCCGCACACCGGCATCACCAACACGCGCCTCACCGTACACCTGCCGCTGGTGGTGCCGCCGGACTGCGGATTTCGGGTCGGCGGGACAACTCGCGAATGGGTCCCCGGTCAGGCGTGGGTATTCGACGACACCATAGAGCACGAGGCATGGAACCAGTCGGACACGCCGCGCGCCATACTTATTTTCGACATCTGGAATCCGCTGTTGACGGCGGCGGAGCGCGACATGATCCAAACGGCCACTGAGGTCTACGGCGAATACTACTCACTACGGCCTGAGGGCGGGCTGTGAGCCGGCTGCGTCGCGCCATGTGCGCAGCCCCCGTCACGCTGCTGCTCGCCTACTCACCGGCGGCGATTGCCGCCTTGGCGCCCAGCCCCGCGGACCTCGCCCGCTGCGCCGCAATCACGGCGCCCGACGCGCGGCTGGCGTGCTATGACGCGCTCACGGGCAGTGCCGGACATGCAACCACCGCGCCCGCCGCGGTTCCTACACCAACCCCCGCTGCCCCGACGGCCGGCGCATCGGCGCCCGGCGCAACCCCTGCGCCCGCATCGCCGGCCGCAGTCCCCCCCGCAGCCACGGGCGATGCACGAGAATTCGGCCTGTCTCAAACGCAATTGCATCCATTGCCGGTGGGTCCGAGCGCGATCGAGGCGCGCATCGCAACGATCGTCAATACGCTTTACGGGCGCAATTCCGTGGTGCTCGACAACGGACAGACCTGGACGTACACCGATTCGGACCAGGACGTTCGGCTTGCGCCGGGGGATCAGGTCACGATCCAACGAGCCGCAATCGGCTCGTTCCTCATGAAGACGCCGTCGAGGCACGCTTACCACGTGCGCCGCACTCGATAACCTTCGCGCCCGCACGCACGTTCAAGGCGGATACCCCAGCTGTTCCACCCAGCGCTGCAGCATCGGCAGGACCGGCTGCAGAGGCTCCGCGTAGCGCCTCCAGCGATCTAAATCCGATCGTTCAAGGCCTCGCGCGAGCTGTGCGGTGCTTGGGGTGGTGCGCTCACTGTCGCGTGCGCGGCTTGCGAAATCGTCCAAGCCCGGGGTCCACTCGAGGCTCAGAAATGCGCAAATTATGCGCGTCTGTTGCGCAAATTCCGCCGTCAAGGTCTCGTACCGGACGACGTGCCAATTATCGCCGAACACCGGTCGCACTTCCGCGGCGAAGCTCATCACCGCATCATATAGCGCTGCGGCCCCGGGCAGGGTGAGCAGCTCATACATCGCCGCATTCATCCGGAAGCGGCGCCGGAAGCACGCCAACACCACCTCGCGCGGATCGCGGCAGGCGAACAGAATTTTGGCACGCGGGAAAAGCCGCGCGATCAGCGGCAGCTTGAGCGTGTTCATCGGATACTTGTCGACGAACACCTTGCCTGCGGTTTCAATCCCTGCGTCGCGTACGCGATCCCAATACGCTTGGCGCAGCCCGTTCAATTCGGCCTCGCCGGCCAGCAGCAGCGCGTCGAGCTTCAAGGGTTCGCTCATGAACCGCCGCACGCTGTCCGTCAACAATTCATGCTCATCCAGGCTCGCCACTCGCGGGTGCCCGTCGAGCACCACCTCGAGCAAGGTCGTGCCGGAACGCGGGAAGCCGACCAGAAACACATGCTCGGGCGCATCGGCGGCGGCCGGCACCGGCAATGAACTACAGGTCCAACGTTCTTTGCGGCTTGTCATCTGCGTGGTCAGCACATCGGCGTACTCGAGCACGCCCGTGCCGGCTGCAAACCGTCGATGGATGTGCCGAAGAGCCTCATTGCACAGCGTGTACGCCGTGAACGCCTCCGCATAGCGGCCGCCGGCGTCGAGCACATCGCCCAGCAGCCCGTGCGCGCGCGCCCTGTCGTTTGCGGCTACCCGTGCATCCGCCAGCAATCGGCGGATGAGATCCTCGGCTTTGGCGGGCGCGCCGCCCGCAAGCTCCGCAGCGGCGAGACTGATCACGGCGTCGGGGAAATTGGGCACTGCGGCCAGGACCTTGCCGGCCCAGACTCGCGCCTCGTCGTGATTTCCACGATGGCTCGCAATGGATGCCAGTGCTGCGATCGCGGCGATATTGCCGGGATCCAGCTCCACCGCGCGCAGGTGGCTGGCGCGCGCGCGCCCCAGCCAGCCGAGCGCAATTAGCGCATTGCCCTTGTTGGCGTGCAGGAATCCAAGCTCCGCGTGCTGCTTAAGGAGCTCGTCGACGTGATGCAACGCTTCCTCCGGCCGATCGAGGCGCTGCAGGCACAAGGCCAGGGCATTGCGCGCGCCGACGTCGCGCGGCGCCAAGGCAACTGCGCGCTCGAGCAGCCGCAGTGCCTCTTCGAATTTGCCTTCCTGCTCCAGGCACGTAGCCACCACGTTCAAGAGCAGCGGATGCTCGAAGCCGCTCGCCAGAGTCTCCGCGGCCAGTGCCCCGGCGCGCGTAAAGTCGCGATTCTGAGCGAGCGTCAGAACCGTCCTGAGCGTCTGCATGTCTGTGTTAAGGTCGCGGGCCATCGATGGATGTCGCATGAACAGTTGTTTTTCGAGCCTACCGGATTTGCCGCAAATATGGGAACATTCCCTTTCGGCGATCACTGGCAGGCAGGGGTGACTTTGACTGGCGATCCCGACTCGATGATCCGCGAGGCGAAGCAGCTGCACCGCCAGAACCGTGTGCCGGAGGCTATCGAAGCCTACCAGCGCGTAGTGACACGCTGGCCGGCGCAAGCCGAGTCCTGGTTCAATCTGGCGGTATTGCAGCGCCAGGCGCGGCGTCTCGATGAAGCCCTTCATTCCTACCAGAAGGCGCTCGATGCCGGCGTCGAGCGCCCCGAAGAAGCCCATCTCAATCGCAGCGTGATCTACACCGACTTTCTGCGTCAGCATGCGGCGGCGGAGCAGGAATTGCGGCTCGCCCTGTTGTTGAATCCTGCGTTTACTCCCGCCCTTCTCAATCTCGGCAATCTCTGCGAGGACCTCGGCCGACGGCCGGAGGCACTCTCGCTCTATGCGCGGATTTTGGCGCTTGAGCCGCGCTGCTACGAGGCGCTGGCGCGCTTTGCGAACGTGCAGCCTCGAGGGCATAGGGAACCCGCCTTGATCGCAAAACTCGGTCGCGCGCTCGGCGACCCGGCGGCCTGCGCGGCCGAGCGGGCGAGTCTTGGATTTGCGCTGGGTCGGATGCTCGACGACGCGGGCGAATACCCGGCGGCGTTCGCTGCGTATCGCGCGGCGAACCAGGCAAGCCGGGCGAGCGCACCGTCGGGCGCCGCATCCTACGACCACGCGCGCCAACGTGCCTATGTAGACCGGGTTATCGCGAGCGGAACGACGACTGTACGGGCGCCTGCCACCACCGTGGGACTGCGCCCCACACCCATATTCATTTGCGGAATGTTTCGCTCCGGCTCAACGCTGGCGGAGCAGTTGCTGGCCGGCTGCCCCGGAGTGACCGCCGGCGGTGAGCTCGATTTTTTGCCGCGCCTGGTCCAAGGCGAGCTTGCGCCCTTTCCCGAATCGCTCGCCGTCTTGTCCGCCGAGCGCCTGGGATCCATTGCCGCGCGCTACCACGCGGAACTCGCGCGAGTTTCGCCGCATGCCCTGTACGTGATCGACAAGCGCCCCGATAATTTTCTCTACATCGGCCTGATCAAGGGGTTGTTTCCGCAGGCCCGCATCGTCCACACGACTCGCGATCCGCTCGACAACTGCCTGTCCATTTATTTCCTGCACCTGGACCAGCAAATGAGCTACGCGCTCGACCTGATGGATATTGGGCACTATTTCCGCCAATATCGCCGCCTCATGGCGCACTGGAAAAGCAAATACGCAGCCGATATCGTCGACTTCAACTACGACGTCCTGGTGAGCGACCCCGAGCCCGCGTTGCAGCGGCTCTGCGCATTCCTTGGGCTCGAATGGCAAGGTCCGGCGCGCGCCGCCGCGGCCGGGCCGGGACCGGCGATCAAGACCGCAAGCGTGTGGCAGGTACGCGAACCGCTGTACGCCAACTCTTCGGGGCGGGCACGCCACTACGCGGGCGAACTCGAACAATTGCGCCGCTACTTGGCTGAGTTTGCGCCCGCATGAACGTTACGCAGCCAAGCGTCGTGCCGATTTTTGCAACTCCGCTCGGAGTTGTGCCGCTGCCCGATGCGGAAGCGCTCAACCCGGCGCTGGCAGCCTTATTCGCGGCGCGCATGCGCCGCGACGGTCAATCCGGGCAGCGCGATCCACTGTGTTACCACGGCCGGGACGACTTGCTCGAGTGGCCGGAGGAACCGGTGCCGCAGCTGGCGGCGTCGCTTGCCCGCGGAGTGAAGACGGTGATCAATGCCGTGAATGAGTTTACTGCCGAGCAACTCAACGCCTTCGCGGTGCAGGCACGCGGGTGGTTCACGGTCGTCGCACCCGACGGCCACGTGCCCGCGCAAACCCACCCGCTGACCGCCTGGTGCGGCATCTATTGCGTGGCCGCACCGCCGCCCTCAGCGACGCGCATGGACAGCGGCGTGCTGCGGCTCTACGAATCGCGCCTCGGCACCATGTTCGCGGATGCCACCAACGCCGCGATGCGAATACCGTTCAGACCCGGCCACTACGGCTGGCAGCCGGTTCCTGGCGAGATGGCTGTCTTCCCCGGATCGCTCACCCATGAGATTGCGCTCGTCCGCTCGCCCGGGCAGCTGGTGCTGGTGACAGTGAGGGTTCGCTTCGTTGCTCCGGGCCAGCTGGGATTCGCCCGGTGGTGACACCGGCTTTCCACGTGCACCCGCTGTTCGCGGTGCCGTTCGGCGAGACGCGGCTTGCATCCTGCGAGCGACTGAATCAAGAACTCGAAACGTTGTTCCTAGCGCGCGAAAACGCAGAAAATCAAAATCCAACGCCGAGTCACCTGCCGCAGGCGGAGACCTTCGAAAGCCGTTTCAATCTGTTTCGGTGGCCCGAGCCCTGCGTTCAGGAGTTGCGCCGCTTCATGCTGGATTCGGTTGCCGAAATGGTGACCGAGACCACGACGCTGCGCGCCGAGGAGCTCTCCCGCCTCCAATTCCACAACCATACCTGGTTCCATATCTCTCGCTACGCGGGCTCCTTTGTGGCCCACAACCACCCGCTCGCTTCCTGGTCCGCCGTGTACTGCGTGCGCGCCGGGGAAGCCGTACCCCAGCATCCCGATAGCGGCGTGCTTCGACTTCTGGATTCACGCCAAGGCGCCGGCACCTACAGCGACCCGGCAAACGCGCTCCTGCACCGCGCGTATGCCCTCCGTCCACTCGAAATTCGCCTCAGCGCGGGTCAATTGATCATATTCC
This sequence comes from Steroidobacterales bacterium, assembly GCA_038226325.1. Taxonomy (GTDB): domain Bacteria; phylum Pseudomonadota; class Gammaproteobacteria; order Steroidobacterales; family Steroidobacteraceae; genus Bog-1198. The sequence continues at coordinate 18,903 of JBBRQO010000032.1, read as the reverse complement.
CGTCCTATGTGTTCCACGAGGTGGCCCCCTTCTACGGAAAAGACACCCGGATCACAGTCGCGACTAACTGCTGGTTTGTTTGATCCGCCGGCGATATAGTTGGTGCATTGCCGTGCCAGAGAAGACCCATGCGAATAGCAGCTGTATTTTTTTCTGTTCTATGTGCGGGCGCGTGGTCGCAAGCGTCGGCCGCTGAGCCAAGGCCGCAGTCCCCGCCGCCGAGTACGACGACTCCTGCCGAGCAGCAAAGCGCTGCGCCGCTTGTTCAACAGAGCGCAGCGGCCGCTGTCGAACAGAATGCCGCAACCACAGCGAAGACTGACCCGGCCAAGCAGGAATCCACCGCTGCGGAAAAAGAACTGATGGCCCGCGGCTACAAGCTCGAGATTCGCCACGGCCTAAGATATTTCTGTCGCCGCGAATCGACACTCGGTTCACATTTCGACCAAAAAACCTGCAATACCGCGGAATCGATCGAAGCCCACCGCGCCAACTCGACCGAAACGGTGCGCGAGATGCAGGCCAACAAACCCGAGATCAACAAGTGACCGCGCGATACGCGTAGCCGCCGAAATTCACCCTTTCGGCGCGAGGGTCTTGAGTTCATGGGCAATACGCTCGAATACCTCCGGCCAGTCTCCTGGCATACGCTGACGGAACAGCCGCATGGTCGGATACCACGGACTGTCTGCGCGTTCAGTGAGCCAGCGCCAATCCGGCACGGCCTGAAGTGCTACCCAAACAGGAATGCCCAACGCACCGGCTAGATGAGCGAGCGCCGTGTCGGCGGTGATGAGCAAGTCGAGGCTCATCAGGATCGCCGCCGTGTCGTCGGCAATTTCATCGGACCCCATGTGCAGTGGATCGGTCAGCTGCGCAATCGCTGCGCCAAAATTAACCTGTTCACGCTGCTCCGCGCCCTGCCCTTTCTGCAGCGACACCAAGCTCACGCCAGCAATCCTCGTAAGTGCTGCGGCGGCCGCGAGCGGAAATGAACGGGCCTGTAGCGCGGAAAGCTTTTCCGCCTTGGGATTGCCGTGCCAATTGAGGCCGACCTTGAAACCCGGCAGGGCGGTAAGCCGCTGTTTCCAATGCTCCGCGGCGGCAGGCTCAACGAAGAGATATGGCACGCCGTCCGGAATGCTGTTGAGCTCGGTGCGAAAGGCCAGCGGCAAGCTGAGCAGCGGCGTGTGCAGATCGAATCGCGGCAACGGTTCGCCTCGGGCGACGATCACGGCGTTCGTGTCGAGCGAATGCAGCAGCTTCTTGAGCTGCGGCTGAATCTCGAAGATCACTTCGGCGCCCGCGGCCTCGAGCAAACCGATGTAGCGGCAGAACTGCAGCGTATCGCCGAGCCCCTGTTCGGAATGAACCAGCAGCGTTTTACCCGTCAGCGGCTCGACGCCGGACCAGCGGGGCGCCGTGAATTTGCGTTGCAGCGAGACAGCAGGCTCCATACGCAGGCGGGCCTCGTACAGCGGCCATCCTTCGCGCAAATCACCCACAGCGAGCTTGAGCACGCCCATGCTCCATGAGGCCGTAACATCGTCCTGCTTGAGGGACAAGGCACGGTCGAAATTGCGCATGGCCTCCCGATAGCGGCCGAGACCCTTCTGGGCGTTGCCGGCATTGATGAATGCCTCGTGGTAATCGGGCCGTCGAATCACAGCGCTGACGAAGTCTTCGACCGCTTCGGCGGGCCGGAACAGCCGCACCAACACGGCGCCGCGATTGTTGAGTGCTTCCGGAGATTTAGGGTCGAACGCAAGCGCCTGATTGAAGCTCGCGACCGACTCCTCGTAGCGTTCGAGTTTGGCGAGTACGACGCCGCGCTGAAAATGCGACTCGAACTCCGGCGCCGCCATGGTTTGCGCTCGATCCAAGCTCGTCAGGGCATCCGCCGGCCGCCCCAGGCTGACCAAGGCCTTGGCACGCCAAAGGTGTGTCGGCGCGTTGCCGGAAGAGAGCTCGAGCGCGCGATCGAAGCTTGCCAGCGCCTCCGCACCCCGCTCAAGGGTCATGAACGCGAGACCGCGATTGTGGTGCGGAGTCGCGTCCTCCGGCTGCAGGGCCAATGCCCGCTCGAAGCTCGCCAGAGCCTCGGCCGGTCGGCCGAGCATCAACAATTCCGTGCCACGGTTGCTATGTGCGCCCGCTTGCTGCGGCTGCAAGGCCAGTGCGCGCTCGATGCTGGTGAGCGCGTCCGCATGCTGGCCCAAGGCCGCCAACACCAAGCCGAGGTTGTGGTGCGCCTCCGCATTGCTGGGATCGAGCACGACGGCCTCTTGGAAAATGCGCAGCGCGTCTAGCGGCCGCTTGGCGCGCTCGAGCGCGACCCCCAGGGTATTGAAGGCGCGAGTATCCTTGGGAGCGATCCGCACGGCCTGCCCCAGGTCCGCGAGCGCTGCATCGAGCTTATCCAAATGCACGAACGCTACGCCTCGGCCGAGATGAGCGGCGGCGAGCTCGGGCTGCAGCGCCAACGCGCGGCCGAAGCAAGGCACGGCATCGGCATGGCGTCCCATCTCGCTGAGCGCGCTGCCGAGATTGGCGTGTAGAGCGGCGTTGGACGGCTGAAGTTGCGTGGCGGCGCCGATGAGCGACACAGCGTCCTGCCCGCGCCCCATCCCCGACATGATCATGCCTAGCATATGCAAGGCATCGACATTGCGAGGCTCGCTCCGCAGCAGGTCGCTATAGACCGCTGCCGCCTCGGTCAGACGTCCCTGTCGGTGGAGGTCGAGCGCCTGATCGAGCTTCGCGCTGCTGGTGAACATACGGGGTGATACTACCGCAAAGAAAAACGGCGGGCCGAAGCCCGCCGTCAATCAACTCAAAATGCTCCAATCTGCCGTTAGAACTTGACGCTCACGTGCGCGTACAGGTAGCGACCCAGCGTGTCGTACGTGCCGGCCCAGGTATTGTCGTTGCAAGTGCTATTCGGGCAATCCGACAGCGAGCCGTTCAGGATGAGCGGCGGGTTCTTGTCCGCGATGTTGTTGACGCCCAAACGCACGTTGACTTTCGATGTGACCGGCATTGACGCCGACAGATCGATGTAGTTATAGCCTGGGATGTGCGCAGTCGATGTGTAGAACTGAGACGTGAGTTGCGGATCCGAGCTCGAGCGATCCACCGACGACGGCCCGATCAAGCGCCACTTCACGGTGAAGTCCATTCCCCAGAATGGCGAGGCCCAGTTCGTCGTGAACGTTTGACGGTAGTGCGGCAGCGGTGCACCGCAGGTGGTGCCCCAGTAGCCCGCGCAGTCGAAGGAGCCGCCGGTCGGAAGGGGCTGCGTCAGGAATTCCTTCGTATACGTGCCCGCCAATGTAAGGCCCAGCTTGCCCGCGCCCCCCATGTTTAGCAGGTAGTGCGCCGCCAGGTCGATGCCCTTGGTCGAGACATTGCCGATATTCAACTCAGTTGCCGTCACGAAGTTGGTGGGATTGAACCACAGCGATCCGGTCGGTCCGCGGTGAATCAAGCCGCACAGCGCCGCATCGCCCGTGTTAGCGCAATCGGTGATGATGGTGTTCGATGACAGCGACGTGACCGTGCCCTTGATCCTAATGTCGAAGAAGTCGACCGACGCCACGAAGTTCGGCAGGAAGCTAGGCTGAAAAACGAAGCCGTAAGTGTAGGTATCGGCGATTTCCGGCTTCAAGCCCGCATTGCCGCCGACCTGGGTATTGATCTGCGCGGCAGGATTCGTGGTGATGTGGCCGTACTGCGCTGCGGTCACACCCGTGTTGGCGCACTGAGCCTTACTGAGTGTGGGCGCCGTTCCCCAACACGGATCCGCCGTGCCGCCGGCGCCAACGGTCGCAGGCTGGTACAGTTCGCCGAGGTTCGGCGCACGAACCGCGCGGTTGTAACCGGCGCGAAAACGCACGTCAGCGATGGGTGCCCACTCGACCCCAAACTTATAGGTATTGGTGTTGAATCCCAGGCTGTAGCTCGAGTACCGGTAGCCCGCATCTGCCGACAGGTTATAAGCCGCCGGCAAATCGTTGATGATGGGTATACGCGCTTCGGTGAAGGCTTCAAACACGTGAAAGCCACCGGCGATCTGCTTTGACGGCGCGCCGCCATCCTGAAAACCGTTAGCAAACACATAGTCCGGATCGAAGTTGAACTTCTCTTCCCGGTATTCCCCGCCGGCATTGACGGTGATGCCGTCTTTAGCGGTCGGGATCTTAATCCCGTACTTGCCGAGCTCACCGGTGACCGACGCGTCCACGATATATTCCGTCGAATTGGCGGTGTAAGTGGCGGGAGCAGTGAGGTAATCGAGTTGCGCCTGCGTCACGCCGCCCGGCTTATAAACGTTATACGGCACGCAGGTCGGCGACGAACCGTTCGGCAGAGCCGACCGGCAAATGGGAGTACCGAAAGGCACGGCCGCGCTGCCGCCGTTCGCGACCGTGGGATTGGCAATGACGTCCAGTGCGTTGACGACCCGCTCGGACTCGAAGTTGTTGCCTGCGATATCCTGAAACTGCGTAATGCCCACCTGAGCGTACGCGTCGTACAACCACGCATCGGCGAAAGCGCCCTTGACGCCGAGGACCTGGCGGATCGAAGACGAGGTGTACGAGTCGGTGCGGCCTTTGCCCTCGACGTTGCGGCGGCCCAGATACAGGTCGAAGTTGTTGCCGGTAAGGCCGAATTGGGCCTGATTCGCCGCCAAAGTAGCCGGGTCGCAGAGGACTGAGACTTCCTGTGCGGTGAGTAGCGGATTGGTGCACTGAGTCACGTAGGACTGAAAAGCGAATGCGCCGCTAGGGCCGTATTGCGCCGTGGAGGAATTGCGCGCGAACATCGTCTCGGTGTAAACGGTCGCGTTATCGTTGATGTCGTAGTGCAGGAAGGACCCTGCGGTATAGCGCTCGGCGGCGCGCTGGAAGTAGCTGAGTGCACCGTAGTTATACGAGTCAGTAGCGCCGTTGTACGGCCGGAATTGCCCGGTCGTCTTATCGACCGTATGGTCGAGTACCACCGTCGACGTTCCCCCGACTTGACCCAATTCGAAAAACCGGCCAGTGGCACTAGTCGATGAACCGCCGCAAAAGATCGCGCTGGTTGGCGTGGCGCCGGCGTTCAGCGTACAACCGGCATGATCAAACTGATATCCGACCGAAGGCGCGCTGTTGAGGTAGGTGAAGTAAACCGTCGCGTTGCCCTTGCCGTCGGCGAAATTCGCGCCGGCGAGGAACGAAACGTCCTTGGTCTGCCCGGTATTGGCCGTGCTTTGCGGAAGGGGTTGGTTGGCGGCTTTTAAATAACCGAGATCAGTCTGGTTATTGTTCGAGTGGTTGTTGAACGCATAATTTGCGTCCAGCCTGACGCCCTCGTAGTGAGTGTTGAGCTGGAAGTTGACTACGCCGGCGACCGCGTCGGCGCCATAAACTGCGGAAGCGCCGCCGGTCAGTACGTCGACTCGTTCGATCAAGTCCGCAGGGATTTGGTTGATGTCCGCGGAGTTGGCATTGCCGGGGGGAAGACCACCGGCGCCGCCGGGATTCAGACGCCGGCCGTCGACCAGCACCAATGTCCGCTGCGAGCCGAGGCCGCGCAAGCTGACCGTTGCCACGCCCACTGAACTGATAGCGAGGCCGGAGCCCTGTTCAGCGGTGACCTGCGGCAGGCTGTTTAAAATGTCCTCAACGCGGATCAGGCCGGACTGTTGGATGTCGAGCGCCGACACGCTGGTGATCGGGCTGATCGAGATGTCGTTAGGTGCGACTGCAATGCGCGAGCCCGTGACCACAACCTCTTGCAAAGAGGTATCACCGGCCGTCGCAGTATTGTTACCGGCTACGGTCTGTGCCATGGCCATCGGCCCCGCAGTAGTTGCCGCGGCCGCTGCGAGCGCAGCGCGGATTGCAAATTGCAATTTGCGATTATTCCCCATTGTTTGCTCCCTAAACGTAAAAAACGGTCAGTTCAGTAAGGTCCGATTGGCTAGCGCGGCCTCTGCGCATCTTGATCCCAACAACCAATCAGAGTTATGGGGCAATTACACCATGCCCGTCGGGTGTTGCCAAGACGCCTCACCGGTTAAATCCACGTCCAAGCTCAAATCGACCGCGATCGGACCGAAACCAAGACAATGTTCGCCTGGCCTCTAAGGGGGTTATCCGTTGCTCTTTACAGTGCCGTTGTACGCGGTCGTGGGTTGATAATTGCCGCATCTCGCCGGTCACGCGACGCGCAGCGGGGAGCAAAAATTCGGGTACCCGTGATATATCGCTTGTTGCGATTGTACAACACCGGGGTAGCCACCGCTCACCCCCCTTTGGGCCTGCCCGGGAAAAAGGCATTGGTCCGGCGTACGTAGGCGGCATAATTGGGTCTGCGCTCGCCAATATCCTTTTCGAGCAAGGTGACCCCGGACACACGCATCAATAGCACCGACATAGCCAGGGGTCCGATGAAGGCCCACCACGCGCCCGCGGAAACCGCAATTAAATAGAATCCCCACCACACACAGAAATCCCCGAAATAGTTGGGATGTCGGGTGAAGCGCCAGAACCCCTGGTCCATGACTTTGCCGCGATTGTCCGGATCGGCTTTGAATCGACTGAGCTGCCAGTCGCCGCCCGCCTCAAAGGCGAACCCCACCAGCCACAGCATAGCCCCGGCGAAGTCCAGACTCCGCAGCGGGCCGGGGTTAAGCACGGCCCCCAGCAGAGGCAGCGAAATAACCCAGGCAAGTACGGCTTGCAGGACAAACACCAGATATAGGCTTTTGAACGCGAAATGAGGCTCATTCCGCGCGCGAATCGCTTGATAGCGACGGTCCTCGCCCTCACCCCAGTTACGCCAGGTGATGTACACGGACAGGCGCAGTGCCCACACCGCGACCAAGCTCAGCACCAGCACCGATCGTGCGCCCCATGCCGGCGATCCGGCTATATAGATCAAAGCCGTGAGAACAAACATCAAGGACCAGAGGCTGTCGACGATGGCGACATTCCGGCGATACAGGCTTAGGAGCCAAGTAAGGAGCGCGGCGGCCATAGCGGCCAACAGCCCGTGCACATAAATCGGCAGCGAAAACATGCTCTTATCTTACGTGCACGGCGCGAGGCGCGCGCGCCGCGCCGCGACAATCAATTGATCGTTGGCGGCAATGCGGTCGGCCGCATGGAAGACGATCTCGGTACGATAATTATTCCCCCCCGCATCGCGCAAATCGGAAAGCCCCTGGTAGCGCCTCAACACATGATCATCCGCTCCGTAAAACACCTCGATACCGGGCAGCACCAATCCCAAAATACCACGCGGTTTCAAGCGAAATACCTCGACGGCCGCGCCATCCACCATGTCGCTGCGCTCGCGTTGCAACTGGAGCCGTAGGTCATCGAGGCGACTCGGCACCAGAAAATGCAGTTCTAGAGGCTTGCCGGCGATGAGCGCCGGCCAGTTGGCGCGAATAAATTCATCGAAACCGCTGTCCGCGACTAGCCCGGAAACAGCAGGCAGTGGTCCTGATTTCTCGGCTTCACCGGCATCGCCGCGAAAAAACACCGATCGCTCCCCGGCACCGGGACGCACCCCTGCGCGCGAACCATTGGAACTGTCTTCGAACAGGAAATCCGGCACCAGAGGATCTTCGTAGTCAACGGTCTTGCGCGCAAAGGGCGAGCCGTCGCGGCAGGTGTATAGAACCACCCGCTCGGCCAGCCGACCGTCCCGAAACGCCAAGGCGTGCTGTTCGCCATAGAGAAATGTCTTTGAATCGGGTGCGTTGGCCGTACCGGAGTAACTCAGATAGGAGCTACCGGCGACGGAGTCGCCCATAACCCGCCCTGCCAATAAAGCGAGCAGTGGCAGGAGTGTTCGCCTCAAATGCATGTTCTTGGTCATACAGTGCTCTTCGGCTAAGGCTCTGTTTTAGATGCATATCAATTCAGCCAGGCCAAAAAAAGGGGCCGTAAGCACGCGCCCACCGCCCTCCCGCGGTGCTCCGTCAGGCATAATCTTAGATAAATCAGTAATAATCTCGGCGTTGGCCGGGTCTTTGTAAGGGAGCGGCAATATCGCTGCATGAAAAACAATCGTGGAATCAATCAAGCAGTTCAATAAAGTGTCTAGCGCGGTGTTGGCCGCTGCGGCGGCGATGTTGTTCAGTTCCGGTTTCGCCACAGTCATTGCTTCGCGGCTTTGACCGGTGCATTCTTGTTCAGTCAATCAATAACAAGGACGGTTGTAGGGATGTAGACGCTGTGCCCGGCGCGCAACGCTATTTGTGACGACTGTCCCCCTAGGAGACTTTATTTCATGAAAAGACCAATCCGACTGGTGTTCGCCGTGGTACCGAGCGCTGCAATCATCATTTTAGGAAATGGCGCTATAGCTGCTACCACCGGCGCGGACGCGACGCTGGAAGAAGTGGTGGTTACAGGATCACGCATCGCGACGCCCGAGTTGCAAACCTTCGCGCCCACTGTGATTGTAAACAGTGCGGCCATCGAAAATACCGGCACCATTAATATTTCGACGACCTTGCGCGACTTGCCGTCGGTCGGCACATCTGCCCTATCGACCGCCAACAGCAATTTCCTGACGTCGGGTGCAGGCATTAACACGATCAACCTGCGTAACCTCGGCGATCAGCGCACATTGGTGCTGGTCAACGGCCGGCGAATGACTCCAGGCGTTGCTGGGACTTCAGATGTCGATCTGAACACCATCCCGACCGAATTCATCGATCATGTCGAAATAGTCACCGGCGGCGCCTCGGCGATCTACGGTTCCGATGCCGTGGCCGGCGTAGTGAATATCATTTACAAAAAGGATCTCGAGGGGCTAACGGTGATGGGACAGGCCGGCCAGTCTGGAGATCGAGATTCCGGCAACTACACCGGCGGATTGCTTTTCGGCACCACCGTGGCCGACGGACGTGGGCACCTGATGTTCAACCTGTCCCATGACAAGGATCAGGGGCTGCGATCGGCGCAGCGCAAATTCTCTGCCACGGACATGACGGTCACCGGCACCGGGCTCAAGAATCCTCAATTCAGCTCGTACATTCCGCAGGGCAACTACTTTTTTAACAGTTCGGGCGGTGGATTTGGGAACAGCCCCACAACGCCCGCGGGCGCGTTTTCGTTCAACCCCGACGGCTCTCTGATCAACCAGAATCTGGGGCCCGGCTTCAACCGCTCGTCGCAGCGCAGCATTACGGTGCCCGTGGCGCGAACTTTGCTCGCCTCGACGTTTACTTATGACATCACCGATCACCACCATGCCTACGCGGAAGTGACTTTTGCGGACACCAAGTCGAATTCAAGATTCGAGCCCCAGCCACTCGCCGCGAATAGCGCGGGTGGCGTTTATGGAAACGGTACGGTCGACGCGAACGGTGACACGATCGGCATGCCGGTCACGAATGCCTATTTGCAGACGCTGCCCGCGCTGGCGCCTATCGTGAGCGAGATCAATGCTTGGAATTCCACCGGCGCGAACTGCACCGGGTCGGCAGCCACTAATCCGGCATTTGACTGTATTCGCTACATCACCTTTCGGCGGCGACTAACCGATGTTGCCGATCGAGGCAATGACGCGGTGCGCCAGACATATCGTCTGGTACTCGGCGCAAACGGGGACATTGGGCTGGGTGACTGGACTTACGACTTCTCGTACACCTACGGCCGAACCACCGATGATCAGATCAGCCATGGCGGGGTCAATCTGCCGAATGTCGCACAGGCGTTGAATTCCGTGGTCGACCCGGTTTCTGGGAAAATCGTTTGCGCCGATCCCGTGGCTGTGAACCAAGGCTGCATACCGATCAATATTTTCGGCATTAACAGTATAAAGGGAGCCGGTGCCGCCTACGTTGCCGCCGACATTACGCGCAACGTGGTTCTGTCCGAAGAAGTCACCAGCGCGTCCGCGCAGGGCAGCCTTTTTGAACTGCCTGCCGGCAAGGTCGCGCTGGTGGTCGGTGCTGAAGCTCGCAAAGACGCGAGTTCGGAAATACAGGATCCGTTGACGAACTTGGGTCTCAACGGCAGCAACGCGCTGCCAAATGTCGAGGGCAGTATCACGGTCAAAGAGGTCTTTACCGAACTCAACGTGCCAGTGCTCAAGGATTTACCCGGCGTGAAGTCTCTGGACCTGAATGGGGCCTTTAGATTGGCAAATTATTCGACCACCGGACATGTCAGCGCGTGGAAAGTGGGGGTCAATTGGGCCGTGCTTCCGGATCTGCGCGTCCGTGGCGTTTACTCGCGCGCGGTCCGGGCGCCCAATGTCGGTGAGCTATACGGGGGCGTGTCGCAAAACTTCGCTGGAGTCAACGATCCTTGCGACGGTATCACACCGACTTCCAATGCAAACACGACGGCGCAAATCGCCGCGGCATGCCGAGCGCTTCCGGGCGTCGCTGCGGCTCTGGCGGGCCCCAATCACCAGTTTGCTTATACCGCGCTGGAGCTTCAGCAAATTTTTGAATTGGTAGGCTCGAATCCGGCCTTGAACCCGGAGAAATCCAAGACCATCACCGTTGGATTCGTGGTCACGCCAAGCTTCGTGCCAAACTTATCCATGTCGGTGGACTACTTTGACGTCAAGGTGGCGAGTGCCGTCAACGCCATCCCATTCGACACGTCTATCCAAGATTGTCTGCTGACAAACGTGCCGACTTTCTGTACCAATGTGATTCGAAATCCGGGGAGCGGCAAGATCACAGAGGCGCTGCAGCTCCTATTGAATGTCGGATATATCCGTTCGACCGGCATCGACACCGCCATCCGATACGGATTTGATTTAGGCAGCACCCCGATTGGCGGACGGTTCGACATCGGTGTAACAGAGACTCACCAATTGAAGCTCGAGCAGTCAGTCCCGGGTGCTCCGACCGAGGTCGATCTTGGACAGCTCAAAGACGGTCCGAGCGGCGGAAGACTGGGCGCGGGATTTAGGGACCGTGCGACCGTGACGCTGGATTATTCTCGCGCCGCTTTCGAAGCGAGTTGGAAGGTCATCTATATGAGTGCTATTCAGGACACCACTGCCGCCAACGGCATCTTGTTCCAGCAGTGGAATAACGTGCCCGCATATACCTACCACGACGTGCAGGCGCGCTATACATTTCCGATTGGCGACAAGACGAAGGCAACGGCCTACTTGGGCGCCAACAACGTCTTCAATAAGAAGCCACCGTTCCTGCCCGGAAATTACGCTTCCGACATAACCGGAACTAACACCGCCGCGGATACGTATGACGTTATCGGTGTCTTCCTGTACGCCGGCTTTCGAGTCAAGTTCTAGCCGTTATAACGGCGATATCCCCGGGCCGGACTCAATCGAGTCCGGCCCTTTTTAGGTGCGCTTCGGCCCGGGGAAAAACGCCGTCCGAGGTGCCATACGCCGGGGGCGCCTGAAGCACTTGAATATTGTGGCCCGCCGCGCGTTTCGCGAGCTTTCCGGATGCACCTGCCCCGAAGCATGTAAAAATTACACGGACCGGGCATTTCATCCACGCATCGGTCGGAAGTCCCCTCGGTACGAGGCGTCAATTGAATGGCGCATAAGCTTAGACAATTGAGTAATAATCGAGCCGTTGGCCGGGTCTATATAAGGTAGCAGCAATATCGCTGCGTTCAAAAACAATCGAGGAATCAATCATGCAGATCAATAAAGTGTCGAGCGCAGCGTTGGCCGCTGCGGCCGCGATGTTGTTCAGTTCTGGTTTCGCCACGGTCTCGGTGGCGGCGGACGCCGCGACTGTTCACTGTGCAGGTGTCAATTCTTGCAAGGGAACATCCGAGTGTAAGTCGGCGAAGAACAGCTGCAAGGGCATGAACAGCTGTAAGGGCATGGGCTGGGTATCGAAAACCAAAGCCGAATGCGAAGCCGACAAAGGCACCGTATCCAAGTAGGCTGATCGGGTTCCAAGTAATGACCGGGCGTGCCTGTGACGCCCGGTCTTGGGCCCTCCGCACTTTGCGCATCTCACACCGCCCCACCCGATGAAGCTTTCCGGTTTCGGCCTTGGCTTGCGGACTCCACATTACGAGGCCGTGCTCGGCGAGACTCACGCTATTGACTGGCTCGAGGTCATTACCGAGAACTACCTAGTTCCGGGTGGCAAGCCGCTGCATTATCTGGAAAAGATACGCGAGCGATTCCCTTTGGTCATGCACGGAGTGTCGCTGTCCATCGGCAGCACCCATCCCGTGGACCTCGACTATCTGGCCGCAGTCAGAGCGCTGGCGACGCGTATCGAGCCGCACTGGATATCCGATCATCTGTGTTGGACCGGCGTCGAGGGACGCAATCTGCACGACCTTTTGCCCCTGCCCTACACCGAAGAAGCGCTGACATTGGTGGTGGCACGGGTAGGTCAAGTGCAAGACGCTCTGGGCCGGCAGATCTTGCTGGAGAACGTCTCGAGCTATTTGAGCTTCCGCTCCTCTGAAATGAATGAATGGGAATTTTTGCGTGAGGTCGCGCAGCGTGCGGATTGCGCCATCCTCCTCGACATCAACAACATCTACGTCAGCAGCGTCAATCACGGCTTTGACCCCCTGGCCTACCTTCAGGCAATGCCGAGCGAACGGGTTCGTCAATTTCATCTCGCCGGCCACAGTGATCTCGGCGGACATTTGATCGACACTCATGACCATCCCATTGTGCAGCCCGTCTGGGATCTGTATGGCGCCGCCGTCGCACATTTCGGCGCGGTGCCCACCATGATCGAGCGCGATGACAACATTCCGGCATTGAGCGAACTGGTGGCGGAGCTGCAAGTCGCCCGTGGTCTCGCCGACCGGCACTCGCGGCGGGCGGCATGAGGGCGGCCCAAGCGCGACCGTCCCTGCGCCAATTGCAGCTGCAGTTGCAAAGCCACTTGTTAGGCGAACCCAGCGCCATTGCCGACGGCATAGTCGATGCGCCGCCGTTGCCGGTGCTGCAACGCCTCGGCATTTACCGTAACGCCTATCAAGTGCGTCTGATCGAGGCACTTGACGACACCCATCCCGTATTGCACGGGCTGCTGGGCGATGAGATGTTCGTCGAGCTCGGCGAGCAGTTCGTGAGCGCGCATCCTTCCGTCCACCGGTCGATTCGCTGGTACGGCAGCGAACTCGCGGAATTCCTCAGCACACATCCGCCCTATGCGGAGCAGCCGATTTTTGCCGAAATCGCGCTTCTCGAATGGACGCTGGCAGCGGTCTTCGACTCGGCCGACGCAAAACCTGTGCGGCACGCGGCGCTTTCAAGCCTCGACGCATCGGCCTGGGGCGAGCTGCGCTTGGAATTCCATCCCTCGTTGCGGCGCTTGAGTCTGCAATGGAACACCGTGGCAGTGTGGCAGGCCATGAGCCGCGGCGAGACGCCGCCCGACCCTGCCTGTGCAGAGCAGCCGGTGTCCTGGCTTTTGTGGCGCCAGGATCTGCAGAATTATTTTCGTTCCATGCCGGCCGACGAAGCGGCGGCGCTCGATGCGGCATTACGCGGCTGGACTTTCGGCGAACTCTGCGAGGCGCTCGCCGAGTACCTGGCCATGGATGAAATCCCGCTGCGCGCTGCGAGCCTGCTTGGGGCTTGGGCGGACAGCGGGATTATCGTCGCCCTGGATTAGAGCAGAGTCCCCTCCTCGCCCAGCATTTCCTTGCGCAACAGCGGAATCGGCGGCCCGCCGTAAGACAGGAACTGATCGTGGAAATCGTGCCAAAGGGCTTGTTCGTCGGCCGGCGCCGCGGAACCCGAGGCTGCGTGTTTGGCAACCCAGTCGGTGCGCAGTTTGCGGATCATGAGTTTGCCCAGCGTGTAATTCAGGTAAGCTGGATCGTAGGTGCCGCGCGCTGCTTGCTGGCGCGCATTGCCCGGATCCTGAAACGCCTGCTCTCTGAACATCTTTTCGGATTGAGCCACTGTCATGCCATGCGTGTGCAGACCGATGGACGACAACAGGCGCACATCGCGCAGCAAGGCATCCATGATTTGTCCAATGTGCTTTTCCGGATCACCCTTTCCCAAGCCCTTCTCGTACATCATTTCCTCGCAGTAATGCGCCCAGCCTTCCGCGAACGCATATCCCACAAATAAGCCTTCGAGCTTCGAGGGATTGGCGTTGGAATGCAGGAACTGCAAAAAATGCCCCGGCCATACCTCGTGCACGGAAGTGAACAGCAGCGACGCTTCGCTCGGAATGTAGGCTGCTTGCTCCGCCTTGCTCCACTTAGGGTCGGGCGGCGCAATGTTGTAAACCGACATCACCCCTTTATCGTAGGGACCAGGCACCTGGATGAAGGCGGCGTTGGATCGATTGTAGGGAGGCGCCTCGGCCACCATGGCTTCATCGGCGCCCGGCACCGAAACCACATTATTGGCAATGACGAATTCCTTGAGCGACACCAACTGTTTGCGCGCGTCCTCGACAGCACCTTCTTTCGGCTTATTAGCCGACACCTTGGCGACACATTGCGCCAGAGACGCCTTGGGCGCGTAGGTGGCGCACTCGGCTTTGAGAGCCGCCGTATTACGTTCAAGGTCAGCACGGCCCGCCGCTTCGATCTGATCGATGGGCACGTGCACCCGCTCGGTCTCGGCGACCATTTGTGCATATAAATCCGCTCCCAGCGCAAACTTGTCGGTGGCCTTGCTGCGTTCCGCTTCCAGGGTTTGCTTCAGCGCATCCATGGCCGCGGCCGCCGCGGTATCGGCATCGGCGAGTTGGGTGTGCAGATCATGGTCGTTTACGGAGACGAAGGCCGCCTCCACGTTCTTCTTGTAAAACTCCGCGAATCCGCCGTACTGCGCGATGCCCAATTCCACGTAGGTCTTCGGCAGAGGCGATTGCAGGTTGGCCTTGATGTCATTGACCATCTTAGGAATGCCCCGGGCATACTTGATGTACGCCTTCATGCGCACTTCCAACGGCGCGTAGTTGCGGTTCAAATACATGTCCGGATCGAGTTTATCGGCGTACCAGGCCGGATTGCTGAACGGGGACTTCGCCTTCTCCATCCAGAACAAATCCTTGTCCACCACGGCGAGCAGATATTCACGATCGAAGCGCTCGCGCGGCTCCAAGGTCTTCGCATCTACCGCGCTCAGTTGATCGCGCTGATCGTGCAATCGGGCTATTTCACGCCGAATGCCATGATTGCTGACGTCCGGCAACTGGCCGTCGAATTCGTGGCGACCGGATTGGGCGGCGAAGAAAGGCTGCGCCTGTAGATAACTTTCGACGAAGCCCGCCGTGAGCTTGTTCCATGCCACGCTTGCAGGAGACGGACCCTTGGGTCCGGTCGATGCCGGCGGCTTTTGACCACATCCCGTCAGCACTAGCAACAATACACCCGACAATGCCGCTCCAAGCTTCAGCGACTTCCGCATGACAACTCCCCTCTGGTGATTGAGACTTTATGTAATTAGAAAGAATACGGACCGCCGTGCTCCAGCGCTCGCCGATAGGCATCGCGAGCGTGAATGCGGCCGAGAAAATTCCATAAATGCGGCCGGTCGGCATTCAAGCCCGCACGCGAGGCGGCAGCCTCCAAAGGAAAACTCATTTGCACATCTGCCGCCGTAAACTCCTCGCCCGCAAACCAGGTGTGCGCGATGAGTTCGCCTTCCATATAGTCCAAGTGTCGTTTCAACTGGGGGCCGATAAAGGCATTTTGCACGGTGGCCGCAATACGCCGCGCAACCGCGCTGATGGGCCAAGGCGCCGGGCCGTTCGCCACCCGATCAAATATCAATTTGAGCAGCAGCGGCGGCATGGCCGAGCCTTCCGCATAGTGCAGCCAGTACGTGTATCGCAGCCGCTGCGGCGTCGCCACAGCCGGTATCAATCGACCGGCGCCATAGCGATCGATCAAATACTCGATGATGGCACCCGATTCGGCCACGGTAACCCCGTCGTCGACAATGACAGGCGATTTTCCCAACGGGTGGACGGCCAACAACTCCGGCGGTGCCAGCATGGTCTTGGCGTCGCGCTGATAGCGCTTTACCTCGTAGGGTACTCCCAACTCCTCGAGCAGCCAGAGCACCCGCTGCGATCGTGAGTTGTTGAGGTGGTGCACGGTAAGCATCGCACCATTGTAGGGCATTCTGCGGCCATGAACACCGCACCTAGTCCATTACCTTACGGGCGGCCGTCTCCGGGCGAAAACCACTCGGCTTTACTGGCACGAAATTCCGGCAGGGCTTCGCAGCGCGCGGCGAGCACGGCAAGACCGGGATAAGAAGCACTGCGGGTGATGGCAAGCGCATCGCACAGAAAAGTGTAGACACAGGTTGCCGTGATATCCGCCTGGGACATGCGTTGGCCGATCAGCCATTCGCCGGCATGGGCCTGGCAGGCGCGCTCCAGTTCGGTGAGCGCCGCGTGCATTTGCGTGGCGCAGCGTTCCGTCCACGGGCGATGGCGCTTTTCCGGCGGCCGGAACACGGCTTCGTAGATCTGAGAAACACCCTTCTCCGCTGCACCGATGGCAATCGCCATCAGACGCAGCGCCTCGCGGCGCTCCTTGCCCATGCCTGGCAGCAGCGCACGCTCCGGCCCGGCGCACTCATCCAAATAATCCAAGATGGCGGCGGATTCGATCAGCGCCTCGCCGTCCGGCAGCACCAGCGTCGGCACGCGGCCCAAGGGATTGAACTGCCGGATCCGCTCGAAATCTGGACCCACCGACCAATTACGATGCTCGAACGGCATCGAGAGCAGATTCATGCTCACCGCGACGCGCCGCACGAAAGGTGAATCAAACATGCCGATTAAAATCATCAGTGACCACCCTTGACCAATAGTCCTGCCACAGCCAGCGCGGCCGCCAGTTCCTCTTCGATGCGCACAGCCTCCGAGCGCTTGATATATTGCAAGTGCAGCGTGGGTCCGGTCAGCACTTCCACGCCTCGCTTCAACACACTGCCCGCCGCCCGAATGCCCGCCTTGTGCTGATCGAAGCGCTGTGCCGGCGAGTACTTGCTCATCCCCACATATATCCCATGAATAGCACGGTCCTGATAATCGAGCAGCACCAAATAAATATTCGACCGCCCCTTGGCCGACGACTGAAACCCAAGTGCAATCTCGTACACACTGGGCAGCCAATCGACGTAGCGCATCGGCAGCCATTCGGGTACGGATTTTGCAGCCCGTGCCCACAGCCTCTCAAGGGCGCGTTCGATGTTAATGGACATTTCGCCGCGCATCCACAATTCGTGAATGCAGTGCGCGCCGGCGAGGCCGTCGGCATCGGCCAGCGCGCGCTCGAGTCGGTCGGCGATAGCGGCGTGGCTCAAGGCCTGAAGCGGGCGGCTGCCAGGGGATGGATATTTCGAGTTCGCCGCAGACGTCATGTGGATCGATTTGCCAGCCCTCGCTTTATGATTTTGCGAAGCGCCTCATTTATCTGAGTCTGGTATCCGGGGCCGCGCGCGCGAAAGTAGGCGAGCACATCTGCGTCCAGCCGGATCGTAGTTGATACTTTTGTGGGGGCTCGCTGAGGTCCCCGACCTTTCCGGAAAAAAGGAGAACCCAGCATCTCCTCCGTCCATGGTGGGTTGTCTTTGTCAGCCGCTTTGGCCGAAATATTTTTTGGCTTCCGCAACGTAGTACCGCGTTTCATATTTCTCAGCCTTGCGCAGGGAGATGATGTGGGGAACTCCACGACGTTCGACGTGGACGAGAACGACAACCCCGCCCTTCAGTCGTCCGAACACCACGAACCGTTGTTCTCGGTATCTCTCGCGAACATCTTCACGGGTCACGGTGAAATCGTCCCACATGGCCTCAGACTCGACGAAGTCCAACCCATGGACTTTAATATTCGAAAGCCGCTTGTTCTCATCCCACGTTGCCATTTAATTGTAATAACAATCAGAAGGTAGTGCAAACTGGCGAAACAGCGACGTATCCGACACCTGCGCTACGGACTGCGATGTGCATCGCCTGCCTGCCACCGGATCTCTCCTTTGCATGGCTCGAGCAGTTGTTCAACCCCGGCTATCAGCCCCATGGTGCGAACCAGCGCGAAGCCCCGGATTTCGGCCTGCGGAAACGCCTCCTGCACCCTGCTTGCGGCCGCCAAAAGCGTTCTTCCCTTGGTCACTACATCATCAATAAGCAGGATTCTCTCGGGTGGTGATTCGGGGTGCTCAACATCGAAGGACTTGTAGTGATCATCCAGCGTCGGGCGCTCGCCCGGCGCGGCGGTCGCGGATTTGCGAACGGCCTGGACCCGGCGCAAGCCCGGCCATGCCTGTCCACCCAGACCTTCGCTGATCAACGCCAGCGCCAAATGCTCGGCCGTCCATGGGGCGCCCGCGGCGCGCGGCGTGCAGCCCGGCACCGGCACCAGAATGTCCCTAGTGCCGAAGAATCCTGCCCATTGCGGCGAATGCTCGGCCTGCTGGCGGACTCGAAATGCATACTTGAGCATGAAAGTGCGGTCACCGGCCTTGAGCAGCGCCCGCAACAGACGCGAGCGCTCACACACGGCGCCTGTCCCGGCGGGCGAGTACACATAGCAAGACGCGTATTCGATGGTTCGGATCACGGGGTTCGCGACGCCGCGCGAAATCAGCGCGTGTAGTCATCACCTCGACCGCGACCCACCGTGGCCGCGGGCGAGGATTGCGCCCGGTCCTCGATCTTGCTCTGCCGCAACCGCAGCCAGCTCTCCCGCGCTTCGCGCCTAATGTCCTCGAGACTCTGCGGCTTGGCGGCGGATACCGGAGTAATTCGAGCCTGTACACGTGCCTCATAATCCTGGCGTATCCGCTGCGCAACCTCGCTGCGATAGCCATGTCTTTCCATTTCGAACGCGGCCTTCGGAATATGCGGCTGCGGCTCGCGGTCGATCCCCTGAGCCGCAAGCGTGCGGTGATCTATGCGCGCTGAAATGTGCGCCTCTTGAAGCGCCTGGT
>JBBRQO010000031.1:0-53044 GCA_038226325.1 Steroidobacterales bacterium | reverse complement strand
GCAGGTCGGCCGCCTTGTGCCGGCGCCGGAAACTGAAATGACTGAGCAGTATGATGATCCACACGATCATCGCGTCGAACAGCGCGACGCCGAACAGGTAGTTGTAGGCGCGCGGCGTTAGCTTCGACAGGCCGGCGGCGATCATTATGCAAGCACCGGAGAGAAGAATGGCCGCGATGGGCGTGCCGTTCCTGCTCAAGCGCCCCAGCAGGCGTGGCGCATATCCGCCGCGAGACAGCGAAAACAGCATGCGCGAGCAGAGGTACACATTCGTATTCATGCTCGACAGCGCGGCGCTCAACACCACGAAATTCATGATTCCGGCCGCATGGCGGATTCCGGAATGCGCGAACACCCGCACGAACGGACTTTGCGTGACGATGGTGGCGCCGGTCTCCGTCCACGGGACAAAAGTCACGACGATGGTGAGTGCGAGGATGTAGAAGAGAAACAGCCGCAGAGCCATTGTCCGCAATGCCGCCGGGATGGTGCGCACGGGGTCCTTCGCTTCGCCCGAGGTCACGGCGATCACCTCGATGCCGTTGAATGACAGGATGCCGATGATCACCGCCATCCACACCCCGCCGAATCCGCGCGGCATGAATCCGCCGGGGAGGCCGGTCAGATTGTGAAAGCCGATGGGCTCGGCCCAGAGTCCGAAGATGGTCGCGAGGCCGAGGACGATGAACACCACGATCGCTACCACTTTGATGAGCGCGAACCAGTATTCGATAGAACCGAAATTATTCACTGATCGCGAGTTGAAGTAGAGCAGCACAAAGGCAAAGCTGACCGACCACAGCCAGACCGGCGTACCGGGAAACCAGAAAGTCATGTAGACGCCGGCGGCGATGGCTTCGCCGCCGACCGCGATGACCTGCGCCATCCAATAGGAATAGCGGGCGATCATGCCCGCCCAGGGGTTCAGATAGATCTCGGCGTAGGTACCGAACGACCCGGCCGTGGGATGTACAACCGCCATCTCCGAAAGGCTGAACACCATCGCAACCGCCGCGATGGCTGCAATGGCATAGCTCAAGATCACCGCCGGACCTGCGTAGCCGATGGCGAGGCCGCTGCCCATAAACAGCCCGGTGCCGATGGCGCCGCCCAACCCGATCATCACGAGTTGCGCGCGCGTCAGATCTTTGTGTAGCCCGGCTTCGCGGCCGGCAATGGCGGCCGCATCTATATGGGTGTCCTTCATGGGCCGGTGATCAGTGCGCCGCGCAGCGCGGCAAGGTCGTCATGGCGCGTGGCGATGTCGCGTCGATTAGAGACCGTGCGTAAATCCCGCAGCAACTCGAGCGATCTCAACAACACCGTGAGCGGCGGACCGCTGGCGGTAATTCCCTGCATTTGTTCCTGGTTGAGCGCCGCGGCCGGCCCCTCAATGAAGCGTTTGACCAAGCCGTCGTGGTGCTGCGCGGCGGACTGTCCGAACAGTTCGCAGATCTCCAGGTAGGAGCGGGTATTTTTCTGAAACCAATCCGCGCTCGCATGTTTCCCGCGCAGCGCCAGTAGTTCGTCCAGCAGGCTTGTGCGCGTCATGCAGTCCCGCAATCGCGCCTGATCCGAGGGGAGCATGAACAGCATTTTGTCCACCAGCAGCTGCGAGTAGTACGCGTCATTGGCCCGACAAAGCCCGAGCAACAGGTCGATTTCGTTGATGCCGGAAAAATCGCCGGCGTTCGCACCGCGGTACTCCTGCCGGCCGACGCGGTAGGGCTTGTAGTACGGGCGGACGGAGTAGAAGAACCTATGAACGTCAAGCTGCTGCATCAGGCGGCCGTTGAACCGTATGACATCACGCAACGCCGCCTTTGCGGCGTCGAACATCACATCGGCTACCGGACTGGAGACACCGAGATGGACCACGCTGGCAAGCGCATCCGCTGCACGCTGCAGCGACAATATGCCGCGCGTATTCTCGTCGATGAACAGAAACTCGTCGTGCAACGAGGTGAAACTCTTACGCACGCCGGCGAGCGCCCGGTTGTGCGTGGCGAGGTGAGCGGTGGCAAATCGCGGCGCCATGCCGAGCGAGGCGCCGACGTGCAGCGCCAGCGAAGATGCCGCGCCGAACGGCGAGCGTTCCTCGCGAGCTGGATTGGTAAGCTCGTGCCGACGCAGGGCGCCCAGATACATGCCGACGTTGCCGAGAACGCCGAATGCGATGTCGAAACCGTCGCCGGTATTGCCCTCGGCGAGCAATTCAACGACATAGACGTGGCCCTCATCCCGCAGCGCCGCCTTGATCGGGTCGCCGATGCCTAAGACCAACGCGCGGTCGCTGCCCGCAAAGTACAGGTCTTCCAATTCGGTGTTCATCTGCACGAACGCCGTTCGAATCCAGTGCTCGAATGCCTCAACGTTGTTGGTCATGGCGAGGGTATCCAAGTCGGCGGCGTGAGTCGGCGCTTGCCGTCGGTGGAGAGTTTGACCCCAGGCTCATCGAGCGCCTCGCGATCCCATAGTTCGCAGGTCACCTGACGATGGCGCTGATCGAGGGCCTCGCAGTAGTTGGTATACAGGCACAGCCGCACTTCCGCGCCGCGGCCGGCGGCGACTTTGCGGAACCAGTCCGGGTCGGCCAGCGCCTGTCGTGCGAACCCGACGATGTCCGCGTGACCGCCTGCGAGTACGGCCTCTGCTTGCTCGAAGCTGTGGATTCCGCCTGCGGCGATCACCGGAGTCGTGAATCCCGCGGCGCGCACGGCGGCGCGAATTTTTGCCGTGGCGTCGAGGTTTCGCCCAAACGGGCCCTGGCTGTCTGAGTAGTAGGACGGCATGCACTCGTAGCCGCTTCGACCAGTGTACGGGTACGCGGCATCGCCGATCTTGGGTTGCTTGGCGTCGTCGAATTTTCCGCCGCGCGACAACGACAGGTAGTCCATCCCGGCCCGCGCAAACTCAGTGCCGAAGTACAGGGCATCGTGCGCGTCGGAGCCGCCTGGGATGCATTCATCAGCCAGGAAGCGGCAGCCGGCGACAAAATCGCCACCGACCTCGGCTCTCACCCGCGCGAAAACTTCGAGCGGCAGGCGTGCGCGATTGGCTATATCGCCGCCATAGGCGTCATCGCGTACATTGCAGCGCGAAAGAAAGGAAGCCATGGTGTAAGCATGCGCGAAATGCAGTTCAATGCCGTCGAAGCCTGCCTCGCGGGCGCGTCCCGCGGCCTCGGCGAACAGGCGCGGCAACTGGTCCGGCAGCCGGCGAATGTGGTCGAGGTGCAAATCGGTGATCCGTTCCCGCGACCCGAACTCGAGCGCTTCGAGTTCGAAGGGCGCCAAGACTCGCGCGATCTCTGCCGCGGGCAGCGTCGCGAGCCAACAGCGCACTTCGCTGTCGGTGGCGTCCACACGGCCGAAGGCGGCCCGGTGCTGGGGTGTAATTGTGAGAAACTGGGCGAAGAAGCGCGCGGCCGAAGGCCGCCGCCGGATCGACAAGAAGTCGATCAACTGGATGAACAGCCGTGATTCACCGCCGCTGGCATCGCGCACTATCCGCACCAGATCTCGCAGCCCGGGTACGAAGCGATCGTGTCCAATGCGCAGCAGCGGACCGCTCGGCACATCGCGGATGCCGGTCGCTTCAACGACGATGGCGCCGGGGCGGCCGCGTGCGAAGCATGCATACCAGTCGAGCACTTCGGGAGTCACCAAACCCTCGCCACTGGCACGCCACGGAACCATGGCGGGCACCCAGGTTCGCTGCGTCAAGTTGCTATGCCCGACTGTGATCGGGGAGAACAATCGCGACGCGGCCGCTTCGGTCACGGTCGGCCAGCGGCCGGGGCGGGGCTGGTAGCGAATTCTTTCCGGCGGGCGCCACATTGGCGGTCAGCGCTCGCCCGGCACGACGGCCGTGGCCTCGATTTCAACTTTGGCCTCGGATTCCATGAGGGCGACGACCTGCACCACGCTCATCACGGGAAAATTCTTTCCCATGACGCCGCGGTAGGCGGCGCCTATATCGGCGATCTGCGCGTGATATTCCTCGCGACTGGTGACGTACCACGTGAGCCGGACGATGTGTTGCGGGCCTGCGCCAGCCGTGGCGAGTACCGCGCAAATGTTCGCGAGCGCCTGCCCCACCTGCTCTGTCAGACGGGGACTCACAAAGTGACCCTGTGCGTTCCAACCGATCTGTCCGGCCACGAAAATCTGCCGGCCGCAGACGGCGATGCCATTGCTGTAGCCGCGCGGCCGCGGCCAGCCGTCAGGTTGTAGAATCAGGGGACCGGCGTCACTCATGTATTGCGCCTCCGGCGCGCCCTGCGTCGAGCAGTTCGCGGGCGATGATCAGCTTCTGGACCTCAGTCGCACCCTCATAAATGCGCAACGCGCGGATGTCGCGATACAGCCGCTCGGGTGTCGCGCCGTGCACGACACCGCGTCCGCCGAATAGCTGTACCGAGCGATCGATCACCCGTTGCGCCGTCTCGGTGGCCGCCATTTTTGCCATGGCGACTTGCTGTGTTGCGCGCTCGCCGCGATCGCGTAGCCACGCTGCTCGATAGGTCAAGAGGCGCGCGGCATCAAGTTCAGTCGCCATCTCGGCGAGTGCTGCTTGAGTCAACTGTAGATCCGCAAGAGTTTTGCCGAACATGCTCCTGCGCAACGAATGCTGAACCGCCTCGTCCTGCGCGCGTTGCCCGAATCCCAAGGCGGCGCCCGCAACCGAGGTGCGAAAAATATCGAGAGTCCGCATGGCCAATTTGAAACCCTCGCCCTCCGTGCCGAGCCGGTGCGTTGCCGGAATGCGGCAGCCGGAGAAAGACAGGGTGGCCAATGGATGAGGCGCGATGACGTCAATGCGATCCTTGATGTCGAATCCGGTGATTCCGGCGTCGACGACGAAAGCGCTGATGCCGCGCGCGGTTACCGAACCATCGGGCCGATGCTCCGCCGGGCGGGTTCTTGCGAACACGCAATAAAAATCGGCGATGCCGCCGTTCGATATCCAGGTCTTCTCCCCGTCCAACACATAGGATTCACCGTCCAACCGGGCGCTGCATTGGATGGCGGCAACGTCGGATCCTGCGTCGGGCTCGGATAAGGCGAAGGCGGCGATCGATCGACCTGCTGCGACGTCCGGGAGGTATCGCGCCTGCAATTCTGCTGAACCGGCGAGCGAGATAGCACCGCTGCCCAAACCCTGCATAGCGAAGGCAAAGTCCGCAAGACCATCGTGCCAGGCCAGTGTCTCTCGAATCAGCGCCAGCGCGCGTACGTCGAACTGGGCTGCGTGAGGCGCCGAGTACCGTGTCCAGCCGCCAGCCCCCAACGTGCGTACGAGACCGCGGCATGCCGCATCGACCGAGGCTCTGTCGTCCGCGTGGCGGTGAGCGAGATGGGTCTCCGCCCAGAGGTCGAGCTCGCGTGCCAGTTCCCGATGTGCTGGCTCGAAGAACGGCCACTCAAGGAAGTTGCGAACCCGTGCCATGAGTCAATTACCCTCGAACTGCGGCTTTTGTTTGGCGGCGAATGCCCGGTAGGCGCGGCGGAAATCCTCCGTCTGCATGCACACCGCCTGGGCTTCAGCCTCTGCGTCGATCGCCGCATCGACGCCCATGTTCCACTCCTCGTGCAGCATCTTCTTCGTCATGGCGTGGGCGAATGTCGGACCGGAGGCGATGTTGGCGGCGAGCTGCATGGCCTCCTGCAGCACAGCCTCCGGCGCCATCAGACGGTTGAAGAATCCCCAGACGAAGCCCTCATCCGCCGACATGGAACGCGCGGTGAACAGCAGCTCCGATGCACGTCCCTGCCCGATAATTCGCGGCAGGATGGCGCAGGCGCCCATGTCACATCCGGCCAAGCCCACCCGCGTGAATAGAAACGCCGTCTTGGCGCGTGGCGTGCCGATCCTCAGGTCCGCCGCCATGGCGAGAATGGCGCCGGCGCCGGCGCACACGCCGTCGACCGCGGCCACGATGGGCTGCGGACAGTGCCGCATGGCTTTCACGAGATCGCCCGTCATGCGGGTGAAAGCGAGCAATCCCGCGCCGTCGCGCAACGTCAGCGGGCCGATGATCTCGTGCACATCGCCGCCGGAGCAAAAATTACCGCCTGCGCCCGTCAGTACGATGGCCCGTACGGCAGCAGATGCGGGCGGCGAGGCGAGGGCGCGGAACAGCTCAAGCAGCTCTTCGTAGGAATCAAAGGTGAGCGGATTTTTGCGGTCGGGGCGATTCAAAGTGATGACCCCGACTCGGTCCTCCAGCCGCCACAGAAAGTGTCGCGGGTTGGGTGTGAAGGAGCTCATCATTGCATCTGCTGCTTGATCTCGCCGAGCAGCTCGACGAGTTGATTCTTATGTTTCACGCTGATGCCCTGGAACAGCTCGATCACCCATTGTTCGTGTTCGACGGCCATGCGCCGGAATTGGCGTTGACCCTCCGCCGAGAGCTTGACGTAGAACACCCGCCTGTCCGCCGGGTCGACTTCACGGATTACCAGACCCTCTTTCTCCAGCCCGTCGGTAATGCCGGTGACGTTGCCGCCGGTCACCATCATCCGCTGGGACAACTCGCTCATCCTTAGCCCCTGTGGAGCCCGTTCGAGCTGCGCCATGAGATCGAACCGCGGCAGCGTCGTCGCAAATCTCGCCTGCAGATTTTGGCGCACAGCACTCTCGATGCGGTTGGTGCAGGCGAGCATGCGCAGCCACAGGCGCACGGACAGGTGATGATCGTCGTGGATGCGCGTCTCGGCGTCAGCGAGCGGCTCCACTAATCGCAATTTCTTCTTTTCTTTTGCCATGGCTCGCGCTCAGCTGACCTCGCCGCCGGCCAGAACGATGCTCTGTCCATTGATGCTTTCAGATCCGGGCCGGCACAGCCACAGCACGGTATCCGCGACCTCCCGAGGCTGCACCAGTCGGCGTTGCGGGTTAGTGGCGATCAGCGTCGCCAGCGCCTCACTGTCGCTGCGGCCGGTTTTTTTCCTTATGTTCGCGATCGATTCCTTCACGATGTCGGTATCCACGTAGCCCGGACACACCGCATTAACCGTGATATTGCGAGCGGCATATTCCAAAGCGAGCGAGCGCGTCAGGCCTATGACGGCGTGTTTGGAAGTTGCATAGGCCGAAATATAGGCGCCGCCGCGCAGGCCTGCGGTGCTCGCTATATTGACTATCCGGCCATAGCCTTGCGCGAGCATGTCGGTCACCGCTTGGCGCGTGCAGAGATAGGTGCCGTTCAGATTGACGCCCATCAAACGGTGCCACAGCGCCTCGTCCGTGTCAGTGAATTTGGCACTCGCGCCCTGCCCGGCGTTGTTGATAAGCAGGTGCACCGGACCGAAATGCGCACGCGCGGCGGCGAAGGCGTTGCGCACGGAGTCGGCAGCGGCGATATCGGTCGCGACCGCAAACGCCTTATCCGCGCCGCCCAGGGTGACCGATACGCTCTGCAATGCGGCTGTATCACGTCCGAGAAGGGTAACGCGTACACCGTCGCCGACCAACCCGGCTGCGATGGCGGCGCCGATACCCCGACTGGCGCCGCTGACCACCGCATGTTTACCGGCGAGCGGTGTCGCCAAGACTTGCGCGCTCATGCGGGATCCTGAGGCTGGGCGGCGCGTTGCAGATTTCTTTCGAGCTGCGACTTGCCGGACAGATATTGCTTTGGCCACCATTGCGCCTCATAGCCCTGTGCGGCGGCGGCGGCCAAGGTCCAAGCGGGGTTCGCCAGATGCGGGCGGGCGATCGCGCATAAATCCGCGCGGCCCGCGGCGATGATGGAATTGACGTGATCGGGCTCGTAGATATTGCCGACCGCCATGACCGCGACGCCGATCTCGTTGCGAATCGCGTCGGCGAAGGGAGTCTGCCACATTCGTCCGTACACGGGCTTCTGCTGCGGCACAGTCTGACCGGTCGACACGTCGACCAGGTCCATTCCCGCGGCTCGAAAAGCGCGCACGATGCACAGCGCCTCGTCGTCGCTCAAACCCCCGTCCGCCCAGTCGGTCGCCGAAATGCGCACGGCCAAGGGTTTGTCCACGGGCCATGCGGCGCGCACGCTGCTAAGAACCTGCAGCGGAAACCGCAGTCGATTGTCGATGCTGCCGCCGTATTCGTCGCCGCGTCGATTGGTCAGCGGAGATAGGAACGAGGCCAGTAAATAGCCGTGCGCCATGTGCAATTCGAGCATATCGAAGCCTGCCTGCAGCCCTAAGCGCGCCGCGCGCACGAAATCATCGCGGACGCCATCCATGTCGACCCGGGTCATTTCGGAGGGCGGGCGGCTAATCCCCTCGAAGTAAGGAAGAGGCGAGGGTGCGACCAACGGCCAATTGCCGTTGGGTAGCGGATAATCCATTTGCTCCCAGCCTAGCTGGGTCGAGCCTTTACGGCCTGCGTGCCCGAGCTGTAGGCAGATTTTGGCCGGCGAATGCCGATGCACGAACTCGACGATGCGCCGCCAGGCATCGCGCTGTGTCTCATTCCACAAACCGGTACAGCCGGGGGTAATGCGCGCTTCGGGCGATACACAGGTCATCTCGGTGTATACCAGGCCGGCGCCGCCCGTGGCGCGGTGTCCGTAATGAACCAGATGCCAATCGTCAGGTACGCCATCCCGCGCGCAATATTGCGCCATCGGCGATACCACCACCCGATTCACCAACTCCATGCCGCGCAGCTTGAACGGCAGGAACATGGGCGGCGAGGGGCCTTGCGCCCCGTCATGCGCGGCCAGCCAGCCCTCGTAGGATGCAACGAAGGCTGGATCGCGCAGCTTCAGATTGTCGTGGCCTATGCGCTGGCTGCCGGTCAACAGGCTGTAAGCAAACTGTTCCGCGGGCAGGTGCGCATAGCGGGCCACATTCTCGAACCACGTCATCCGGTTGCGCGCCGCGCTTTGCAGCTTGAGCACTTCGACGTGGCGCTCCTTTTGATACGCGCCGAGCGCGGCGTCCCGATCCGCCGTCGCCGTCACATGCCGCGTCAGGGAAATGGCGTCTTCCATGGCGAGCTTGGTGCCGGAGCCGATCGAGAAGTGCGCTGTATGGGCGGCGTCGCCGATTAGAACGATGTTGCCATGGTGCCAGTGCCGGCAAGCCACATGATTGAAATTGAGCCAGGCTGACCCGCGCAGATGGTTCGCGTTGCTCTGCAGCTTGTGACCGCCGAGATAGCGCGCGAACAACTGCTCGCAGAAGGCGATGGATTGTGCGGTGCTGAACGCGTCGAGTCCATGCGCAGCCCAAGTCTCCTCGCGCGTTTCCACGATCACGGTTGAGAGACTCTCGCTGAATTGATAAGCATGGATCTGGAACCAGCCATGCTCGGTCTGTTCGAAGGCGAATGTGAACGCACTGAACGGCTGAGTCGTGCCGAGCCAGATGAACCGACACTTGCGAACATCGATGCTGGGTTGGAATACCTCGGAATGAGCTGCGCGTGTGCGGCTATTCACGCCGTCCGCGGCGATGATGAGATCGGCCTTTGAGAAGCCCGAGTCGTCGTCCACCGAATGCTGGAACACCTGGTGTACGCCCACGTCGGAGGCGCGCTCCTGGAGCAAAGCGAGCAGGCGCTTGCGGCTTATGCCGCTGAAACCATGGCCGCCGCTCACGAATTGCCGCCCGCCGATATGGATGGCGATGTCATCCCAATGGTGGAGACTCGAGAGTATGGCGGAATGCGTTTCGAGGTCCGCAGCGCGGAAATTGCCCATGGTCTGGTCGGAGAAGACCACGCCCCAGCCGAAGGTGTCGTCGGGACGGTTGCGCTCATAGACTTCGATGCGCGTCGACGGCAGCGCTTTGCGCAGCAAGATGGCGGCGTACAGCCCTGCCGGCCCGCCGCCCAGGCAGACGATTCGCCTCATCCTGGTTTCCCCCTCTTCGCACGCGTATCGTCCGAGTTCTGCGTATGTTATATTGAGAACTACTTCAGGTGTCAATTAATATTTGCCCGAGGATTCCATGAGCACGCCCAATCAGCCTGTCACGCAACTTCTCGCGGATCTCGCCGGCGCCATCGTAGGCGGCGGCATTCGAGTGGTGGATCTCACCGTGCCGCTCGAGGCGGCGACGCCGACGATCCAGTTGCCGCCGCCGTTTGCGCCGTCGAAGCCATTTTCCCTGGAAGAAATATCTCGCTACGATGCGCGCGGTCCGGCCTGGTATTGGAACAACATCGCCTGCGGTGAACACACCGGCACCCACTTCGATGCACCTATTCATTGGGTCACGGGCAAGGACTACCCAAACAACGCAACTCACAATATTCCGGTCGAGCGCTTCATCGGTCCGGCCTGCGTCATCGATGTGGCGGCAGAGGCGACAGCGAATCCGGATTTCCTCCTGACTCGCGAAATCGTCGAGGAGTGGGAACGCCGGCACGGCCGCATTCCCACGCACGCCTGGGTTCTGATCCGCACCGACTGGTCGCATCGCAAGGCGGCAAAGGAGTTTCTCAACGCGGGACCCGATGGCTCGCATACTCCCGGGTTTCACCCGCAATGCGTGCCGTTTCTGGCCAAGGAGCGCGATATTCTGGGTGTCGGTGTAGAGACGGTGGGGACGGACGCAGGTCAGGCGCACGGCTTCGATCCCATGTTTCCCTGCCACACGATCATGCACGGCTCGAACCGTTTCGGTCTTGCGAGCCTCACGAATCTAGACCAGCTGCCGCCGACCGGCGCCATCGTCATCGCCCCGCCGCTGAAGATCGTCAACGGCTCAGGCAGTCCGCTGCGTGTGCTCGCGCTCGTGCCGGCATGAGCAGCTGAGCATGGCCGAGCGATCCTTTGCCAAGGAAGTCGAGTCGCTGCGCTTGGGCGAAGGTGAGGAGTTTCACGGCGAAGGAATACTTGCGGTCACCAAGGCGCTGCTGCAGTCGGGCGTGGCCTATGTCGGCGGCTATCAAGGCGCGCCCATATCCCATCTGATGGATGTGTTGGCCGACGCCGAAGTCATTCTCAAAGAACTGGGCGTGCATTTCGAGGCCAGCGCATCGGAGGCGACGGCGGCTGCGATGTTGTCCGCGTCGATCAATTACCCGCTGCGCGGAGCCGTCACCTGGAAGTCCACCGTCGGCACCAACGTGGCCTCCGACGCGCTGGCGAACCTGGCCTCATCCGGGGTGAAGGGCGGAGCGCTCATCATTCTCGGCGAAGATTACGGCGAAGGCGCGAGCATCATGCAGGAGCGGACTCACGCCTTTGCCATGAAGTCCCAGATGTGGCTGCTCGACCCGCGTCCCCATCTGCCGACGATCGTGCGCGCCGTGGAGCAGGCGTTCGAGCTGTCCGAGGCCAGCAATACTCCGGTCATGCTGATGCTGCGAATTCGCGCCTGTCATGTCTACGGCCACTTCAAGACCAAGGACAACCGCCGGCCGGCATTCTCCGCCGCCGACGCCCTGGCAGCGCCGGCGCGCGATTACAGCCGCATCATCCTGCCGCCGTCGACCTATGCGCAGGAACGCGAAAAAATCGAGATCCGATTGCCCGCCGCGCAACGCTTCGTTGCCGAACGTGGGCTCAACGAGATCATCGATGCCGAGGCGGGCGATATCGGCATCGTTATGCAGGGCGGACTCTACAACAACACGCTGCGCGCGCTGGAACTCCTCGATTGCGCCGACACCTTCGGCATCAGCCGCGTGCCGCTGTATCTCCTCAATGTCACCTATCCGTTGGTGCCGGAAGAATGGGTGCGGTTCTGCAGCGGCAAGCGCGCCGTACTGATTGTCGAGGAAGGTCAGCCCGAATTCATCGAGCAGTCCGCGAATCAGATCCTGCGTCAGAACGACGTCAGCGCCCGCATCGTGGGCAAGGCCGTTTTGCCGATGTTCGGCGAATACAGCGTCGATGCCCTGCGCTCAGGAATAGGGAGGTTCATCGAGCAATGGGGGCCGCAGCTGCGCGCCGGCAACGCCCCGACTCGTGCGACGGTGTCCGCGGTCGCCGCCGCCAAGCTGGCGGCGCTGGTGCCGCCGCGACCCTCGGGTCTATGTACCGGCTGCCCGGAGCGTCCTTTCTTTGCCGCCATGAAGATTCTGCAGAAAGAAGTCGGCGCGCTGCACATCAGTGCGGACATCGGCTGCCATTCGTTTGCCACGTTGCCTCCCTTCAATATGGGCAACAGCATCATGGGCTACGGCCTTGGCGCTGCGGGCGCGTCGGCGTTCGGTACGGACGGCGGCAAGCGGGCCGTGTCCATCATGGGGGACGGGGGGTTCTGGCACAACGGATTGACCAGCGGCATCGGCAATGCCGTGTTCAACAAACACGACGACCTGACCGTCATCATTGACAACGGTTACTCGGCCGCGACCGGCGGCCAGGATATTCCGTCTTCGCGCGCGCCCAATCCGCATCGGCAGGGCAACAACACCATCATCGACGCGGTAAAGGGCGTGGGCGTCAAGTGGGTGCGGCGGACCCATACCTACGATATGCGCGGCACGCTCAAGCTGCTGCGCGAGGCGTTGAAAACGCCGGTTCGCGGCCCGAAGGTCATCGTGGCCGACGGTGAATGTGAGCTCAATCGCCAACGGCGCGTGCGGCCATTGATGCGCAAGGCTATTGCCGGCGGCGAGCGAGTCGTGCGCGAGCGCTTTGGCGTGGATCCGGATACTTGCACGGGGGACCATTCGTGCATCCGTCTGTCGGGATGTCCTTCTTTGACGGTCAAGGAAAATCCCGATCCGCTGCGCAGCGATCCAGTGGCCCACGTCGATAACGCTTGCGTCGGCTGCGGCGTCTGTGGCGAGGTGGCAGATGCGGCGGTGCTCTGTCCGTCTTTCTATCGCGCCGAGCTGGTGTATAACCCGTCCGCCTGGGATCGGCTGATGGCGCGAATCAGAGCGGCAGTGATCGGCACTCTGCAGCGGCGCAGCGAGCGCGATCGCCTGCGCTTCGCGCTGTAGGCTTCGTCCTCGACGTGGCCGAGCGGCCGATCAAGCTGACGATCGCGGCACTAGGCGGCCAGGGCGGCGGTGTGCTTGCCGACTGGCTCATCGAGATTGCGGAGGCCGAGGACTACATTGCGCAGTCCACCTCCGTCCCCGGCGTGGCGCAGCGCACGGGTGCGACCATTTACTACCTCGAATTCTTTCCGTGCGCCGCTGCCCTGCGGGCCGGCCGCGACCCGATCATGGCGCTCATGCCGGTTGCCGGAGACGTCGATTGCGTTCTCGCCTCAGAGCTCGCGGAAGCCGGCCGCGCCATTCAACGCGGGCTGGTGACACCTGATAGGACGACGCTCATTGCATCCTCGCATCGCGCTTATGCCATCGGCGAGAAGAGCGCGATGGGCCACGGCGCGGCCGACAGCGAACAGCTCACTGAGCTGGTTCGATCCCAGGCAAAGCGCCTGGTACTCTTCGACATGGAAGAAACGGCCGAGCGCAATCAAAGCGTCATCAGCTCCGTATTATTGGGTGCGTTGTGCGGCAGCGGCGTGCTGCCGTTCCGTCAACAGACCTTCGAAGAGGCAATCAAAAAGAGCGGCATCGCGGTCAAGGCGAATCTCGCGGCGTTCGAGGATGCCCGGCAACGCTCTCAGCGCGGCGACAGCGGATTTACGGGCAAAGCAGCGCCGAAGCTCTCCGCGGACGTACCGATCCAGGCGCGAACGGCGACATTGCAGCCGCTGCTCGATCGAGTCAGACGTCTGCCCGCCGCCGCGCAGCCGGTGGTGCTCGAAGGGGTGCGGCGGGCCATCGACTATCAAGATCCGGCCTATGCGAGGCTATATCTTGCGCGTGTGGAGTCCATTGCGGCGCTCGAGGATCGAATGCCGGATGCCGGATCGCGTGCGCTGCTCGAGGCCACCGCGCGCAGCCTGGCGCTGTGGATGACCTTCGAGGACACCATTCGGGTGGCCGATCTCAAGACCCGCGCGTCGCGTTTCGTGCGGGTGCGTGAGGAGATCCGCGCGGAACCCGGCCAGCTATTCGGCATCACGGAGTTCATGAAACCGCGGGTGGAGGAGATCGCCGGCACGCTCCCCGCAGGACTCGGCGCCTGGCTGCTCGAGTCGCCGCGCCTGTGCGGTTGGCTCGGCCGCTGGACCGTAGGCAGGCAGATCCGTACCAGTACAATTAGCGGCTTCTTGTTGCTGCACGCTTTGGCCGGCTGTAAACGCTGGCGGCAGGCCACGTTGCGCTACCGGGAAGAGAATGCCCGCATCGACGCATGGCTCGGCCGAATCATGGATCTCGCGGGGCAGCACTACTCGTTGGCGGTGGAACTGGCGCGCGCTCAACGGCTGGTCAAAGGTTACGGGGAGACCCACGAGCGGGGCTGGCGCAATTTTCAGTCACTCGTCGGTCAACTGGACCTGCTTGCGACTCGCTCGGACGGTGCGGTATGGCTGTCGCGCCTGCAGGAGGCGGCGCTCGCCGATGAAGAAGGTCGGACGCTGCAGCGAGAGCTGGGGGTGCTTCGAGACTGCGATACCAACGGGGTTCGAACATGATGATTTGCTCACTTGCGAGAGTTACCCGCGTGATTGTTAGGCATGGTAGCGCCACGTTGGGAGCGCTGCTGCTCGCGGCGTCCGCTTACACGGCGTCCGCTTACGCAGCCTCGCCCGAGCCCGCACAGGGGCGGCAGATCGACGGCGCGATGGACTTCACGGTGCTGCCGTCGCGCGAACGCGTGGAGCCTGAGAATCGCATTCTAACTGAGCGCTTGGAGCATCTGCTGCCGACATTGATGACCGAGGCGGGACTGGACATGTGGGTGGTCGTTAACCGCGAGTACGCCGAAGACCCGGTGTATTTCACTCTGGTGCCGCAGCCGAGTTTCGCTGCCCGACGCACGACGATGCTGGTGTTCAGTCGTGCGGCGAACGGTACAGTGGAGCGCCTGGCCGTCAATCGGTACCCGCTCGGCGGTCCTTACAAGTCGGCATGGTCGGGCGGTGATCTCGACTCGCAGTGGAAAGCGCTGGGTGCACTGATCGCCGGCCGCGACCCCAAGCGGATCGGCGTTAATGTATCCCGTACCTGGCCGGCTGCGGACGGCTTGACCCATGCGCTGCACGAGCGGCTGGTCGAAGTATTACCTACGGGATATGCCGATCGTCTCGTGTCCGCCGAAGCGCTGGTCGTGCGCTGGATAGAAACACGCACACCGGCCGAGCAGGCCGTGTATCCGCACATCAACAGCATTGCGCGCGGTGTCATCGCTGAGGCATTCAGCGGTCGCGTGATCACCTCCGGCGTTACGACTACCGATGACGTCGCCTGGTACATTCGCGAGCGCTTCGAGTCGCTCGGTCTGCGCCTGTGGTTCATGCCGACAGTAGATCGTCAACGGGCCGGCGAGCCTTGTCCTGTCGGGGGCGCAGGCGGGCACTGTGGCGACGAGGGACGGATCGAGGCGGGCGACGTTCTGCACACCGACGTGGGGTTCTGCTATCTGAAGCTGTGCACCGACACTCAGGAAATGGGCTACGTACTCAAGGCTGATGAAGAGGACGTGCCGAAAGGGCTCAAGGCGGCCCTGGCCAGCGGCAATCGCTGGCAGGACATTTTGACGGGATCTTTCCAGGAAGGGCGTTCAGGTAATGAGATCCTCGCCGCGACTATCAGAGGTTGCGCCGCGGCGGGCCTTGCCTGCAGCACCTACAGCCATCCGCTTGGGTTTTTTGGGCATTCCCTGGGGCCGACGATCGGCATGTGGGACAACCAGGGACCGACGCTTGAGATGGGTGATTGGCCACTGCATAAGGACACCGTCTACGCTATCGAGGGCAATGTCGCAGTGTCTCTGCCGGAGTGGAGCGGTCAGCGCATGCAGATCATGCTGGAGCAGGGCGCGCTATTCGACGGCAAGGGTGTGCACTATTTTGCTGGGCGCCAGACGCAGTGGCATCTCATCCGGTAGTGCCGTTGGTCGCTCGCTGCGGCCAAAGTAGCAGCGTGGCTCAGGCGTGTGACCGCATCAAAGTATTTCGACTTGCCTCCACTGCATGCCATTTTGCAAGGTTCACGCCCGCGACCAGCAGCCACAACGTCAGCGACACTTCCGCCAGCAGGCTTGGCAGATAAATCCACGGGAACAAGTCCGGCAGCAGCGTCGGCGGCAGGAAATAGGCGACGCTATTCGTCAGGTAGCAAAGCCCGCCGATAATGAGCAGTATGCCGAGAAATCGAGGCAAGAAAGTCGAGCGCACGATCAAGTACCCGGTCGCGAAGCAATCAACGGAGAAAAGCCCCAAATTAAGGACAAAGGCGAACTGATATAACTGCAGCGACAGCAATGCCAGGGATTGCAGTTGGCTGGTATCAAAAGACCGAAGATAACCGGCCCCACCGAGAATGTGTATTGGGGCGAAACAGAATATCGACGCCGCGATCGACACGGTGTTTGACACAATAGCGAAGGCGAGAGATATGCGAGCCGCCGGTCGACTCACGGACTTGAACAAGTCGTAGAAGATGACGGCAATCACAATGCCCGTGGTAAAGGACACCAGGTCGGCAAGAAAGCCAAGCCGGTATAGCGACGGAGACGCAATGATATTCCTCGCAGTGAGCGCGGCATCGCCGTAGGACACCAGTTTGTTGCGAACGAGGGCTTCCGCGCAGAAACCGGACACAATGCACGTCAAATAGAGAAAGCCCGCAATCCTAGCCTTGCGATCAGGTGCCACGCCGACTCACACTATCTCTTTGGGAATTGTGTGAACACGTAATCCCGATTTTTCACAACGGTGTGACATGCGGTCCCACATTTTGCGTGTTCCCTTGAGGCGGCTGGTCGGTGGTGTTCGCCGGCCTGAAGCTATCGGAAGCGCCCTCATACTCGAAGGCACCATAACCCCATCCGCCGCTGTCGGCAAATCTCTTGCTGTCTTTCACCATCAGGTCCACATCATGGAGGGCGCCGGCGATGAGCGGCTGACCGGGAGCGGCCTCGTTTTTCTTCGCCGTCCATGAATCTTCGCCATCTTGGCGCCGTTAGGGAAAGTCTTGCCGTTATCAGGAATACCCGCTTTGAAGGCCTCAATCATTGCTGGGTTTCCGAGAATCACGGCGAGCTTGTCGCCGTTGTGACTGATCGAAATGGTTTGCCAGGCTTCGTATCCCCTGAACTCGGAAAAGGCGAGCCCGCCGGGCACTTTGACGGTGTACCTGTCTTGGGCGGACATTGCAGCTGCTGTTGCCAGGATGCCGAACAGTACGGCGCCAGTGAGGTAGATTGATGATTTATCGTGTTTCATTGATTGAGACGCGCTGACTTGCTCTGCTCGCTCGGCTAGCGATTTACAAACTCCCAGACCTTGGAGATCACGACGGAACCCTCGCCGACTGACGAGGCAACGCGTTTGACTGAGCCAGCGCGAACATCACCGACTGCAAAGATACCCGGCATCGAGGTTGCGAAAGGGGAAGCCGCCCCGCCTGCACCGGAACCCGTGATCACGAAGCCTTTGTCATCCAACTTCACCAGCCCTGAGAGCCACTCTGTGTTCGGCGCGGCGCCCACCATGATGAACAGCGCGCGGGTGTCGACGCTGCGGCTTGTTCCGCTGTTCAGATCGCGAATAGTCAATGACTCAAGATGGTCCGCGCCACGCAGTTCGCTCACCTCGGCACCGTACTGAATGGTGATTCGTGGATCCGCTTCGAGCCGGCTGGAGAGATAGCTGGACATCGACGCGGCCAGCGATGCTCCGCGAACCAATACGCGCACACAGCTGGCTGAGCGGCTGAGAAACATCGCAGCTTGCCCGGCCGAGTTGCCGCCGCCGATGATGACCGCTTCCGTTCCCTTGCAGTAGCGCGCCTCGATCTCGGTTGCGGCGTAATAAGCGCCTGCCCCTTCGAAGTCAGCAAGCCGCTCGAGCGGCAGCCGGCGGTACTGAACCCCGGTTGCGACCACCACTGATTTGGCACGGACGTGCTGTCCGTTGTCGAATGTGGCGCAAAAGCTCTGGTCCTCGAGCTTTTGCAGGAGCACTACTCGACGCGGCATAGCGAAGCGAGTCCCGAATTTCATCGCCTGTACTTCGCCACGCCAGACAAGATCGGCGCCGGAAATGCCGGTAGGGAAGCCCATATAATTCTCAATACGACTGGATGTTCCGGCCTGACCGCCGATGGCTACATCTTCCACAACTAATGCGCACAGGCCTTCCGTCCCTGCGTACACGCCCGCAGCGACTCCCGCAGGCCCACCGCCGACAATCAGCACGTCGACTGTTTCGTCGTTCTGAAAGTCGAGATTGAGGCCGAGCAGGTGCGCAACTTTATCCGGTGTGGGGTCGGTTAGAACGACATCGCGCCCGAAAATTACTGCGGGCGCCGACGGGGCGATTGAGCAGCTTAGAGCCATGGCCTCAGCCTCGGGGCTTCCCAGTGATACAGAGGTGTAAGGGATGCGGTTACGACTGGCGAACTCTGCGATTCGACGCACGTTGCGGTCCTCATCTTCACCGATGAGCCGTAGACTGCTGTCGCGGGTGTCGAGTTGGCGCCGCCGGCGCGCCGAAAACACCGTAATGACAATATCAGACAGTTCAGGAATCTGAGACATCAGCGTCAACATCGCTTCCCGCGGCACCTCGATCACGCGGGTGTCCTGCGCCGCCCGCATGGGCATGGACCAAGCGCCGCCGTTCAGAAAGGAAATTTCGCCCATGAACTGTGTTGGGCCGAGCGTCGAGGGCAGATGGCGTTCATCCGTGTAGGGATTGACGACTTCAATCTCGCCTTCCTGCACGTAGACAAAGCGATCCGCCGGCTCGCCCGGCCTCGCAAGAAATGTGCCTGCGGGATACGTGGTAACTTTCCCCACTGCGAGCAGCGCCTGAACGTGAGATGCGGCCAGGGGAGTTCGCTGCATCTGGCGTAAATCGGCGCCTATCGTTTCCATGATTCTGACCTTGTTCTAGCGACGCTGCGACGGCAGATCGGCAATCTTGGCTCTAGCGGGAACTGTACACATACTGCGGCGCATTCATGCTCCAGTCCACATCTCCGCGCCTCGGATCGCAGTGGAATGTTGCAGGCCAATCGCCGAGCGGAAGCCGTCAGAAGTCGTTAACGCTCAATTGGCAGCATTGAAACATGATGTTCGTGAATTGAATCACGCTTTTGCGGGGTAGCGTCGCTATCTTTAGCGGATGGTATTTCTGTCCGCATTCTTGCGTCTTATGCCGGTCCCCGAACCCCAGCCCAATGACCTGCTAGCCCAGGCGCGCCTGCGATTGGGGCACCTTGGGTTGACCGTCATCGCCTTGGTTTTCGTGCTGATTTCGCTCTGGCAACGCTGAACCTAACGAGCGAATCCCGAAATACGCTGCCCAAGCGCATGCGATGCGCTAGCCTAAGCGCTCCCAAGCACAGGAGGCCGGTCATGGTGGGTGAGCAAAGCTCCTTCGTGTGGTATGAATTGATGACCACTGACGTTGTCGCCGCGAAGATGTTCTACGCCGGCGTTGTCGGGTGGAGCACTGAGGATGTGCTCATGCCGGGCATGACCTACACCTTGCTGCTCGCCGGAGACGCTCAGGTCGCCGGTTTAATGTCGATGCCCAAAGAAGCGAGCGACGCCGGGATGATGCCGGCCTGGCTGGGCTACATTGGGGTGGATGGCGCTGATTCTGCGGCGGCCGAGGTGCAGCGTTTGGGAGGCAGAATCTTAGGACCGCCGGTCGACTTACCCGGTGTCGGCCGAATCGCCATGGTGAGGGACCCTCAAGGGGCTCCATTTAATTTGTTCAAGCCGGCGTTAGGCGGCGTGCGCGTCGTTTCCAACGAGCCGGGGCACGTCGGCTGGCATGAGTTGCACACCAATGATTGGCCCAAGGCGTTGGAGTTCTATGCCGAGATGTTCGGTTGGATCAAGGGCGACGGCCTGGACATGGGGCCCATGGGCACCTATCAAATAGTCAAGATCGGCGGATTGGCGATAGGCGGAATGTTCAACAGTCCCGGCGCACAGGCGACGCAATTCTGGCTGTATTACTTCAATGTCGGCGATATCGATGCCGCCACAAAGCGCATCACGGACGGCGGCGGCAGGATTGCGCAGAGTCCGACTCAAGTCCCCGGTGGGAACTGGATCTTGCAGGCTGTTGACCCGCAGGGCGCCGCATTTGCGCTGTTGGGCCCGAGAACATAGCGACCCATGCTAGGAACGACTATTCGTCTTTCAGAGCCTCCACCTGAATACGCAGCGCGACTTCCATTGAGAATCCGTAGGACTTGCCGGCATCGAGACCGAATTCGTCGCGATTGAAAGTCGCGAAGGCATCCGCACCACACAGCTCGCGTTTCAGCATGGGGTGAGGGATGCATTTGAAGGAATTGATCTTCAGCGCCAAGGGCTTTGTGGCGCCGTGCAGTGTGAGTGTCCCCTCGACCCGTGTCGGCGCCCCGTCGACAAACGCCGTCAATGTTCCCTGGTAGGTGCCGTAGCGCGATTTGGCTGTGTTAAAGAATTCCGGCCCCACCATGAACTGATTGAGCTTCGCGTGACCGAAATCTACGCTGTTGAGATCGACGACGATGTTGATGCGACCGCGCTGCGCGGCGAGGTCGAGCACGGCGCTGCCTTTGGTTTTGTCAAACTTCCCACGCCAGGTCGAAATCCCCATATGAGTGGCTTCGAAACTGGGGTAGGTATGCTCGGGGTCGATGGTGTAGTGGGCGTCCGCCGCGCCGACCGCTGCGACAGCCAAAGGGGAGGCGAGTCCGGCAAATAGTGCCAATCCGTTGGTAAATTGCATCGACGTTCTCCGGTTGCAGGGTCAACAATATTCTAGTCTTACCGCTACGACGAACGCGGCCGCCGACATTCGACACGTTAAGCTAAAATCCCAGGCGTCGATGTAAGGCACCGTCAATTCCTGTATCCATGTGAAGGCGACGCTGCGACTGCGATCATATCGGCGTGATGGCGCGCGGCGACATCGGGATGCGATCGCAAGCGGCCCTTCAAATAATTCATTCCCACCTCGCGGAATAGGGGGTTGTTCGGGTCGCGCTCCGCGCCCCGAGCTTGTGCCGCGAGTGCCGGGGGCAGCGGCAGAAGCGGTACGATGGCATCGAGCCGCGCCCCCAAAAAAAATGCGGCTGAAATTCGCGATACGCCGGCTGGAGGCGCCACTACTCGATGCAAGGTGGCGCGCAGGTAGCCGTCGGAAGCCAGTTCCAATAGCTCACCGATGTTGACCACGAAGCTGCCGGCACGCGGCGGTACAGCAACCCATCCTTGTGGGGTGTCAACTTGGAGACCTGCGTTGTCGTCTTGCAGCAACAGGGTGATCAGTTCGGAATCCTTGTGAGCGCCGACGCCCTGGCGGACACCGGCGTCGTCTTCCGCGGCGAAGCCCGGGTAGCGGATCAGTTTCGTCAAGTGGTGTGGCTCGCCGCCATACAGAGTCTCGAATGCGTCGGCCGGCTGACCGAGTGCATGGGCGAACGCGCTTAGTATCCGGATGAGCACCTGCATGGCTGCGTCCTGCCAACGCGTGACAGCCGCTCGGCACCCACATCGATCTGCTCCCGCCAGTCGGGCCGGCCCCGCGTGAGTTCCGCCGCGACTCGACTGTAGCCGCGGAAATGCGGCGAGTTCAACATCTCGATTGCCAGCTTGTCGCGCTCAGGCAGCGAGAAAAATCGCCGCGCCAAGTCCATGAGGTCACTCTGCACTTGCTCGTCCATGCCATGACCGGCAACGTAGAAAAATCCAACGTCGTGCGCGGCCGCACGCAGCTCGGCGAGAAAGGCAGATCGCTGCGCCACTCCCGCGTCGAAGCGACGCAGGTCGAGCAGAGGGATATCTACCTTCATAACGTTGTCGGTCATTGCAGTAGAATACTGGAGTGCAAAGTCCTGAGCTCAAGATCATCCGCAAGAATTCGTTCACTGCCACTCCTTGGAAGAACGGCGGCGGCATCACTCATGAGGCTATCCGCGTGCCGGCCGTGGGTGATCCCTTCCATTGGCGCGTCAGCGTGGCGCACATCGATGCCTCTGGCCCGTTCTCGGAGTTCGCTGCGCACGACCGCAGGATGGTATTACTCAAGGGCGCGGGAATTGAATTGCGCTTTGCTGACGGTGCAAACAAGACATTACGGCAGGTGAGCGAGTTGATCGAATTCGACGGCGCTGTTGCCGCTCGCTGCGAATTGCTGGACGGCCCCTGCGTTGATTTGAATCTCATGACCCTAAAATCGCATCGGGTGGCCGTTCGGGTTGAGCGCATCGTCGAGTCGCTTGCGTGGTCCGCGTCGCTGAATGAGACCACGCTGGTGTTCCCCATCGATCGCGCAATAACGCTCGAAGTCACCAACGGGCAGAGCGTCATTCTGCAGCAATGGGATCTCGCGATATTGTCGAACGGCAGCGGCTATCTGCGCGTTTCGGCGCAGTGCCCGCAGCACGAGCAAACGAGCCCTTCGGGCAATTCGCCGGCCACTGCGGTATTCGTGGCGACTCTAAAACTTGTGAGTGGAGAGCAGCAGACTGGTCTCGGTGTTTGAAATTCCATCGATTTTACGGATGCGTCCTAATACTTTGTCCACCGCCTCGAGACTGTCGGTGCGCAGTTCGGCGACAATGTCCCAGCGGCCGTTGGTGGTGTGTAGAGCGCACACGGCCGGATCGCCGCGCAGTGCCCGCAGCACCTCGTCCGTGCGGTTGCCCTCCACCGCGACAGTCATCAACGCCCGGATTCGTTGATCCTCGTCTTGGGGTTTGAGCTTGACGGTGTAACCGACGATGGTGCCGTCCTTTTCCATGCGCCCGAGTCGGTTTTGCACCGTGCCGCGGGCCACTTGCAGGGTCTTGGCCAAAGCGGCCACCGATAAGCGCGCGTTATCGCGGAGCAGGGAGAGTAAGGCGCGATCGGTGGAGTCCACGGTTTTCTCCTCAGGGGGCGCCTCGTGGCGGGGAGTGTACAAATCGGCAGTTGATCCTATCTATTTTGCCAGAAACCTGTGCTTTTTGATCAATTGTCTGTCTTTTCTTTGACCTGCGTACCCTTGAAACTAGCTATTGGCTGTAGGTGGGGGGGAAACATGGTGGACTTCATAGGCACCGCGCGTCTGCGCGAATTGGTGTCCCGCATCGGGGCTGCTCGTTTCATCGAGGAGTTGGCCGGGGAGATCGACGCGGATTATCAGCGTTGGGATGAATTCGAAAAATCCCCGCGACTGGCCAGCCATTCCTCCACGGGCGTCATCGAACTCATGCCTACCAGCGACGGCAAGTTGTACTCTTTCAAGTACGTCAACGGTCATCCTAAAAATACGGCCAAGGGACTGCTCACCGTTACCGCCTTCGGGGTGCTCGCAGACGTCGCCACCGGCTATCCGCTGCTGTTGTCGGAGATGACCTTTGTCACCGCGCTGCGCACAGCTGCCATATCCGCACTCGTGGCGCGCCGCATGGCACGTCCGGCCAGCCGCGTGATGGCACTGATCGGCAATGGTGCACAGAGCGAGTTTCAGGCCATCGCCTTTCACCGCATGGCCGGCATTCGCGAGTTGCGCCTGCACGACGTGGATTCCAACGCCACCGCGAAGTTGGTCCGCAATTTAACGCGCTTGCAGGTGTCCGATCTTACCTTGACGCGTTGCGCCAGCACCGCGGAGGCGGTGCGTGGTGCCGACATTGTAACCACTGTGACCGCTGATAAGTGCAACGCCACCATTCTCACGCCGGAGATGATCGAGCCCGGAGTGCATCTGAACGCCGTGGGCGGTGACTGCCCGGGCAAAACCGAGCTGCATGCAGATATTCTGCGTGCGCAGGATGTGCGCATTGTGGTCGAGTTCGAGCCGCAGGCGCGCATCGAGGGCGAGATTCAACAACTGGGCGGCTCAGTGGTGGTAACCGAGCTTGCTGACATACTGCGTGGGCGGCAGCCGGCCCGCTTGAGCGACCGCGAAGTCACCATTTTCGATTCAGTGGGCTTCGCGCTCAATGATTTCTCCTCGCTGCGCTACTTGCATCGCTTGAATGCCGAGGAGCCGGATGGCGGACAGCGCATCGATCTCATCCCCCAGCCGGATGATCCGAAAGATTTGTTTGCAAGCTTGGCCCCGGATCGCGTGCCCGCGCGCCGCCGCAGGTTCGCGTGATGCGCACCGCCAGCCTAATTGGCGCACCCACTGATATCGGCGCCAGCGACCGCGGTTCCTCCATGGGTCCGGAAGCGCTGCGCGTTGCCGGGCTGCATGCGGCGCTGGTGCAACGCGGCCTCGATGTAGTCGACTGCGGCAATGTAAGCGGCCCGCCAAATCCCGGCTTGCTCAAGGTCAACGGGTATCGCAATCTTGCGCAGGTCACTGCGTGGAACCTCGAGGTGCACGACGCGGTGTATCGAGAGCTGCGCGAGCAGCGGCTGCCCATCCTGCTCGGCGGCGATCACTCCTTGAGCATTGGCTCCATCTCGGCGGTGGCGCGCCATTGCCGCGACCGCCACAAGTCCTTGCGCGTGTTGTGGCTGGACGCGCACGCGGATTTCAATACGCGTGAGCTATCGCCGAGCGGCAGCCTGCACGGCATGCCGGTGTCCTGTTTGTGCGGTTTCGGTCCGCGTGAGCTGACGCTGATCGGCGGCGTGAGCCCTGCCATCCGCCCGCAGTGGATACGGCAGATCGGAATTCGCAGTGTCGATACCGGCGAGCGGCGCTTCGTGCACGAGCAGGATCTCGACGTATTCGACATGCGCTGCATCGACGAAATGGGCGTGCGGCAAGTCATGGAACTCGCATTGCAGGACATGGATGCCGATACTCACCTGCATGTGAGTTTCGACGTTGACTTCCTCGACCCGGAGATTGCGCCGGGCGTGGGCACGACCGTGGCCGGCGGCGTGTCTTATAGGGAGGCTCAATTGTGCATGGAGATGATCGCTGACACGGGCCAAATGGCGTCGTTGGACATCATGGAACTGAACCCCGCGCTGGATGTGCGCAATAAAACCGCGGTGGTCGCCGTCGATTTGGTTGAATCGTTGTTTGGCAAGAGCACCCTGATGCGCAAGCCATCGCAGCCGGCCGGGTATGCGGTCGTGCCAACAGACTGCTAGCTTTACCCCACGATCTGCGATACTTGACGCTACTTTCTGCTTAAGGAATTGTCATGGCCGCCCACTTGAACCACCCACCGCAACCCGACTTGAGGAAGCTGCGCGAGGTGGTCAGGGAGCACGGCGAATGGCCGGAAGACCGGGCGGTAACGCACCTGTTGCACGCCCTGGAGCTAACCGGCGGCGCGCGCCACCGCGCCGTGGCGACCGCCATGGCGCTGGTTGAAGGGGCTCGGTCGCGACGCGACGAGCGGCCGTTTCTCGATGCTTTTTTGCAGGAATTCGGGCTGTCAAATCAGGAAGGTATTGCGCTCATGTGCATTGCCGAAGCGCTGCTGCGCATTCCGGACGATGCGACAGCGGATCGTCTGATCGCAGAAAAACTGGCCACGGGCGATTGGTCATCGCA
The DNA here is from genome assembly GCA_038226325.1 of Steroidobacterales bacterium. Classification (GTDB taxonomy): domain Bacteria; phylum Pseudomonadota; class Gammaproteobacteria; order Steroidobacterales; family Steroidobacteraceae; genus Bog-1198. Next base: position 27,602 of record JBBRQO010000031.1, on the reverse strand, counting down.
TTCCGGAAAATCCGAATCGCTGTTCGTCAATGCCTCGACCTGGGGATTGATGCTCACCGGCGGCATACTCGAGCTCGACCCCAACATCAAAACCGACACCACGGGCTGGATGCGAAAGTTCACCCGCAAGGCCGGCGAGCCCGTGGTCCGCCTCGCGGTGCGCCGCGCCATGCGTATCATCGGCGGCGAGTTCGTGGTGGGCCGCAGCATCGAGGAAGCTTTGGCGCGCAGCGCCCGCGAAGCCGACGTCGGATTGTGCTCATTCGACATGCTGGGCGAGGGCGCGAGGACTCAGTTGGATGCCCAGCGATACTTGCAATCGTACGAACACGCCATCGACGTCATCGGGGCGGCCGCGGCGGGGCGTCCGGCTGTAGAGGCCTCGAGCATTTCCATCAAGCTATCAGCATTGGAGTCGCGCTACGCCTTGCTGCAGCACGATCGTGTCATGCGGCGCCTGGTTCCGTTGGTGTCGGCTCTCTGTCGCCGCGCTTGCAATCTGGGAATTCAGTTGACCATCGACGCCGAGGAAGCGGATCGGTTGGATTTGTCGCTGGATGTGGTCGAAGCGCTGGCTGCTGATCCAGCCACCCGTCACTGGCCCGGCTTAGGGTTGGCGGTGCAGGCCTACGGCAAGCGTGCCATGGACGTCATCGACTGGGTGGCGGCGACGGCGCGTACTCACGGCAGGCGTATGACAGTCCGCTTGGTGAAAGGCGCCTATTGGGATTCAGAAATAAAGCGCGCGCAGGAGCGCGGCCTTGACGGTTATCCGGTGTTTACCCGCAAAGTTACCACTGACGTGTCCTACTTGGCGTGCGTCGGCCGGTTGTTCAGCCACACGGACGTGATCTATCCGCAGTTCGCCACGCATAACGCGCATAGCATCGCGTCGGTGTTGGAGTTGGCTCCGGACGGTGCAGATTACGAATTCCAACGGCTGCATGGCATGGGTCGGTTGCTGTATGCAGAGGCGCAGCGGCAGATCGGGAAATTCCCGCGGGTGCGCATTTATGCCCCGGTGGGCGAGCACAAGGATTTGCTGGCGTACCTAGTGCGGCGGCTGCTGGAGAACGGCGCCAACACCTCTTTTGTGAATCGCTTCATGGATGAAGAGGTGCCGGTGTCCGAGATCGTGCGTGATCCGATCTCGGAGCTGGAGCGGCTGGAGTCTTATGCACACCCGCGGCTGCCCCTGCCTCTTGCGCTGTACTCGGACCGCCGCAATTCACGCGGTGTCGATATGGGCAGCCCGCCTGATGTGGAGGTGTTAAGCAAGGAATTGGCGACTCGCCGCGGCGCCAAGCCCTTGGCCGGGCCCGTGGTCAATGGAACAGTGCTGGCGGGGATTACACATCCGGTTACGAACCCCGCGGATCGGCGCGACCAGGTGGGCAGTTCGCGCGATGCGACGCCAGCGGAAATCTCCATGGCCTTCGATGCGGGTGCTGCGGCTCAGCCGCAATGGAACTTGAGAGGTGGCGAGGCGCGTGCTGCCTGCCTCGATAAGGCATCCGATCTGCTCGAAGCAAGCCGCGCCGATTTCCATGATTTGTTGGTGCGTGAAGCCGGCAAGACCATCTCGGACGCCATCGCCGAAGTGCGTGAGGCGGTGGATTTTTGCCGCTACTACGCGCTGCAGACGCGGCAGCAGTTCGCCGTGCCCCAGCGTCTGCAAGGCCCCACCGGCGAGTTGAACGAATTGTCGCTGCACGGCCGCGGCGTGTTCGCCTGCATCAGTCCGTGGAATTTTCCGCTGGCGATTTTCGCCGGCCAGGTAACGGCCGCGTTGGCCGCCGGCAATGCCGTGGTGGCGAAACCGGCGGAACCCACGCCGTTGATCGCCGCGCGTTTTGTTAAATTGCTGCATGAGGCGGGAGTACCGCCGCAAGTTTTACACCTGGTACCGACCCCTGGAAGATTGTTCGGCGAGATTGCGTTTGGGCATGCCGCGTTGGCGGGAGTGGCGATGACGGGTTCCACTGCCACCGCCCTGACCATCAATCGCAGCCTGGCGGCACGCGGCGGCGCCATCGTGCCGCTGATCGCGGAAACCGGCGGCATGAATGCCATGATCGTCGATTCGACCGCGCTGCCCGAGCAGGTGGTGGATGACGTGGTGAGTTCCGCATTCATGAGCGCCGGCCAACGTTGCTCGGCGCTGCGGCTGTTGTTCCTGCAGGACGATATCGCCGATCAAGTGCTGGAGATGATTGCCGGCGCGATGGACGAACTCGTCATCGGCGATCCGGCGGATTTCACGACCGATCTGGGGCCGGTGATCACTGCGACGGCGGCCGACGGTCTGGCGCGGCATGTCGAGCGCATGCGCAAAGAGGCGCGCATCATCAAGGTGTGTGAACTCGGGGCAGCACACGCGCATGGCAGCTTCTTCGCGCCGCATCTCATAGAGCTGAACAGCGCCGCCCAACTCACGCGCGAGGAATTCGGACCCATACTGCATGTGGTGCGCTACCGCGCCTCCAATATCGTCGCGGTGCTCAACTCCATTCGCGACAGTCAATATGGCCTGACTTTGGGAGTGCAGACGCGGTTGGAGTCGTTTTGGCGCCAGGTGTTCGAACACACCTCCATCGGCAACACCTACGTTAATCGCAACATGATAGGCGCCGTGGTGGGGGTACAGCCGTTTGGCGGCACCGGGCTCTCGGGTACCGGGCCGAAGGCGGGCGGACCGCACTACCTCGCCCGATTCGCGAATGAGCGAACCCTCACGGTCAATACCACTGCAACCGGTGGTAACGCGGCACTGCTGAACCTGGGCGTTTAAGCCGGCAAGCGCGTGCCTGGCTACCCGGCGCACAACTCGGCAATGAGCGCCTCGATTTGCGGGCCATCGAAGGGTTTGACGATGGCTCGAACATTGGGCGTCCATTCCCGCCGGCTCAGATCGACCCCGTAGCCCGTGGCCACGATAATGGGGATAGTCGGCGTGATGCTGAGTATGTTTCGGGCCAAATCCAAGCCCGACATCGCCGGCAGGCTGACGTCGGTAATGACCATGTCGAAGGTCTGTTGCTTGAATTCGCGCAGCGCGTCCTCGGCGGAACCCACTGCCACGATGTGGCGCTGGGGTTGCTCTAGCAGTTCGAGCGTGATTTCGCGCACCATGTCATTGTCTTCGACATAGAGTATTCGTTGCGGCACGGGCATTGTCCTTGATTCGCTCAATGAATCTCCTGAATTGTCCACAGTCCCGGCTTGCTTTTTGATTGAGCCCGAGGCTCACCAGCGCCGACTTGTTTTCCCATGGAGGTCCAAGTCGACCATCGATGGCAAGAAGTCGCATTCGGACCAAATACGCATCTGGCGTAGGAATCGTCCGAGCCGGCCTTTAGCAACTCTGTGGGATCGTTGTGACACCTTGGTTACCGATGCATGGGAACGGCTGCAAGCAGCAGCGCGAGCGACTTGTGAAAATCCTGGGTTCCTAATGCATCCCCTTTGAAATGCCCCAGGCGCACAACCACCAGATCGTACGATGGGATGATCATGGTGTACTGTCCCCCGGCGCCCGCCATGTAATAGGTATCTTTGGGGACGGGTAGCGCCCCGTCGCCGTTGATCCAGAAAAAGCCGCCATAGATCGGGCGGCCGTCCGCGATCCACGCGGGTGCCAGAGTACTGACGAACTTCGAGTACCCTTGCGGCAGAATGCGTTGACCATTCCAGACGCCGTCTTGCAGGTAGAGATTGCCCAGCCGCGCCCAGTCGCGCGCGCAGGCGAGGTCATAACCTTGAGTAAGCAAATTGCCGAAGGGATCGGTTTCGATCACCATGCTGCGCACGCCGATCGGGTCGAATAACGCGTGCTGCGGAAAGGTCGCGTAGTTCTCGCCGCGCTTCTCGACGGCGAGACGAATGAGGTAGTTGACCAGCACCGGGTCGGTGTTTCGATAGCGGCCCACGGTGCCGGGCGGCCACTGCAACGGTCGGGTCGCGGCATAGTGAAAGGAGTCGACGCCACCGGTATAAAGATAGAGATGGTCGGGATAGGGTCCGGTGGGATCGTATTCCGGATCGTAGGGCGCACGAATGCGCAGGCCGCTCGACATGTGCAGAAGATCGGCAATGCGAATCTTCGCCCGCGGGTCGCCCGCCGCTTGCCACTCAGGGATGGGCGCCGGTTGCGATAGCTCGTAGGCACCTTGCCGGATGAGCACTCCCATGAGCGCTGCCGTAACGCTTTTGCCCATGGACCAACTTTCCAGCGGCGTGCGCGCGGTGATGCCGGGCGCGTAGCGCTCGGCAATGATACGGCCCCGCCAGGTCACGATGACTGCGGCAGTCATGCCGGCCGGCGAGGCGAAAGCCGCGTCCACTGCTTGTTTGACCTTCTCGGCACTGATCTGTGCCGGGAAACCGCCGGGCGTTTTGTCGCCCGTCGGCCATGCTTGGGACATTGAATCGGGAAGAGCAGACTTGATCGGCTGCGGCGTGAAACCAAGCTCGCTCGTTCCGATCGGAAAGGTCACACAGCCCTGATCGCCGACATACTTGGCGATGCGCATGGCAGCGCCGGGGACTGAGACGCTGACGGTCTTCGCGGCGCGATCGACCACCGGCTTGCCCAACTTGGCACGTTCGGCGTAGGGCGCGGTAAAGTAGCCGAGGTTTTCGGCGGCGAATTCCGGATCGATTCCGGAAATGAATATGGCCGAGCACATGATTTGAGCAAAACCTGCGGCATGATGTTGCAGCGGATCGCCCGGCGGCGGCACGTAAGGCGTGGGAAGTTCCAACGCCTTGTCGCGAGCGAGCATGGCGTCAAGCGCCTGGGTGTCTGCTCCTACGCTGGGGGAAGACATCACGATGGCTCCAAAGGTGGTCAGCATAATCCCACGGTATCCAAACACTGGGGCGTTCATCGGCTGCAAGCCACGTGCACCGCATTGTGATCCGAACAGCCGGCGATAGCAGCAACCGCGGCTGCGGTAAGCGCGCAGAAGGCAAATTGCCGGCCAATCGTCATATGGATTCTCCCTTGTTAGCGCCCCAACTTCTTCGCCGGGTGCCCAGGCAGAGCGGCGAGTTGTTCCGCGGACAGAGTCCCTAGGATACCGCGTCGCGAGGTAGAAATACGCCGCAGCCCCGTGTGTCGGTACCGAACGCATATTGCTCGAAAAGCAAATAACCTGGATCGAGCGATAGCGCGGCTAGGGTCAGCGGTGCAACGGGGCTATTGTTGCGCCAGCAGCTCGGGACAATTGGCGTCTTTCGCGCGGCCCGGATCCACGAATGCTAGAACGGCGGCGACCGGCGTCAACAGCGCTGCCAGCACGGTACCCGTGCCCGCTTGCAGGAGAGCCTTACCAGTGTCGATGCCGACCTTCGGCTTCAGCAGACTGCCGGTCACGCGAATAGGTGAGCGCAGGCGCAGTAGACGCACTTTTTTGGGATGCCCCTGCAACGATAGGTCGAGCCGCTCGGCACCCAGATCGGCCTTGCCGCTGCCGGTGATCAATACATCGCTGGTGTCCAGCACCAGCGTCTTGACGGCCAGTTGTCCCCGCTCGGCCTGAAAGTCGGCGACGCCGCAACGCACCTCAATCTGTGTTTGGTCCTTCGTCAGGAACAGGCCCGCTGCTCGGGCGACGTCGATGCCGGTGATCTCGGCGAACAAGGTACGGATTTGGCCGCGCGGTATCACCATGGCGAGGACGCCGTTCGCGCCGGATGCAAATTTGTGCACCGAGCCGCCGGCGCCGTGCAACTGGGCACGCCCTGACAGGATTCCGTCCAACGGGGCATCCTGTGCCGATTTCGGCTTGAACTGCCTCAAGTCGACGTTGGCGAGCGTCAAGTCGATGGCGGTCTGCGGAACGTCCTTCGACGCATCTATTTTCACGCTGCCCGCCAACTGGCCTTGCGGCAAAGAGAACGACAGCGGATCGAGACGCAGCACGCCGTTGTCCAGCAGCAAATGAAAATTCACATGCTGCAAAGGAAATTTCCCGGAGATCACTGAATTCGCGCGAAAGCCGATATCCGCGTCCATACCGCGCACCCGATTGACCTGCAAATCGGCGTCCGGGAACAGATAGCCGTCGGTCTTGATCTCGGCGACCTGCGCGGCGCTGAGACTGCTCTTGGGTTTGGCCCCAGTCCCCAGAGCAGAAGCGAGATCCGCCATGTTCAGGCGGTTGGATAAGAGTTTCGCCGTCAGCTTCGGCCTTTGCCTGGCCGTGCTCACCGACACATCGCCGGCAATGTCGCTTGATCCCACCTGCCCGCGAAAATCATTCACTTGGTATTTTTCGCCGTCATGCTGCAGCGTGCCCTCAACCCTGTATTTCGAGGTATTGGGCAGCGCAAGATTGGTCAGATAGTAGGCATCCGCAAGATTGTCGCCACTCAAGGTAAAGGCTGCTTCATACGCCCGCAAATCAAAAGGCTTGGGGATGGTGACCTGCGCAGCCAGTGCCATTTCATCCGCGCTAACGCGCACCGCGAACCGATAGGGCGAGTTGGTGTCGACGTTGAGCAGCGGTCCGCCATTGACCCGCAGGCTGAATCCGCGGCCGTTAAGCGTGCCGGCGCATTTCAGCTGAAACGCGGATTCGTCCTGCGTGTGGACCTGCTCATCAGCCGCCAGCGTGCCGTCGAATTGCAGCTTGCGAATCTCATCCGCCACGTGAATCTTGGTGTCGCGAATGATGAGCCGGCGGATGACGGGTAAGTGCGGTGATGCGTCTGCCTGTTTATGCATCGCAGACGAAGATTCCCAGCTTGATCGTCCTCTGCTATCGCGTTGCAGATTGAGCTCGGCACCTGCTATCGCTACGCGTGGTAGAACCAAATGCCCCATCAGTAAACGGCCGAGGTTGAATTGCACGGTGGCCTTTTGGACATCCAACATCCGACCGTTGCCGGCCCACTGCGGCTCTTGCATATGCAGCCCTTCGACTGTAACCGTGGGGTTCCATGACCAGAGGTGTACCGACAAGTTTCCGTCAATGGAGGTGGGATGCCCGGTCTTCGCCGAAATCATCCGTGCCGCAGGGCCGCGTAGGGCATTCCAATCGATCAGCAACACAATGACGATCACCGAGACGACTAGCGCCATCACCGAGACGGTGACCCATTTGATAATCCGGTGGCGGCGCCAAAACTCGTTCGCAGTCATAAAGTTAACCTGGGAGGCCAGCAGAGCAGCGTTCAAACTCGCTTAAGACCTACCGACGGGCAAGGCGCAGGTGGCCGCGTTCCCGGGTCGGCGGGCTCCGACAAACGTGCCTGTTCGGCTTGGCGTCTGCACGCATGCGTTAGGGCCGCGGCGTTGGCTGCTTCGGTGACGGGCGTGCTGCGTGCGCGGGTTCGCGTGCCGGCTTGCCGGCCATTTTGATGGCAGCTAATGCGTCGTACAGGGTGCTGTCTGCATGTTTCGCGCAATGGTCCAGCAATGCGGTCCGAAAAGGAACCAGTGAATCCGCGTCGAAAAAATGGCGGCCGGACTTTGCGGTGGAAAAGCCGAATAGCCACATCATGATGGTAGTCGCGCTCTCCGGATCCGATTGCGCCATAGCGACATGCCGCGTGGCAAACAACTCGCACTCGACGGTGGCGAGGTTCATCGGGTTCTTGGTCTCCGGTTTGACGACGACCATGGCAGCCAACAGGCTCTCGGTGGGATTCTCCTTGCACTCACCGTCCAGCGCGAAGCCGAAGGGCGCCAGCCCGTCCGTGTACATCACATGCGCGCCGGACTTGGCGACGGAGTAGCCAAACAACCACATCACGGTGTTGATGGAATCCGCCGTCGTGCTGTTGGCTGCGGCGGGCAGCACTTCGTTTTCGTACTTGCTGCAGCTCAGGGTGGCAAGATCCAATATCGAGGCGCGTCCGGCGCAGGGCGCGAGGCAGAAGAAGAGGGCGACCGCAGCGGGGAATTTCATTTGGGAACTCGCACATGCGCCACAGCGGCGGTTGTCGATACGACACGGGACGCCGAGACTAAGTTCGGTTGCCGTCCAATCGCACCTATGAAATCAACGAAGGCCCGCAGCGGAGCGGGACGGTGGCGGCGGCTCGGATAGTAGAGAAACGGCCCAGAGAAGCGCTGCCACCAAGCTTCAAGTACCGGCTCCAAGGCGCCGCAGTCAAGATACGGACGCAGCCAATCCTCGAATAGTGTGATCACGCCGCAGCCGGCCATCGCTGCATCGACAGCCAGGTCAGCGGCGGCGCCGACACGAACGATAAGCGGACCCGTCGGAGTTACCTTCACGATTTCGCCGTCATGTTCGAATTCCCAAGGAGTGGTCATCGCACCGCTGGCGAACTGACCGAGCAAGCAGGCATGCGCGAGGAGTTCGCGCGGGTGAAGGGGGCGGCCGCGTCGATCGAGATAGGCCGGGGAGGCGGCGGTGGCGTAGCGTTGTTCACGCGGCCCAATCGGGATAGCAATCATGTCTTGCTCGAGCCGCTCGTCGTAGCGGATCCCCGCATCGCAGCCGGCCGCCAGCATGTCGACGAAGCTATCGTCCGCAATTACCTCGAGGCGGATGTCGGGATAGGCCGCGAGAAAGGGCGGAACGATGCTGGGCAGGACGAGGCGCGCTGCACTCACCGGCACGTTCAGCCGGAGCGTGCCTGCCGGTCGATCGCGGAAGCTGTTGACCACATCCAAGGCCGCCTCGACCTCCGCCAACGCCGGACCGAGCCGATCCATTAGCCGCGCGCCCGCTTCGGTGGTAGCAATGCTTCGGGTGGTGCGGTTGAGCAAGCGTACGCCCAGGCTGGCCTCGAGCCTACGCACGGCCTCACTGAGGCTGGAGGCGCCGCGCCCGCCCGCCCGCGCTGCCTCGCGAAAGCCGCCAGCGCCGGCCACTGCGGCGAATGCCCTAAGGTCGCCAAGATCTGCTGTCATTGTTCGTAATTCCGAACAGCCTGTGCCGATTGAGCTGGATTATCGCACGAGCTCATGCTGTGTACATTAATGCTCACGTTCACCCGCGGAGATTCATCTTGAGCCAGATCAGCAAAGCAGGCAGTTTCACACTGGGCGCTCGCGCCGTGACGCGTTTGGGATACGGTGCGATGCAACTCTCGGGACCAGGGGTGTTCGGACCGCCGAAAGATCGATCGGGCGCACTGGCGGTTTTGCGCGAGGCCGTGGCGAATGGCGTCGACCATATCGACACCAGCGACTACTACGGTCCGCACATCACCAATCACCTCATCCGTGAGGCGCTACACCCGTATCCCGAGGATCTGGTGATCGTTACCAAACTCGGTGCCAAGCGCGGCGCGGATGCGTCATGGCGGCCCGCCTTCTCGGCGGAAGACCTGACAATCGCGGTGCATGACAACCTGCGCAACCTAGGCGTGGATGCGCTCAACGTCGTCAACCTGCGCGTCATGTTCGACGTGCACGGGCCCGCCGAAGGCTCGATCGAGGCGCCACTCGCCGCGCTTGCTGAGCTGCAGCGTCAAGGGCTGGTCCAGCATATCGGCCTCAGCAATGTCACGGCCCGGCAGCTTGACGAAGGGCGCGCCATCGCAGACATCGTCTGCGTGCAGAACCAATACAATCTCGCGCACCGGCACGACGACGCGCTCATCGACCAGCTTGCTGCCGCGGGCATTGCCTACGTCCCCTTCTTCCCGCTCGGCGGTTTCACCCCGCTGCAGTCGACGGTCTTGTCCGATGTCGCTAACCGTCTGGGCGCTACGCCTATGCAGGTGGCGCTCGCCTGGCTGTTGCAACGTGCACCCAACATCCTGCTTATTCCGGGCACCTCCACAGTGTTGCATCTGCGTGAAAATCTGGCGTCGGCCGAGCTGACGCTGCCGGAGGAAGAGGTGACGGTGCTAGATAAGATTGCGGCCGACAAATTGACCTAGTGCAAGGGCGTGTCCATCACCACCATTAGGACAATGCCGTAGCAGTGGCCTAGCAGCCACCAGTACTTGCGCCAAGGACAGGGCGGAGTACCGCGGAATAAAAACATCATCTGGAGAGTCTTAATGGCAGATGCCGGTCAGCCGCCAGAACAGTATTAACTCTTAGGGTGTCGTCTAATGGAACAAGCAAGTGGGGTCAAAGTAATAGCGTTCAGCGCAATGGTAGCGGGGTTCTGCATTGCCGGCGACGCGCTCGCGGCCATGGAGAGCGCCGCAATGGGTGATGCGGGCCGGGGTAAGGTCTTGTATCAGGCCTGTGAGGCGTGCCATTCCATCGACGACAATGATTTGGGCCCGCGGCATCGTGGGGTTGTCGGTCGTTCTGCGGGAAGCGTGGCAGACTATTCCTATTCCAAAGCCCTCAAGAATTCCGGCTTGACCTGGGATGAAGCAACCTTGGATCGCTGGCTTACCAATCCGAGCGCGCTGGTTCCTGGGACTAAGATGTTTTTTCAACTGAGCGCCGCGCAGGACCGGGTGGATATCATCGCCTACCTGCAGTTGCAAAAATAAGCACTGATCGCGTGACGAACTAAAGGGCGCAATGGCCACTTCGCCGTTCAGACGACACCTTCCAGCAGACTACGCAGTAAAATGCTGAGCGGCTGAGCGCGTACCGCATCGAAAGGCGGGGTGCGCGACTCGATGAGATAGGCGCATTGCGCTATCTCCATCTGTACGGCGTCGATTCCCGCGGCGGGATTGCCGTAGTGGCGGGTTATGTAGCCGCCTTTGAAGCGGCCGTTCAACACGAACGAGAATTGTGATTGCGCGCTCAACGCCGCCACGATGCGATCCGATAATGCGGGCGAGCAGCTGCGGCCATCAGAGGTGCCGACATTGAGATCGGGGAGGCGCCCCTCGAAAAGACCCGGTACCTGAGAGCGAATCGAATGCGCGTCCCACAGTACGCAGCGTCCATGTCGTATTGCAAGTTGCTGCGACACTTGCGCGAGTTTGTCATGATAGGGCTGCCAATACTTTTGCAGGCGCGCCGCAATTTCGGTGGAAGTCGGAGCCGCGCCGCTCGAGTACAAGGGTTCGCCATCGAAGGTCTCGATGGGGCAGACCGTGGTTTCCCGCTGACCGGGGTAGAGCGGCGCGCCGTCGGGTGGGCGATTCAAGTCGACGACATATCGCGTGTGGGTCGCACGCACGATGGAAGCCCCTAAGCCGCGAAAAAAATCGTACAGCTGCGGCAGGTACCAATCGGTATCGGGCAGGTCGAGCGCTTCGGGTTTCAGGCGCGTCGCGAGATCCGGCGGCACCCACGTGCCCGAATGCGGGAAACTGATCAATAGCGGACTGTCGCCCGGCACATACTCGAAAATCGGCTCGCTCACCATGCACTCACGCGTCGCTTCGCGACGGCAACAAGTGTTTGACCAGCGGCGAGAAGCGTCCTGATTTGACCCACCTCTGCGCGGCCTGGATGTCGGGTGAGAAATACCGATCGGCGGCATAGAAGGGCACGTCGCCGCGGATGACGCAGTGAACTCCCTCGAGCACATGTGAGGATTGCGCCGGCCGATGAAAATCGATGCCCTGTGCTGCCGCCAGCAATTCGATGCCGATCACTGCCGCCGCATTGTCCACCATGGGCCCTAAGCGGCGCGCACCGTGCGTCGCCATGCTGACGTGATCCTCTTGATTGGCAGAGGTGGGAATGGAGTCGACGCTGCAGGGCGACGCGATGGTCTTATTCTCCGACACCAGCGCCGCGGCGGTGACTTGTGCAATCATGAATCCGGAATTCACGCCACTGTTCTCGACCAAGAAGGCCGGCAGGCCGCTCATCTTGGGATCCACCAATACGGCGACTCGCCGCTCCGCCAGGCTGCCGATTTCCGCTATGGCGAGCGCCAGAGTATCGGCCGCGAATGCCACGGGCTCGGCGTGGAAATTTCCGCCGGACAGCACGTCGCCTGCCTCGACGAACAGTAACGGGTTGTCGGTGACGGCATTGGCTTCGATGCTCAAGGTGACGCTGCACTGCCTAATCAGGTCCAGGCACGCGCCCATGACCTGCGGCTGACAGCGGAAGGAATAGGGGTCTTGCACCCGCGTACAGTCGAGGTGCGAAGCGCGAATGGCGCTGCCAGCGATTAAGTTCCGGTACTCGCGGGCCACCGCGATTTGCCCGGGTTGCCCGCGCACTTCGTGTATGCGCGCATCGAAGGGCGAATCGCTGCCCTTGAGTGCATCTACCGACATTGCGCCAGCGACCACGGCGGCGGCGAACACATCTTCGGCGCCGAACAGTCCTGCCAATGCCAGCGCCGTGGAAACCTGGGTGCCGTTGATCAGTGCGAGCCCCTCCTTCGCCCGCAGCTTCAGAGGCTGCAGGCCGGCGAGCCCCAGGCCTTCGGTGGCGGACAGTATCTGGCCACGCACGCGCACCTGGCCAATGCCGAGCAGCACCGTGCTCAAATGGGCCAAGGGCGCCAGATCTCCTGATGCTCCCACCGAGCCCTGTGCCGGGATCACCGGATACACTTCATGCTCCAGCAATGCCAGCAGCGCGTCGATCACAGCCATGGTAATGCCCGAGTGTCCGCGCGCCAGCGCATTTACTTTCAGCGCGAGGATCAGTCGCACCACCGCATCCGGCAGCGCATCGCCCACTCCCGCGGCGTGCGAGAGCAGGAGATTGCGCTGTAACAGCTCGAGCTGCTCGGTGGGTATACGCGTCTGGGCCAACAGGCCGAAGCCCGTATTGATCCCATAGGCGGCGTCGCCGATCGCAACGATCTTTTCCACCAGGGCGCTGGCGACGGCAATGCGATCTCGGTCATGCGCCGACAGGCGCAGGGCGGCCGGTTGCTCGTGGATGCGTCGCAACGCGGCCAGCGACATTTCGCCTGCGCGAATCTCTAGAACGTTTGCCACTAGTCGATCATCGGCAGGTTAAGACCCTGTTCGCGGGCGCAGGCTATAGCCGTCTCATAGCCTGCATCGGCATGACGCATCACTCCCGTGCCCGGATCATTCCAAAGCACGCGGCGAATGCGCTTGCCCGCGGCCTCGCTGCCGTCGCAAACGATGACCACGCCAGCGTGCTGGGAGTAACCCATACCCACGCCACCGCCATGATGAATCGATACCCAGGTGGCGCCGCTCGCCGTATTCAGCAGGGCATTGAGCAGCGGCCAATCGGAAACCGCATCGGAGCCATCCTTCATCGCCTCAGTTTCACGATTGGGGCTGGCGACGGAACCCGAGTCGAGGTGATCGCGGCCGATCACGATGGGCGCGTTGAGCTCGCCGCTCTTGACCATGTCGTTGAAGGCCAGGCCCAGTCGATGACGCTGCCCCAGGCCTACCCAGCAAATACGCGCCGGCAGACCTTGGAAATGAATTTGCGAGCGAGCCATGTCGAGCCAGTGATGCAGATGCGGATCGTCCGGGATCAGCTCCTTCACTTTGGCGTCGGTCTTATAAATATCTTCGGGATCGCCCGACAGGGCCACCCAACGGAAGGGCCCGACACCGCGGCAGAACAACGGCCGGATATATTCCGGCACGAAGCCTGGGACGTCGAAGGCCTGTTTGACGCCTGCATCGAAGGCGACCTGCCGGATGTTGTTGCCATAGTCGAATACCGGCATTCCCATCTTCTTAAAACGCAACAGGTATTCGACATGCTTGGCCATGGAAGCGGTCGCAGCAGACGTGGTGCCGGTGGGATCGGTAACGCGCCGTTCGTCCCATTGTTCCACCGTCCAGCCCTGCGGCAGGTAGCCATTTACGGGGTCATGCGCGGATGTCTGATCGGTCACGGCGTCCGGTCGGATGCCGCGATCGAGCAAAGTGTGCAGTACATCGACGATATTACCGAGCAGCGCCACCGAAATCGGCTTGGAATTCTTTTTGGCGGTCTCGAGCAGCGCCAGGGCCTCGTCTATGGATCGCGCCTGCGCGTCCACGTAACCCGTCTCCAAGCGCTTATCGATGCGGCTTTGACGGCATTCGACCGCCAGCATGCTGAATCCCGCCATGGTGGCGGCCAGCGGCTGCGCGCCGCCCATGCCGCCAAGGCCGGCTGTGAGTATCCACTTGCCGCCGAGCTCACCGCCGAAGTCGCGGCGGCCCATCTCGGCGAAGGTTTCATAGGTCCCCTGCACGATTCCCTGGCTGCCGATATAAATCCAGGACCCCGCGGTCATTTGCCCGTACATGGCCAGACCCTTGCGATCCAGCTCGTTGAAATGCTCCCAGGTCGCCCAGTGTGGCACCAGATTGGAATTGGCGATCAGCACACGCGGCGCGTCGGCATGAGTAGGGAATACGCCTACCGGCTTTCCGGACTGCACCAACAGGGTTTGCTCTTCGGTGAGCGTCTTCAACGTTTCGACGATGCGGTCGTAGCAATTCCAATCGCGCGCGGCGCGCCCGATGCCGCCGTACACGACGAGCTCGGCGGGATTCTCCGCGACTTCGGGATCCAAATTATTCATCAGCATGCGCAGCGGCGCTTCGGTCATCCAAGTGCGGGCGCTCAAGGTGTTGCCGCGCGCGGCGCGAATAACTCGGGGTTTTAAGGGGGCGAGCATGGTGGCATCCTCTAGGGGCGAAAACGACCCGACAATTCATATCGGGAACCGGGATAGTAGAGACGGGCCACCGAGGCTATTTGCCCCGCGGTCCAAGTGCGGCGAATCATCAATAGACAGGGTTCATCGCGTTTCATGTCCAGCAGCTTGCGCGTGCGCTCATCCGGCATGACGGCGCGCAGCAAGTGCTCGGCTTCCTGCAGCGGGGCGACTTTGATCAAGTAGTCGGTGGGTGTGGTTTCATTGAAGTCCACAGTTAAATACTGCGGTGCGAGCTTCGGCAGCACGTAACGGTCTTCAAGCTGGATGGGGCGATCGTTCTCAAAGTGCACGATGACTGAGCAGTACAATTCACTGCGCGGCGCAATCCCAAAATCCTCGGCGAGTTCGGCCACCGCACGAACTCTTTCCAGCGAGGTGACCTCAGCGCGATGCACATGGCCGCGGTGGCGGATTTCGTCCGCAATGCTGCGAATTTCGAGCGGATGAGCGTGAGCATGTTGATCGGCAACGAAGCTGCCGACCCCCGCGATGCGCACTAGCACTCCCTCGTCGCGCAATTCGCGCAGCGCCCGGTTGGCCGTCATGCGCGACACGCCGAAGGATTTGACGATGTCGTTCTCCGAGGGTACGCGCGTCGCAGCGCCCCACTTACCGGAGCCGATATTGTCGAGGATGTGCCGCTTCACCTGTAGATATAACGGCTGCAGCGATGCAGAGGCCTTGCTCATCAGGTGAATTTAACCTGTATAGACAGGTACAGTCAACTGATTTCTTGTGAAGAGACAGGTGAGCTAAAGATGCGCTATTAGACGCCGCTGATCAGAAACTCCAAGGCCGCGACTATCACACCCCGATCGGTGGACGCATCCGATACGGCAGGCCCCAGTACCGATTTTGCGACGCTCGCCAGTTGATAGGTCAGCAGCATGTATGCCTTCTCTTCCACCTTGATGAACGGGGTCAATCGAGACAAGGGTTTGTGCGTGACGCCACTAGACTGGGTCAGAGGGATTACCGCGCGGGTCGGCAAATCGTCCAATAGATCCGACTGGATGTCGAGCAACAGGGGGAAGACCGATTTAGTCTGTGCGTTTCGGTTGCGGTAGATTGAAAACTGCGGCACTAGACATCTGAGAATACTCCGTGTTTCTCGACAAACTCGCTGTGGGCAAGAATGGCCTCGCGATTGTCTTCGCGCTACTGCTGACGGTTTATGTGCTTCAATTCTTCGACCAACGCGCGTTCCAGGGTCGCCGACAAGTTCAGCTTGGATTCACGTGCGGCGTCGAGCAAGTCGCTTCGTATACTTACGTTCGTCGCTTTCTTGGCGGCTGTACGCTGCGATTTAGCGCGCATGGCATATACCTGATGTGAAGTTACGCACTTTATATGCGGATAAGATATGCGCATGAAGACTACGCATCTAGCCTGCGCCATATTCAAGGCTACCCCGAAGTTGGGTGGCCAAGTCGCTTCATGAGTTTGCCAAACCGAGGGTGCAGGTCCGCATCGACCTCGTGGCGCCGGTTCTTGATGACCCAGCGGCCGGCGACCATGACATCGCGGATGGCGGCATCGCCGCCGGCAAACAATAGATGATCCAAGGCGGTGTCTTCCGCGGCGCCCGCCATGGTGGGGTGTGCGGCATCCAACACTAACCAATCGGCGCGGCGACCCACTGCAATGGCGCCGGCCGGTTGGCCGATGGCCGCCGCACCGTGCAGCGCCGAGTCACGCCACAGGCGCGTTCCCACATGCGATTCGGTGGTAGACGTGAGAATGGCGCGGCGCTTCTTGTGCAGGCGCTGTTGATATTCCAGCCAGCGCAGCTCTTCGGTGGGACTCACCGCGGACTGACTGTCGGAACCCACGCACAGCCGCCCGCCCGCCTTCAGAAAACGCGCCGTATCGAAGAACCCGTCGCCGAGATTCGCTTCGGTGCTGATGGAGACGCAGACCGTGGCCGCGGCGGCGGCGATGCCCTTCAATTCCTCCGCCGTTGCGTGGGTGGCATGCACCAGACACCAGTGCTTGTTGAGCAGTCCCGCGTCGAGCAGCAACTCAATCGGGCGCCTCCCGGTTTCGCGCAGACAGGCTTTTACCTCGAGCACTTGTTCCGCCACGTGAATGTGCAAGGGCATCTCGGGATCTATCTCCGTTAAACGCAGGGTTGCCTTCTGGATATTTTCGAGCGGCACGGCGCGCAGGCTGTGAAATGCTACTCCGGTGCGTTGCAAGCCGGCGGTGCTGCGCGGCCCGTGACCATGACTGCGCCGTTCCGTGCCGATCCGTTCCTCCACCGCGCGCAGGAATTCATCGGTGTCCGATGCGAATCTCGCCTGCTCGGTTTTCAAGGGTTGGCGGCCGAAATCGCTGGTCTGGTAGAGCGTGGGTAGAAAGGTAAGGCCGATGCCCGCAGTCGACGCCGCGTTGCCGATGGCTTCCCATAGAGCATTCGCGCCGGAATAGGGGATGCCGCCACGTTGACGGTGCAGGTAGTGAAATTCCGCCACCGAGGTATAACCGGCTTTCAGCATCTCCACGAATAACTGCGTTGCCAGGATCTGCAAATCGCCGGGTTCGATGCGATTAGCGAGGGCATACATGGCATTGCGCCAAGTCCAGAAACTGTCGCGCGCCGACAATCGATATTCGGTGTTTCCCGCCATGGCGCGCTGGAAGGAGTGACTGTGCGCGTTGGCCATGCCGGGAACGACGAAGCCGTCGATGCGCTCGGCAGGGACAGAATCGACCGCGGTTCCGGCATCGATTCCGGTGATGAAGCCCTCATCGGAGACATCGACGGTGACGTCGCGGACCCAGTGCTGCGACAGGAAAGCCGACTGCAAATGGTAGCGGGGCATCTTGACTATACCTGTATAGGGAACCACTTTTGCCGTATCATACTAACAATAGGCAGCAACGGGCGATCAGAAGTGCAAAAGTCGTCGGGCAAGGACTGGGACCAGATTTGGGTCGGCGCCAACATTGCCACCATGGTCGCGGGCGCCGAACCTTATGGCAACCTCAAAAACGCGGCGCTGGCGGTCAAAGGCGACCGTATTGCCTGGATCGGCCCAGCCGCTGATGGCGCAGATCAGGCGGCTGCGCAGGGAATTCCCATTCACGACGCCCAGGGTCTGTGGCTGACTCCGGGCTTGATCGATTGCCATACGCACTTGGTGTACGGCGGCCATCGGGTGGAGGAATACGAAAAGCGGCTGTGCGGGGTCTCCTACGAGGACATTGCACTCGCCGGAGGTGGGATTCAATCAACCGTGCAGGCAACGCGCGCGGCGACGCATGAGGAACTGCGGGCGTCCGCGACCATTCGTGCAGAGCGGCTGATGGCCGAAGGGGTCACCACCATCGAAGCGAAGTCCGGCTACGGACTCGAACTCGCGGCCGAGCGACGCATGCTCGAAGTGGCGCGCGATTTAGGCGCGGAGTTGCCGGTGTCGATCAGGAAAACATTTCTCGGCTTGCACGCGCTGCCGCGGGACTTCACCGCCGATCGCCAAGGCTTCGTGGACCAGGTCTGCGGTCCCTGGCTGGAATCCTTGGTGGCGGCAAATCTCGTCGATGCCGTCGACGCCTTTTGCGAGAACATTGCATTTACAGTGACGGAAACCGAGCAGCTATTAGGCGCGGCAAAACAGCTTGGATTGCCCGCACATGTGCACGTGGGTCAATTGAGCGATATGGGTGGCGCGGAGTTGGCGGCGAAATGGGGCGCACTCTCGGCGGATCACTTGGAGTATGTGAGCGCTGCTGGCGCTCGCGCGCTCGCGGCCGCGGGCACCGTGGCCGTGCTGCTGCCCACTGCCTACTTTACCTTACGCCAGACCACCCCGCCGCCGGTGGCGCTGTTGCGCGAAGCGGGCGTGGCACTCGCCGTCGCCACCGACTCCAATCCCGGGACCTCGCCGTGCACGTCTATACTGCTTGCGCTGAGCATGGGCTGCACGCTGTTCGGATTGACTCCCGAAGAAGCCCTGAGCGGTGCTACACGACAGGCGGCGCGGGCATTGGGTGCATCCGATGAAATTGGCACGCTCGAAGTCGGCAAGCGCGCGGACCTGGCGCTGTGGCGAATCGAGCGGCCGGCAGAGCTCTGTTATGGCTTGGGCGCCAATCCCTGCGTCGGCGTGGTGTACGGAGGAAAGCTTCGGGCGGCTTAGGCGCGTCGCCTACTCAAGCGCCGTCCCTGGCGCCAGGCGCGCATCGTAGGTCCAGCGGCGCAGTTTGGTCGCCACCAAGCAATCTGCATGTCGATTTTGATCATGAAGCGGTTGAGCGGCAGCGGTTTGGGCCCATTTAAATGAAGCAGTGTCTCGAGACAGGCGAGGGCGATGGACTGAGACGCGTAAATGCAGGGCGTGCCCTAGCGATTCCAATGCCCGCCGGTTGCCTCAGCGCCCTGCCCGACACGTCGTCGGCGCCGTACTAAGGCGTGTCGGCGGCAATGCGCCAGAGCGTAATCGGCATCGGTCATGTGAGCATGAAGTGCAATGCTCACGGATTGCGATACCAGGTGCCGTCAACTGGGTCAATTTCGGATAATAGGCGTCAATATGACGTGAAAACGCACGCATTGGCGGGAAATTCATAATCGTTGTCAGGCTTCTTGGGCACTGGCGCCAACCGCCACCCAGGCTAGATCCGAATTCGACACCGACTCCACCTTGAAATTCTTGACGGCGGCGGCCATGCGAGTGAGCGCCTGCGCGATGGGCATGGGTGGTTTGGTATCGCCTTTCTTTGCCTTGTGAAAGCGCACTGGATTGATGCGCGCCACCACGTAGTTGCGCAGGTAAGGCGACTTGAAGCCGCGGGCCTGCAGCGCCTCGATGACACGTTTCGCCTGCGCGTCGATGTCCAGCAGGCGTGCTGCAAAGCTTTCGCGCTCGCGCAGGCTTGCGGCGAGGGTGCGCTCGCTGAAGCGATCCACTTTCTTCAGAAATGAACTGTAGGCACCGCCGGCAAACCGCGACGACTTCTCGTAGACGATACCCAAAGTCAGCAATTCGGCAGATTCGAACTCCGCTGTGTATTGATCTTCCTTGGACGTGGGGTGGCGCTTGGCCAGGCTGCGCGCCATGCGAATCACTTCCAGGCTGCGATCGCGCAGGTTGTGCGCCTTTTCGGTGTTCAGCGCGAGAATGCGATATGCCAGCGTTTCATCCGGCGAGATCAGCACCGTGATCTGTTTCAATCCGAGAACCTTGCCCGCTGCCAATCGGTGGCGGCCGTTCGGCGTCCAGAAGCGGCCGTCTTCACCGCGCACTACGATCAGTGGGTCCAAGAATGCAGCGGTCTCGTCGATTTTCACTGCGAGGCGCTTGGCATGCGTGGGCGATAGATCGCGCTGGAAGGGGGTGGGCTGCAGGGCACCGAGCGGCAGTGACGCAATTACGAGTGGCCGGCCGCCGAGCGGTTCGCGATACGCACCGATGAGGGCGCCGCCGGCGCTTCGAACCAAGGCAACCACCTCCGCGATTTCCGCACTGCCCATGTCGATGGCGACCTCGGCGGCATCCAGTCCTCGTGCCTTGGCCCCGGGCGCGAGTTTCCCCCGCGCACGCGACCCTTTTCCGCCTGCGCGCTTCGTTGCCGTCGTCTTGCGGGGACGGCCGGCTTTGGATTTTGCCTTTACGGTTGCCATGGAGAGGGTACCGAAGCGCGGCGCCTTCAGGTCTGGGGCTTGTTCGCTTCGATTTCGATCGCCCGCGCGATCTTGACGGCTATCGTTGCGATATCGGCGATTTTTGCGGCTTCCATTCCGCCGAATTTACCGTACTGCGAGGCGGCCATGGCACCCACGATGTTGGCGGCGGCTTGGATTAATTGTGCAGTTTCCATCATGAGATCCTCGGGTGGAGAGTCGGCGTTCTATTCATAACTATGGGCGCGGCAGTGTAATGCACAGGACGTAGGTCTTGGATCGTTATGCTGCGACCTAAGAGCGGGCCTCCTCGAATCCGCGTAAGACATTCACCACATTGATGCCGATTTCACCGACAGCATAGCCGCCCTCCAGAACGAACAGCGTCGGCAGTCCGCAATCGCCTAACATAGTTCCGTAGGTGGAGAAGTCCTGCGATTGCAGGCGAAAGAAGCTGATGGGATCTTGCGCGAAAGTATCCACTCCCAGCGACACCACCAACGCATCGGCACGAAAATCGGCGATGCGCGCGAGCGCGACCCGCAGCGCATCCTGCCAGACGCCGAATTCCGTGGCCGGCGGCAGCGGAAAATTCAGCGTGAAACCTTCACCCGCACCCATGCCGATTTCATCAGCATAACCGGAAAAATACGGAAACGCCTGCGCCGGATCGCCGTGCAGCGATACATAGAGCACATCGGGGCGATCGTAGAAAATGTCTTGGGTGCCGTTGCCATGATGAAAATCGACATCGAGTATGGCAAGGCGTGCAGCACCCCCGTCGCGCAGGTACTGCGCCGCGATCGCCGCATTGTTCAGAAAACAATAGCCGCCGTACAGGTCGCGCGCGGCGTGGTGCCCGGGCGGGCGGCACAGCGCGAAGGCAGCGCGCAGGCCGCTCGTGATGCGCGAAGCTGCCGTCAACGCTACATCAGCGGCAGCCGCGGCCGCCTCCCAAGTGCCCTGGCTGATCGAGGTCTCGCCCGCCATGGCGTAATAGCCCAATTTGCCGGTGATGCTGTTCGGAATGCGCTGCGCCATGCGCCGAGCCGGCCAACAATCGGGGATGGCTTCGCCGCGATTGCCGGCAGCGACCCAGTCTTTCCACGCCTGCTGCAAGAATTCTATGAACGCCGTGTCGTGCACGCGCAGCAGCGGCGCCATGCCGAATTTCGCCGGCGCGATCACTTCTCCTAGTTGCTCTGCCTGGATCTTCTCCAGCACGATTTGCGCGCGCTCCGGCGATTCATGCGGGCGCACCAATTCACCGCCGTACAGTTCGGTGCGCGGACTGCGCAACAGGTGATCTTTCGAAAAAACCGTGAGCATGCAATCGTGTTCCTTGTGTTGACCCAAGCCTTCGCAGAAAATCATCTTCAACATGAAAATCAAGCCGCCTGAAGTATCGCTTGCCGGGACCGCTGGCGTCGATTCATCTCTGTCTACCCGGGTCGACTCCGCCATCGAGCGCGCGCTGGCTGCACAGCGCCTGATCGGGATGGTGGTGGTGATCGCTCGGGACGGGGTGATCATCCATCGGCGCGCCGCCGGGTACGCGGATCGCGAGGCGCAGCAGGCCATGCGCGAGGACACCATCTTTCGTTTGTCGTCGCTGACCAAGTCCATCGTCTCCGCGGCGGCGCTTGCGTTGGTGGAGCGCGGCCAGCTCAATTTGGATGATGCTGTGACTCGCTGGCTCCCCGATTTCCGTCCGACTTTGGCTGATGGAAGCGCGGCAGTCATCACGGTGCGCCAACTGCTGACGCACACCGCGGGACTCAGCTACAGTTTTTTCCAGCCCATTGGAGGACCCTACGAGCGAGCCGGTGTGTCCGATGGGCTGGCTGAGCCCGGCTTGTCGCTGGACGAGGAATTGAGGCGCCTTGGCACAGTGCCGCTGTCGGCGGTTCCCGGAACCGCGTGGGGATACTCCGTGGCGCTCGACGTCCTAGGCGGAGTCCTGGCGCGCGTGGGTGGCGAGCCGCTCCCCAATCTCGTCGAATCGCTGGTAACGGGACCGCTCGGTATGAAGGATACGGCCTTTGTCGTGCGTGATCTTGGACGCCTTGCGGCCGCCTATGTGGATGGAGCGAGGCCGCGGCGCATGGCGGATCCGGATCTCGTGGAACTTGGCCCGGGAGCTTGGACCCGCTTTGCGCCGTCACGCATTCTCGACCCGAACTCCTTTCCGTCCGGCGGCGCGGGCATGGCCGGCACGGCAATGGATTTCCTGGTTTTTCTGGAAACCATACGGCGGGGTGGTGGCGCCATTCTCACCCCGCTGAGCACGCAGTCCATGATGAGCAATCAGATCAGCGAATTGCGCGTCAACTTGGAGCTGACTCCTGCCTGGGGGTTCGGTTTCGGCGGTGCCGTACTCATGGATCCGGCACTTGCCGAAGTGCAGCAGTCAGCCGGCACTTGGAAATGGGGTGGCGTGTATGGCCATCACTGGTATGTGGACCCGCAACGTAGGCTGACGGTGGTGGCGCTCACCAACACCACCGTCGAAGGCATGGCGGGCGACTTCGTTGCTGCGCTGAGGCGCGCGGTTTACGGGGCGGCATAGGTACGCCGATGTCGCTGCGCCATGAGGCTTTACGCGAGGCTGCGGCCGCCAACTAACCGACTGCTGCGCCGGGCTTGAAAGCAAACGCGACCACCACCGCCACGCGAAGGTCATGAACACATTGGAACAGAACTACAGGATTATGGTTTTCATTGAAGACCGTGGTGAATACGAAGTAGTCGGAGCATTTTCAAGAGAAATTATCGATAAATCCGCCAAGGGGATCCCGAGTGGCTCGCTCCATGCTCTTCCCACAAATTACGTCATCGATCGCACCGGTGTATTACGCTATGCCAAGGCTGCTGCGTGGAACTTGGATGACCTGAACGACATTCTCGTGCCCCTGCTACGGGAAGAAGCGCCGGAGACTTAAGCGCGATTTCTAAACGCGGCACACCGAATTATGCGTGCTGCATGGCAGCATTTACCTTGACACTCGCTCGGCCGGTTCCTACAATCGCCGGCCTTTGTCTCCGGGCACAAGTACGGGGCATTTGCCCGTTAATTTTTTTCATGAAATCTGGCCGCTCCTTGTCCAAGTGCGGCTCTAAAGGTATTTATGGCGACGACGACCCAATTAATTCGCACCGGCCGGAATGAACCTGCCTGGAAATCCAAGGTGCCGGCGCTGGCCGCTTCACCGCAGAAGCGCGGCGTTTGCACACGCGTTTACACCACCACGCCGAAGAAG
The DNA here is from genome assembly GCA_038226325.1 of Steroidobacterales bacterium. Taxonomy (GTDB): domain Bacteria; phylum Pseudomonadota; class Gammaproteobacteria; order Steroidobacterales; family Steroidobacteraceae; genus Bog-1198. Next base: position 4,194 of record JBBRQO010000031.1, on the reverse strand, counting down.
CCGAATTCGGCTCTGCGCAAGGTGTGCCGCGTGCGCCTGACGAATGGCTACGAAGTTTCGAGCTACATCGGCGGCGAAGGCCACAATTTGCAAGAACACTCCGTGGTTCTGATCCGTGGCGGCCGCGTCAAGGATCTACCCGGTGTCCGATACCACACGGTGCGCGGCGCGCTTGACTGCGCCGGCGTCAGCGATCGTCGCCAAGGCCGCTCCAAGTACGGCGCCAAACGTCCCAAAAAGTAAAGGTTTTCCATGTCCCGCAGAGCAGCAGCCCCCCATCGCACCATCCTTCCGGACCCTAAGTTCGGCAACGACATGTTGGCTAAATTCATCAACATGGTGATGGAGCGCGGCAAGAAGTCCGCAGCCGAAAAGATTGTCTACGGCGCCATTGATCGCATCGGCGACAAGAGTGGCCGCGCCGGCGGCGAGGCGATTGCTGTGTTGCAGCAAGCGCTGGATAACGTCAAGCCCGTGGTCGAGGTGAAGTCTCGCCGAGTGGGCGGCGCTACCTACCAGGTTCCCGTGGAAGTACGTGCCAATCGCCGCCAGACTCTCGCTATGCGCTGGGTCATCGAAGCGGCCACCGCGCGCAGCGAGAAGTCCATGGCGCATCGCTTAGCCGCTGAACTGATGGAGGCCGCCGAGAACCGCGGCGCCGCAGTGCGCAAGCGCGAAGATACTCACCGCATGGCCGAAGCCAACAAGGCCTTCGCGCACTATCGCTGGTAGCCCAGGCTGGTAATCCGCCGGCTCGGTCTTATATAGATCAATCGGACGGGGTCGTTGTGCTTACAGCGACCCCGTTGGATTCGGCGCGAGGCGCCTGAGAAAAGGGGTCGTTTCGACCCCGTTTAAGAGGTGGCGCGCAGCGCCGAGGAACCATGTCACGCACTACGCCCATCGAGCGCTACCGAAATATCGGCATTTCCGCTCATATCGACGCGGGAAAGACCACCGCGACGGAGCGTATTCTGTTCTATACGGGCGTGTCGCATAAGATCGGCGAGGTTCACGACGGCGCCGCCGTGATGGACTATATGGAACAGGAGCAGGAGCGCGGCATCACGATTACCGCGGCTGCGACCACTTGTTTCTGGAAGGGAATGGACAAGAGCTTCCCCGAATATCGCATCAACATCATCGATACTCCGGGGCACGTTGATTTCACCATCGAAGTGGAGCGCTCCTTGCGCGTTCTGGATTCGGCGGTGGCCGTGTATTGCGCGGTGTCGGGCGTGCAGCCGCAGTCGGAGACCGTCTGGCGCCAGATGAACAAGTACGGTGTGCCGCGCGTTGCCTTCGTCAACAAAATGGATCGGGCCGGCGCGAATTTCCTGCGTTGCGTTGAGCAGATACGCACGCGCCTGCGCGGCAACCCGGTGCCGATTCAACTACCCATCGGCGCCGAGGACGGCTTCGTCGGCGTGGTTGACCTGGTCAAGATGAAGTCGATCTGGTGGGACGAAGAAACCCAGGGCATGAAGTTTGAGTACCGCGAAATTCCCGCCGCCATGCTGAAAGAGTGTGAGGAATGGCGCGCCAAGATGATCGAGGCCGCCGCCGAGGGCAATGAGACTTTGCTCAACAAGTACCTGGAAACCGGCGAACTGACCGACATCGAGATCAAGCAGGGCCTGCGGGCGCGTGCGCTGAAGAACGAGGTGTGCCTGGTGACCTGCGGCTCCGCCTTCAAGAACAAGGGCGTACAGGCGGTGCTCGATGCCATCGTCGAATACATGCCTTCGCCCATGGAAGTGCCGTCGGTCAAAGGCCAGGACGAGCATGGCGAACCGATGACGCGCCTTCCCAACGATGACGCGCCCTTCTCGGCTCTCGCCTTCAAAATTTTGAACGATCCCTTCGTCGGCAATCTGACATTCTTTCGCGTCTATTCGGGCACGTTGAATTCAGGCGACCAGGTGTTCGTGCCGAATCGTAACCGCACCGAACGGATCGGCCGGCTGCTGCAAATGCACGCCAGCGAGCGCTCGGAAATCAAAGAGGTGCGCGCCGGCGATATCGCGGCCGCGGTCGGCTTGAAGGATGTCACCACCGGAGACACGCTGTCGGATCCCGGCAAGGTCATTATTCTGGAAAAGATGGAGTTCCCGGAACCCGTCATTTCCGTGGCCGTAGAGCCCAAGACCAAGGTGGATCAAGAGAAAATGGGCGTTGCCCTGCAGCGTTTGGCGAAGGAAGATCCTTCGTTTCGCGTGCATACGGACCAGGAATCCGGCCAGACCATTATCTCCGGGATGGGCGAGCTGCATCTTGAGATCATCGTCGACCGCATGAAGCGTGAATTCAAGGTGGAAGCCAATGTCGGCAAGCCTCAGGTGGCCTATCGTGAAACCATCCGCGGCACCGTCGAGTCGGAAGGCAAATTCGTACGCCAGTCGGGCGGCCGCGGGCAGTATGGCCATGTGTGGCTGAAGATCGAGCCGCTGGCGGCGGGCAAAGGCTATGAGTTCGTCAACGGCATTGTCGGCGGTGCCGTGCCGCGTGAATTTATTCCAGCGGTGGACAAGGGCATTCAAGAGGCCGTACAGACTGGCGTGATCGCCGGTTACCCTATCGTCGACGTCAAAGTGACGATATTCGACGGCTCGTACCACGACGTCGATTCGAATGAAATGGCTTTCAAGATTGCGGGTTCGATGGGCTTTAAAGAAGGCTTCCGCAAGGCTAAGCCGATATTGCTCGAGCCCATCATGAAGGTCGAAGTGGTGACGCCGGAGGACTATTACGGCGACATCGTCGGCGACTTGAATCGCCGCCGCGGCCAGATTGTCGGCATGGAGGACTCCCCATCCGGCAAAGTGGTCACTGCGGATGTGCCGCTGGCCGAAATGTTTCAGTACTCGACGGCGATGCGCTCCATGAGCCAGGGCCGCGCGAACTACACGATGGAATTCGCGAAGTACATGGAAGTGCCGAGCAATGTTGCCGATGTCGTCATGCAGAGAGCTTCTTAAGTTACAAACCGTTTTCATTAATTTGGAGAGCAGCCGTGTCGAAGGGGAAGTTTGAGCGAACGAAACCGCACGTGAACGTGGGGACGATTGGACATGTAGACCATGGCAAGACGACCTTGACGGCGGCGTTAACGAAGGTGATGGCGGAGAAGTATGGCGGGGAGTTCAAGGCCTACGACCAGATTGACAAGGCGCCGGAGGAGCGGGCGCGCGGGATCACGATTGCGACGGCGCACGTGGAGTACCAGAGCGAGGCGCGGCACTACGCGCACGTGGATTGCCCGGGGCATGCGGACTACGTGAAGAACATGATCACGGGTGCGGCGCAGATGGACGGGGCGATTTTGGTGGTCAGTGCGGCGGACGGCCCGATGCCCCAGACGCGGGAGCACATATTGCTGGCGCGCCAGGTGGGCGTGCCGTACATCGTGGTGTTTTTGAACAAGGCGGACATGGTTGATGACGCGGAGCTGTTGGAGCTGGTGGAGCTTGAAGTGCGTGATCTGCTGACCTTGTACAAATTCCCTGGGGATAAGACGCCGATCATCACGGGCTCGGCGTTAAAGGCGCTGGAAGGGGATGAGAGCGATATTGGGGTACCGGCGGTGATCAAGCTGGTGAAGGCGCTCGATGAGTACATTCCGGTGCCCAAGCGGGCGGTGGAAGGGGCGTTTCTGATGCCGGTGGAAGATGTGTTCTCGATTGCGGGTCGCGGCACGGTAGTGACGGGTCGCATTGAGCGCGGGATTGTGAAGATCAACGACGAAGTGGAGATTGTGGGGATCCGCCCGACGACCAAGACGACGTGCACGGGCGTTGAGATGTTTCGCAAGCTGTTGGATGAGGGGCAGGCGGGAGACAACGTCGGGGTGTTGCTGCGCGGCACGAAGCGCGAGGACGTGGAGCGCGGGCAAGTGCTGTGCAAGCCGGGCAGCATCATGCCGCACACGAAGTTTGAGGCCGAGGTGTACGTGCTGACGAAGGAGGAGGGAGGGCGGCACACGCCGTTCTTCAAGGGCTATCGGCCGCAGTTCTACTTTCGCACCACGGATGTGACCGGAGCGGTGGAGTTGCCGGAGGGCACGGAGATGGTGATGCCTGGGGACAACATCAAGATCGTGGTCGAGCTGATCGCGCCGATCGCGATGGAGCAGGGCCTGCGCTTTGCCATCCGCGAGGGTGGGAAAACCGTCGGGGCAGGTGTGGTCGCCAAGGT